>NZ_CP080413.1:2066825-2755767 GCF_019457475.1 Shewanella acanthi
TATGGGATTTCTTCTGCCTTTTTTTAATCTGTGAAAGCTCTTTACGCAGTATTCGCCAACCCAAATCACTAAAGTAACCATTTAATAATTGATTCACTTTATGCAGTATTGAGTCAATATTGGTATTTAACTTACGCTGCTTCACTAATAAATTAAGCTGTTCAATTAATAAACTGTAGTCAGTTTTTGATTTCTCATCCTGATTAAACCAATCGATACGTGATGTTGTATTGACGGGGTGAATTAATCGGTAAACTAGAGGCAGCGCAAAAATTAACTCCGATTTATCGAGTAATAATAATCGCCTGCCAGAAGATGGTGCCCTTCCATGATATACCCAGCATTGTGTTACAGAGGCAGTTTTTTCAGCGTTAGCTTTTTCGGTCATAATGTTATGGATTTTTGTTGTCGGAATTAATGTACTTAAAAAGTCATCTTTAAGATGCTAAGCAGAATCATGCACGAACATTTTTCCGCCGATTCTAGTCTGGCTATTCAGGGATATTTTAAAGCTGAAATTATGCTCATAAAATGCACTGCATCCATTTTAATTATCTAGCCTATGATACCTAAACAAACCCTAAAACAATAGTATGGTTTAACCATTTAATTAACTTAAACTTGGCAATAGCATCTGAGATTGATTCGGTATGGCTACGGCAATTAATTCCTTGCTGAGATTTGTTAATATTCGGACGATGGATTTTTGGATGGTGGGTCACGGCGCAAGTAATGTACTGACGCAGAACTGAGTAGATTGACCCATGATATGTTCAAATTCAAAGAGTCTATCCGATGTAGTTTTAGCCCGATGTCACTTTCAACAACCATAAACTTGTACTACATGACAACAAGAACTGAGCGCACCCTGATAAAATGGTTTAACCATAGAATTGCCAGCCTCCTTCTATCGATACTTCTCCTTGAATTATCCAAATAATTGCAGAACAGAATATAGCCAATAATTAGCCTAATTTATTCATCGCGAGTGCCAGCGATGAATGATTAACCAGAAAAAGAATGAATATCCAAAGATAAATTTTTTAGACTCTGCTTGCCCTTAAGTTTATTTCAACTATTTCAATAACAGTATGCATATCCATTTACTGCTAAATCGACTGTAAAGTGATTTATCGTTAACTATTATCCCTATTCCCACTGAACATATTGATTAAATATCAACCTTATTGGGTTTAATTTAAACTAATGACTTATCTACCAGTGATAATAACGATTATCACTGGTAGAGGGTAGATGATTTCCATATAATTAACACTTAGCCAAAGCTTGGGTTTTGTTTGGTTAGTTCAAGGAATAATCGTTTTAAAAATATAGACGATTAAAGATAGCCTTAGGTATTACCTGTTACTCTGTACATTAAATAACATCTGCTATGACATCCCATAATCGACATCCGAATTCAGTAGTACCTCAGCAAGCATTCATTGCAGCAGAAGATCGAGATTACCCAGAGTCAATGTCACTTTATCCCCATACTCAAAGCAAACAACACGGTGAAAATGTTTACTTCGAGGAAGCCAAACTCCCCTTATCAATTCAGGGGGATTTTTTAACCGCCGCCGCTGAAACCCAATATGAAATTTCAGCCAATACGCGACGTGTCTATAAGAGTAGTTTTAATCAGTTTTGTCAGTACTGCTCAGCGCATGGTCTACAAGCCCTGCCTGCCGATCCCCGCAGTATTATTTCGTTTATTGGCTACCAGAAAGAGTTGATCCAAGTAAAAAACGGCGTGCAACTCTCAAAACAAACCCTAACCTCACGCCTGGCAGCAATTCGATATCATCACATTCAAGCTGGATTCCCCTCCCCGACTGAGCATCCTTTGGTACTGCGAGTTATGAAGGGGCTCAGCCGAAATCAGCAACGTTTAGTGCAGGATTACGATCAACAGCCCATCATGTATGATGAAATGGCCATGTTGCTTGAGGCAATAGAAAGACAACCTCATCCGCTAACACGAGCACGGGATAAAGCCATTATTCAATTGGGAATGCAGGGGGGATTTCGACGTTCAGAACTGGCAAACCTTAAGGTACAACACTTAAGTTTTATGCGTGACAAACTCAAAGTGCGACTACCCTTCTCAAAAAGTAACCAGCAAGGAGCGAAGGAATGGAAGAGTCTACCGGATACTGAACCCTATGCAGCCTATGAAGCGGTTAAGGAATGGCTAAGTGAAAGTCAGATTAACCAAGGACATTTGTTTCGCTCACTCTCACGGGATGGGAAATCCCTGAGACCCTATAAGGTTGCTCAGTGGGAACTGCACCACAAAATGACTCTACAAACGAACAGTGGTTTTTTGAACGGTGATGATATTTACCGCATTATCAAAAAGTACTGCACCCTTGCAGGACTTCCCGCACATTTCTACGGTGCCCATAGTCTTCGAAGTGGTTGTGTTACCCAACTACATGAAAATAATAGAGATCATTTGTATATCATGGCGCGTACTGGTCATAGCGATCCCAGATCCCTTCGCCATTATCTCAAGCCAAGGGAAGATTAGCTCTCCTATGCGTTATCTTTTTTAGAATTTCCTTTGATACTATTCTATTTGCCCTCCACCTAAAGCTCGGTATAGCGCAATTTTGGCTAACTGTTTATCCCGTAAGATCTGACTATAGGCAAGCTGTGCACTAAATAACTGCCGTTGTGAATCCATCAAATCGAGTGAAGTCGCAACTCCATTTTGATACCTTAATCGTGCCAATCGAGCATATTCTTGAGTGGATATGAGTAATTCCTTTAACGATGTGATTGCTAATTCTGCCCGCCTAAGATTATTGATGGAATCATTCACATCAAAATAGGCATTAAGGACCGTGCTGCGATAATTTAACACCGCTTGCTTGGAAGCTTCGTTGGCAATATCGTAATTGGCTGCAACCCTACCACGATTG
This sequence comes from Shewanella acanthi, assembly GCF_019457475.1. Lineage (NCBI taxonomy): Bacteria > Pseudomonadati > Pseudomonadota > Gammaproteobacteria > Alteromonadales > Shewanellaceae > Shewanella > Shewanella acanthi. The sequence goes on from NZ_CP080413.1 coordinate 2,069,753, forward strand.
AATATCGGAGTTGTGACGCCACCCAGTAATGACCATGTCACTCCTTCACTGTCAAAGATATCCTTCAAATGGTTATTCTCGCGGCCATATACCCCAGAAATTGTAAATTTAGGGAAAAATGCCGTCTTAGCAACGCCAACTTCAGCATTGGCAGCAATCATCTGCTGCTCGGATATTTTCACATCGGGGCGCAAGTTCAGCAGTTCAGACGGTACTCCTGCATTAAGCTCATAGGGCAGTCCCACATTTTCTGGTAGTCCTTGAGCAAGGGGTAAGGGATAATCATATTCGCCAAGAAGAATATACAACTGGTTGATTTTATTTTGTCTTTCATAATCCAACTTAGGCAGCGTTACTTTGGTACTTTGTAATTCTACTTCTGCTTGGCGCACATCTAAGCCCGAAATCACGCCATTGGTATGTCTTAACTTCGCGATTTCAAGCTCCTTCTGACGCAGTGCGACCGTATTACTCGAAATACTAAAACGCTGCTCGATATCGAGCCACTCATAATATCGGCTCGCGATATCACTAATAAGACTGACATAGATCAGTCTGAGTTTTTCCACCTCAGAGAGATAGTCCGCTTGCGCGGCCTCACTGGCGCGGCGATTTTCTCCCCAAAGATCAATCTCCCACGATAACGCACCGGTAAGATCAAGGGTAGTTTCTGGCACCGGATCCGTATTGGTCGCGGCACTGTCGAACGTGCGTTCATACCCTAAATTAAGTGAAATTTCAGGCCAGAGATTACTGTCGACAACCGTCATTTTCGATCTTGCCGCCAGCAATCGAGATTGAGCGACTTTGAGGTCTAAATTACGGCTAAGTGCATGTTCTATTAATTTTATCAGCTCAGGATCTTGATAAAACTTTCGCCAAGATAATGCCGCCACTTCAGTTGCATCAACCCTTTCAACCAGATCTTCGCCATTGCCTGCCATGGGCTGCTGATACTGCTTTGGCAAATTCAGCTCGGGCCGTTCGTAGTCGGGGCCCATCGCGCAGGACGTGAGGCCAAGGGCAGATACCATTACGATAAACAAAGGTGATAATAGAATGTTATTGCTGCGATGGTAATCGGCACGATTCCACATTAATGAGCACCAAGATTTATCCACGGCTAACCTCCTCTATCGAAGGTGATACCTGCGAGGCTTGCTCACTGAGATGTTTCTTCTTACTGAATCCCGACATTGTCACAAAAAATAAGGGCACAAAAACAATCCCTATGGTCGTAGCCAGTAGCATTCCCCCTAAAATGGGCAGTGAAATTGACTGACGACTCACCGCACCAGGGCCTGAAGATAACACTAAGGGTAATACCCCAAGAATAAATGCCATCGAGGTCATTAAGATAGGACGAAAACGCATGGTCGCGGCCTCAAGGGCTGCAGCGATGCGGGTCTTACCCTGCTGATGTAATTGATTGGCAAATTCGACTATTAAGATCGCATTTTTCGCCGCCATACCAATCAAGGCTATAAAGGCCACTTGGAAGAAGAGATTTGTCTGCATGCCACTCACAAAAGTAATGACCGATGCCCCTAACAGCGCAATGGGGGCAATAAGCAATACCGCAACGGGAATGCTCCAGCTCTCGTAAAGCGCGGCTAAGAATAAAAATACAAATAACAGCGCAAGCCCGATGGCAATGCCCGTTTGATTAGCCGATTGCACTTCCTGATAGGTAATGCCCGTCCACTCATACTTAAATTCATCGGGTAATATAGGACGCGATACTCGCTCAATGGCCTCGATCACCTCACCCGTGGCATAGCCTGTGGCCGGAGTGACATTGATAGAAGCACTGGAAAACAGATTGTAATGGGTGACCGATGAGGGCCCAACGGTATAATCGTATTTTGCCAATACCCCAATGGGCACCATGGCACCGCTCGAAGAACGTACATAATAATCTTTAATTTGATGCGGGAACTGACGGTAGCTTTCTTCCGCTTGAATTTTTACCCGATAAACACGGCCAAAGAGGTTGAAATCATTGACAGTAGAAGAATCCGTTAAGGTTTTAATCGTACTGTAGATATCACCCACGTTGACGCCAATCGCCATCGCCTTAGCTTCATCGACGGATAAATGCAGTTGTGGAATCGCACTTTGCAGTGACACGTTTGCATTGGCTACTTCGGGTTGAAGTTTTAGTTGTTCAACTAACTCGTTGGCCGTCTCGATTAATCCTTCAAAATGGGTTCCCGAGGTGTCTTGCAGTTGCATTTCCACCCCAGAACCATTACCGAGACCCGGTACGGCCGAAGGTAAATACAAATTAAATTCCGCCTCGAGTACATTTTTTAGATCGCGGTCAATTTCCTTCATCACCGATTGCACTGTGGCATTGCTCTCTTCGCGCTCGGCCCATGGCTTTAACACCACTTCAAATTGACCATTTGCTTGGTTAGCGCCGGAGCGACGGTTTTCCCCTGCGAGCGTAAAGGAGTAAGCTACGGCAGGATTTGCCCGCACATAGTACTCCGCCTTTTTCAAAATCGCTTCAGTCCGATTAACCGTAGAACCATCAGGCAAGGTCATGTCGATAAAGAAACGCCCCTGATCTTCATCCGGCATAAAACTGCTCGGCAGATGGGACATAATAAAATAAGTGCCACCAAACATGATGATAAACGCTAAATAACTGCGTTTGGCGTATTTATTGGTCAAAGCAACCAAGCCGACATACTGATTGGTGCCTATATCGAGTTTAGTGTTAAGCCAATGGAAGATGCCTTTCTCAGGCGCTTTACCCGGTTTAAGTAATAACGCACACAGCGCGGGGCTTAACGTGAGCGCGACTAGGGTTGAAATCAGTACCGCCACCGTAATCGCCACCGCAAATTCGCGGTACATAATGCCCGTGATCCCCGCTAAAAATGATACAGGCACAAATACCGCGCAGAGCACTAAGCTGGTAGCAACCAAAGCACCAGAGAGTTCCTTCATCGCATGGCGTGTAGCTTCCATCGCAGACATTGCCTTTTCATGGATAAGCCGCTCCACATTCTCGACCACCACAATCGCATCATCGACCACAATACCAATGGCTAACACTAAGGCGAGTAAACTAACGGTATTAATGGTAAAGCCAAAGGCAAGCATCGCTGCTAAGGTGCCAATTAATGAGACGGGCACCGCTATGGCGGGGATTAAAGTGGCGCGCACATTCTGTAAAAACAGGTACACCACAAAGACCACAAGCACCAGTGCTTCTATCAGCGTGTGGATTACTTCATCAATGGATTCTTGAATAAAAATCGACGCATCATAAAATACCTCCCACTTTATGCCCTGAGGGAACTTTTGTGACAGCTCAGTCATGGTCTCTTTGACTTTACGGGTCACCTCTAGTGCATTGGCTCCAGGCAACAAATAGACCTGTAAAATCGTGGCATTTTGACCATTAAGTTGGGATTGCAGTGTGTAGGCTGACGAGCCTAATTCGACCCCCGCAATATCCCTTAAGCGAATAATCGAACCGTCGGGATTGGCCCTGACGATAATTTCATTAAATGCCTGCACCGAACTTAAACGCCCAGCCACGCTGATGGGCAAAGTTAAACTGATGTCATCGCTATTGGGCTGAGTGCCAATGGTGCCCGCGGGGGATTCCTTATTCTGAGCTTTAATGGCACTTATCACATCGGATGTGGTTAGGCTGTAGCCCGCCATGGCATCGGGTTTTAGCCAAATTCGCATAGCATAGCTACGCGATCCCGTATTACGGGTGCGCCCCACACCAGGGATACGCCTTAATGCCGATTCAATATTGATGGTGGCGTAGTTACTTAAGTAGATTTCATCGAACCTTTCATCGTCCGAGGTGAGCGCAAGTTTGAGAAGCTCGACCGATGAATCCTTAGAGACGGTCACCCCTTCGGTTTGCACATCGATGGGTAATCCACCCGAGGCCTGCTGCGCCGAGTTTTGTACATCCACCGCAGCCAGATCCGCATTCGTTCCCACATCGAAGGTGATGGTCACGCTAGTGCCACCCGAGTTGGTACTTTTAGAGCTCATATAAATCATATTTGGCACACCGTTGACCTCCTGTTCTAACGGTGTTGCTACGGATTCGGCCGCCGTTGTTGAGCTAGCACCAGGATAGGAAGCTGAGATTGTCACCTGCGGCGGTGTAATATAGGGGTACTGATCGACTGGCAATTTAAACATCGCGATCACCCCAAGTAGAACAATCACAATGGAGATCACGCTGGCAAAAATGGGACGACTGATAAAGAACTGCGCCATTATTTTTGCTCCTGCTTCTTCTGCTCCAAGGCTTGGCTCTTCAGCGCATCGGCTTTGGTGAGCTCATCTTGCTTCTCTGCATATTCCTTGGCACTTAGCGGCTCTGCAATTTGCCCATGGCGAACACGGTGCATGCCTTCGGTTATCACCATCTCACCCGCTTTTAAGCCACTTTTCACCACTACACCTTCTATCCCTTGATGGTCAATCACAATAAACCGCCGCTCTACCGTGTTATCGGGAAGCACAACCATGACGTAGACCCCGCCCTGATCGACCTGAGTCGCCTTTTGTGGGATAACAATGGCATTGGGGACTTCGGATAATTTGATCCGCACATTCGTGTATTGACCAGGCAGAAGTTCTTTCTCTGGGTTAGGCAGAATCGCCCTCACCTCGAAAGTGCCTGTATTCGGGTTCACTTGGGGATCAGTAAAACTCACATCCCCTAAATAGCGATATTCACTGTTATCGGGCAGAGTGATCCGCACAAACCCTGCTAAGGCCTTACCTTCGACTTCCGCTTCCTTTTTGGCCGAATAACTGGTGAGGCGGCGCTGGGCGTTAAGGTAATCGAGCGCCGACATATTGAAACTGACATAAATCGGGTCAACCTGCTTCACCCGAGTCAATAGGGATTGCCCCTTACTGCCGACTAAGGCACCGATATCCACCTCAGAACGGCTGACTAGACCTGCAATCGGTGCCTTAATTTCGGTATAACTTAATTCGAGTTCGGCTTCTTCAACTTCAGCGCGGCTTGCGGTCAAATTAGAGCGGGCCTGTGCAAGGGCCGATAACGCATTGTCATAGTCTAATTGGCTCGCCGCATCCTGTTCATAGAGGGGTTTTAGTCGTTTAACGTCACGCTCAGCCTTTTCGACAATCGCCTGCTGGGACGACAATTTTGCCTTAAGACGATTCACCACAGCCACATAGGGTTTATTATCGATTTGATAGAGTAACTCACCTGCCTTAACGGCACTCCCCTCGACGAAACGTTTTTCTTCGACAAAACCATCGACTCGGGCGCGAACTTCAACATCTAAGGAGGCCTGCGTTACCCCAATATAGTTACCATAAAGTGGAACCGTGGCAGTGGTAACCTTTTCGACCACCACCATTTTCGGGGATATTTTAACCTCGGTTTTACCACAGGAGCTGATTGACAGACATAAGAGCACAATACCGCTAAGGTAAAGTGGGAAGGATAGGCGTCGTGAAACAAAAACATCACTACTTACACAAGATTGAGGCATATGCATATCCTGCATTCTAAAGACGATGGAACCAGCTCAACACACGTGTGGGGTTAAACGGTTTTTAACGGATTTTAGTCGGCTCGAGGTAACATCCTGTGAACCAATGCAAATTCAGTGTAAGGCAAAGTATCAGAAAATTGAAACCTAAAAATCCATCGTCTCAATGATTTGTGATGTATACAAAGTAAAATAACTCACTGAGTTAGATTCCAAAGGCCGCATTAAAAACGCTATAGAGCCTGTTTCACCTTCGTATAACACTGAGCTTGTGATATGCGTTTTGTATAGAATTTAACGGAAGAATTAAACTGACTCTCGATTAAGATTTACACGGTAGAAGTCAAATGCAGCACGGTTGGGGGGAAAAATGAACCCATGTTAAACTGAGCATATCTGAAAACCCAAAGTCATTATTTTGTATTAGCACTCCTAAATGTGCAGCCTTTATTCCATATAAAAGGCGAGTATTATGGCTAATACTCGCCTTTTTAATCATTCATACCGCACGTTTGTTAACTTAACAGTGCCTCACTGTACGCCGCTTCTAAGGCATCGGTAAAGGTATCAATCGGCAAGATATCTTCGCTACAACGGCGGTTTCGGCCAAGTAATGACGATTCAACGAACAAATCGAACCATGCACTTAACACTTTACCGTTGGCCTCTTCTCCAATCGCCGCCAGTGCCAGAGATGCAACTTCCGCAGTCCCTAGTTGAAAATCATGGCTGCCCTTTCGCAGTGCATAGGTTGCCAGTGTGTCGGGATCGAAGGATAACATCGGAATATCCTGCAAATATGGACTCTTACGGAACATCTTAATGGCCTCACGCCAACTACCATCGAGCATGATCAGCAGCGGTCGCTTACCGACTGGCAGCGATTCCATCGGTACTTGCTTTAACACAACTTGACCATTATCGGCATACTGCGAAGGAAAAACCAAAAAGGGTTGATAATCGTCAGACTTTAATAACGAAAGTAGCTCAGGATGAGGTTCGGTACGATTCCATAAAAATGCATGAGTGTCGGGGATGAGATCGGCAATTAGGCGGCCACTATTGGTCGGTTTAAGCACTTCATCGTTGTACATAACAAGCAAAAAGCTCGCCTGTGTCTGCAATTGACGACGCAGCGCACAGGTACAAAATTGCTCCCCTAATAAACACAGGTGACAACGAATCAGTTTTTTTCCACGGGCGCCAAAGGGCTTAGTGGACAACGATTTGCGGTATGCATATAAGCGATGAACCGCGTGGGGAGCTAACGCCATAACAGCCAAATCTCTCATAGGTATGACAATGGCGCTGTCGAAACAAACAGGCCGGTTTTTTCGATGGCGAAGTGTATCCTTTGCTTTGCTGCCATGCAATCGACTGCACTGCGTGCTATCGAAAATCGCTATAAGCTTATAAGGCCACGGTTCACGGCCACTTAACGGCCTTCAGCAATCCTTTCCTAGATTATTTCAATGTCCGAGCATAAAAAAGCCCATCAGTGGATGGGCTTTTATTGAAACAACGTCAACGACGAGTGCAACTAGAGGATGCGTCTTAATAAAAAGTCGGCTTTTAATCGTCTGATCCGTGTCATGATTTTTTTAACCGGCGCAGGATAGTTTTGCAAAGTATCCACTTGGCTATAGTGATATAACCTTTGGGTATGCTCGAGGATATGGGCTTGCTCTGCCTCAAACTGTGCTTTCCAGCAACCGCTTTCATCCTGTAATAACAGACCATTTTCTAAATCTAATGCCCAGGCCCTAGGGTTAAGGTTTGAACCTGTAATCAAATGGCGTTTACCATCGGCACTGATACCTTTTAAATGGTAACTGTTCACCCCGTGCTTCCACAGATGAATATTGAGTTGACCATTATCGATTGCCCACTGCTGACGCTTTGCAAACTTGCGCAGTGACTGCTCGTAGAGGTATGGCAGCGCACCTATGGTGGAGAATTCCTTCTCAGGCGGAATATAAAAATCATTTGCCGTTTTATCACCCACGACGATATCAATTCGCTTACCCTTGCGTAAGTGCTTAGCTAATGCACGCACTAAGACATAGGGTGGATTAAAGTAAGGCGTACAGATAAACAACGCTTCTTTTGATTCTTCAACCATGGCAATCACCGTTTTATTCAACAGGTTATGCTTACGGCCGAGTCCTAAGAGTGGCGTTATCCGATTACCAGTGCGGGTACCTTCAAACTCGTATTGTGCCTTCGAGAGACGTTGTTTATAGCTGCGGATATCGTTTTTAGGCGGCAAAACTTCAAGCTGCGCATCTTGAGTAAGTGACGATACTGCAGGGTCGGCAATAATATGTCGCTGGATCATAGTCCGCATACTTCGAGCCAGTTCAGCGGATTCAATCACATGATATCGGTCAAAGCGGTATTTTTCATATTGCTGCAGGTAGATATTATTCAGGCTAGCACCGCTGTAAATCACCGCATCGTCGATGATAAAGCCCTTAAGGTGTAACACGCCCATAAATTCACGGGATTTAACCGGCACGCCCATGATATCAATAGGATGCAGAGCCTCAGCCATCACCCTGCGATACATGAGGTAATTACCACTGTCGCCCTTGTGTCCAATTAGTCCACGGCGCGCACGGTGAAAATCCACTAAGATTTTGATATCTAATGCCGGATTATTCGCCTTAGCTGCCATTAACGCGCTAAGGACCTCACGCCCAGCTTCATCATCTTCAAGATATAACGCCGCGATATAGATGCTGTCCTTTGCATTTGCGATACGTGTCAGCAACTCCGCCTTAAAACGGCAAGGCATGAGTAACCAAGTTACTGCCTCGGGTTGAACGGCTATTCCACCAAGCTTAGTGAGCAAGGTATCCTCCTTTAAACATGCTGACTTCCTCTATAAGATGCACTTGAGGTGAGTGATAGAAACATCACCACTATATGACTCATCTCTGGATAGGCTTCTGCCACTGCCAGTCTTATTGTTTGTTCTACTTTTAAATGGATATCGGGATCGACAGGAAACCAAAGCAATTCAATTTGGACAAAACGTTGATCAATACGACCATTTCGATAACTGATGCTGGGGTTCCAATCTAATGTAAAACTGTCTGCACTACCTTTACATATAGCCGCCAAAGACTGCAGTAATGTTTGGCTAAGCTCTGCAACGACCGCCTGCGGCAGACCGCGCATACTAATATGAGGCATGATAAGTTGTGGTTACCTGGGATCCTAAAATCATAAGGGGTAGAAATTACCGACTTCGTTCAGACTCGGCAAGAGGTTTTGGCAAAAACCCAGAGCAAACATCACTATTTTGCTGTTAATTTGAGCATTTATTATCGCTAAATCCCAAAATGAGCACGAAAAGGGCAACTGATGTTTTTAACATGATAACGTAAATTCAAGCTGATTTTGTGGTATCAGGCTATAGGGATGAATCTATACAAGTGCTAAACACGACTATGGAAACTAAGTTGCCAATTGGCTCACAAAATCAGGTTTTTAGTCGCGTTTAACTTTTCTAGCCATCCCGTAAGCTTAAATTTTAACGTAGACTCAGCGTAATACACCGCTTATTTCGGCGGCATTGCCATTGCCCATTAATGAGATGCACCACTTACATGAATAAACCCATATTATTGACCCTCGCCCTCACACTGGTACTAGCTTGGGGTATCTTCCATTTTAAAACTCAGCTTGGGTTACTGATCCTCCCCCTATTTATTGTATTAGTACTCTTTGTTACCTTAAGGCTTTATCGTCTCATGGAAAAAGATGATGACAGTTCAGACCGCTAGCAAAATCAGCATCTTTGGGGTTAACAAGAATCGATTGTCTGATCGGTTCAATATTGTCAGTTCGGCTGCCATTTTAGTATCGTGCACATTTTTAAGTTTACCCTCATCGGCTACATTCACCTTCGACGGCCAAGCACCAAAGCACAGTCAATCGCAACAAGGTCAATTTGAACAGCTGATTTTACCGTTGCTTCCACCACAATCGCAGGTATCTATCCTTGCGATTGACACTAACAGCAACGAAATCTTGTTAGAAAAACAAGCTGACACCCTACTCATTCCCGCAAGTACCCAAAAAGTGCTCACAGCCGTCACGGCGTTAGCAACCCTAGGGCATGATTACCGATATGAAACCCAACTCTTAACCAATGCGCCGCTACGGCAGGGACAAATTGCCGGGGATGTGTATCTTAAATTCAGTGGCGATCCCACCCTGTTACGGGAGGACCTAAATGCGCTTTTTGCCCATTTAAGTCAACAAGGGATCCATCGTATCAATGGGAATGTCATCCTCATCGGCGATACAAACGAGCAATTACAGGCGCCCGGCTGGGTATGGGATGATTTGGGGATCTGTTTTGCCGCCCCAGTTTCCCGTTTTATCATCGATCAAAACTGCGTCTATGGTGAATTTTTGCCTCAGCAAATCAAAACAAATGCAAACAAACCAGCAGCGCCTACGTCCAAGGTCACACTTAGAGCATCGAGTGCAGGCGTTAATGTTGATAATGAAGCCACGTATTCAAACCAAATAGACGATGAATTTTGTAAGTTAGCACTGCTCCCACTAGGACAAAATCGGTATCAACTTCGCGGTTGCTATTCTCACACTCAACCTCTGCCACTTGCGATTGCGATAACAGATCCACAGAAATTTGCCAAAGACAGTGTGCAGTCCCTTCTTAAAATCAACGGATTAACATCCGGACAAATTAAAATAGGCACTCACCTTCCTGCTAAAACCCAAGTTATCGCCAGTCATCGCTCAGCTCCACTGACCGAGTTGCTCGAAACTATGTTACTAAAATCAGACAACTTGATTGCCGACAGTTTGTTTAAGCTCGTTGGTGAGCGTCATTATCAAAGTCAGGGCACCTTTGAGCGCGGCGCGGCGGCGATGCGGGAAATTCTTACCGAATTGGGTATCGACCTTAATAGTGCCAATATTGTTGATGGTTCGGGGCTTTCCCGTTACAACTTACTGAGTGCGGCGCAGATCGCTCAGGTATTAACACTGATTGATAAGGAACCACGCTTTAGGGGGCTTAAACAACGTTTGCCAAAGTCCGGTGTCAGTGGGACCTTAAAGTATCGATTCGGCTTCACTACCCCTCCACTTAAAAACAAGGTTTTTGCAAAAACAGGTTCCATGCAGGGGGTATCAAATTTAGCCGGTTTTATGTCTCTCAATGACAGTAAACAAGCTGAAGTGAACCATTCTGAACCTCATCAAGCACACGAAATATTGTTCGTCATCCTTGAAAATGGCATTAGCCCTGAACGCAAAAAATCATCCCCTAAAACCTCAGTCACTGCCAATGTCCTCAGCGCCATGTTAAAGGGAATGCCAAGGGGGTCTGCGAGCAAGGCTAATAATGAGGTTAAGCCAGCGACTCAAACGAATCCGATAGCAAAGCGACAAGAAAAAATCCTCGGCAACTGATAATCCTATCGCCGATGAATTCTATGTCAGGAACATCGCCTGCTGAAGCGTTAATTGCACAGGCAGTGGTTTTTGAATGACTATAAAAAAGCACTGAATATTCAGTGCTTTTTTAGGATTAAATTGCAGGATTTATAAAGTTAGAACAACTCTGCTGGCATCGCCATAGTGCTGTCATCACCCGCTCGAACCTGCGCTAGGTGGAAATCTGCTTTTGGTAATAATTTGTCAAAGTAGAATTTCGCTAGGAAGTTTTTCTGCTCCACAAAAATACTGTCCTCATGTGTGGCGACTTTATCAACCATAGCTAACCAGAAGTAAGCGTAAACGGTATAACCGAAGGCATCTAAGAAATCGACAGCGCTAGCGTTGATCAATGCAGGTTGTTGAGTCTTATGCTCGTTAATGGTTTCAGCCACATCCACTAATGCGTCTAAACGGGCGCAAACAGCAGCCACGTTAACCGCATCAACGTTAGTGAATTCACGCATTTGACCTTTGATTTCAGATACAAATTCATTCAGCGCAGCCAGGTTATCCCCTGTCACTTTGCGGCCGAGGAAGTCGATAGCCTGGATACCGTTGGTGCCTTCATAGATTTGCGCAATTCGGGTGTCACGCACTAATTGCTCGATACCTGTTTCGCGGATATAACCATGACCGCCAAAGACTTGCTGAGCCATAATGGTGGCATCTAAACCACGGTCGGTTAAAAACGCCTTAGCTACAGGGGTTAATAACCCCACATAACGGGCCGCTTTAGCTTTGTCTTCGCCTTCACCGTATTTGGCGATATCCAGTTGCTTACCAGTGAATACCGATAATGCACGGCCGCCTTCGGTCATTGCGCGAATGGTTAACAGCATGCGACGCACATCGCCGTGAACGATAATGGGGTCTGAATCACTGCCAGTGGGTGAGCCGCCAGCAGCAACACCTTGATTACGCTCTTTGGCATAATCGGCCGCCATTTGGTAAGCCGCCTGCGCACTACCTAACCCTTGAATACCAATGGCTAAACGCTCGTAGTTCATCATAGTAAACATACAAACCAGGCCACGGTTTGGCTCGCCAACTAAATAACCTTTTGCCTCATCGAAGTTCATCACACAGGTTGCAGATCCCTTAAGACCCATCTTATGCTCGATTGAACCCACGCTTACGCCATTCGCGTCACCTAAGCTGCCATCGGCATTTACAGCGATTTTAGGCACGAGGAACAGCGAAATCCCCTTGCTGTCTGGTAATTTAGCCAACACTAAGTGAATGACATTATCAGTTAAATCGTGGTCACCACCTGTGATGAAGATTTTGCTGCCGGTAATGGCGTAGCTGCCATCATCGAGTGGAACAGCTTTAGTGCGGATGTTGCGTAAGTCAGAACCGGCTTGAGGCTCAGTCATGTCCATCGCGCCAGACCATTCGCCGCTGTATAGCTTTGGTAAATAGGTTTCTTTAAGGTCTTCACTTCCATGAGCATTGATACATAACGCAGCACCTGCCGTTAATGAACCATATAGGGTGAAAGCGTTACATGCGCTATAACCCATTTCATCAACTAACACACCCAGCATTTTTGGCATGCCCATACCACCAAACTCGGGATCGCCACACAATCCAATCCAGCCGCCTTGGGAATATTGCTCATATACTGAGGTATAACCGTCGGGGGTAATGACCTTATCGCCATCGTGCAATACACCCTGCTCATCACCAGGACGGTTTAACGGATGAATTAATTCAGAGCTGATTTTCGCAGCCTCTTCAAGAATGGCGTTTGCAGTGTCGATATCGACCATTTCAGCAATATCTGCCAGTTGAGACCAGGTTGTAGGCGCATCAAAAACCTGTTCCAGTAAGAAACGCATATCAGTCAGTGGAGCTTGGTAGGGATTCATTAGTATCACTCGTAAACGTGAGATTTAAACGGTTGTTTCAATCTATACCAGTTCAAAGGAGAAAACAATCTCATTACAAATTCACAGTACAATTATCTGTTTAGATTGAGATGACCATCTTTTTTGCAAGGCATAAAAAAACCCTTAAATGTTTTTTAAGGGTTTTTAATCTAAAAATAAATGTAACTGATTGCCGGGCTAAAACTCACGCTCAATCGACCATTACAGCTAAGGAGTAGACAGCTGCGCATTTAAACTATGCTGAAAAAGCCATTACCACATTAAATCATCGGGAATAGCGTAATCGGCATAGGGGTCGTCTTCTTCAATAACTTGCTTGTTATCGTCTGCTTGCCACAGATAGCCACACCATTGTGGTACGAGTAAGTTAACACGCTCAGCCAGTTTATGCGGCACCAGATAGCTTTTATCCTCATAACGCACAATGCCTAATTGACCTTTCAGCAGCTGAGACTGGATCTTGTCGTCGATATACACAGCGTAAATTTTATTTTCGAGGGTATAGTTAAACTTAATCTCAGCATGTGTGGGTATAGTGATCGCAAACTTCGTGAATTCAGTCACTAAGCCACGAACTTGACCACGGGCCGACGCTTCGGCAAAACGCTGTTCATTAAGTATTCTGTCTTTTTCGGCTTGCAGACGTTTCTGTTCGGCAATTTCCTGCTTAAAAGCACTTGAGCCATCATCCACACGGGATTTCTTGTCGCGACGCTTTTGGGTTTTTACATCACGTACTTTTTGTTTACTGGCAAGTCCAGCCTTCAATAGCTGCTCTTGTAATGCATTAGCCATGGATTTTCACCCGCTATCTTTAAAAAAATTAATGACCAGTCTTTTGTGCAATGTCACTCAATGTCGTCATCGCCGCGCTTGCACCGCCTAATGACCAACCACCATCAACGGGCAACACTACACCCGTAATATAAGATGCGTACTGCGAGCCAAGGAATAAGGCCGCATTTGCAATATCTTGACCAACACCATTACGTTTTAATGGCACAGAATTAGCCACTTGTTGCTGCAAGGCCTCACTGGGTGCCAAACGGTTAAAACCTTCAGTATCTGAAATCGGTCCTGGCACAATAGAGTTAATGCGGATACCTTCACAGCCCCATTCGATAGCAAGGGTACGGGTTAACATATCAACACCAGCTTTCGCTGCGCACACGTGGGCCTGCATTGGCATAGCGATTGATGCCTGCGGTGCAGAAATCTGAATAATATTTCCCTGTGGGCGACGCATCAGTGGATAAGCGGTTTTAAGCACTTGGAAGCTCCCTAAAAGGTCGATGTCCATCACTGACTTAAAGCCATTGGCTGAAAGCTTAGCCGCTGTCGCAGGGAAGTTACCCGCAGCGCCGCTCACCAACACATCAATTAACCCAAATGCTTTGGCAATATTATCAAAACCCTGCTCAACGGCGGCCAAATCACGCACATCGAAACTCACACCAAAATGCAGTCCCTCGGGATGGGCTTGTTTTAGCTGAGCAACTGCCGCATCCACTTTATCTTGGCTACGGCTTGCCACAGCAACGTTAGCACCGGCCTTAGCAAATTCAATAGCAATACACAGGTTAATACCGCTGGTACCGCCTACCACGACTACGTTTTGGCCTTGGTAATTAATTAATGAAGTCTGCTGCATGGGATCTCCTTATTATTTTGTCACGCAGGCTTAATGCCCAAAAGCGGCATTAAGCTAAAGATTGATGAATTGCCTGCAAAGCTGCTAATGGATCTGCTGCTTTAGTGATAGGACGACCAATTACTAAATAATCGGAACCCGCCGCTATCGCTTGTGGTGGCGTCATGACTCGGTGTTGGTCACCTACATCGCTTCCAACGGGACGAATACCAGGTGTCACCAATTTAAAGTCTTGACCTAATAACGTCTTAAGTACAGTTGCCTCTTGGGCAGAGCACACTACGCCATCCAGACCTGCTTGTTGAGTCAGTTTAGCCAAACGTTGTACGTGCTCAAATGCAGGCACATCAATACCGATTAATTTAAGGTCATCGTCGCTCATTGAAGTTAATACCGTTACTGCAATCAGCATTGGCGCATCGCTGCCATAGGGCTGTAATGCTTTTTTGGCAGCTTCCATCATCGCAAGACCGCCACTGGCATGGACGTTGGTCATCCAAACGCCAAGCTCAGCCGCTGCTGTGACAGCTTTGGCCACAGTATTAGGAATATCGTGAAATTTTAAATCGAGGAATAAATCGAAGCCACGGTCGTGAATATCTTTGACTAATTGTGGACCAAACAGGGTAAACATTTCCTTACCCACTTTGAGGCGACACATGTTGGGATCGAGCTGGTCTATCAGTGCTAATGCTTGGTTTTTATTATCGTAATCAAGTGCTACGAGGATAGGTTTAGTCGTCATCATCTCTCCAACGGGTTTTACACTAACGAGGGTATTTCAATGGGTTATTCACCGTCTAAACCGCGAATACGTTTTATGGTTCCCCAATGCTTGCACGAGGGGCAATGCCAATAAAGGCTATGGGAGGGGAAACCACAATCTTTACAACGGTAACTAGGACGGAATTTAATTTGTTGTTCTACGAGTTGCTCAAGCATAGTTAAACTTTGTTTCGCTTGCCCCTCCTCTGCTTGGCTTAAATGAAGCTGCATTAAATGTTGGAAGCCCCTCATGGTGGGATGGCGATAAAGCGCATCAAGCACCATGGTTTCAGCAGCTTTGATATCGTTTTGAGCAATCAAGTGATGCGCCAGTGCAACCACAACGGATGCGCCCGCCCCCGCGGCCATAGCACCCGCCAATAATTCCTGATACCCCTCTTTATCCTCAGTGTCGCGAAACACTTGTTTGGCGGTAGGCAATGCATCGGCAAAGAGCTCAATATCAGCTTGTTTAAGCGCAATTAACATGGATTTGCACTGGGTATAATCCTTCATCTCGAGGAATTTTTTGGCCAGAGTTAACAGTGCTCGACCACAGTTTGGATCTTGTTTCAAAGCCTGTTGCAGTAATTTTATCTTGTCAGCTTCATCACTAGTTTCATCCGCTAGCTGGCAATAGAAATGCGCAATTGTGGGTTTAAGTGCTTGCTGACGCTTACGGCTTAATCGCCTTGTAATATCAATGGCTTTTTGCCATTCCTTAATAACCTGATAAATCGTAATAAGCTGGGTTTCTGACTCTTCACTGTGATCGTCCTGACTCACCAAATTTAAGAATATCTCTTCGGCGCGGTCATAAAATCCCGCCGCAAGGTAATCTTTACCCAGTTCCATCATGGCGATATCTCGCTGCTCATTGGTCAGCGAAGGCCTTGCAATCAAATTTTGATGGATTCGAATAGAACGGTCCACTTCGCCCCGTTTGCGAAAAAGTGAACCTAAGGATAAATGGGTATCGATGGTTTCATCATCGACATCTAGCATGCTAATAAACAGATCTACTGCTTTATCAGATTCGTTAGAAAGCAGAAAGTTAAGCCCTGTGAAATAATCACGGCTCATTTGCTTACGTTGGTTAGTTTGGTTCTGCCTAATGCTCCGTCGCCCCATATACCAGCCATAGCCGGCGGCGATCGGTAACAACAGGAAGAGGATTTCTAGCATATTAGACGTCTACACATTGGGTCGTTTTGGCAAGTTGTGCGTTCAATTTCTTTTTAGTGCTCGCCAACGCGAATTTAAGTCTGACGATATAATAGCTTGCGACTAACCAACTCAGCATAAAGCCTGCAAAAAACACTACCGCTAACACAACAGGTAAACGAAATTCACCCTGGGCCACAAAGTAACTGATGGTCACGACTTGTTCATTCCGCGCACCAAAGATTAAGGCCACAATAAATAACAGCGCCACGATGACGGTTGCGACAAAAGATTTCACGTCGTTCTCCCTTGAACCTGTGCAATGGAATGATTATCCAAGAATTTTGCAGGGCTGACCAGCATTGCCTTGCATTAGGTATAAAAAAGCCCCCTTTCGGAGGCTTTTTATGAGACGTTTAATTACGCATTGATTGCATCAACACGCTCGCGCAGTTCTTTGCCTGGCTTAAAGTGCGGGACATACTTACCTTCCAACTCGACTGAAGATCCAGTCTTAGGATTGCGACCAGTACGCGGAGCACGATAATGAAGCGAGAAACTACCAAAGCCACGGATCTCGATACGATCTCCGGTTTCTAATGTTGTTGCCATTTGCTCCAACATTTCTTTGATTGCGCCTTCAACCTCTTTCGCCGACAGCTGCGACTGCCTGGTGGCGAGTTTTTCGATCAGTTCGGATTTTGTCATCCTTGCTATCCCCTATTATCAAGCCAAACACAGACGCCTTTAAAGGGGAGAAAACTCCCCAAACAACAGGCGATTATTTGCGAGCTGCTTTAAACGCTTCAGCCATAGCATTACTAATAACAGCGTCTTCTTGTTTATTCAAGGTCGCCATTACTTCTTTTTCTTCAGCTTCGTCTTTCGCTTTGATTGACAGGCTGATAGAACGGTTCTTACGGTCAACACCCATGAACTTAGCTTCGATAGCATCACCTACTGCGTAAACAGTAGATGCATCTTCGATGCGCTCACGGCTGATGTCAGCTACACGGATGTAACCTTCAACAGTGTCAGCCAGTTCAACAGTAACACCTTTAGCATCAACAGCAGAAACAGTACCGTTTACGATAGTACCTTTCTTCTTGTCAGCTAAGTAAGCGTTGAATGGATCGTCTTCAGTTTGCTTAACGCCTAAGCTGATACGCTCACGCTCTGGGTCAACAGAAAGAACCACTGCGTGGATTTCGTCGCCTTTCTTGTATTCAGAAACTGCGTCTTCGCCAGTACCGTTCCAAGAAATGTCAGACAGGTGAACTAAACCATCGATACCGCCGTCAAGACCGATGAAGATACCGAAGTCAGTGATTGACTTGATCTTACCAGAAACCTTGTCGCCTTTGTTGTAACGAGTTGCGAAGTCATCCCATGGGTTGGTCTTACATTGCTTCAGACCAAGAGAAATACGACGACGCTCTTCATCGATGTCCAGAACCAGAACTTCAACTTCATCACCTAAGTTAACCACTTTAGATGGGTGAATGTTCTTGTTAGTCCAATCCATTTCAGAAACGTGAACTAAACCTTCAACGCCTTCTTCGATTTCAACGAAACAGCCGTAGTCAGTCAGGTTAGTTACGCGACCAGTTAACTTAGTGTTTTCTGGGTAGCGTTTGCTGATTTCTAACCATGGATCTTCGCCAAGTTGTTTCAGACCTAAAGACACACGAGTGCGCTCACGATCGTACTTCAGAACTTTAACGTTGATTTCGTCACCAACGTTGACGATTTCAGATGGGTGTTTAACGCGTTTCCATGCCATATCAGTGATATGTAATAGACCGTCAACACCACCTAAATCTACGAATGCACCGTAGTCAGTCAGGTTCTTAACGATACCTTTAACTGCTTGACCTTCTTGCAGGTTTTCTAACAGTGCATCACGCTCAGCGCTGCTTTCTGATTCGATAACTGCACGACGAGAAACAACAACGTTGTTACGCTTCTGGTCTAGTTTGATAACTTTGAATTCTAATTCTTTGTACTCTAAGTGAGCGGTGTCGCGAACTGGGCGCACGTCAACTAGAGAACCTGGTAAGAAGGCACGGATACCGTTTAATTCAACAGTGAAACCGCCTTTCACTTTACCATTGATGATACCGATTACAGTTTCAGCATCTTCGTAAGCTTTTTCCAGAACGATCCAAGCTTCGTGACGTTTCGCTTTTTCGCGAGACAGTTGAGTCTCACCGAAGCCATCTTCAACAGAGTCAAGAGCTACGTCAACTTCATCACCCACTGCGATTTCTAAAACGCCTTGAGCGTTTTTGAATTGTTCAGCTGGGATTGGGCTTTCAGACTTCAGGCCCGCGTCAACCAGTACCATACCGTTTTCGATAGCAACAACAGTACCACGAACGATAGAACCTGGACGGAATTCCAGAGTTTGAAGGGATTGTTCAAATAGATCAGCAAAAGATTCAGTCATGTTTAAGTTACTTTAATGTAATAAACCACAGTCAATCCTAGACGTGGAGTCAGTCAAATAATCCGTATCATCCATAATACGAATGCCTATCCAGTCAATAACTTAGCTAAAAATACTTAGTTAACGTTGGATAATTTTTCGTTGATGTAATTGAGCGCGAGCTCAAGTACTTGGTCAATGCTTTTGTCACTGGTATCGATAATGAGCGCATCTTCGGCTGGGACCAAAGGGGCCACAGGTCGATTCATATCGCGGTCATCACGTTCGATAATCTCAGCTAAAAGGCGCTCGATATTAACATCGAAGCCCTTGTCCTGCAACTGATTATAGCGTCTTTGGGCCCGTTCCTCAGCTGAAGCAGTCAAATATAATTTAGCCGATGCCGTAGGGAAAACAACTGTTCCCATGTCACGGCCATCGGCGATTAATCCAGGTACTGCCCTGAAGGCTCGTTGGCGGCGTAATAGCGCTTCCCTTACCCTTGGGAAGGCCGCAACTTTTGAGGCAGCATTTGAGCACTCTTGGGTACGAATCGCTGTGGTGACATCCTCACCTTCTAAAATCACTTGAACCGGATCGGTATCATTACCCGTGAGGAATTTCACATCAAGGTGTGACGCGAGCAAGGTAATGGATTCTTCATTTTCCAGTTCAACATTGTGATGAATTGCGGCTAGCGCAAGTACTCGGTAAATTGCACCGCTATCAAGAAGTTGCCAACCAAGTTTCTTAGCCAACAATTGGCTAATTGTCCCTTTACCAGCACCGCTTGGGCCGTCGATTGTGACTACAGGAGCCCTTTCAGACATATTTTCCTCCGCAAAAAATAATCATCATCCGTGAGTTCATTGATTGAGCCCCGAAAATGAGCGCGCCGCATTGTACAATAAATTACAAATAAAATCCGTGGAAATTTTATGAAGTAAAAAAGCCGCTAAGCAGCGGCTTTGTAAACTTTTCTTAAGGATGCCGAATTTAGGCGTGCAGACGCGCAAACTGGGCGAAGTAATCTGGGAAGGTCTTTGAGGTGCAGTCAGGATCGTTTATCGTGATGCCACAATCGGCAAAGGCCATCATCGAAAAACACATCGCCATGCGGTGATCGTTATAGGTATCAATCTCCGCAGTATTGAGTGTTTCCGGCGGGGTGATTTGAATATAATCGTGCCCTTCTTCCACTAACGCGCCCACTTTACGTAATTCTGTTGCCATCGCCGCTAAGCGGTCGGTTTCCTTAATCCGCCAGTTATAGATATTACGAATAGTGGTCGTGCCTTCTGCGAACAGTGCCGCGGTAGCAATGGTCATCGCCGCATCGGGAATATGGTTCATATCTAAATCCACCGCCTTAAGGGGGGCGCCGCGGGCAATAATGTAATCATCACCCCACTCGATATCGGCGCCCATTTTTTCGAGCACATCGGCAAATTTAACATCACCCTGGATACTTAAACGGCCAACCCCAGTCACCTTTACCTCACCGCCCTTAATGGCGCCTGCCGCCAAAAAGTACGAAGCAGACGAAGCATCACCTTCAACTAACACTCTACCCGGTGATACATATTGTTGACCTGAGGGGATTTCAAAGCGGGCGTAGTCATGGTTAATCACCTTAACCCCAAATTGCGCCATCAGTGCCAGAGTAATATCGATATAAGGCTTTGATACCAGTTCACCTTTTACATGGATATTGACGCTGTCTTTAGCAAGGGGCGCCACCATTAATAGTGCCGTTAAAAACTGACTCGATAAATCCCCTGCAATTTCAACATTGCCACCACTTAAGCCCGTCGCGTTGATGGTCAGTGGCGGAAAGCCCTCATTTTTAAGGTAGTCCACATTAGCGCCGAGTTGTCTTAAGGCATCGACGAGATCGCCAATCGGACGCTCTTCCATTCGCGGCTCACCCGTTAGGGTAAATTGGCCCTGACCTAAGGTTAACGCGGCGCATAATGGACGCATGGCGGTACCCGCATTGCCTAAAAATAGGGTTTGAGCGGTATCAGATGAAATCACGCCACCTAAACCCGTCAATTCACAGATGGTATTATTTTGCGATAAGCGGTAATCGACACCTAACTGTTTTAGCGACGCCAACATATGGCG
Organism: Shewanella acanthi; assembly: GCF_019457475.1. Classification (NCBI taxonomy): domain Bacteria; kingdom Pseudomonadati; phylum Pseudomonadota; class Gammaproteobacteria; order Alteromonadales; family Shewanellaceae; genus Shewanella; species Shewanella acanthi. The sequence continues at coordinate 2,090,783 of NZ_CP080413.1, forward strand.
AATATCATCGGAGTCAAGCAAATTGGTCAGTGTGGTCGTACCCTTGGCTAAGGTCGCTAATAACAAGGCGCGGTTAGAAATACTTTTCGAGCCAGGAATGTTGACTTCACCACTGACTTGCACAACAGGTTCAAGACGTAATTGCTTCATGAATAAATCTTCTTTCTCTTATGGCGTTATCACTAGATACGCGGGCTGAATACGTAAATTGACAACTCAACGCGGTTGTAGGTCAACCGAGGGCGTCAAGTTAGAGTTACAAATAAAAGGAGATTAAGGGCCTTGTTGGTGCTTCGTCGTTATAAAATTACCGATAGTGGCAAAGGATTCAACCGTTTTTTTATAATAAATGGGTTTTAACGCTAAAAAATGGTTCTAAGCAGTTTAAAAATGACAAAAATACACATTATTAAGGCCAAATTAGTGATTTTCGACCAAATTTGGCAGGCTTTTTTGCCAGTTTAGTTAGCCGTTAGTTACAGTTTTTACTTTAAATTAGGGATCTTTACACGCTATTCTAGCTTTAAAGGAAAATAACGCATATCACATGCCATTTTTGATGTTGCTAACTCATTCTTGCTAAATAATCATAAAGGTAGATGGAACCATGTTTAATTCTCTGATCGCAATGCCTGCGGATCCAATCCTCGGCCTGCTGACACAATACCGCGAAGACACTCACCCACAAAAAATCGATTTAGGTGTCGGCGTCTATAAGGATCCTGCGGGCAACACCCCCATCCTTAATTGCGTGAAAAAAGCGGAGAAATTCCGTTTAGATACCGAAACTACAAAAGTCTACATCGGCCCGACAGGTTCAGCTAAATTCAATTCCTTAATGACTGAACTTGCCTTCGGCGAAGATCACAGCGCGATTCTCGCTAATCGTATTCGCACCGTATCGACCCCAGGTGGTACTGGCGCCCTTCGTGTTGCCGGTGACTTTATCAAACGCTGTAATCCCAATTCGGTGCTGTGGGTGAGCGATCCAACCTGGGCAAATCATGTGGGTCTGTTCGAAGCGGCGGGGATTACGGTTAAAACGTATCCATACTATGACTATGATACTAAGTCATTAAAGTTCGATGAGATGTTAACAGCCCTGTCTCAAATCGGTGCAGACGATGTCGTGTTACTGCACGCCTGCTGCCATAACCCAAGTGGGATGGATCTCACGACCGAACAATGGGATAAAGTGGTGGCGCTGACCAAACAGCAAGGCTTTACGCCACTTATCGACATGGCCTACCAAGGTTTTGGTGATGGTGTGGATATCGATGCCTACGGTGTCCGTCAAATGGCGGCAGCCGTTGATAACATGATCCTCTGTAGTTCATGCTCTAAAAACTTTGGCCTATACCGTGAGCGTATCGGTTCATGCTCTGTGATTGCCAAAGATGCAGCACGTGCCGATATCGCCCAATCGGTACTGCTGTACGTAGTGCGCTGCCTCTACTCGATGCCACCTGCCCACGGTGCGGCGATTGTTGAGACGATTCTTGAGTCTGCTGAACTCAAGCAAGAATGGTTAGCAGAGCTGCAAGTGATGCGCGATCGCATTAACGGTAACCGTGCCATTCTGGTGGATAAACTGAAAGCCAATGGCGTTGACCGTGATTTCAGCTTTATCGCCCGTCAGAAAGGGATGTTCTCTTTCCTTGGCGTCAATCCAGAGCAAGTTGAGCGCCTGAAAAAAGAATTTAGCATTTATATGGTGGGTTCGAGCCGTATCAGCATCGCGGGGATCAGCGAAGATAACGTTGATTATCTAGCGCAATCGATTGCTAAAGTTTTATAACACCCAAGTATTAACACCTTGATTTAAAGTTAAATAAAGTCACAAAAAACGAATGCCTTGGCATTCGTTTTTTTCGTTAAGCAGTTTTTTTGCGGTGTAACTTAACGTGCTTCACTCAACATTCACTTAAACATTAAGTGAAAAATAAGGGCACTTAGACTCAGTTATCTAAGTGCCCTATTAATTTATTTAGGCTCATTTCTTAAAACAAAAGTAACCGACAAATGTCGGTACTAAATGCTTATTTGCTGTGCTTCGCCGCAAAGTCATTCATAAAGCTAACGAGCGCAACCACACCTTCGAGTGGCATCGCATTGTAAAGGCTAGCACGCATGCCGCCGACAATACGGTGACCTTTAAGCGCAAGTAATCCCGCCGCCTGCGCCTGCTTTAAAAACTCACCATCGAGCGACTCGTCACTCAGTTGGAAAGTCACGTTCATTTTCGAGCGGTTAGCCGCAACCACACCATTTTTATAGAATGGGTTAGCGTCGATGCACGCATACAGCATCTGCGCTTTTTGCTTGTTGATTTCTGCAATGCTAGCCACACCACCGATAGATTTAAGCCAAGCAAACACTTCAGCGGCCAGATACCAAGCAAAGGTCGGCGGGGTATTAAACATGGAGTCAAATTCCACTGCCACGCGGTAATCCATGATGGAAGATTGCGTCAGAGTAGGCAGTTTTAGCATATCGTCACGGACGATAACGATAGATAAACCCGAAGGACCAATGTTCTTCTGCGCGCCCGCGTAGATTAAGCCGTAACGGCTGACATCAATCTCGCGAGACATAATCGTTGAGGATAAATCGGCGATAACAGGCCATGGACTGTCTAACTCATCAAAAATTTCGATGCCATCTACTGTCTCATTCGGACAGTAGTGCACATAGCGATAATCCGCATCAAATTTATGGAGATCAGGAATGACTACTGCATTGAGACCATTGTGTTTTTCAACAATATTCAGGCTATCAATCTGGGCTTCACCCGCTAGTTTTTGCGCTTCAGTAAAGGCCGATGATGACCATTGACCGCTAAGCAAATACAAAGCACGGCCATTGTCGCCAAGAAAATTATTCACAATAGCGGAAAACTGGCCACGACCACCGCCATGCATAAATAGCACATGGTAATTGTCAGGGATATTCATCAGTTCACGTAAATCCGCTTCGGACTGCTCGGCTAACGCGATAAATTCCTTACCTCTATGGCTTACTTCCATAACGGATACGCCAAGACCATTCCAATCGAGTAATTCCTGTTGTGCTTTCTTCATTACCGCTTGGGGTAACATTGCAGGTCCCGCACAGAAATTATAAATCGCGCTCACAGCCCCTCTCCTTTTTTACAACCATGATTTTTGAATTCATAAAATAGAACGTTGCCACGAAAAAAACGAGCGCCCAATTGGACGCTCGTTTTAAGGCTTAAGAATTAGTCTTCGTCTTGCTCGTCGTCAAGCGCTTCGTCTTCTTCTAACTCTTCATCCAGTTCGTCATCTAACGCTTCTGGCTCTTCTTGAACAGAATCACCTTCCACTGCAACGGGCACGATTGGGTTGCCGTTTTCATCCAGCTCGACGTCATCTTCGTCACCCTGGATTTCATCGATACGTTGTAAGCCAACCACTTTCTCGTCACTTGCAGTGCGGATGATAGTCACGCCTTGGGTGTTACGACCGATGATAGACACACCGTTCGCTGGAGTACGCACAAGCGTTCCCTTGTCGCTGATCAGCATGATTTCATCATTGCCACCAACTTGAACCGCACCCACAACCGCACCGTTACGCTCACTCACCTTAATCGACACCACACCTTTAGTGGCACGGCTCTTAGATGGATATTCAGATAACTCAGTACGTTTACCGTAACCATTTTCAGTGACGGTTAAGATAGCGCCATCGCCCTTAGGTACGATAAGCGATACGACTTTTTGGCCTTCTTCAAGCTTGATACCGCGAACACCGGTCGCGCCGCGACCCATCGGACGCACGCCCTTGAAGTTGATCTGTGGATTGCCTTCTTCGTCTAATACTGGGTTACCGTTTTCATCGACGACGGCAACTTCTTCGCCTTCTTTAAAGCGAACCACTTTACCTTCGTTCGAGAACAACATGATCTCATCGTCACCGTTGGTGATATCGACACCGATCAGTTGGTCACCGTCTTTCAGGTTCACGGCAATAATGCCGTTTGCACGTGGGTTGCTGTAAGCCGTCAGTGCCGTCTTCTTCACGGTACCGTTAGAGGTCGCCATAATGATGTACTTATCTTCTGCGTATTCACGCACCGGCAGAATCGCAGTAATACGTTCACCATCGGACAGCGGCAGTAAGTTAACAATCGGACGACCGCGGGATGTGCGGCTCGCCAGTGGTAATTGATATACCTTGAGCCAGTACATCTTACCAAAATCTGAGAAGCACAGAATGGTATCGTGGGTGTTAGCAACCAGCAGTTTTTCAACGAAATCTTCGTCTTTCACCTTAGTTGCGGCTTTACCCTTACCACCACGGCGCTGGGCTTGGTAATCGCTCAGCGGTTGGTACTTGGCGTAGCCTAAGTGCGACAAAGTGACGACGACGTCTTCTTCGTTGATTAAGTCTTCAAGACTCATATCAATTTCGTTGGCGTTGATCACCGTGCGGCGGGCATCGCCGTATTCGGCCAGAATTTCTTCTAGCTCTTCTTTGATCACTTCCATCAAACGCTCTGGGCTTCGCAGAATAAACAGTAGACCTGCGATGAATTCGAGCAGTTCTTCGTATTCGGCGATGATTTTATCGTGCTCAAGACCGGTTAAACGGTGTAAGCGTAGCTCTAGAATCGCCTGAGCCTGTTGCTCGGTTAGGTAATATAAGCCATCACGGATCCCAAATTCTGGCTCTAGCCATTCTGGGCGGGCGGCATCATCACCAGCTTTCTCAAGCATGCCCTGAACATGGCCCAGTGCCCAGCCCTGTTCAACCAGTTTAACTTTGGCATCTGCTGGGGTTGGCGAGGCTTTGATCAGCGCAATAATCGGGTCGATGTTGGCAAGCGCAACCGCTAATGCCTCAAGGATATGGGCACGTTCACGGGCCTTACGCAGTTCGAATACAGTACGGCGAGTGACCACTTCACGGCGGTGAAGAATAAAGCACTCGAGCATTTCTTTCAGGTTAAACAACTTAGGCTGACCGTTAGTCAGGGCCACCATGTTGATACCAAAAGAGCACTGCATTTGGGTTTGTGCGTAAAGGTTGTTCAGCACAACTTCACCCACCTCACCGCGCTTAATTTCAATAACGATACGCATACCGTCTTTATCAGACTCGTCACGCAGACCGCTAATCCCTTCAATCTTCTTATCTTTAACCAGCTCAGCGATTTTCTCGATGAGTTTGGCCTTGTTCACTTGATAAGGAATTTCGGTGACGATGATGCGTTCACGGCCGTTATCTTCGGTTTCGATTTCTGCAAGGGCGCGCATGACAGCACGGCCACGGCCTGTCTTATAAGCATCGATAATGCCCTTACGGCCGTTGATAATCGCTGCGGTTGGGAAGTCAGGACCTGGGATGTATTCCATTAACTGTTCGATTGACAGCGCAGGATCGGCGATTAAGGCTAAGCAGCCTTTGACCACCTCGGTTAAGTTGTGTGGCGGAATGTTTGTCGCCATACCAACCGCAATACCCGATGAACCGTTGATTAACAGGTTAGGCACACGGGTTGGCAACACCGCAGGAATTTGTTCTGTGCCATCATAGTTAGGCACATAGTCCACGGTTTCTTTTTCAAGATCGGCAAGGAGTTGGTGCGCTAACTTATCCATGCGGATTTCGGTATAACGCATTGCCGCTGCGGAGTCACCGTCGACCGAACCGAAGTTTCCTTGTCCGTCTACTAAGGTGTAACGCAGTGAGAAAGGCTGAGCCATACGAACGATAGTGTCGTATACCGCCGAGTCACCATGGGGGTGATATTTACCGATGACGTCACCGACTACACGGGCAGACTTTTTATACGGCTTGTTCCAATCGTTCTTTAATTCACTCATGGCAAACAGCACGCGGCGATGCACAGGCTTGAGGCCATCACGCACGTCTGGTAATGCACGACCCACGATGACGCTCATGGCGTAATCAAGGTACGAATTCTTTAGTTCGTCTTCGATATTAATTGGCGAAATAGATGATGCCAGATCAGTCATAAACTGCTCGTTCCCCTGAAAATTAGCCGACAACGTATAATCCGTATCATTGAGCGGCCCAAAAACGTGATTTGGCATTCTAACACAGTTATTTAATGTCGCTAGACCTAAGCACGGTGAAATGCAAAGGTTGTAGCTTAATAGATGAAAACACTGTCAAAATGGGCATTTAAGGCCATAAAAATTGGTTAGGGTTTGGACGATTTAGGTAAAAGCCTGCTTATTCTGTCAGCAGAAATTGCGTTTAAAGTCTCAACTTCGATAAATAAGCCGCACAATTGCTGAAATTTCACTCAACCACAAAGACTTAGATTGTGCTTATGCTGTGTTTATCACCCGCAGTCGTTATAATAGCGCCACTATACAGCCGCTTTAGGTACGAAGATGCAACACAACAGCAATGTAGACCCACAGGAAATCGCGAAATTTGAACGTATGGCCGAAACGTGGTGGGATCTCAACGGCGAATTTAAGCCCCTTCATCTATTAAACCCGCTGCGATTAAATTACATCGATCAGACCGCCGGTGGCATTTTTGGCAAGAAGGTGCTCGATGTTGGCTGTGGTGGCGGCATTTTGTCTGAAAGCATGGCCCGTATTGGTGCTGAGGTAGATGGCCTTGATATGGGTGAAGAGCCCTTAGAAGTGGCGCGTCTACATGCACTGGAAACGGGCGTGAGTATTAATTATGTGAAAAACACCGCTGAGGCCCACAGGGAAGATCACCGTGAATACTACGATGTAGTGACCTGTATGGAGATGCTCGAGCATGTGCCAGATCCGCAATCTGTTATCCAAGCCTGCTGTGATATGGTCAAGCCCGGTGGCTTTGTGTTTTTCTCCACCATCAACCGTAACCTTAAGGCCTTTGTCGAAACCATTATCGGCGCCGAGTACCTATTAAAGATGTTACCCGTTGGCACCCATGATCATAATAAGTTCATCAAGCCATCTGAGCTGATTGCACTGGTCGACAATACCGACCTTATCTGCCGCGATGCCATTGGCATTACCTACAATCCACTGACAGGCATCTTTAAATACACACCGAAGGTGGACGTCAACTATATGATTGCCACCCAAAAGGTAGATTAAGATGACTTTGACTCAGGTTTCCGCGGTTTTATTCGATCTCGACGGCACACTCGCCGATACTGCGCCGGATTTAGTCAATGCCCTTAACCTGAGTCTTCAAGATCACGGCATTCAAAGCCAAAGTGAAACTCAGCTTCGAAGCGCCGCTTCCCATGGCAGTATGGCCTTAGTTAATGCCGCCATTCCCGATGCCGATGAGGCGCTTAGACTCGCCGTGCAGCAGGGGCTACTGAATCATTATCAGCAAGTTAATGGCGATCATTGCCAGTTGTTTGAAGGCATAGCGTCAATGCTCGATTGGTTCGATGCCGTTAAACTGCCCTATGGCGTTATTACCAACAAACCCGCCCGCTTTACCCGCCCACTATTAAAGAAGCTTAAACTTGAGCAGCGCCTAAGTGTGATGATCAGTGGCGACTCCACCCGTTTTGCTAAACCCCATACCGCCCCCATGCTGCTCGCGGCGCAGCAGGTACAATGTTTGCCGCAGCACATCTTGTATTTAGGTGACGCCGAGCGCGATCTAATCGCTGCGAATGCCGCGGGCATGTTAGGTGGCGTCGCGCTTTGGGGCTATTTGAGTGAAAGCGATAAGCCAGATACTTGGCCTCACCATGCACAATTCGCCACACCTACGCGATTACATCAAGCTCTGATGAATAATGTTCGCCGAAATTAGGTTGTAACTCCATCTTAAAGATTAACCTCTTTCAAAGCTGTGCCTACAGAGGCTATCTGTAGAGTTCCATATTCTGGCTTAGCAAGCTTCAGCGCATCTCTGACGAGTTTGCATAGCATGGATAAATGTTGGCTTATATTGCACTTTTGTTAGGGGTAATCGTCCGGGTGTTATCGCAAATCAACGCCCAATTAACGAAGTAACCGTAAGCGAGATATTCCAATATTCTGACGCTGTCAATAATCAGGCTTACGATCGCTGCTTATTTTAGCGATCGATTCATGCAAAATCTTTGTATGAAAAATGCCCTTCATTCGGTCACGCTAACGAGAATTTGAGCTTCAAGGTTAGTCTTTACTAACCCCTGTTATTATCCTCAAGATATCCACAAGATACCCCCCGAATTGATGCTTGCAAATGCCCTCAAACCTCACTATCTTGTATCTTAGATTTTTTAAAACACCATATCTTGTGTATAGGTAGCAATCAGACACACTAGAAGTTCCCCGCTAAATCGGCAGTGTTCACCATCGCCAGCAGTATTATGGGTTTTCAGGTTGATTGTTTTACAAGGAAACGTAGGGTGAAAATATTCACCTAGACAGATATCAGAACCAAGGCCTCTCCTCAATGAATAGCAATATGACAGTCACAAAACGCTGTGGTGCTCGTGAGACGATTGATCTCGATAAAATACACCGCGTAATTACTTGGGCAGCCAAGGGATTAAAAAACGTTTCTGTTTCTGAAGTTGAACTTCGCACGCATTTACAGTTTTTCGACGGTATTCCAACTGAAGCGATCCATGAAACGATCATTAAATCTGCTGCGGATTTGATTTCGCCAGAATCGCCTGATTATCAGTTCCTTGCTGCGCGTTTAGCCGTATTCCATTTGCGTAAGAAGGCCTTTGGTCAATTTGAGCCGCCAAAGTTATACGATCATGTGACTAAGTTGGTTGAGCTTGGCAAGTACGACGCACACATCCTCGCAGACTACAGCCGTGAAGAACTTGATATCATGGACAGCTATATCGACCATTGGCGCGATATGGACTTCTCCTATGCCGCGGTTAAGCAGTTAGAAGGCAAGTACTTAGTGCAAAACCGTGTTACCCACGAAATCTACGAAAGCGCGCAGTTTTTGTATATTCTGGTGGCCGCGTGTCTGTTTGCCCGTTACCCACGTGAAACCCGTCTGAACTACATCAAAGATTTCTATGATGCGGTGTCGACCTTCAAGATTTCGCTACCAACGCCAATTATGGCGGGCGTACGCACTCCTACCCGTCAGTTTAGCTCATGCGTACTGATTGAGTGTGGTGACAGCCTAGATTCTATCAACGCGACAGCCTCGTCTATCGTGAAATACGTCAGCCAACGTGCGGGTATCGGTATCAACGCCGGTCGTATCCGCGCCTTAGGTAGCCCAATCCGTGGTGGAGAAGCCTTCCACACCGGTTGCTTGCCTTTCTACAAGTATTTCCAAACGGCAGTAAAATCTTGCTCACAAGGCGGCGTACGTGGCGGTGCGGCAACCCTCTTCTACCCAATTTGGCACTTAGAAGTGGAATCCCTGCTGGTACTGAAAAACAACCGTGGTGTTGAAGATAACCGTATCCGTCACTTAGATTACGGCGTGCAGCTCAACAAGCTGATGTACCAACGTCTGATCAAGGGTGAAAACATCAGCCTGTTCAGTCCATCGGACGTACCAGGCCTGTACGATGCCTTCTTCGAAGACCAAGGCGAATTCGAGCGTCTGTATCTGCAATACGAAAACGATAGCAGCATTCGTAAGAAGTCATTAAAAGCCGTGGACTTGTTCTCACTGATGATGCAAGAGCGCGCTTCAACAGGCCGTATCTATATCCAAAACGTGGATCACTGTAACACCCACAGCCCGTTCGATTCGAAAGTCGCGCCGATCAGACAATCTAACCTGTGTCTTGAGATCGCCCTGCCGACTAAGCCATTGAACAACATTGACGATCCTAACGGTGAAATCGCCCTGTGTACCCTGTCGGCATTGAACTTAGGCGCAATCAAAGATTTAGCCGAGCTTGAGCCATTAGCGGACTTAGCAGTACGCGCATTGGATAACCTCTTGGATTATCAAGATTACCCAATTAAGGCGGCGCAGATTTCATCAATGAACCGTCGTACTTTAGGTATTGGCGTGATCAACTTTGCTAACTACTTAGCAAAAAACGGCATGAAATACTCTGATGGCAGTGCAAACAACCTGACCCACAAGACCTTTGAAGCGATTCAGTACTACTTACTGAAAGCCTCAATGACACTGGCGAAGGAAAAAGGCGCATGTCCATCATTTAACGAGACCACCTACGCCCAAGGTATTCTGCCAATCGATACCTACAAGCGCGATCTCGATAAAGTGTGCAACGAGCCATTGCATTTAGACTGGGAAAGCCTGCGAAGCGACATTAAAGAGTACGGTTTACGTAACTCTACCCTGTCTGCGCTTATGCCATCTGAAACCTCTTCACAGATTTCAAACGCGACTAACGGTATCGAGCCGCCACGTGGTTTAATCAGTGTGAAAGCCAGTAAAGATGGTCAGTTAAAACAAGTGGTTCCTGATTTCGATGAACTGAAGCACAACTATGAATTGTTATGGCAAATGCCAAGCAACGACGGTTACCTGCAGCTCGTTGGTATCATGCAGAAGTTTGTTGACCAAGCTATTTCGGCCAACACTAACTATGATCCAGCCCGTTTCGAAGGCCGTAAAGTGCCAATGCAAACGCTGCTGAAAGACCTGCTCAATGCCTATAAGTTGGGCGTTAAAACGCTGTACTACCATAACACTCGCGATGGTGCATCGGATCAACACGATGACATCACCAACATAGAGAAAGAAGACGACGGCTGCGCCAGCGGTGCATGTAAGATCTAATCTTCACTGTTAACGGTTGCGGGATCCCTTGGGATCCCGACTTATTGGAATCAAAGAACCATGACCTACTCTACATTCTGTCAAACACCCAACGATGCTACCCGCGAACCTATGTTCTTCGGCCAATCGGTAAACGTAGCCCGTTATGACCAACAAAAATATGAAGTGTTTGAAAAGCTGATCGAAAAGCAACTGTCGTTCTTCTGGCGTCCAGAAGAAGTGGACGTGAGCCGCGATAAAATCGACTACAACGCACTGCCAGAGCATGAAAAACACATCTTCATCTCTAACCTGAAATACCAAACCCTGCTGGATTCTATCCAGGGCCGCTCGCCTAACGTGGCATTTTTGCCGTTAGTGTCGTTGCCAGAGTTAGAGACTTGGATTGAAACTTGGTCATTCTCTGAGACCATTCACTCACGCTCTTACACCCATATTATCCGTAATATCGTCAATGACCCTTCAGTCGTTTTCGATGATATCGTGGAAAACCAACAAATTCTGCGCCGCGCGACCGACATCGCCGAGTACTACGATAACCTGATCAAACTGACACAGATTTATCACCTGTTAGGTGCGGGCACCCACGTCATCGACGGCGAGCCGATTGAAGTCAACACTCGTACCCTGAAAAAAGCCCTGTACCTGTGTATGATGTCGGTTAACGCCCTAGAGGCGATTCGCTTCTACGTGAGCTTTGCCTGTTCATTCGCCTTTGCCGAGCGCAAGCTGATGGAAGGTAACGCTAAAATCATTCGTTTGATTGCCCGCGATGAAGCACTGCACTTAAACAGCACCCAGCATATCCTCACGATTATGCAGGGCGGTAAAGATGACCCAGAAATGGCCGAAATCGCCATTGAATGTCAACAGGAAGCCTACAACCTGTTCCTTAAGGCCGCTGAGCAAGAAAAGGAATGGGCAAAATACCTGTTTAAAGACGGTTCTATGATCGGGCTTAACGAGCAGATCCTCTGCCAATACGTTGAGTTCATCACAAACCAACGCATGAAATCGGTTAACCTGCCACAGCCTTACGCTGAGCTAACGAACCCGCTACCATGGATGAAAAACTGGTTAGAAAGCGATGCCGTACAAGTGGCGCCGCAGGAAGTCGAAGTGTCATCCTATTTGGTCGGTCAAATCGATGCAGCCGTCGATAGCGATGAGTTCCTCGATTTTGATCTTTAAGATGCCTATTTAAACCAAAAACATAAAAAATAGTGACTAAATCAACACAACGCGCTGCTAATAGCTTGAGACAAGCTAACAATCCCTTTACTAAGGCGCCTATCGTGCGCCTTCAAGGTCAACCCGTGCTGCTCTTCACTGCGCAGCACGAGTCATTGTTGCAGGCATTAGAGTCGAAAAAGGTCACTATTTTTTCTGAATGCCGCAATGGATTTTGCGGCGGCTGTAAAACCCGCATGTTAAGTGGCAGCGTAAGCTATTTAACAGAGCCCCTCGCCCACCTCGAAGCCGATGAGTGTCTGCCCTGCTGCTGTATTCCTGCAGAAGATCTCGAGCTCGATTTATCCCCTGAAGGCGCCATGGTCGTCAGCCATCCTCGCCATAAAACTAAGCCGTCAACCAAGTCTGTTGCTAGCGCTGCAAGCAAAGCCGTACTTCAGCAAGAAGCCCGCGAAGAGTAATCACAGCGTTCTAGTCCAAAACCTAGGTAAATGGTAGTAAACGACGCTTTCTATCAACGCATAGGAGGCTTTGAAGTTTAACCTCCTTCGTCCTTTGTTTGTTAACCCACACAATTGCTGATCAGGGGAATATGCAGATTTATCTGTATTCAGCTTGTGGATATTTAGAAAAGGCTCAAAGACTGTATTCAGTTGTGGTTAGAATCCCAGCGAATTAAATGACTGCAGTATAAGCAGTTAGGTATACATGCTGAATACTGATGTGGCTTTCATCTAAAAGTGATTGAGCAAATCAACCTGAACTAAGCATTGAAAGTGGAAGAAGCTAAATTAATCTATCGATGTAACTTTTCAATCAAGGAGTTCTGCTTTTTGTTCTCCCGCTTACTTGATTTGCTAAGCCTTCTTCATTCAAGGCTTCCAAACCCATTTTTTGGATGAGGTATTTTGCTTCATCCTTGGCATCATTATCTAATTTTAGCTTTCCAATATAACCACCCAATGCAGTTACAGCCGCGATTGCAGCAGCCGGAACAACAAGAGCGGGAGCCAAAGAGGCCGATACCGCTGCACCAATAGTTGTCAACAACGCGACATTACTTGTTGTGCTAAACAATCGATTTTCACGCTTCTCAATAGACTGAATTTTCTTCAATGTATTCTTATTATTTTCAATGAACTTTAATGCAGTATATTTGGCTTTATCTGTATCTTTATACTTAAGTTCGTGAACATAGTAATTTCTTAAAACCTTATTAAAAGTTTCATATTCTTGGCTCTCTTGCTCAAAATCTTTCTCTAAAGATTTCAGAATAGATTTTATGCTTTCGTACTGGGAAACTAACTGTTGATCATGATCGTTATTCATATCAGCCTCCACTTGAATTTGTTGCAGACAAAAGTCCCGTCCATCCTAGGCCTGCTGCGATAGCTTGAGCAGGTGATGTAGGTATGGTGAGCAACGTACCAATTAGTGCTCCTAAAGCCGCGAAAAGGATTGCCTCAAAAAACCTCCCATATGCAGACTGAGCAGCATCTGGATTTATATACCCCAAGACTGCAAATGGAGGCTCCCCATCTTTATGAAGCTTAAAAAAGAGAACAAAAGCAGCTACAAAACACAGTATGTAGTATGCCAGCTCTATATCAAATAATTTTTGTTCCATATATATCTCTTTTCTTCCCTATGAGCTTAACATTGTATTATCCACACTGCTAATAAACCCAAACAGTAGTGAGTGAGGTATTTGGGTGAAGCGAAAAAATAATTCAACTATCCCAAGAAGTTAGCATTGGACTTAGTGGGCTTTCAATATTTTTATCCTGAAAAGCAGGACTTTACATTCGTAGAAGCATTTTGACGTGATTAATAAGATTTAAGCGAAAGACTAATGCTTCCATAAAATTGCATAGATTTCCAAGCAAAAATCGATACCTTTATAGGCTCGATTTTAAGCAATTTTATACGTTTTTCACAATAACAGTGTTTATGCAGAGGGTTGATATTTGGGTATTTTATTTTCAAACAATATGTGTACTCGGAGCCCGTGTAGAATGTTCAAAGGATCCTTTGTTTTATAATGTCGATACCATTTGAACTTTCCTATTACTTAGGAAATACAGTAAGGTGTAACAAGAGTTTGTTTCCTTTGACCAAAACCAGCGTAAATCAGCTTCTTAGAAAACGTAGAGAGGGTTCGACTCCCTCGCTATATTTGCATTTACGTAACTTAATTCAAATCAATAAAAAAGCCTGAGCATGGCTCAGGCTTTTGAAATCACTAACAACGATGAGTCATTCGGAATTAACTAGAGACGCATTGCCAGTTCTGCACCTTGGCGGATTGCCCGTTTGGCATCAAGTTCTGCGGCCACATCCACACCACCAATCAGGTGCACAGGCAAGCCAGTCGCCTTCATTGAATCCACTAAAGTACGATTAGATTCTTGGCCCGCACAGAGGATAACGTTATCCACGGCTAAGACTTCAGTTTTATCGCCAACGCGAATATGTAAACCCGCATCGTCAAACTTCTCGTAGTTAACGCCAGTCTGCATCTTCACATCGTGTTGCTTTAACACGCTGCGGTGGATCCAGCCCGTGGTTTTACCCAGACCTGCGCCCATTTTCGAGGTTTTACGTTGCAGCAGGTAAACCTGTCGGTGTTTTTCACCCTCACTTGACGGTTTAATTAAGCCGCCCGCATGTTGGTACTCTTTATCAATACCCCATTGCTTGAGCCATTTCTCTGGATTGAGGGTGCTCGATTCTGCTTCACACAGGAAGTGCGCCATATCGAATCCAATACCGCCGGCACCAATCAGTGCAACCTTTTCACCAATGCTGACTTCGCCAGTCAGCACTTTTTGGTAGTTAACCACTTTTGGATTATCAAAGCCTGGCAAATTTAAATCACGAGGCACAACGCCTGAAGCGATAACCACTTCGTCAAATTGTTCAGTCTTTAACACCTCGGCATCAAGACGGGTGTTTAAACGTAAATCAACTTTGTACAGTTTGATTTGATTGAGGAAATAACGAATGGTTTCGTTAAATTCTTCTTTACCTGGGATTTTACGGGCAAGATTAAATTGTCCACCCACTTCCGATTTCGCTTCAAACAGCACAACCTCATGGCCACGCATGGCAGCATAAACCGAGAACGCCATACCCGCAGGACCTGCGCCCATCACCGCAATGCGCTTCTTCTTGCTGGTCGGGAGGAAGTTAATTTCGGTCTCGTAACAGGCTCGTGGGTTAACCAGACAGGTCGAGCGCTTCATCGAGAAGGTGTGATCTAAACAGGCTTGGTTACAGCCAATACAGGTGTTGATAAGCTCCGGCGTATTTGCTGCCGCTTTATTCACAAAATCAGGATCGGCAAGGAAGGGTCTGGCCATCGACACCATATCCGCCTGACCTGAGGCAATAATGTGCTCGCCAATTTCTGGCGTATTGATACGGTTAGTGGCAATCAAAGGCACATTAACAGACGATTTTAAACGCTCGGTGACCCAGGCAAAGGCTCCGCGCGGTACGCTAGTTGCAATCGTTGGAATACGGGCTTCGTGCCAGCCGATACCGGTATTTAGAATTGACACACCAGCGGCTTCAAGCCACTGCGCCAATTTCACTACTTCATCCCAAGTTGAGCCATTATCGACTAAATCCAGCATCGACAAACGGAAAATAATGATGAAATCACGGCCCACTTTTTCTCGAATGGATTTTACGATTTCGATGGCAAATTTGGCACGGTTTTCAAAACTACCGCCCCATTCATCAGTGCGTGTATTGGTGCGTGCGCTAATAAATTGGTTAATGAGGTAACCTTCAGAGCCCATCACTTCAACGCCATCATACCCAGCACGCTTAGCAAGAGCTGCTGAGCTTACGTAGTCTTTAATGGTTGAACGCACCTGACGGCTCGACATGGCTGAGGGCGTAAAAGGCGTAATAGGCGATTTGATTTTACTCGGCGCCTGTGAAAACGGGTGATAACCATAACGACCCGCATGCAGAATTTGCATACAAATCTTGCCGCCCGCTTCGTGTACGGCTTCGGTCACTAAACGGTGCTTACCCACTTGCCATGGAAAACTTAATTGACATGCATGGGGCGTTAAACGGCCTCTGAGATTGGGAGAAATACCGCCGGTGACAATTAAGCCCACACCGCCTAACGCGCGCTCTTTATAAAACGCTGCCAGTTTCTCAAATCCGCCCTTTTCCTCTTCTAAACCTGTGTGCATTGAACCCATCAACACACGGTTTTTAAGCTGGGTGAAGCCCAGATCTAAGGGTTCTAATAAATGGGGAAACGACATTCAAACGTCCTTTTTAAACAGTTGATTGAAATTAGCATACCTCGAGTGCTGTATAAGCTCAACTGTTACCGGAGGGCGAAAAGTTAAAAAAGCTTACAATTGTATTTCGCCTGTACCGATAATTTCGGTTAGCATGGGCGGATTGAATTAGTAAAGGAGTGGCTAATGTCGGCTAACCCATCGTTTTTTAAGAGAATATGTTTGTTCATTTGGAATGTCGTTAACGGCATACGCAAACTTATCCTCAACCTTATCTTCTTCGGCCTACTGGTCTTACTAGTGATTGGTATTGGCAGCAATGAGCAATTCCAAGTCGAACAGAACTCAGCTTTAGTGCTTGATTTAGCAGGCTCGATCGTCGATCAGAAACAGCAAGTTGACCCACTAGATGCACTCCTTAAGCAAGGAAAAGGCGCTGATGGCGAAGGGGAAATCCTGCTAGCCGATATTATTTATGTAATAGATAACGCCGCTCAAGATAAACGTATTAACTCGATTGTGCTCGATTTAGCGCAGCTGCAACGTGCTGGTATTAGCAAACTACAATCTATCGGTGATGCCCTTAATCGCTTTAAAGAAAGCGGTAAAAAAGTGGTGGCGATCGGTAATTACTATGAACAAAACCAGTATTTTTTGGCCAGTTTCGCTGACACCATCTACTTAAACCCGCAGGGTAGCGTCTCACTCGATGGTTTAAGCATGTACAATCAGTACTTCAAATCCGCCCTCGAAAAACTCAAAATCAAAGCGCATATCTTCCGCGTCGGCACCTTTAAGTCGGCCGTTGAACCGTATATGCGTGATGATATGTCTGATGCCGCAAGGGAAGCGGGTCAAGAGTTACTCGATGACGTGTGGCAAAGTTACACGCAAACGGTCGCGGCTAACCGTAATATTGATGCTCATTCTTTGGTACTCGATGCCCCCGCCTATCTTGCAGAATTAGATAAGGCTCAAGGCGATTCGGCCACCATGGCGATGAATATGAAGTGGGTCGATGCCTTGGCGACCGATGAAGACTTCCGTAAAACCATGCTCGATGCTGTAGGTAAAGCCAGCAAAGGCGACTCGTTCAAGCAGGTCGATTTTTACAACTACTTGACACTTGTAAGCCCGTTACCGAATTTGACTGAACAAGATACGGTTGGTGTCATCGTTGCCAGCGGCACGATTTTGAATGGTTCACAACCTGCTGGCCAAATTGGTGGCGAAAGTACAGCCGAGCTATTACGTAAAGCACGCTTTGATAAACAGGTTAAAGCAGTTGTCATGCGTGTAGACAGTCCTGGCGGCAGCGCCTTTGCCTCCGAGCAAATTCGTCAAGAACTCCTCGCCCTAAAAGCAGCGGGTAAGCCTGTCGTTGTCAGTATGGGAAGCCTTGCCGCATCGGGGGGATACTGGATTTCGGCCAGTGCCGATTATATCTATGCAACGCCAACAACGCTCACCGGCTCTATCGGTATCTTCGGTATGATTACTACCTTTGAAGATTCGCTATCAAGTCTTGGGATCCATACCGATGGTGTGGCGACATCCGATTGGGCCGGCTTGTCGGTCACACGTACCCTCTCCCCACAAGTCGAAGCCGTTATCCAGCGCCATATCGAGCGCGGTTATTTAGACTTTATTTCCTTGGTCGCCAAGGAGCGTAAAATGAGTCTAGAAGAAGTCGACAATATTGCTCAAGGACATGTGTGGAGCGGTAAAAAAGCCTTAGAGCTTGGCCTTGTGGATGAATTAGGCGATATCGATGACGCCATTGGGAAAGCAGCTGAACTTGCCAAGTTAGATAATTTCGATACCCGCGTTATCCAACAGGAACTGACCCCTGAGCAGTTATTTGTACAGGAGATGTTTGCCTCGGTATCGAGCTATCTGCCTGCCTCAATCGGCCAATCCAGTGTATTGGAGCAACTGTTAAAGCAATGGACAGGAAACTTAAAAACCTTAGCCTCCTTTAACGATCCTAACCATGTGTATGTGTACTGTGAGCATTGTTTAATTAACTAGCTCACTAACGTGAAGCGATGAGATGTATACTCAATCACTTTAGTACCGAAATAGTTACATCCCATCCCATTGTAAAAGCCCGAGTTCTCGGGCTTTTTTATTGGGTTTGTTACTGCGAAATCGTATAATAAGCCCACTTGCAGCAACACTCATGACAATAATGACTAAACGCTCTATTTATGTTGCCTATACGGGCGGTACTATCGGCATGCAAAAAACCGATAATGGTTTTGCCCCCGTCGCCGGATTTTTAACCCAGTGCGTGCAATCCATGCCTGAGTTCTACCACGCTGAAATGCCACACTTTGTCATTCACGAATACTGTCCGTTGATAGACTCATCCAACATGGCGCCGACCGATTGGCAGATGATTGCCGATGATATCAAAGCCAATTACGACAAATACGACGGTTTTGTGATTCTCCACGGCACAGACACTATGGCCTACACCGCCTCTGCCCTGTCGTTTATGTTGCAAGGCCTGTCTAAACCTGTGATTGTGACCGGCTCGCAAATTCCATTAGCCCAGTTACGCTCAGACGGCCAAACGAATCTATTGAATTCACTCTACATTGCGGCAAATTATCCAGTTGCTGAGGTGTGTTTATTCTTTAATAACAAACTGTTTCGTGGTAATCGCTCGACTAAAGCCCATGCAGACGGTTTCGATGCCTTTGCGTCACCCAACTTTCCGCTACTGCTCGAGGCGGGTATTAAAATTAACCTACGTGCTGGCAAGATTGCCGTACCCTCGAACAAACCGCTAGAAGTGGTGAATATCAGCCCGCAGCCTGTGGGTGTAGTAACGCTTTACCCTGGGATCTCAACCCAAATTTTTGAGAACATTCTGCAGCAGCCCGTTAAAGCGCTTATTTTATTAACCTTTGGCGTGGGGAATGCGCCGCAGGATCCTGAGTTACTGAACACCCTTAAACAGGCGGATGAGCGCGGCATCGTGCTAGTCAACCTTACCCAGTGCTTCCAAGGCAAGGTGAATATGGGCGGCTATGCGACCGGTAATGCGCTGGCCCGTGCGGGCGTGATCTCAGGTGCCGATATGACTATTGAAGCAGCATTAGCTAAACTGCATTATTTGCTGTCGAAGGATCTTAAACCCAGTGAGATTAAAGCGGCGATGCAACAAAATCTGGTGGGTGAATTGAGCATAGATTAAGGCGACCTGACAAGACTCGGTTAAAATATTTAAGCAAATTCAACTGTAATCGTCTTATTTGAGTAATAAAAAAGCCCATCGATATGGGCTTTTTTATTGTGTTTAAATTAATTGCGATAGGATTAAATCTCTTCGGCACTAAACTCGGCAATAGATTCACCGCGGAACTGCTTTTTAAGCTCTGCCTTAGACAATTCGTTAAGTTTACCGCCCGCGGCAATGGTGAAATGCTCGGTCTGATCCATACGGCGCGCTTGGTATAGCATCACAACTTGTAGTGTCGATTCGCGCTGCGCTTCACTGAGGACTGTACCATCTTCCCACTTACCTAACTCAGCCGCACTGCGAAGTCTCTCGTACACTTCGACCGGCATTTGATCGATCATCTGATTAATGTCTGTCATACACTTTTTCGCTTATGTAATACAATTCTGACGCGGGTTACCAAATAACCCACAAATCCAAATACCACGCATACCCCTGAAATATAGGCACGCATGCCTTCGGCAGGTTCACCGCCCCACATCCACAGCACCACGCCGGCGATAAACAGCGTCATCGCCACAAAGCTTTGGTTGATCAGTGAGCTTGACTGCTGAATATGGTTAATGCGCACCTGCGAGCTATTATCGCCAGACGCTTTAGCTTCACAGTTTGGGCAGGACTTTGCCTTACTGGACATTCGCTTGCGACATACGGGACATTCAATTAATGCCATGGTAATACCTATCGTAATTTATCAACCACCGCGAGCATGGCAACTAATGAGGCTTCGCCTAAGTAGATGCTGCGCTCAGGTGACCAACCCACAAATGGATCCTGCAGGTTGTTGTTATCTTTAAACGGCATTTCGAGGGTGTTAGATAAACACTCGAAGGTTTGCGCTACCCAGTTAGATGCTACGGTTAAGTTCGCCTTACCTGGCTCATCCTTGGCATAACCAAATTCAGTTTGGAAATCCGCGCTAACCAGCGTTAACGCTTGGCTAAATTCCGCCTGTAACTGAGCGAGTCTGTCGTTATAGGCAGGAACCCCTTCACAACCCGCGAGGAACACATAGGGTAAGCCTTCATCACCGTGGACATCGTAAAATAAATCCACGCCGGTTTGCTTCATTTTGTTGACCACATGATATACCTCAGGGCTTTTTTCTAAGCTCGGGTTTTGCCATTCGCGGTTTAAGTTAATGCCTATAGCATTGGTACGCAGATGGCCGCGAACACTTCCGTCAGGGTTCATGTTGGGCACAATGTAAAAGTTGGCTTTATCACGCAGTGCTTTTGACGTTGGGCAATCGTTATCAAGTAGGCGGTTAACCAAACCTTCCACCAACCACTCTGCCATAGTTTCACCTGGGTGTTGACGTGCGGTGATCCAAATATTTCGCTTGGAAGGATCGCCATCACCCACTTTCATCAGAGTGATATCACGGCCATCTAAGGTCAGCCCTAAATGCTCAAGATTGACATCTGGGTGCAACTGCGCGCCGCTGAGTAAATCTAAGTGACGCTCATAGCTGTATGGTGCAAAGTAGGCAATTTGAATCGCATCGCAATCAAGCGTAAGTTCGATACTCAATTTGCCGTCGATATATTGTGTTGGCACACGGAACCAATGCACTCGGTCATAACTTGCTACCGCGTGATAATCCTGCCAACCCTTTGGATAAGAGGCATTGCCCGCATTGATAATATTAAGAGTGTAATGATTACCGACTTCACCTTCGAAGCGGAAGTTAAACCATTGATAGAACTCACCGCCGGCATCGGGACGAATGGCAAGTTGGATATCGTCTTTATTATCAAGATTAATGACTTGGATATTACCGCCATCAAAATTGGCACTGACTCGCATAGTGTGATTCCTAGAGGGTTGTACAGCTGATGGCCAAAGACCAACGCACATTGTATTTATGTGCCATAGGATAAACTAAATCGGGATCAGGGCAAAATGAAAGCGACTAAAATCGAATAAGTAAAAGCCATTCAGTTCGTTTAATTAACCCAGAGAAAATTTAATTGAGGTTAAAAGCAAAAACTGTAACCTTGTCCCCTTACCGTGTTAATCACATTCCGACTGTCGAGATTCTTCGCAATTTTGCGTCGAGTGTTACTAATGTGCATATCTAAATTTCGGTCATAACGGCCAAGATCACGCTGCAAAATCGATTTTTGCAATTCTTGTTTGGTGACAACCTGCCCCTTTCGCTCAAAAAGGTATTTAAACAGCTTAAACTCGGTTTGAGTGAGACAGACAACAGAGCTACCAATTAATAAGCTCTGACCAAGCTCATCCAGCAGAATTTGGGGGGACGTTAGGGATTCCGGTGTGGCTGTTTTACGATAAAGCCGCCTCTCTAGCGCTTGCAACCTAACATTTAACTCCTTAATACTAAAAGGTTTACATAGATAATCATCGGCACCAAGTTCATAACTGCGGATCCTATCTTTTTCACAGTCCTTTGATGAAAATACAATAACGGGCGTTAAACAGTTCTTTCCTTCCAACATCTCAATACCCGACATCACTGGCATCAATAAATCCAGCATTATCACATCAGGGCAAAAATCTGAAATGAGGTTTAACCCTTCAAGCCCATTGCTAGCACAGATAACTTGGTGTCCCTGCGCCACTAAGGCCTCATTCAACCAACAGCGAAAAGTGGGGTCATCATCGACCAGTAGTATCCTGCTCACAAACAATCCTTAATGCAAACCATTATCATTTATATTACTATAATGATAAATAGATGGCTAGTGCATCAAGCGTAAACCCTACTCCAGTATGATGAATTGCATCAGCCCAACTAATAGAAACCAATAAAAAAGCGCCCTAAGGCGCTTTTTTAAATGTATTCCAAGATAAATCTTAGAACTTGACAGTCACACCACCGTAGATAGTACGGCCGATAGTGTCATAAACTTCTGGAACAGTACCTGCATCACTACCATTAGTTACGTATAATGGTTTTTCATCAGTGAAGTTCTTCACACCTAAAGTCAGTGTGGTGTTATCACCAAAGTGATATGAACCAGATACGTTATGATAAATGATTGAATCAACATCAGCATAAGCAGTAAATGGATCATCATTTTCGTCATAATCAGTATAAATATCAGTCATAGAACCGATATAACGGTTAAAATAAGTCACAGTCCAATCGTCTTGGCCTGCAGAAACACTAAAGTTGTTACGAACGCGAGCATAAGCACCGAAGTTACCGTCGATAGTACCAGTGTACTCTTCACCATCCTGTTCAAATTGAACAAGGTAAGTCATATCGTTGTTAACTTTCCAATCTAAGCCAAACAGCTCGAAGCTATAAGCGAGGTTGAAGTCAATACCACTTGTGTCCTGTGAACCTACGTTAGTCAAAGCACTTGTTAGATTAAATAAATCACCATCTTCAGTAATATTGAATGTATTACATGCTGTTGCAACGCCACCCTTACAGGCATCTAGACCAGCTTGAACATCCATACGAGCAATTGCATCAGAGACCTTAAAACGCCAGTAATCTAGAGTCACTGACATACCGTCAATATAATCTGGAGAGTAAACCAAACCAGCAGTGAACGACTCTGATTCTTCTGGTTTAAGATCTGGATCAGCCGTACGGTTTACTAAAATTTGGCCTGTTTGATCACTTAATGCTAACCAAGGGTTAGTTAAATAGTCATAAGATCCTGAATTACCGCCATAAAGTTCCGCAACGCTTGGTGCACGGAAACCTGTGGCTGCTACACCACGAACCATAAGCTCATCAGTTGCAGTATAAGTTAAACCAATTTTCCAAGTAGTCGCTTTACCAAAAGTTGAGTAATCGTCTAAGCGCAGCGCGAATTCACCAGTTAACTTCTCTGTAAATGGAACACTTACTTCTTGGAAAATAGAGATTACGTTGTAGTTACCATCAGTTGGATCTTGCTGAGCAGCAGTGCCATCACCCGCAACGATAACCGCATCCGGCGTGTAAAAACCACTTTCACGACGGTATTCCGCACCCAAAGCGAAGCCAACAGCACCTGCGCTCAGGTCGAACAGCTCGCCGTTAATACCTGCTGCCAGAGTTTGTTGCTCGTTACCGCCAGTAGTCTGCTCTAAATAAGCGACATCCATCATTTCAGCAGTCAGTGGTGAACCTACAAACCAAGCATAAGGATCTGCA
Source organism: Shewanella acanthi (assembly GCF_019457475.1). NCBI lineage: Bacteria > Pseudomonadati > Pseudomonadota > Gammaproteobacteria > Alteromonadales > Shewanellaceae > Shewanella > Shewanella acanthi. The sequence continues at coordinate 2,114,309 of NZ_CP080413.1, forward strand.
TAGATTGAAGCTGCCATCTCAGTTGCATTGATTGAGTTCGCTACACTAGTAGCTGCTTTGTTTTTACCAAAAGTATAATCGACGTTCCAGTTCATACCTGTATGAACATCTAGCGAACCCGCTAAACCAGCAGATAAACGCCAAGTATCGGTATCTTGAGAGTAGATTCGTGGACCGACGTCCTTCATACGTCTTCTATATTCAACTTGACCTCGAGCATCAGCTTTAACACCCGCGTCAATCATGCCTTGATCAAGTGCAAGACAACCAGCTGAAGGATTCGTAACTTTTGCATCACCACATACATTCAACTTAATTACAGCTGGTTGCGCTGCAAGTTGTTGATTAGAACGACGGTTGGTGTAAATAGCATCAGCAGTTAATACCACATCATTACCCAGTTCTTGAGTCATGTTAGCGAACAAACTACGACGTTCACTCGGTGTTTGGAAAAACACGTCATTCGAAAAATCATAAGTCTTAGTTCTTTTAACCCAATTACCGTTTGAATCTAAAACCTTCTGATTTAAGGCACCAGTAGGGATAGTTGTACTAGTATTTTCAGATGGATCAAACCAGTTACGGTCGCCTTGAACTACACCACGACGGTCTGAGTAAGCTGCACCAAATGTGTAGTTACCGCCATCGGTGTTGAAACCGTAAAGAACGCTTGCGTCACCGTTTTGGCCATCGCCTTTGTCGGTTCCCGCACCGTTCATATCGAACTGGAAGCCTTCGAAATCTTTCTTAGTGATGATGTTCACAACACCTGCAATTGCGTCAGAACCGTAAACAGCTGAAGCGCCGTCTTTCAGGATTTCAACACGTGCAATCATCGCAACTGGGATTGAGTTCAAGTCAACAGCACTGTCAGCACCTGAACCAGAGTTCACCATGCGACGGCCGTTTAACAGAACTAATGTACGTTGTGATCCCATACCACGTAGGTCAACTTGAGCCACACCGTCAGAGCCGTTGTTGGTAGTTGAACCTACAGCAGCACCTGCCATAGAAGTTTGAACTTGTAACAGTTGGTCTACTGAAGTGAAACCTTCAGCTTTAATCGCTGCGGCATCAATAACGGTAACAGGAGAAGCTGTTTCCATATCTTGACGTTGAATGCGTGAACCCGTTACTTCAATACGCTCAACTTTTGCAGTCTCTTCAGCAGCGAATGCGTTTGAAGCAACAAATGTGCCTGCAGCGATAGAGGTAACGAAAGCTAAATTGATAGCCGACGCTACTTTGGTTCTTTTGATCATGAATGAATGCTCCCTAGATCTTACTCTTATTTTTATGCTCACAGCTTGTACAACTGATGTGTACGACTGTTGCGCTTGATACTGAGGATTCACTCTTATTCCGTCAATGACCATTTTTTTAACTAAAAAAAACCATTTGTTTAGTTTATTTTCACAAATTGTTGCATCGATGCTTAATGTCGAACATGATTTAGCCAACCAAGGCTAAGCAACAGCTTTAGTGACCTAATTCACATATTTTTGCCAAGCTTACACTGTTAATACGACAACATACCAGCAACACTGCGACTCTTAATAAATGTGATGCGCATCACACTTTTTAAATAATTAATAAAAGTGTTACGCCCTAAAAATTGCTAAAACATCGCAACAATTAGTGCATATCCATTTCTATCTAGATGGCAAACTGTGTGAAAAATCGGCATAAAATGATTTTTTAACCGCTAAAAAATGAATATTTCACAATAATTATGCAATTTATTGGTACAGAACTTGGTTATGAGGAATGATGGAGGAAAAATACAAATCAAACTTTGCGCAAACAAGCGCAACTGGCAGCCATTATTTAAACATATGCTTGTTTTGTTTTCGTCACGATCATCCTATGTACTTGATATAATTGTATAATTTGCGTATTGACCGAGGCGTGACGGATGATTGATCAATAACGAGAACAGTGTTGTCTTATGTGTGTTGTTAAATACCGCAAGCTATTTTTGTAACATTTTACAAATTGTAACGAATATCTCCGCAGTGGTTAATCTGTTTGGGTTCACAGAAACAGTGCTTAAATTGAACTTTTATGCTGAGCAGTTACTGAACGATTGTACTCATTATAAGTCCTTCAGTTGTCATTACATTTTCATGCTTACTGGGTGCCTCGTGCAAAGTAATACTCATTTCATAATATTGTGAGATAAAAAAAGCGACCTAAAGTCGCTTTAATGTGTCTCAATTTCACAGAGTAAATTTGCGAATTATTCTGCTTTATGCAGGCCAAAATGGTGGTAGGCTCTCGCTGTCGCTAATCGACCACGTGGCGTACGTTGAATAAAGCCTTGCTGAATAAGAAATGGTTCGAGCACATCTTCAATGGTTTCACGCTCTTCACCAATAGCCGCAGCAAGGTTATCAAGACCTACCGGCCCCCCCATAAATTTATCGATAATGGCGAGTAGCAGTTTACGGTCCATATAATCGAAACCTTCGCTATCCACATCGAGTAAATTGAGCGCCTGCTCCGCCACATGTTGAGTCACTGCACCATCGTGTTTGACTTCGGCGTAATCGCGCACTCTTCGCAGCAGTCGATTGGCGATCCTTGGCGTGCCACGGGAGCGTTTTGCAATTTCGGTGGCACCTGCCGCGTCAATTTCCAGCCCCATCACATGGGCCGAACGGGTTACGATAGAACTTAAATCCTTGACGTTATAGAACTCTAAGCGCAGCGGGATCCCAAAACGCGCGCGAAGTGGCGATGTTAACGCCCCTGCCCGCGTTGTGGCGCCAACAAGGGTAAATGGAGGTAAATCCAGTTTAATTGAGCGGGCAGCGGGACCTTCACCAATCATGATATCCAGCTGATAGTCTTCCATTGCTGGATATAAAATCTCTTCAACCACAGGGCTTAAACGATGAATTTCATCGATAAAAAGCACATCGCCCTCTTCAAGGTTGGTTAGTAGTGCGGCCAAATCCCCCGCTTTTTCAAGCACGGGGCCCGAGGTGGATTTTATATTCACGCCCATTTCATTGGCGACAATCATCGCGAGCGTGGTTTTACCCAGCCCCGGTGGGCCATAGATCAGCATATGATCTAGGGCTTCGGCGCGATTTTTCGCCGCCTGAATAAAAACCTTGAGCTGGGCTCTGGTATCATCCTGCCCAGTATATTCATCGAGTAATTTAGGGCGCATTGCCCTATCAATGACATCATCCTGCCCCTGCAACTGCGGCTGTATCAGTCTATCTGCCTCAATCATTTATATTATCCTTCGCGTGGCGAATTAACTTACCTTTACTCTCTTTCGGTTTGCTAAATCCCACATAGGTCAATTACGTTATTCGCTATTAGAGCATTGATTTGAGCGCGGCTTTAATTAAGCTTTCGCTATCCATGCCATCTTTAAAGGCTGAGGATACTGCCTTACTTGCCTGAGGAGGCTTATAGCCTAACGAAATTAAGGCTGCGATGGCATCTTCTTCTGCACTATTGGGCAGCGGCGCAGGTGAATAGTTTGATTGCAACACAAACTCGCGCTCTGAGCCCACCGAGGCTTCCATTAGGCTCTTGAGTTTATCGCGCATTTCCACCAATAAACGCTCGGCAGTTTTCTTACCTACGCCGGGGAGTTTTACAAGCGTTGCAATATCATCACGTTCGACACAACCGACAAATTCACTGGCGGTAAGGCCCGATAAAATGGTGAGTGCCAATTTAGGCCCCACGCCATTGGCTTTAATCAACAGACGGAACAAGGAGCGCTCCTGCTTAGTGATAAAACCATAGAGTAACTGCGCATCTTCACGGACCACAAAGTGCGTGTACACCACGGTTTCGCGATTCACCTCGGGTAACTCATAAAAACTGGTTAATGGCATTTGTAGCTCATAGCCTACGCCATTCACATCAATCAAGACTTCTGGCGCTTGTTTCTCAATTAATACGCCACGTAAACGACCAATCATCTATACCGTCCATATGTTCTTGCCGAAGCTCTGCCGCTCAAAGCAACCAAACTTTGACTGGTGTGGTAATGGCATACCGCCACGCCGAGCGCGTCCGCCGCGTCGGCCTGTGGTGCTGCCGGAAGTTTTAATAATTGCTGGATCATATGCTGAACCTGCTCTTTCTTAGCACGGCCCGTGCCTACGACGGCATTTTTAATTTGCGTAGCACTGTATTCAGCAACAGATAAATTGGCCACTGTGGCCGCAACGATGGCGGCGCCACGCGCTTGACCTAGCTTTAAGGCAGAATCGGCATTTTTGGCAAGAAAAACTCGCTCGATTGCAAACTCATCGGGTTGATACTGGCGAATAATCTCACTCACCCCATCAAAGATTTGCTTTAAACGCTGCGGTAAATCATCACCTGATGTGCGAATACAGCCGCTACCTAAATAGAGTTGATGTCGGCCTTGGCATTGGATAACGCCATATCCCGTGATCCTTGAACCTGGGTCAACACCTAAAATAATTGCCATTAAATACCTAATACAATCAAATACAAAAGAAGTTATTAAACCTTTCTTTTGGCTGCACAAAAAATTAAAACAAGTCTAAAGAAAAAATCACCTGTTAGATAGGTGATTTTTAACGAGCCTGCGTCAGCAGCTGGCATTATCGCCAGCGCCATAAGCAAGCCAATTGAAGCTCTAACAGACTGAGGTTTTATCCCAGTGTCGCCATTACCTCATCGGAGATTTCAGCATTATGGTAAACCTCTTGTACATCGTCATGTTCTTCGAGGGTATCGATTAAGCGCATAAACTTTTCAGCTGTATCGGCATCAAGCTCTGCCTTGGTCGACGCAATCATCGCGATTTCAGCGTTATCACTGACAAAACCCGCTGCGTCCAGCGCATCTTTTACGCCATAAAACTCGGTTGGTTCGGTAAACACATCAATGGCGCCGTCATCGTAACTCACCACATCCTCTGCGCCCGCATCTAATGCTGCGTCCATCAGCGCATCTTCATCCGTACCTGGCGCATAGGACAACACGCCGCGCTTGGTAAAAAGGTAGGATACTGAGCCGTCAGTACCTAAGTTACCACCGGACTTACTAAAAGCATTACGCACCCCACTCACGGTACGATTGCGGTTATCCGTCATGGTTTCGACCATCACAGCAGTGCCGCCAGGTCCATAACCTTCATAGACGATGGTTTCAAGTTGTTGACCTTCAAGCTCGCCCGCACCACGTTTAATCGCACGCTCGATAGTGTCGCGGGTCATGTTGCCGCCTAGCGCCTTATCGATAGCGATACGCAGGCGTGGATTAGAATCCGCGTCCGAGCCGCCTTCTCGGGCCGCGACCGTTAATTCGCGGATAAATTTAGTAAAAAGTTTACCGCGTTTGGCATCCTGTGCTGCCTTGCGGTGTTTGATGTTAGCCCACTTACTGTGACCTGCCATGGGTGTGCTCCTTTACGCATTTTGCGTTAACTTTTTGCATTAAAAATGCATCGCACATCTTATCGATAGCCAGAGGTTTTTATCGCGCTTACTGCATTATCCAACGACAGATAGATAGCTGGCACGAAAGCATCCGCTATTGATAAGAAATGTGATAAGAAATGAAATGACGCTCAAACAATTATATAAAAATTGAAAAACATCAGAAAAACAAACCGAGGCAAAGGCCTCGGTCTGACTTCTATCACCTTTATTTGACCTTAACATCTGATAGGGTCAGATCAAAACCTAAGATTACTCTTCAGTTTTAGCAGGCTTTGCCACCGCAATACCGAGTTCAGTCAGTTGCTGAGGATTGGCAAAACCTGGGGCATTGGTTAATGGACATGCCGCTGTGGTGGTTTTCGGGAAGGCCATTACATCACGGATTGAGCTCGCGCCCGTCATCAGCATGATAATACGGTCTAAACCGAAGGCCAGACCCGCGTGTGGCGGCGTGCCGTAGCGCAGCGCTTCGAGTAGGAAACCAAATTTCTCTTTTGCTTCTTCGTCGGTAATACCCAGAATACGGAATACCGCAGATTGCATTTCTTGGCTGTGGATACGCACTGAACCACCCCCTAATTCACAACCGTTCAGTACCATGTCGTAGGCATCGGATACACGGTTTGCTGGGTTTGCTTCAAGTTCTGCTGCCGTGACACCACGAGGTGACGTGAATGGATGGTGAACCGCGTGGAAGCTGCCGTTGATTTTCTCAAACATTGGGAAGTCAACTACCCACAGTGGACGCCACTGCCCTTCAAGCAGGTTGAAGTCTTCACCGGCTTTCAGACGCAGTGCACCCATCGATTCTGCCACCACAGTCGCATTGTCAGCACCAAACAGGATGATATCGCCGGTCTGTGCGCCGGTGCGGCTAATGATTTCGTTCACAATGCTCTCATTTAAGAACTTAAGCACTGGAGATTGAATGCCTTCTAAACCTTGGGTCAGGTCATTTAGCTTCATCCACGCTAGTCCCTTAGCACCGTAGATGCCAACAAACTTAGTGTAATCGTCGATTTGCTTACGGGACAAGCTAGCACCACCTGGGATACGCAGCGCAGCAACACGACCTTCTTCGTCGTTCGCAGGGCCAGAGAACACGGCAAATTCGACTTCTTTCAGCAAATCAGCCACGTCCACCAGCTCTAATGGGTTACGTAAATCTGGCTTGTCTGAACCGAAACGACGCATCGCTTCGTTGTAGGTCATACGTGGGAATTCGCCTAGGTCGACGTTCAGTAGCTCTAGGAACAGACCACGCATCATTTCCTCAGTTTTTGCCATCACTTGTTCTGATGTCATGAATGAGGTTTCGATATCGATCTGAGTGAATTCTGGCTGACGATCAGCACGTAAGTCTTCGTCACGGAAGCATTTTACGATTTGATAGTAACGGTCGAACCCTGACATCATCAGCAACTGTTTGAACAGCTGTGGAGACTGTGGCAGCGCGAAGAATTGACCTTTGTAAGTACGACTTGGTACTAAATAGTCACGCGCACCCTCAGGGGTCGCCTTCGTTAAAATTGGGGTTTCGATATCCAGGAAACCGTTTGAGTCAAGGAAACGGCGTACTGCGCTGGTGACCTTGGCACGGAAAATTAAACGTTGCGCCATTTCTGGACGACGTAAATCTAAGTAACGGTATTTTAAGCGCTGTTCTTCGCTGTTGTTTTGGTAGTTATCTAAGCTCAGTGGCAGCGGCTCTGAACTGTTAATGATGGTCAGTTCTTTACCTAATACTTCGATTTCACCGGTCTTCATTTGACAGTTAACTTGGCTGTCAGGACGAGCACGTACGATACCCTTTACCTGAACACAAAACTCGGCGCGCAGGGTGCTGGCAACGTCGAACACCGCTGGCAAGTCTGGGTCATAAACCACTTGGACGAGACCTTCTCTGTCTCTTAAATCTAAAAAGACAACGCCACCCAAATCACGACTACGGTTAACCCAACCTACCAAGGTAACTTCTTGACCAACGTGAGACTTATTGACGTCTCCACAATAATGACTGCGCATCTAACTCTATCCTTTATCCACAAACCGGTGCTTTGGAAACAATCAAAACGAGTAAAAGCGGCATTATAGTCAAATAATACCGATTACCAAAGTACTTGACTCTTAGGCGGTGAAGTATCAAACAGTTTTAGGCCCTTGACTAGTGGGGATATCACGATATTTGCATGAGCGTTCAAAAAAGCATCAAGCAACACGATAACAATGACCACCATCGGATTTGGCGTCCTGCAGTAAACTCGACGCTTTGTTGAGTAAGTCAGCCGAGGTATCCGCATCGTCAGGATATAATACTACACCAATACTGGCACCAATCTGGACTTTTGCGCCCTCAATAACAAAAGTCTTCGACAAAGCATGCAGGATATTATCGGCCACTTGCCCGGCTGCATCACGGCTCTGTACCCGCTGCAGTAATATAGCAAATTCATCATCGCCAAGACGCGCAACTGTGTCTGAATCGCGGCAGCTTTGCTCAAGTAACTCGGCCACACTTTGCAGTAGCGCGTCCCCCACACCATGGCCAAACTGTTTATTGACCCTCTTAAAACGGTCAAGGTTTATCAGCAGCAATGCAAAATGACAGTGTTCGCGGGTATGGAAAAGCTGCGCTTGGGATAATCTATCGTCGAATAACAGCCGATTAGGTAGTCGCGTTAAGCTGTCATGGTCATGGGCATGCTGTAAACGACTTTCAGCGGATCGTCTCAACGCCATTTCGACCTTAAGGCGTCGATTCATGCCCCAAAGTAACAATAAGAGACCACATAGGATAAGCAGCCCCAGCAAATAGCTATACCATTTAAGGCCAGAGACTGATGTATCAAACGTCGACTCTGTTACCCAGCGATTATAAATCTGTTGTTGCCGCTGCGAATCAAGTCGCTCTAGGGCTTTATTCACCAAAGGCACTAACGGACTTAGTTGGGTACTAAAGCCAAAATGGCTCTGCTGCTCCGTCAAATCGCTCAGTAATGCCATTTTAAGCTTGGGATAATCTTGTTGTTTGAGCTCGGATGCCAAGGTAATCACTTTATCAATAAAAACATCCGCCTTGCCCTTGGCGACCGCCTCGAGTCCCGCATCGACATTGGGAACCATGATTAATTTTAGGCTAGGTTGCAACGCCATCAATTGGGCGACCAGATGATAGCCCTCTACTACAGCTACACGTTGACCGGCGAGTTGACTCATATTGAACATGGCCACATGCTCCAACGTGGACACAAGCCCCCAAGGGGATGGCCAGTAGGGATCACTAAACGCCAAACGCTGTTGCCTCTCCGCGGTTTTCGCAACGCTGCCTGCAAGATCAATGTCGCCGCGCTGAAGTGCAGCGATTAACTCATTCCAATCTTTAAAGGCAACAGGTTCAATTGTGATATTCAGTTCGTCCGCGATTAATTTTGCAATGTCACTATTAATTCCCGAAAATTGCCCCTTTGCATCACTAAATTCCATCGGTGGCCACTGCTTTAGATAACCGAGTTTGAGCGCATTAAGTCCTGCTAAGTACTCTTTCTCCGCTTCGGACAATAATAACTGCGACTTATCCTCCATTTTAAAGATGTGATCCCGAGGATTTAACATCCATTTCTGTTCGAGACGTGCAAATTCCTGCACATTAATATTATTAAAGCCATTGACTATCCGTTGCGCTAACCCAGGATCGTCACTGCGGGTTAACACATACACCTGCGTTAAAAACTCCAGTGCGGGATATTGGCTAAATTGAGCCCAGCTTTTATGCATCAGCAGATAGTGGGCGGTCCACGCGCTTGGCGCCATAAACCCTGCTATGTCACCTTTTTGAGATGCTTCAACCATCGATTCTAGGCTGTCGTAGTATCGAAACGTGACATCGGGTAATGCCTTTTTAAGCTCAACCAGATAGGTGGATGTCGGCAGTACACCTATGCGTTTTCCTAATAAATCTTTCTCATACTCCGAAACCGGTTCAAACATAAACAGTCTGCTTTTAACCGTGTATAGGGGCCATGCACGATTAAGCCCCGTCTTAAGCTCATCACTTTCTGGGTAACCTATATGTGCATCAGCCAGTCCAAGTCGCACATCATTAACACTTGTATTCATGTCACCGGAAATAAAATCGATCGTGATGCCTGTTTTTTCGGACCACAATTTCCACATATCGACAAACAACCCGTGGGGCAAGCCGTCGAGGCCCACATCGACAAAGGGTTCTACGCCAAGGTGCATCGCAATCACTAAACCTGAATTTTGTCTGTAGTATCCGAGCCAACGTCGCTCTAATTGTCGAATGATCTGCGGGTCTAACCGCTTAAACCCCTGATTAATTTGCTTGATAAGTGCGCTGTTGCCTTTTTTTACCGCAGGTACAAAATGCGATGCTTTGATTTGGATCCGCTGATTCACGGGAAAATTGGCCGCAATTGCCTGCACCGCATAGGGATCTTTAAGATAACCTTCAAGTCCCGCAAACACCACGGTTTCGCCGGAAGCGACGCCTGCCAATAATTTTTCACGGCTCTCGTAGTACTTAAACGCAATTTGAGGTTCAATACGGCGTAATTCTTCCTCATGGGAAGAACCAGACACAATGCCGATTTGATAAGGGATCAGTTCATGAATACTTTTTTTACCCTGCAACGATTTATGCAGATAAAGGTAGGTGCCAACATCGGAAATCGGCTCAGCAAAATCGAAGCGCTGTTCGCGTTCAGGGGTTTGTCCCATGCCAATGTGAATTTGAGCTTTACCCTGCTCGAGTTGTTCAAGGGAGTCTTGCCAATGACGCGCCACAAACACCAGTTCTGAGTTGTTCTGTCTTCCCCACTCCTTCCAAAGTTCGACCAATAATCCCGTCGGTTCCCCCTCGTTATCCACATATTGATAGGGAAACGTGTCTTCCCCCATCACAATTATCAGAGGAGAGTGTGTTTCGCTACTTGCCTTAGGGGTATAACCCAAAGCCAAACAAAACAGCATCGACAGAAGTGGTAACACGAACTTCAAAAGCTATCCCTAGTACTTGATGTACAGTGTATTAAAACGGTTATTGTGTCTATTACACATAAAAATGCCGCAAATTACTAACCTGAGACTTGCTGCTAGTCAACGGGATTCGTTAAAATGCTGGGTTGAATTTTCGAGATGGCCCAGATGAACACTTCCCAAGATACTATCTACGCTCAACCGAGCGACCATATTAGCGATTTCCAGTTTGATAACCGCGTTGCCGGCGTGTTTAGTGACATGATCCGCCGCTCGGTGCCTGGATATACGCAAATTATTAATACTATAGGCGAATTTGCGGATCGTTTCGTCAAACCTAATACCCAAATTTACGATCTGGGTTGTTCACTTGGCGCGGCCACCCTAAGCATTCGCCGTCAAATCCACGGCCGAGACTGCCGTATCATCGCGGTCGACAACAGTGAGTCCATGGTGACCCGCTGCCAAGAAAATCTCAACGCCTATGTGAGTGACACCGCGGTTGAATTGATTTGTGGTGATATCCGCGATATCGAAATTAACAACGCCTCCCTTGTCGTGCTCAATTTTACCCTGCAATTTTTGCCCCCTGAAGACAGAGAGGCACTCATTGCTAAAATCTATCGGGGATTAATTCCAGGTGGTATCTTAGTATTATCGGAAAAACTCCGATTTGACGATGCGCCGGTACAGTCACTACTCGAAGAATTACACCTCGATTTTAAACGCGCTAACGGTTATAGCGAGCTTGAGATCAGTCAAAAACGTAGCGCCCTTGAAAATGTGATGAAACCAGATACCTTTGCCATCCATCAAGAACGTCTTACTCGCCAAGGGTTCAGTCACGTGAGTCTGTGGTTCCAATGTTTTAACTTTGCTTCAATGGTGGCCATCAAGTGATTAGCTTTAGCTCCTTTTACCAACAAATTGCCGATTCTAACCTGCAACATTGGTTAGAAACCCTGCCTTCAATTCTTGGCAAATGGCAACGTGAACACAAACACGGCAACTTGCCGAAGTGGGAAAAGGTGCTGAACAAATTGCACTATCCCGCACCAGATACAGTCGACTTTGTCGATAGCGTAACCGTGGGCAGCGGCGAGCAATTAAGTCCGGGTGAAAAAGAAAAATTAGAAAACCTGCTACGCCTCTTTATGCCTTGGCGCAAAGGCCCCTACCATCTCCACGGCGTGCATATCGATACCGAATGGCGCAGTGATTGGAAATGGGACCGCGTTAGTCCACATATTTCTCCCTTAAAAAACCGTACCGTGTTAGATGTGGGTTGTGGCAGTGGTTATCATATGTGGCGAATGCTCGGTGCTGGCGCAAAACGCGTGGTGGGTATAGACCCTTCGCCGCTGTTTTTATGTCAGTTTGAGGCAGTTAAGCGCCTTAGTGGTGAACATCATCCGGTGCATTTATTGCCACTTGGAATTGAAGAACTGCCGCCGCTGGATGCCTTCGACACCGTGTTTTCCATGGGTGTACTGTATCACCGTAAATCCCCTATCGATCATCTGCTGCAACTGCGCGATCAACTGCGTATGGGCGGTGAGTTAGTGTTAGAAACCCTCGTCATCGACGGCGATGAAAATGCGGTGCTGGTTCCACAGGACAGGTACGGCAAAATGAATAACGTGTGGTTTATCCCCTCGGTTGCCGCGTTGATGCTATGGCTTAAAAAGTGCGATTTTACCGATATTCGCTGCGTGGATACCGATGTGACGACTCTCGATGAGCAGCGCCGCACCAGTTGGATGCCAAACGAATCCTTGGCTGAATACCTTGACCCAAACGATGTAACCAAAACCGTCGAAGGTTATCCCGCGCCAAAACGGGCCACCATCATTGCGATAAAAAATCAGCCGAATCAGGATTTAATTTAATCGACACAGCGCTAAGCCACAAAAGCGCAAAGCCAATCGCTTGGCCCATAAAACGCCTAGGACATGACACATACCTAGGCGTTTTATTATATTTGCATGGCGTGAATAAAATCGTTTCGACGGTGTTAAGGGATTTCAGCCGACATACTAAAATTTTTATTCACACTCGCCGCGCATTTGACATTGATGGCAAAAAGGCGTTTTATGCAGACCATGTTAATCTTTAGGATTCATCACTCAAGGCAACGGATGCGCACGCTGTTACCCACCGTAAAACCTCATGCAAAAATGTTCATGCTGGCAAGCCTTATTGGCTTTGGCCATGTTTTCACTGCCAATGTCGTTGCAGCCCCAAGCCCAGTTCCCTTATTGGTCGAGCAATGCCTGCGTCTTCCAAGCATTGATTTGAACGATGAGTTCAAAAAAACGGCAACAAAATTCAACATCGGCGAGCACACCTTAAGTGTTAGTCAGCGGGCGCTGGTGTTTGAGCAGCAAACTATCGGGCTCAATAATATCAACGAAAGGCTCGGCTATTACCGAGGTTTTCCCCTTTCCGCCGAAGAGCGGCAAGGCTTGTTACAATGCCAGTTACACCTTGCGGACTCCCTCTCGCAGCTCATAAACCAAGCAGCATTTACTGCATTAGCCAAGGATTTGATAAACGGCAATAACGAGCAACAGCAACTTGGCAAACAGCTGTTAATACTAAAGAGTCAACATCTCAGCATGGCGGAAAAGGCTAAGCTGCATACCGCACAGGCGGGCATTCGCAATGGCTTAAGCAGTCAACAATTTACCCTCGATATTCAAGAGCCCAAGTGTACCTTACCAGCAGAAAATACGATGGCGGTCAATGACCCTGCACAAGTCGATTTTTCGCAAACTATCGCCAGTTATCTGCTTAAACAACAAGATGCACAGTGTCGAGCCACGCTGTGGCAAGCCTATCAAGGTCGTGCACGGCGCCATAATCAAGCAGCGTTAATGCAAATTTTGGCGCTCAGACAAGAAATGGCCAACCAAGCTGGCTTCAAGGATTACGCCAGCTACAGTTTACGTTTTGAGCAGTTATCTCAGCCCAGCCTAGTAATGGACTTTTTGGAAAGCCAAACCCAACTGGTTGCGACAACTCCTTGGAATATCGGCCAAGATTTGGCAAATCTACCTGCCGCTAAATTTAAGTCACTCAATACTGCCGAGCAATTAGCGAATGCATTTAAACTATTAGGCCGTTGGGGACTTGAATTTGAAGATGTTTTCGAACAAGAGTTAGAGACAAAGATTGGCAGCGACTCCCCTTCCCAATCAACAATCAAAGCAGCAACGACTGAAAACAAACAAAAATTAGTTCGGGTATACCACCAGCAGCGATTACTCGGGGAGCTTTACATTAACCTCAATGACAGTATTAAACACAATGACCAAACCCGGTTGCGCCAGAGTGTAATTGGTCAACAGTTTGGCCAACAGGCACTGGATTTAAAACCCGAGCTTAGAAACTCGCGGGATCGTGACGACTTTATTGAAGCCGTGACCGCGTCGGTCACAAGTCTTGCCCGCGGTGCGCATTTTTATATCAACAATACCCGAGGAACGAGCCAAGATAGCGAGCAAATTTCCCGTATATGGTTGGCTAACGCCTTAAAAGCTCAAATGGTTGCCGATGTAGAACAGCTTGCCCATTCCCGAGATGCCCTCGCTAGCGCCTATCGCAAACAGCTACAAGTCTTTAGGGCGAAAGTTGCATTAAGCTTTTATCAGTCAACGCAAGCCCCATTAAACATCGATTTAAACCAAGAGTTTATTAAAAGCTTTGGTCAAGCATGGCCGAATACGCTGGACTATCCCTATTCGTTCAATGCCATCGCAAACGAAGGCCCGCTCTATTATCAATCCCTATGGCAGGATGCAGTGGCAAGTCTTCTGTTTGAGTATTCTAAAAACTGTAATGATCAAGCCAAGTTATTTGAAGTTTTGGTGATTAATGAGGCTTCTCTTGATATTAATGAGCAGCTTAAAGCCGTCATTGGCGAGCCCACCGATGCCAGTTCACTTATCCAAAGAATAACAAGGTTAGAGCACGTTAAGGCTAAGCCAAAGATAGATTCAGGGCTAACATGCCTGCTTTAATGCCTTCGCCATACATATAAGTTTAAGGTCATGACAAAGGTTTTCAGTGATTGAACAAATGATCTTGGCTTGTCACTATATAGCGATAAAGTGGCCCGCCGAATGATAAAGCAGACACCAATGCTAAACTCGTTACATCAACATCAATGTTGCCAATAGCGACTTAATTGCCAGCGACGTTAATGGAGCCCTACAGGCATTAAATAGGATATATATGCACCGCGCGAAATCGACCCTTGAACAATGGCGTATTTTACAGGCTGTCGTGGATTACGGTGGTTATGCACAAGCGGCAGAGAAACTCAATAAGAGCCAGTCTTCACTTAACCATGCCGTGGCAAAGTTACAGCATCAGTTAGGGATTGAACTCCTTGAGGTTAAGGGGCGCAAAGCCTATCTCACGGCCCAGGGTGAAGTATTATTGCGCCGCTCTCGTCATGTAACCCAAGCCGTTACCGAGTTAGAGCAACTGGCGAGTAATTTAGAACAGGGATGGGAGCCTACCCTCACCATCGCCCGTGAAATAATCTATCCCATGGAAAGTTTAGTATGTGCACTCAATGACTTTTTACCTGAGAGTCGCGGCACTCGGATCATCATGCTCGATTCGGTGATTACGGGCACCCAAGAGTTGATACTGCAAAACAAAGTCGATATTGCCATTTGCGCGGGGATTCCACCTAAGGGCTATTTATCTGAACCCTTGTGTGAGCAGGAGCTGCACCTTGTTTGCCATCCGAGCCACCCCTTGGCGGAGATGGGCATACTCGAAGACGATAAACTACTCGCCCAACAGCTGCAGCTCGTGATTAAAGATACTGGAGTTCAGTCCAATATCGATATTGGCTGGTTAAAGGCCGAGCAGCGCTGGACGGTATCTAACTTCCATGAAGCTAAAGCCATTCTCAAACAAGGGATTGGTTTTTGTTGGATCCCTGCCTTTCTTGTACAAGAGGAACTCGCCGCAGGAAAATTAGTACGCTTACACCTTAAGGGCAGTCAAAAACGCCGCATTATGTTAAGCCTCGTGATCCCAAATCGCGATCAACAGGGGCCCGCTTCAAGATTGCTGGCATCCTTGATATTAAAGCACCACGGCATTGATGAGTCGGAAAAAGGTTAATCCTACCTTGGCAAAAAGTTCCATAGCCAGTTTAGAATTAATGGGAAGTCAATGTCGCAATTAAGTCATTAACGCCTTGAATAATCGCTTGCACTGTTTACATAAAGCTTAAGCACTGATATCCAGTAATTGCGCACTGTGGATCCCTATCGTGGAAGCATTAAATAGCCCGCGATGCTCCTGTTGGCTTCCCTTATTTGACGCTAACACTGAGGGGCGGGTTGTTTCAGCCGCCTCTAACGTGCTGCCCTTACCACTCGCCCAGGTTTCATTATCATAAACATTACGATAAAAACGCACCGAGGCATTTTGCTGCGCCTCGCGATCGGCGGCGTGGGAAGGTAACTCGACTTCAGACTTCTCTTCGCTGACATCAAGTGTATCTTGTTTTACAGCTAAGGTTGCCGTTGGCAATTCGATAGATTTAGCGTCAACACGATTTTCACCCTCTACCGCGTTAGCGTTAATTGCATTTGCAACTGGCTTCGCAATGGTTTGTTTCAGTCGATTGACCGTCTCGGAAACTAATGTAGGTGATTCAGGCGCAGGAACGATATTGCCATTGGCATCTACCTCACCAGACACTGCAATTTTACGGGGTTCAATGGAAGGCAGTTGGTCGATTTCGGCCTGCGCACCAATCAAGGTTTGTGCCGTTTCAGGCTCGATAACCTGAGACTGCCGCTCTTCTGCCAATTTCGCTTTAGCATCGTTAATTTTACTTAAGGCCTCGGCCGCTACCCTTAAGTCAGCAGATGAAGGATCCACAGGGGCCATGGCGGCAGCGTATACCTGCTTCATCTTAGTGATGGTTGCCAGTGGATCGCCTGCAACGGCAGATACATCGATTTGGACTTCACCATCTGTTGCGTATCGCTGACCATCGCTACCATTTTCATATTTAAAACTGGGACTTTGGGCATATTGCCCGCCGACGGTGGCATGGGCTTGTTCGTGGGCTTTGACCTCAGCATCACGGGATTTTAATGCATTCAGCTGTGCCTGCTGCTGTGCCTGCTGCTGTGCCTGCTGCTGTGCCTGCTGCTGTGCCTGCTGCTGTGCCGCAGCCTGCTCCTTAACCTTATTAATTTGGTCTTTTTGTTGATCCTGCGCCGCTTTTTGCTGAGCCTCGGTACTCTCTTGTTCTTCTTGGTTTTGAGCCTGATGTTGCTCCTTGTTAAAAATGGCGGCTAATGCTTGTTGCCTCTGTTGTCGCTTATCCGCTACAGCTTGAATGTCATCTGCTATGGACTCGGTTTGCGTAGTTGAAGCGCCACGAATAGTTTCTTCGCTTGCAGCTTTTGAGACGGAATTATCAAAGGGCGTAAAAGGCGCTTGGCTAGCAACTGAATTAGCTGGAACCTCCCCCGTAAAAATATCGGCTAACGGAGTTATCTTTGAAGGCACACGGCTAACTCCCGTTGAGGCAGCAAATATTGGGCTGGGAGATGCAGTGTTAAAGGGAATGACGGGTGTAATAGTTGAATAGCCGACGGTAGTAATGCCTCCCGTCGTTACCGAGTCAATGCTTGAAATCGGTTTTGTCGTAACTGATGTCACCGCAGGAGTGGTAACGATTTGCCCTTCTCGCATACTGCCAATGGTGCTAGCACCTGTGAGTAAATTAAAACCACTGAATTCAGCATGTAATGTCGCTTTTGCTCCGCTCGCAAGTTCAGTACTCGCGACATCAAGAACAGATGAAAAAACAGTGGAAGGAATCACATTGGATTGCGTGGTAGCCGGAGCGTCGATTTGCAAGCTTGCTATTGCATTGCCACTCAAATGACTCACATCACTGCTGGAAGAAACAGTATTAACTAAATTCGGTGCACGATTGGAGGGATGGCTTAAAAAAGGCTTATTTTGTGCAGCGGTTTTGTCTGCCCCATGTGTAGGGGATGTCGCTCCAACGCTGGAAGATACCACTCCAATGCCGGCAGATAGCGCCATAATTACACCTTAATATTAATCAAGGTTCCGATGGTTTCAGAATCGGTTTCGAGCACCTTAGCCGAGGCCTCACCTAACCTTAAGGATTCATTCGCCGACAACAGCGCTGATATCTTATCAACTTGCTCAACGGCCTGCGTTGGATCTTGAGGAGAACTCGTTTGGGATGGCGCTGGTTTAGCCACATCAATCGTTGCTTGGGTAAGACCTGATTGAGCGGTTTGCAAGCCTTGTAGGCCAGATGCATAAGCGGATTGAATTTGCATAATGGTCTGTCAATCATTGTTGAACATAGGGTTAATTATTAACCAGCTCAAATGCAAAGTACAGTGACAAATACACTAACTGGGCCATCCTCACTGCAGTGGTTACTTAAGATGACTAAAGAACCATTAGCCCTTACGCCAAGCAGACTTCCCCATCCTTAAATAACCCTTTGTCTGCCTAACCCACGCTAAAGCAAGATTTGTGATGCCACAAAAATTAGCTTACAAGTGTAAGCCGAATATAGATTTCAATACTATCTACTGTTAGACTGATAACATCTCGACCACTATTGAATTCGCCCTATGCCAAGCCAAAGCATGACCCAAACCCCAATAAAAACAGAAAAACCATTAAATATTAGTGGCTATACTCTAAGCGAAGAGATTGCCAACAGTGTCAGTCACGGTCTTGGCGTTATTACAGGCGTCATAGGCTTATGCTTGATGCTACAAAAAGGGGGCGAACACTTAAATCAAGTTCAGCTTACAGGCGTAATTATTTATGGTTTAAGCTTTATTCTATTGTTTTTAAGTTCAACGCTTTATCACAGTGTTACCAGCAATGCCCTTAAGCATAAACTCAAAATCGCCGATCACTGCGCCATATACCTGTTAATTGCAGGGACATACACCCCACTAATGCTTATCTGTTTGCCGGGTAAACTTTCGACCATCATCTTAAGCGCTATTTGGACGCTGGCGATCGCGGGGATCCTCTTTAAAACTCTTTTTATTCATCGCTTTAAAAAGTTAAGTCTGGTGCTCTATCTTGCCATGGGCTGGCTATGTGTGACCGTCATTGGTGATTTGACCGCAGCTATGTCGGAATTAGGCTTCACACTCTTGTTGATGGGCGGAGTATTCTACACCCTTGGGGTGGTGTTCTATGTGGGTAAACGCATTCCCTATAACCACGCAATTTGGCATTTATTTGTGTTAGCGGGTGCGCTGAGTCATTTCTGTTGTGTGTACTTAACCGTCATCTAATTCGGTAGGTCATATTCGCTGTCAAAATTGAATCTTGATTAGCATGTGATTAAATACAAAAGATCCCGCATCATGCGGGCCTTTTGTATTTAATGGCTACTGATCAACCTGCAGCAAGCACAATAGAAGGCTAAAACAATTCTGCCACAATACGCTTGAGTAAAAAGGTTTCCCGCTCTATCGATTGACCCTTTTGCGGATGGTTCTGAATAATGTCTTCGTTATGGGCAATCGCCCTATGAATATTGATCCACTCGGGGCGCATCCCATTTTTAATTTCATGGGCCTCGAAACGCGTTTCCCCAAGTCCCCTATCCCCTAAGGAGGTATCAATACGGCATTGATAGCAGAATGACTCCATATTGACGACATTAAAGCCACTTCGATACCAAGGTCGAAACTCAATATAACGCCCAAAGGGAGACAATACTTCAACAAAAAGCGCCCCAGTTTCTTCCTGCACTTCTCGGATAAGCCCCTGCTCTAGACTTTCGCCATCATCAATCCCGCCACCCGGCAAACTATAGTCGCGGTACTTTTGGGTATAAAGCAGCAAAATATCTTCCCCAGATAACACAATGGCGCGTGCAGCGCGGCGATAGAATACCCTTGCCGTTCGCAAGTTAACTGCGGGATCTTGGGTCGATTTAAGTAGTCGCATTTCTGTCGCTCTTATTATGTCACATCACTTATGGGGTTATATGCCAAGGCAGAAGTTTACTTAGGTAATAACTTACGCTAGTTAACACTACCTTTGCCAGTCACCTCAGCTAAAACCGCTTGGTAGGATTCAACAATCCGTTGACTCTGGGTGAGTTTATTCTCGGGAATGCGCTGGTAATGATGAATAGTTTGCTCTAAATACGCCTTCGCCTTGGCGCTAGCATTGAGGCTTAAATTTCGCCACATGTGTGAGCCTGCTGGCATGATTAAGGCGTCCTGTAGAGCCTCTTCATCCTGTGGCTGGATATTGGTGAGATGCAAAATCTCATAGAAACGGCGATTTTCTTCGAGTAACAGTTCAGATTTAAGACTCAACCCCAACTCTGCCAATGACTCACGCACAAAATAATTATGATGTACGGGACACAAAATAAATTCGAGGTCAAAATGCCGATGGGCTCGCACTATTGCGTCGACCAACTGCACCAGTAACTCACCACCCACACCGGCGATAATGATCAGGTGTTTAGCCTCTTTACCATAAAGGTCTAAGGGTAATGCAGCCACATCTTGGCAATGCACCTGCCAGCAGCTTTGCTGCTGTTTATCCCTGTTGTCATGTAAAGCATCACAGGGCATAGAAGCTTGAGCTTTAGAGGTGCTTTTGGCTTGTTGCTCTGGGAAAAACCGTGCTAAAGCCACCATGAGTTTAGTCATTATGGGCTCAACGCAATCGACAAAATGCACAGTCGGTGCTGCCTGTCGTTGCAGTAATAACATGCCGAGTAATCCATGATCGCAGCAGCAATCCCAAATATGATCGTACTCGCCTAATACCATTTGGTTTATTTGCTGTAGTCGCTGACTGATTTTCACGGCAAAACCCCACGTAGAGCCCTTTAAAGCCGCGCATTCTACCCGAGTATGTGAACCAGCACATCCCTTGATTTCCTTAGAAGTCACTCAACCGACCTGACCAACTGAATACGTATGCAAACCATTGCGGCAAAAAAGCCATCGACACTAGTATTCAATTAGCCAAATTCATTATAAAAACAAGGATCAGGGAATGTTTATTCGACCATTCACCCGTAAACCAAGAGGCATGGCCTCAAAATGCCTAGCTAAGACCTTCACCCCCTCACTCGTTGCATTCACTATCGGCAGTTTTTTTGCATCGCAGGCCATGGCGCAAACCGTCAGTGTTAGTTCCCCCGATAAACAAATAGAAATTCGCCTCAGTGATGATACTGGCAAACCCGAGTATCAGGTGAGTTTCCATGGCAAAACCGTTATTGAGCCAAGCCGTTTAGGGTTGGTGTTTGCAACCCTAGGTGAACTTGGCCAAGGCATGCAGATAAAATCGAGCCAAAGTCAAACCGCAGACCAGACTTGGCAGCAACCTTGGGGCGAGCAGGAATGGATCCGCGATCACCATAACTCGCTCACCACAGTGTTAAGCAATGGCAAATATGACTTAACCCTCGAATTCAAAGCTTTTGATGATGGTGTTGGTTTTCGCTACTACTTAGCGGCACAATCAGCCCTTCCCGCAGGAACACCGCTTAATATCACCGATGAGATCACCGAGTTCAACGTAGGCCAAAGCGATAAGGCCACAGCCTGGTGGATCCCATCCCGCGGCTGGAACCGCTACGAATACTTGTATCGCACGACAAGCCTTAATCAAATCGACCGGGTGCATACACCTTTCACCTTTAAGCTCGGCGATGGCACACATTTAAGTATCCACGAGGCAGCGCTGGTGGACTATGCAGCGATGACGCTAGATCAGCAGCGTGACGGTAAGTTAAAAGCCGATCTCACGCCTTGGTCAGATGGCATTCGCGTTAAAACCCACGCAGGTTTTTATACCCCGTGGCGAACCATTCAAATTGCCGATAAAGCGACGGGGTTACTCAATTCACGTCTCATCCTCAACTTAAATGAGCCGAATAAATTAGGTGATGTGTCTTGGGTGAAACCGGGAAAATACGTCGGTATTTGGTGGGGAATGCATCTCAATGAAAATACCTGGGGTTCTGGCCCAAGCCACGGCGCCACCACCAGTGAAACCAAGCGCTATATGGACTTTGCCGCCACGTACAATTTCGATGGCGTGTTAGTCGAAGGTTGGAATAAAGGCTGGGACGGTGATTGGTTCCATAATGGCGATCAATTCAGCTTCACCGAAGCCTACGATGATTTCGATCTGTCCGCCATTACCGCCTATGGCGCTAAAAAAGGCGTGCGCCTCATAGGTCACCATGAGACCGCAGGCTCAGTCACCCATTATCGTAAACAAATGGAAGATGCCTTCGCCCTCTATGAGAAACACGGCATCACCCAAGTCAAAACGGGTTATGTGGCGGACGGCGGTAATATCAAACGCATCGACGAGCATGGCATCGCCCGTAAGGAATGGCACGATGGCCAATTTATGGTGGGTGAATACTTAAATAACGTCCTTGAGGCGGCAAAACACCATATCAGCATCAATACCCACGAGCCGATTAAAGACACAGGCCTGCGCCGTACCTACCCTAACTGGATTGCCCGCGAAGGTGCCCGAGGTCAGGAATACAATGCCTGGGGCAGCCCACCAAACAGCCCTGAACACACGGCCATGTTGCCTTTCACCCGTATGCTAGCAGGTCCAATGGACTTTACGCCGGGCATTTTCGACCTCGCGCCAAAAGGGCTAGACGCCGAAAATCGCGTGCAAACCACACTGATGAAACAGCTCGCCCTCTATGTCGTACTTTACAGCCCAATCCAAATGGCAGCAGATTTACCACGCAATTACGGTAAACACATGGATGCGTTTCAGTTTATCCGCGATGTTCCAACGGATTGGTATCAAAGTATCGCCCTTGCGGGGGAAGTCGGTGATTACGTGGTCTTTGCCCGTCAAGACAAGGCGCAAAAGGATTGGTTCTTGGGGGCGCTGACCGATGAGAAGCCGCGTAATGTCACGATCAAACTGGATTTCCTCGAACCCGCTAAACGTTATCAGGCGCAAATTTACCGCGACGGCGCTAAGGCCGATTGGAAAACCAATCCCTACGACTATGTTATTGAAACCAAAGAAGTGAATGCAAAGGACAGTCTCACTCTTAACATGGCAAGCAGTGGCGGCACCGCCATTCGCTTTAAGCAGCTTTAACCGAGTATAAGTATCACACTTCGTCGAAGCGGTTTTGATGATTGTTCAACGGCAATAATCAAAGTGGCGGGTATGAATCTATAAGTAGATGGGCGCATTGAGGAGTAATAACGCAATGCGCCCTTTGTATTTGCAGCTTGAACCTAAACAAAAGGCCAAGCAAAAGCTTGGCCTTTTTAAAGGATGGTCATTACAGACTAGAAGCCTTTCACCCCTGACATATCGGGTAAATGATGCGCTATGCCCTTATGACAGTCGATACAGGTTTTCTCGCCACTGGCTAAGGATGTCGAGTGCATCTGCGCGGCCCTTGGAGACTGTCTGGTAAAGTCCATATAGGTAAAGTTATGGCAATTACGACATTCGAGTGAGTCATTCGCCTTTAACCTATCCCATTCATGCTCTGCCAACTCGCGACGTTTGCTTTCAAACTTTTCGCGGGTATTAATGGTGCCGAACACTTTGCCCCACACTTCCTTCGATGCTTGCATCTTACGGGCAATTTTATCTGTCCAGTTATGCGGCACATGGCAATCTGGGCACGTTGCTCTCACACCACTGCGGTTGGTGAAATGGATGGTCGTCTGTAACTCTTGATAGACGTTATTTTCCATTTCGTGGCAACCGATACAAAACTCCTCCCTGTTAGTGTGTTCCAGCGCCGTGTTAAAACCACCCCAGAAGATCACCCCCGCAATAAAGCCCCCTAAGGTTAAAAACCCTAAACTATAGTGCACACTTGGACGATTAAGCACTTGCCAGATTTTTTTGAGTTTATCTAACATGCTGACTCCTAATGGCTTTTCTGTTCTGCATTGGCTTTAATCAGATGATCCATATCCACAAAGTCGTTCTCGACCAACAGTTTTGCATCTAACTGAGGCACATGACATTGAGTGCAAAAATAACGTCTTGGAGAAAGCTCTGCTAAAAAGTTGTTATCCCTATCCATATAGTGAGTCACACTGACCATAGGTGCTTGAGACTCGCCAGTGCGGTGTCTCGCATGGCAAGCCATACACTTATTGACCTTTAGATCGAGCTGATAGCCATCGATCTTATGCGGGATAACGGGTGGCTGCATTGGGTAATTACGCACTTGCTTAACGTCTTTATTGAGCACCGCTTGCATCGCTGGCGGTGTCAACTCAACATCGATCGGTGCCTTACGTAGAGTATCGATTTTGTCATCGGGAATACTGTTTGCCGATACGCCGCTCATCATCAATGTGCCGAAGGCCAGTAAACCCAGTGTTGAAATTAATTTGAATGTTTTCATCCTGTACTCCTTATGCCTTGACGATTTTCACAGCACATTTCTTAAAGTCGGTTTGTTTTGACAGCGGATCTGTCGCATCAAGGGTGACTTTATTAATCAGCTGGCTGGCATCAAACCAAGGCACAAACACTAAACCCACTGGCGGTTTGTTACGACCACGGGTTTCAACACGGGTTTTAATCTCACCCCGGCGAGAGATAACTCTAACTTCATCGCCACGGCGTAAACCGCGTTTTTTCGCATCTTCAGGGTGCATAAAACACACCGCATCGGGGAAGGCACGATAGAGTTCAGGTACGCGTTGTGTCATTGAACCAGAATGCCAATGCTCCAGCACTCGACCTGTTGATAACCAGATATCGTATTCGTCATCGGGCGATTCCGCTGGTGGCTCAAATGGCAGGGCAAAAATGACCGCGCGACCATCGGGTTTACCGTAGAACTCAAAACCCTTGCCTAGTTTAACATAGGGGTCACTTCCTTCACGGAAACGCCATTTGGTTTCTTTACCATCGACAACTGGCCAGCGAATACCATGGGCTTCGTGGTAGGCATCGAACGGCGCTAAGTCGTGACCATGACCTCGACCAAAGGTCGCATATTCTTCAAACAAGCCTTTTTGCACGTAGAAGCCAAAGTGTTTAGCTTCGTTATTCATAAACTTAGGATCGGTATCACTCAGTGGGAATTTGTCGACATTACCGTTCATGTACAACACTTCGAATAGGGTTTTGCCCTTAAACTCAGGATTGGCCGCTAACACTTCCTTCGGCCACACTTCATCGGTGGTGAAGCGTTTTGAGAACTCCATTAACTGCCATAGATCCGAATGGGACTCGCCCGGTGCTTGTACCATTTGGTGCCAGAACTGGGTACGACGTTCGGCGTTGCCATAGGCGCCTTCTTTTTCAACCCACATTGCGGTGGGTAGAATTAAATCTGCGGCTTGAGTGGTAACCGTTGGGTAAGCATCGGAGACAACAATAAAGTTAGCGGGATTGCGATAGCCTGGAAGCCCTTCTTCATTGATGTTCGGGCCAGCTTGCATATTGTTATTCACTTGCACCCAGTAGCAGTTCAAGTCGCCATCTTTCAGGCGGCGATTTTGTTCAACCGCATGGTAGCCCGGTTTTGGCGGAATAATGCCACTTGGGATTTTCCAAATCTCTTCAGCGTGTTTTCTGTGCTCAGGATTCGTTACGACCATATCTGCTGGTAGACGGTGTGAGAAGGTACCGACTTCTCGGGCAGTACCGCAGGCCGAAGGTTGACCGGTTAAGGAGAACGGACTGTTACCGGGCGTTGAAATCTTACCTGTCAGTAAATGAATGTTATAAATCAGGTTATTACACCACACACCACGGGTATGTTGGTTAAAGCCCATGGTCCAAAATGAGGTCACTTTAGTATCGGGATCGGCGTACAATTTAGCCAGTGCAATCAACTTATCCTCTGGCACACCTGACATCTTACTGACTTTCTCAACCGTGTACTCAGCGACAAACGACTTGAAGGTATCAAAGTCGATTGGGGTAGAATCCCCCGCCGTCTTCACATTTTTGGCTTTTTGTTCAAGCGGATGAGTTGGACGTAAACCGTAACCAATGTCTGTGGTACCTTTGTGGAAGTTGACGTGTTTGTTCACGAAGTCCCAATTCACTTTATCGTTTTGAATGATGTAGTTAGCGATAAAGTTTAGAATGGCCAAGTCGGTTTGCGGCGTGAACACCATAGGGATATCCGCTAAATCGAATGAACGGTGCTCGAAGGTAGACAGCACTGCCACTTTTACATGGGGAGCACTGAGGCGACGATCAGTCACGCGAGTCCACAGAATTGGGTGCATTTCGGCCATATTGGAGCCCCAAAGCACGAAGGCATCAGCCGCTTCCATATCATCGTAACAGCCCATTGGCTCATCGATACCGAAGGTACGCATAAAGCCCACAACCGCAGAAGCCATACAGTGACGCGCATTCGGGTCGATATTGTTAGAGCCAAAACCTGCCTTCATCAATTTAACGGCAGCATAACCTTCCCACACAGTCCATTGGCCAGAACCAAACATGCCCACCGCTGTTGGTCCCTTAGCGTTAATCGTCTCTTTCCATTTTTGCGCCATGATATCAAAAGCGCTATCCCAACTGATGGGGGTAAACTCACCGTGTTTGTCATATTGACCATTGGTCATTCTCAGCATTGGCGTGGTTAAACGGTCGCTGCCATACATGATTTTCGATAAAAAATAGCCTTTTATACAGTTCAGACCACGGTTAACTTCACTGTTGGCATCGCCATGGGTGGCAACCACTTTGCCATCACGGGTGGCCACGATAACCGAGCATCCGGTACCACAAAAACGGCACGGCGCTTTATTCCACTCTAATTTGGTTTGCTCAGAACTGGTGATCAAATTACTTGCCCCAGCAGGTAGGGCTAAGCCTGCAGCTCCGGCTGCAGCAATCACGGCATTCGCTTTGATAAAGTCACGTCTATTCATGTTCATTCTTCACCTTCTTCGAGTTGTTCACTCTGGTGGTAAACCATGGTGGCGGATAGGACGCCAGGAATGGCATTGATTTTTTCGATACCGTCCATCAAGGCACGTTGGGAATCACCTTCAAGTACGACAACGAGTTTTACGTTGTTATTGACAGAGAGTTCGGCATTTTCAATCGCCATAATGTGCTGCCTAACGTCTGCCATTTTCTGTGGCATAACTTGCACCACGAGACTTGTGATATGAAGCTCTTTACTCATCTGACACTCCGCATAAAAACCTGTAGTTATTGTTCTTTTTTGAGTTAACCTGCCCCAGGTGGACCGGTAAATATTTGGCTAAACCAAATGGCGAAGCCCAATCCACTGACCAGCAACACCGAAAGCAGTGGTGCAAGAAATACGGTTAAAAAGATAAAAATTTTAAGTTCTAAGGATTTTTCTGCTGCGCTGTTAGCACTCATGCGTCCTCCAAGAGACCGGTTCCTGTGATGGATAACTCTCTCGCCAATGCAGGAATAAAAGGTATATCGATTACATCTTTGATCTACATAGCAATCATAGCATTAAGCTGTTAACAAACTGTATACCTCGTAATTGGTAAACCGAGCCTGAGTTGATCCAGATCATCTATTTAGCGATATTTTCAGTTAGCTCATGGTTTTTAAGTACTTTAACAAGTTATTTGAGTAGCTTTTAATTGAATTAACTGATTAGGAATGACGCAGATTGATTAAGAAATGGCTTAAGCGGGGAATATAAATCACTGAACACAAGAACATTGTTGGCCTTGCTAGTGTGAAGTCGTGAACGGACAACAACTCGTTAAGAAAAAGAAGCTAAAGATACGGATTTTCCAATCACCTTTCTCCTCTAGATAAAAAAGCCGAGTCAGTACGACACTGACTCGGCTTTCTTAACGGGTAAAGTAAATGACGTGAATCGTTACGCGAAATTAACTTAGCAGGATATGATTTAAAATCCGTTTTTCAGAAATCGGATATGCGGTACCAAGTGCCTGGGCAAAGCAAGACACACGGTATTCTTCGATCATCCAGCGCGCCTCAATCAGTGCAGCGGGGGTGGGCTGCGAGCGTGGCACCTTAGCCAATTGCGCAGTGAGTGCATCCTGCACCTTAGTGATACTTTGCATATGCAAACGGTCACGGGTCGGATCTACGGGCAGTTTCTCGATACGGGTTTCAATTGCCTTTAGGTAGCGCCCCACATCGCTTAACCGTTCCCAGCCACAGGCCTCAACAAATCCCTTGAACACTAAATGGTCTAATTGGCTTTGAATATCACTCATCGCAAAGGCGACATCTAAACTAATTTTACCCTTAGTGCGCTTTTTAATCGCTTGGTAAATTGTGAGGATTTGCTCAACCTTTAACGCGATTTGTTCAGCCTTAGGATTAAGCTCCTGACGCACCCAATCCTTAGCTTGTTCGAACTGCGCCGCATCACGCACATCGAGCGCTTTCTCATCGAGAAGTTGCTGCACCGCCGCTGCAATAATGTCATCAATCAGAATCTGCACTTGGCCAAAAGGATTAAAATACATCGCCAGTTTTGCCTTGTTAGGCAGCGCCTGCTGCAGGTGTTTTACCGGTGATGGGATATTGAGTAACAGCAGTCGTCTTAAACCTTGGCGGTGGGCTGATTGTGCCTCAAATTCATCATCAAATAATTTGATAGCAACTGAATCCTTATTATCAATTAGCGCAGGAAATGCCCGCACCTGATAATTACCCTTTTGCTGCTCAAACTGTTTCGGTAAGTCGCCAAATGACCATTCGGTCAACGCTTCTTTCTCAATGCCCTTATCCGCTACCTGACGAATGGCCTTGGCTACTACGCCCTGCAGCTCGGCTTTTAAGGTATCAAGCACCCGACCTTCGGCAATTAACTTACCCTTGTCGTCCTCAATCTTAAAATTGACCTGTAAATGCTGCCCTAGCTGAGTTAAATCAAAATCCTCAGGCGTGACCTTAGTGCCACTCATGCGCAGTAACTGTTTGCACATGGCATCGAGCATACTGGCGCTAAAGGGTTGCATCGCCTGCACACAGGCGCGGGCATAATCCGGCGCGGGCACAAAGTTACGTCTTAATCCCTTAGGGAGGGATTTAATTAGCGCGACACATTTCTCCTCACGCATTCCCGCCACCAGCCAATCGAAATCGGTATCATCGATTTGATTAAGTAGCGCCACCGGAATATGCACTGAAACACCATCATCTGTGGCAGCCGGATCGAAATGATAGCTAAGCTGCAGGCGGATATTGCCCTTATGCCAACTGTCCGGGAAATCGAGCGCAGAGATATGATCGGCACTGCGCTGCATTAACAGTGACTTATTAAAATCGAGTAAGTCGGGCTGAGTGCGGCGCGCTTCCTTCCACCAGGTAAAAAACTTAGGCGCATTGTAAATGCCCTCGGGAATACGTGGCTCATAGAAATCCATCAGCACTTGCTCGTCCACCAAAATATCGCGGCGACGTGATTTATGCTCAAGTGCTTCAACGTCCTCGAGCAGCTTTTGGTTAGCAATAAAGAAGGCTTCTTTCGTCTGCAGTTGCCCTTCGGCCAGCGCGCTACGGATAAAAATCTCACGGGCTTCAATGGGATTAATCGGGCCATATTGCACACGGCGGCGGTGCACAACAGTTAGGCCATAGAGCACTTGGTTTTCAAGCGCAATCACACTGCCCTGCTTGGCCTCAAAATGGGGCTCTAAGTGATTCTTTTTAATCAGATGCACGGCTAATGGCTCGAGCCACTCTGGCTCAATTTTGGCGCAGCAGCGGGCAAAGAGTTTAGATGTTTCTGTCAGCTCCGCGGCCATGATCCACTTAGGGCCTTTTTTGGCTAAGGGCGAACCTGGGAACACAAAAAACTTGCGGTTACGGGCACCTAAATATTCGTTGTTATTGTCCTTAAAGCCGATATGGCTTAGTAGTCCAGACAACAACGCGCGGTGCAGCGCATCGTAACTTGCTGGCGTATCATTTAAACGCCACTTAAGGTCATGCACCGCCTGCTTAAGCTGAGTATATAAATCCTGCCATTCTCGCACGCGCAGGTACGCTAGGTATTCATCGCGGCACTTTTTACGGAACTGACTGGCGGATAATTCCTTTTGTTGATCTTTCAAGTACTGCCACAGATTGACCCAGCCGACAAAGTCGGAATTTGCGTCAGCAAAGCGGCGATGGGCCTCATCGGACGCCTGCTTTTTATCCATCGGACGCTCGCGCGGATCCTGAATCGACAGGCCCGCGGCAATCACTAACACTTCCTGTAAACAGCCAAGGCTATGACTCTCGACTACCATGCGCGCCAAGCGTGGGTCTACCGGAATTTGCGATAATTGACGCCCCAGCGGCGTTAATACC
This sequence comes from Shewanella acanthi, assembly GCF_019457475.1. Lineage (NCBI taxonomy): Bacteria > Pseudomonadati > Pseudomonadota > Gammaproteobacteria > Alteromonadales > Shewanellaceae > Shewanella > Shewanella acanthi. The sequence goes on from NZ_CP080413.1 coordinate 2,144,110, forward strand.
AGATTTCCCTTCTGCTGCTTAACCGCCTGTAATTCTTCAAGTAGTAAGAAACCATCGCGGATATGACGCGCATCGGGCGGCTCAATAAAAGGGAATGCACCGATATCGCCGAGGCCAATCGAGAGCATCTGCAAAATAACCGATGCAAGGTTGGTTCGCAGAATTTCAGGATCGGTAAAGGCTGGACGGCTATTAAAATCCGCCTCGTCGTATAAACGAATACATATACCTGGCCCAACACGGCCGCAGCGACCTTGGCGCTGATTAGCACTCGCCTGTGAAATCGGCTCAATTGGCAGACGCTGCACCTTAGTGCGGTAGCTATAACGGCTTATACGCGCCGTACCTGGGTCAATCACATAGCGGATGCCGGGCACAGTTAATGAAGTTTCAGCCACGTTAGTCGCCAGTACAATGCGACGGCCAGTGTGACTACTGAAGACCTTCGATTGCTCACCGTAGGAAAGCCGCGCATACAGCGGCAAAATCTCGGTATCGCGGTAATTACGTCGAGATAACTGCTCAGCGGTATCGCGAATTTCACGCTCACCGTTCATAAAAATCAGAATATCGCCAAGACCTTCGGCCACTAGCTCATCAACAGCAGCAAAGATACCTTCGATTTGGTCGAGATCTGCCTCGCTGTCTTGCACTAATGGGCGATAGCGGGTTTCAACCGGATAGGTACGGCCCGAGACTTCGATAATAGGCGCATTATTGAAATGCTTAGAGAAACGCTCTACATCGATGGTTGCCGAGGTGATGATAACTTTGAGATCGGGGCGCTTCTTAAGAATTTGCTTTAAGTAACCCAAGATAAAATCGATGTTAAGACTGCGCTCGTGCGCCTCGTCGATAATGATTGTATCGTATTGATCCAAATAGCGATCCGATGTGAGCTCCGCCAGTAAAATACCGTCGGTCATCAGCTTAATGTAGGACTCACTCTTGAGTGCATCGGCGAAACGCACCTTAAAGCCGACGACTTCGCCGAGCGGGCTTTGCAATTCTTCGGCAACACGACTCGCCACACTGCGCGCCGCTAACCGCCTTGGTTGGGTATGGCCGATAAATCCGCGGCTGCCTAAGCCTAATTCCAAACAGATTTTAGGAAGCTGGGTGGTTTTACCCGACCCCGTTTCACCGGCGATAATCACGACTTGGTTCTCACTGATGGCTTTAGCGATTTCATCGCGCATGCCGCTCACGGGCAAATTGTCGGGATAATGGATTTTAGGGCGAGCCTTAAGACGTTGCTCTACCTTTTCGAACGCTGCTTGCGCCTGCTCAGCAAGTTTAGCTAATTCTTGGGTTTTCTTATCAGAATCGGCTTCTTTATTGAGCTTAAATAAACGGCGGCGGATCCGCGAGGCATCACTTTGAAAGCACTGCTTGAGAAAAGCGCTCGATAGCGGATGAGTGTCAGAGTTCAAAACCAAATTCCATTGCTAGCATCGAAAGCTGCGATCCTAGCAAGGAATGTGGCGTATTGGTACGACTAATTTGACATCAACAGGATGAAAACTAGACAAAATAATCCGCCAATGAAAGGCTTAGCTTAAATAGTTAGGCAGGAGCTAAGTAGCATTGTTGCATATAGACATTCATCGCCCGCAGCACATTAGTGCGATTAATGGTGCCGACAACCTTACCATTATCCACTACGGGATAGATTTTGGGCTTAGCGCCGAGCATCTGCTCCGCGAGCTGTAAAATACTGTCATCGGGGGCAACAAACAGCACTTCGCTACGCATACAATCCTTCACCACTGAGGTCATATCGCAGTGATAACTGCTTTTGAGCATTACGGCCAAACAATCTTGTTGGGATAAAAAGCCGACCAGATGACCACTTTCATCCACTACCGCCGCGCCGTTCTTATTGTTTTCTAATAATTTTTCAACCGCTGTCGCCAATGACATATTGGCGCGCAGTAATACCGGTTGTCGGTCCATATGATCACGTATTTTAATTGAATCCATAACAATCTCCCCAAAGGTTCCTGTATTAATCCGCTTACCAACACTAACAGTTATGCTTTGAGTTTAGTCAAAATCCACCATGGGGTAAGTGATTAATATCGATTGAGGTTATCTAGCCTTTAAAACAAGCGCCATAAGCGATTACAGACGATGCATAGCATGCCGTAATAGATGCCTGCAGGCCCCGGAGTAATCGATAAGTGGTTGTAAGATGAGTGTTACTCAACCATAATGCGTCCAAATTTTAGGTCCTTTGCTTAAAGGAGTTTGACATGACCTATCACAATACGGCTGAGTTAATCACTCAGCTCAATCACGCGCCAGAACAAGTCGAATTTAATGACGTTATTGCATTGATTGATTCCACATTCACTTTTACCCCCACCGAATTTACCAATGGCCAAGTGAATAATCCTGCCAATCAAAATAATGGTTCTTGTAAATTACTGTCGCTTGCTCAGTACCTTAAGCTTTCAAAGGAACAGACCTTAGCGTTGTTTGGCAGCTTTTATCGCGTCGATGTTTTACAACATCCAGATGGCACAGATCATGCCAACATCCGCAATTTTATGCTGACAGGTCATGGCGGTGTTAACTTTAAGACTTTCCCTCTAGCATTAAAAGCATAACAATCAGTAATTCAATTGCTTCATTTATCGAATGAAGCTTTTGCTGTTTTAGCATCACTTAATTTATCTGATTTATTATTTTTCATGCGACTGCGCAAAAAACTACCAAGAATAAAGAGGAATGAACGCGCATTTGATCATAAGATTCACTCATCAAAACAATCTAATTAGTTTATAAAATCAATTTTTAGTCAACTTCAACCTTTCAAGCTCGCTAGCACATTAAAATATATAATACTAACAAGAGTTAACTGCACGACACTTCGCTCTGTTATTTGAACGATATCGTGAGCTACCCTTAATATCACATTCCTAGGGATTAAATGCGTTTATAAAAACACGCTTGGTTTTTTACGGATACTGCGACTGATAAAGCCAGAATCTATATGAGATTTACACGTTGAAACATCCGTAGCATTCATCTATTTAAATCAGTCGAAGGAAGCGGCTATCGAAATGACTAATCAGTGACTGAATGTCGGTTTAGATTATTTACTTGCTCAAAGTCTATCTCATTAAAACTATTATAAAATGTGAGCGGAGATCCCATAATACCGTCTAATCTATTTCGATATAAACCATTGTCTCCGCGAATCGTTAATGTTGTACCAAGATAAATAACTTGACGATGAGGGTTGTTTATTCCAGATTTCGTCAAATCGCTGTGTAGTAAACACGCCCCGCCACTTGCCCCCGTATATGAAACAGTACGAATACTAAAATCATATTCTTTAGCACTTTCATCATTAATATGCTTGACGTTTAACACATCGTCGAAGGTAAGGATGTCGCCATTTTTGCCCTTGTGGGTATCAGCGCTAAATCCGGCGGAGATCAATTTATATTCCGGATTGACACTAATAAGAAACTTTACCTGTTCGAACGCTTTATCACCTTGATTCGGCTTGATCACCAATGCAGGTTTAATCGTCATAAAGGGGATTTTCGCTTCAAGGCTTAAGAGTGCACTGTCTTGTTCTAACGATAAATATTCTAAGGTGAGTGGTAATTCAATGGACTCACCGGACTGAGTATTAACCTGCCAGGTAATTTTATGGATAGGGTATTTCTTTAGGGTTTTGGTACTTCCAAAACAATGTCCTGCCGATTTAATCACACGACTCGCCTCCCCAGGCATCGCAGCGATTAAAGTACCCGAACAGCGAAGCAGTTCTGCATCTTTAGTTAATAGGACGTTAATTTTACCGACTGCGTCTAGATAAGCAGGTGATTTTTTTGTCTTTTGCTTTCTTCTATCCATTTTTTTAAGACTGGATAGACTTAGGGTGACAGTGTAACCACTAGCCTCATCGGGCGCGGCAATAAGTACTTTCGAGAGAAGCAACATAGATAGAATGACAAGATACACAATCGCAATACATTGATATTGCAAGTTTCTCATAACGAATACTTCATACTGGTAATGTCCAAAATATCCAGTTAAAGCAAACTATTACGCTCTCCAATCAAAAATGCACGTACGCATATGGAGTGACCAAATGCGACCTCTACAACTTGGCAGGTGTAATAGTCTTTAGAATAATACCTTGAGTATAGCTAGGAAGATAAAAGGAGACTCAATAGTACAAAATTGGATGGAAGAATATGTGTTACAAAATCCTTTACTGTTTAATCATTAATGTTTAAAGAAGGAACGGGCTTTAACTAACCATAATTATTAAGCAATTATCCTAGCTTTCGGCTAAATTCTACTTTAAGCACTAAACTAATCATTCCTTATTTGTAATGTTAATCATTGGTTTATGCTTATCCTTGCATAAAACTTTGCTCTATCAGGTTTGAAGCAGCAAAGGTCAATGCAAATTATGTTATCTCACTCTTATCGCTAATCATTTAGGAGACAAGGACTAATGAATAGTTCAATGCGTAAGACACTGGACATTATTAGCATAGTGTTTTTAAGTGGGATCATTGCACTGGCGGCGTATTGGGGAGGAAGTACCTTTTTTTCATACGACTTTGATAAGCGACTTAAGGAAAGTGCACAACTTGCCCTTAATAATGTCGATAAAATCAACTCTGAGGTGGTTAGAACATTACGCGAACTCAATGAGCAGCCTATAAAAGGCTGCGATGACAGAGCCTTAACCTACCTTCGCAAAAAACTGTTCCTGCTAAAACACGTCAAAGATTTAGGATACCTTGAAGGCGATAAGCTCATTTGCAGTACTGGCCTAGGAACGGTTATTCCGCCATTAATTGAAACCAATCCCGATTTTGTCGGCCCAGAAAAAGCAGAGGTGTGGATCAACAGTTCACTTGTGCTTTTTCAAAATGAAGTCTCTGCCATAATTGTCCGTTCAGGTAATTATAATGCCGTACTATCACAGGACTTTCTTGCTGATTTAGTCTCATTGGATACTGACTGGGAATTTATTTTTAAATTTGAAGCTCAACAGAAACATATAAAAGGTACAGAAGGTTTGTATCAGTCAATAATTCAACATGCCTCCGAAGTAGCTCAAAACCATAATGCCAGTATTTGTAGTGATAAGATCCCCTATTGTGTCGCCATTACTGCATCACCTAGCTTTTTCTTCAAGCAATACCATGCATCCCTTGTGGGGTGCATTGCCTTGGCCATTCTTGTGTTCTTTATCTGTTATCTCCTCTTTAGCTCGATGCTCGAACGCTATCGTTCAGTGGAATCAAGAGTACTACGAGGCCTTAAAAATGGTTCATTTTACTGCCTATATCAGCCGGTTGTGGAACTAGAAACCAAAAAAATCATTGGCTGCGAAGTATTAGCTAGATTTAAGGATAAGGATGGCGAACTTTATCCCGATTTGTTTATTCCACTCATCGTAGGGCTAAAAAAAACTTGGCCCTTTACCAAAAGCATGATCAAACGCTGCCAAGTTGACTTACAACAATTCGAATCAAATGCAGAAAAATTCAAAGTGAATCTCAATTTTTTCCCACAGGACATTGACTCGGGCATCATTATGGAACTGGTAAAAGATCAATTATTGGTGAATGATCAATTTCAATTCGTGGTAGAGATTATTGAAAACGAACAATTGACCAACAGTAAGAGTAAGCAAGTATTACAAGATTTAGTTAACGCTGGTTTTCAAATTGCGATTGATGATTTTGGCACAGGTTATTCAAATCTTCGCCAGTTGAAAAAATACAATTGCCATATTCTTAAAATCGATCGTTCCTTCGTGAACGAAATGGAAGATGGCAGTATACGCTCTACCCTTATTCCCCATATCATTGATATCGCAGCCCAAGTGGATGTGTGTGTAGTTGCCGAAGGTATTGAAAATACACAGCAACATCAAGCATTACGTGAATTAGGGGTGCCTTATGGCCAAGGTTATATGTTTGGTCGCCCCATGAGCATTGACAGGTTGCAAGGCATGCTGCTCTAAGCAAAGCGCTCGAGCTTAAAGGACTAACAACAAACACCCAAGGGGAAATTAGCTTAAGATGTCAGCATTGGCATACAGGTTTGCATTGATTTGACAATAAAGACTACCAAGTCCATGGATATGTTCAAGTTGGAAAATAAACACATTTCCCGCTTCTGGCTCATCGGCTAATTGTTCCACCGTGAGCGCATGTTTAGCACTGGTAATAATCAGTAAATCCAGATCTCGGCCACCAAAGGCAACACTCGTTGGATTAGTTACTGGTAATCTGAGGGTTAAATCCACACTACCATCCGCTCGGTAACGCACCACCTGCCCTCCGCCCCAATGGGCATTCCACACGCATCCATGGGCGTCCACTTCAGCGCCGTCAGGGAAAAAGGACTCTGGCGTTGTCGCAAATACCCGCTTATTGCTGACCTTTCCTGTTAACGTATTAAAATCATATTGAAATAAAGTATGTGATGGCGAGTCTGCGTGGTACATGGTCTTTCCATCGGGACTCCAACACAGTCCATTGGAAATCTGCAATTGACTAATGTGTTGCTGGCAGTGACCTTCAATATCAATACTATAAAGTGCTGCACTTTGAGATGAAGACTGACGCACTTCAACCATAGTGCCCGCCCAAAATCGACCCTGCCTATCCGTTCTTCCATCATTAAATCGGTTACCCGCTAAATGCGCCTCTGGTTTAGCAAGCCATTTAATACTTTTATGTTTCAGATGATAACGAGCAATACCAATATCAAAGGCAACAATTAACTCGTTAGGGTCTATGGTCAAGCCAAAGGACCCGACTCTGTGCGGCATCGGGAATGATGTTAAGGTTTTGCTAGGTAAATGAAACTGGTAAATAACTGCTGACAATATATCGGTCCACCAAATGGATTCGCGTGCCCCATCCCATTGGACACCTTCACCTAACTGATTGGCCACAGGTATGGTCATTAAAAGTTTGCCAACGGTTACCGACTGCATTATGTTATCCAGTTTCCAGCGCCTTAAATTAACAAAGTCTTATTCTTAAACAACCCATGGGATGAAGCAAGGCACTAGGTCAAGATAAATGTATAGCTTTGTATCACAAAGTATCTTTTTTGCTGAATTAACCAGCACTTGATGCGCTGTAAAAACGAGAATAACTACAGATTAATAACATTTTAATCTGCAATTAAGGGAAATAATGTTGCGACTTTCAGACAGTTTTCAAAAATACGAAATTAGCTTACAACAAAAGCTGTTATTAATTGAGACTCATCCCGTGGTTAAGCTAACGCTAATCAAATTAATCTCAGCGATAAAATTTTTTATTATTTTGAATTAATTGTATCTTTTTTGAGCACCACTAATGTAATTCCCCCTAAAATCGCTAAGGATGAAAGCAATAGCCTCAAACTAAAAGACTCGCCGAGAAAGAGTACGCCAGCAACAGCTGTGATTAACGGAACACTTAACTGCACTGTGGCGGCAACACTTGAAGATAAAGAAGGCAGTACGTTATACCAAATGGCATAACCGACACCGGAGGCCAACGCCCCTGACAAAATGGCATACACGATGCCGTTGCCACTCACAGATAACGGGTTAGACAGCACAAACAGTAGCAGCAGACTCAATGGAATGGTTCGAATAAAATTCCCTGCACTACTTTGTATTGGGTGTTTAGCCCCTTTCCCTCGAATCGAATAAATCCCCCAGGAAATACCTGCAACTATCATCAAAAATGCACTGAATAAAGGCGGTGCACTCAGCCCTGGCAACAACAAAAATACCAACCCAAGGGCCGCAAAAACTAACCCAGCCCATTGAAATTGATTGAATTTTTCTTTGTTATATAGCCCGTGACCTATCATGGTCGCTTGCACAGCAGCGAACAGTAACAATGCACCCATAGAGGCCGTCATATGGATATAAGCGTAAGAAAACCCCGCCGCATAGCTGAATAACGCCAGGGCTGAGCCCCATTGGCCACTCACTTTAACCTTGTGATCTTTCATAGATAACAGCGAAAGCATCAGCGCGCCTGAGATCAAACGAATAGCAGTAAAACTACTGGCATCGATACTGCCATCCTTAAGCGCTAATCGGCATAGAATCGAATTACAGGCAAAGGCCAACATGGTCAATGAAGTCAGTAAAAACAAACGCAATGATGTCATTTATTTTCTCAATAGTAACAACGCATCTAACCCAGTCTAATCGTCAATTTCAGGCAAAAAAAAGCACCCTCACGGGTGCTTTCAGTATAGGAGAATTAACTCAGCTTATTGATTAGATTCATCAAATAAACCAGTTACGTCTTCCTGAGTAATGGCTTCGTCGTAGAACTTGATTTCATCGATCGCACCTTTGAAAGGTACGTCCCAGAAGTTCACGCCGACGGCAAATTGAGTCTTAGCCACAGAGAAAATGTTCGGGAAGTTTGCACCGCTGAACTTAAGCTCACCGTTGATATAAACCTTCACATCACCACTGTTAACAGTGTAAGCCAAGTGAGTCCAAGTTTGTTTTGGCATCACATAACCGGTTCTACCGTCGTACCAAGCTGTACCTGACCACAGTACCACTTTCTCGTAGTCATTCTGACCACCAGGTAATACGCTGGTCCAGCTTGAATCAGTCGCATAACCAAACAGCGCAGTAGTATAAGTATTGAGCTGTTCTGGGTTTAACCACATTGACACTGAGTAGGTGTAATCTTTGATCAGGTTGTTAGGTAACACAACACCAGACGAACCGTTGAACACCGCGGCTTTACCCACTGCGCCATCAACGTAAGTGATTTCACCACCTGCAACGCCAATTAAGTTACCCACGACAGTACCTGCACCGAAGTTAGCCGTACTATCAGCTAGGTTTTCTTCAAAGCTGTATACCGCTACTGGTGATGGAGGTGCCTTAGATTTCACGGTCGCAGTAAAGACTTTAGTTTGAGTCTCACTGCCCAGTTTTAATGTTGCCGTTAAGGTCACAACCTTATCGGTATCATCACGTCCTGGTTGAGTAACGCCACCCTTAGTATCGATAACGGTTGGATCCGATGATTCCCATGAAATTGCAGAAGCATAAGGACCAGTAACAGGTAACTTAATGTCTTCACGAACCGCGGTTAAATCACCTAGGTCAAGGATTGACGTTGCCGATGACAACAGCTCACTATCAGGTAACTTATCGATATCTAACGCTTTAACTTCATCAACGGTCAAAGCCGCTTCGTAAATTTTCAGCTCGTCGATTAAACCGTTGTATGGCAGATCCCAATAGTTTACACCTAGGCCAAACACACCTTGCGCACCGGTGAAGTAGTTGCTTAAGTTACCGCTGCTGAATTTCTCAACACCGTTAATGAACACTTTAACCAGACCATTGTTCACGGAGAAAGCTAAGTGAGACCATGTGTTTTCACCGATACGCTCACCGGTTACACCATCAAACCAAGCAGTACCATTACTCCAGAACATGGTATTACCGTCCCAACCCTGTGGTAGCAAGCTAATCCAGGTGTTAGAGACTTTTGAACCATCCTCGTTGGTGACTTCATTCACCGCACCGAAGAATGCAGTGGTAAATCCAGTGATCACCGATGGATTAGCCCAGAACGAAACCGTGTACTCATAGCTTGAAATCAGACCCGATGGCAGTAACACACCATGCGCACCATCTAATGACAGCGCTTGGCCAGCATAACCCGCAGTGAAATCAACCGCATCGGTGGTCGTTTTGAACAGTCTATCGCCCGTTGCTTGGCCTTCAGCGAATAATCCTAAGGTATCCTTAAGATCATTTTCAAAGCTAAACTGCGCAATACGGTTATAGGTCTTACGAGCGAAAACAGTTACTTGGAATGTTTTCGTTACTTTCTTACCGTCTACCATGATAGTAGCCGTTAAGGTAACAACCTTATCGCCTTCGCCCACGTTTGGACGCACGATAGTACCGTCAGTCGCAATGATTGACTCATCACTTGAAGCCCACGAAATGGTAGAACCACGGGTACCTTCAGTTGGTAAGGTGATAAAGGCTTCAGTCGCTTCTGTTGGTAAAGAAATGGCTTCGCTAGTCGCGTTGAGAATTTCTTGAGTTGTCTTGTCAGTTAATTTAACGCCCCAAACACTCAAGCCATCATTTGAAATTGCGCTGAAGGTTGGCATTAATTGATCTTGCTCAGGATCCCACTGCCATGACAGCACGCCTTCAAACGTACCCAAATCATCTAAGAACAGGGTAATTTGATTCTCGTCTGTTTGCTCGTAAGTCCCTGTTACATCGCCTGTTACAGTACCTTTGTTAGTCCAAGTACGAGACAGCTTAATGTGAACTGACTTATGGGCTTCAGTGTTGATGTCCTTAGCGTGGTTGATAAATTGGTAATCACCCACTACGTCGATTTCGTCGACGATGTTCGCGCCATCAATTTTGGCGTAACGCTGTGGCGAAGCGACTAACCAACCATCGCTATTAAGGAACATCTCATGCACGCGAACACTGTGGCCTTCGCCGGTGTTCGGGAAGCGCGTGTGGAATACTAAGAAATATTTACCGGCTTCTGCATCGTAGTAAACCGAGTTATGACCTGGAGATAAGTAACCATGTGCACTGCCAGTATCACCTGGGTGAGTCACAAATTGGAAACCACCCATCAGCTTAACGCCATAGTCGGCAATGTTAGCTGCTGTAGTTGCGCCAATCATGTCATTGCCCGCTGCATCAACATAGGGGCCATTTGGCGTTTTAGAACGTGAAATACGGATGTTGTAACCATCGTTTTGGGCAAAGCCACCAAACGAAGTAAACATATAATAGTATTCAGATTCTGGGCTATAGATTACGTAAGAACCTTCGATGGCACTGTAGTTACCACCCATGATTTTGGTGCCGTAACCTTGACCTTCTAATGGTAAACCCGTCGTTGGGTCTAACTGCATAACCCAAATACCACCAGAGTATGAACCGTAGGTCATCCACAGACCGCCGTCCTTATCGTTAAAGACAGCGGGATCGATTGCGTTAGGATCGGTAAAACCATTGTAGTTCTGGCCATTTACCCCAGGATTTTCAGCACCGACTTGACCTGATTTTAAGATCAAACCTTGGTTGACATAAGGACCAAGAATAGTGTCAGCTGTTGCCATACCTAAATATGAACGTGATACACACGCATCAACATCAGGGCCTGCACAGAAGTCATAATAAAAGTGATATTTACCGTCAGCTAATTTCTTAACATCCGGCGCCCATGAGCCAACGAAACCACCCGTCCAGGCAGTACCTTCAGCAATTTCAGTCTCATAGGTGTCAAACAAGCTGCTTGAAGCGACACCATCATTTTCGACCTGTACCCAATTCATTAAGTCAGTTGACTTGGCAACCGCTAGATGAGAACCAAATACGTAATAAGTACCATCAGTGTCTTTAACGATTGAGGGGTCATGGACCACTGCGTTTTGATAGCTCACCTCACCTGCGATTGTAGGGTCCGCTGATGTGACTGGAGCCGGAGGTGTAAAGGTATTTGTGTCGTTAGCACTGTAGCTGCTGTCATCCCCACCACAGGAAGCAAGTGCCATTATTAAGCTTGCGGACACGAATGAGCGTTTAAGCACCATGAGCGTCGTTCCTTTTATTGTTGTGTTTAATATTTTGGTTTGTCGTGTATTAAATGTATTAACCATATAAGTAATACAATACTACTGTAACACCAAACGTAACATTAGCATTCTGATTAAAGAAGTAAATATCTTGTAAAAGGATTTTCATCGGAAATGTGAGCAAGTTGACGTAAAGGTCAATGCAAAATGATGAGATATCAACCAACTACTCTGCTATAGCCAAACATTAAAAACGCTAAAAAACTTTCAGTTTTCTCATTTAATTACAGAAAGATATTGGGTTAGCCAAAAATTAACCTTGTTTTAATTAAATGTGACTTAGCTTTACCTTCACGTGAATCCACAAGTTGACACAATAATAGTCATACAATATGATTTTAACAGTTCTGATATATTGTTAACTCTGTATGCTTAATAAGTCGAAACGCGTCAATAAGATGCAGAGTGAGCTATAAGATTCTTAACTTTTCAGGGACACTGTTGGGGAAGTCCGTGACTCTGAAGTGGAATAAAAAAGACCGGGACGTCAGATGGTGTCTTAGGCTAACCGGGTCAAATAATAAACTACCGGAGATGAAACTCGATGTTTAAACAGACTTATTTGGCAAGTGCTATTTTTTTAGCTCTCGCTGGTCAAACTACCTTTGCGGCAGAGAATGATGTAAATCAAGAGGGACAAGTTGAAGTAACTAAAGCTTCAGCCCCGCAAGATGAAGAGATGGAAATCATCCAAGTTACGGGTATCCGTGGAAGTTTAAACAAAGCTGTAGAACTAAAACGCCAAAATATCCAAGTAGTAGATGCTATCGTAGCCGAAGATATTGGTAAGTTCCCTGATAACAACGTTGTTGAAGCGCTGCAACGTGTAACAGGTATTCAAGTTACTGACCGCGCGTCAGGTGAAGTTAACACTGTTAGTATCCGTGGTTTAACCGACGTGACTACCACAGTTAACGGACGTCAAATTTTTACTGCAACTGGCCGCTCAGTTGCGATTGCTGATATTCCAGCTGCCCTACTGGGTAGTGTTGAAGTCTTTAAAACTCGCTCTTCCTCTCAAGTTGGCAGTGGTATTGCGGGTCAAATCGATATTCGCACCCACAAGCCGTTCGACTTTGAAGGCAGTAAAGCGACTATTGCAGCCAAGGGTATTTACTCTGATCAACCGGATCAAATCGATCCAAACTTCAGTGCGCTGTTAAGTGACCGTTGGGATACCAGCATCGGTGATGTGGGTGCCATGGTTAACGTTTCGTACATTCGTACAAACTATAATGACCAAAGTGTAGCGCCAGGTGCAGGCTTCCCTTATTTTGTTGAAGACGGTTCTCGTATCACCAGCGGTTGGAACCAAGGTAGTACCCATGGTATTGATACTACTGCTGGCGCAACAATTGACGGTAAAGAATATCTAATTGGCCGTGACGCGATGTTCGGTAACATGCTTGAAGGTGAGCGTGAGCGCCCTGCATTTAACATTTCACTCCAATGGGCGCCGAACGAAAAATCTGAATATACCTTCGAAGCCTTCTATAACGGTTATCGCAACGAAAGTTTCAACTCTATGCTTTTCAGCAACGTTGACTCATCAGCTAACTGGTTACAAGTTCTTGATGATGGTATTGAACTTTACGATGGCACCAACGTAATCAAATCTCGTACCGTTTATAATGCCGATAATTTTACCAGTGGTGACCATGCTACAGGTAGCACTGACAGTTTCGTTTACGCATTAGGCGGTAAATGGGCTCTGACCGACGATTTCCAATTAAAATCTGAAGTGGTTTACCAACAAAGTACCTTCGAATCTGACTTTACTGCAATGCGCGGTATCGCAACCGTATATGGCGTTTCGATTGATAATAATGATAAAGATGGAATTCCATCTTGGACTTACTTAGATAACCCTGATACTGCACTGGACGAGTCAGATCTGACCAACCCAGCCCTATGGCAAACTGCAGACTTCTACGATAACGCCGGTAAAGACGATGGCGATTCGATTCAATGGACATTAGATGGTGACATGTATGTTGATTTCAGCATTTTCACCAAATTAAAATTTGGAACCCGTTTCGAGCAACGTGGTGCAACAAGCTCGAGTCGTACTGCAAACGCTGTAAAAAATATTGGTTTAGAAGACCTAGACCCATCAATGTATTTAGTGACTTCTGGCTTTTTCGAAGGTCGTGCTAATGTTCCCGATTCATGGGCTGTGATTAACGGTTACAACCTATATAACAACCGTAAGGAATTTGAAGCATTATGGGGCTTTACTGAAGAAGACCTAACCATGCTAAAAACCTTCGACATTACAGAAAAAGCCTGGGCGGGTTATGCCATGGCGGACTTTGATACCGAACTGTTTGGTAAACGTTTAGACGGTCAGTTAGGTGTACGCTATGAAGGCACAAAAGCCGACATGACTTTCTACGATAATGATGCTACTGATGAATCTGGCAACAGCTTTATTGATATTAGTCATGCAGACACATCAACGTCAAAACTATTACCTAGTTTAGTCATGCGTTATGCATTAACGGATGATCTGGTAGCACGTTTCGCGTATACCGAGACAATTCGTCAACCAAACTTTGCTGACCTAAACTCATTTACCTACTACATGCCTCCCGTCACAAATACTGACGGCCAAGCAAATGGTGGTAACCCTGACTTAGATCCTGTGACCTCTAAGAACATCGATTTAACCTTAGAATACTATTTCGGTGAAGGTAACTCGATTTACGGTACCTACTTTACCCGTGATATCGAAGGTTTAGTATATGGTTCTTTAACAAGAACTATGTACGATAGTGATGGTGATGGCGTGGAAGAACCATTTATTCTTAGTCGTCCAGGTAACACCTCCAATGGTAAATTATCAGGCGTTGAATTAGGTGCTGTTTACTTCCCTGAAGATCTGCCTGAAATGTTAGACGGTTTAGGTACTCAAGTAAGTGCGACACTTCTGGACTCTTCGCAAGATATTCCAGAGTTTGACAGTGCAACTGGCGCCAAAATTGGCTACTCAACTCGTGAAATGTTTGGTGTATCGGATGAGTCCTACAGTGCGGTACTGATTTACGAAAAAGAAGATTTCGGTGCCCGTATGTCGTACACATGGCGCAGTAAGTTCTTGAACTCTTACGACCCAGCGTTATTTGCCACTCCACGTGGTATTTACCGTAAGCCAGAGCAATCATTAGACTTCCAGATGAACTACAACATCAACGATGACTTGATGATCAGCTTCGATGCGACTAACTTGTTAGATGACGTGTACCAAGAATACTATGAAGATTCTGTACTCTTTAACCGTACTAACAGTATCTACACCCGTACCTTCTCATTAGGTGTTCGTTACTCATTCTAAGTCGTTTAACGACTTAAACTGATAATTCTAAAAAGCTAATCTTCGGATTAGCTTTTTTATTTTTCATTGTAATTACTTTGCATCACCATTAATTAGTTTATTAGCAAACGCCCTTACCCCGTAATCGCTTTACCGATTAATCACAAAACTCGCGATTGACTGTATGGTGAACGTCACTATTTAGCGCTTTAGAACCGTAAAAATTTGAATGCCCAATTTAAGTACCCCAGTTAAACTGTTTAGTCCAAATCCCCTTAATCGCTACGGCGCTTAACTTAAATCATGGCCAAAATAGTACATAACTGCAGTCTTTTATTTTTTGGCTCTATAGCGATAGTTTTAAGCTAAGCCTTTATCATACCCTCTTACCCCACAACAGCCTTGGAACCTCAAAAGGCTTTCTAGATACAATTCCTTCCCACCGCATCATTTTTAATGCGTTCCTTACGTCCACGGTATTTAATAGCGTTCTGCATTGAAAAGTTCGATGCTATACATTTGCTTAAGGGGTTAGCCGTACGTTACGAAGAAGCATTCAGTCTGAATCCTATAAGGCAAAATGAATCTAATTTTTCACTACGAGTAACTTAGTACGGGGATAGAGATCAGGACTACAACGCTATTTGGGATGGGTCATTAAGCTTAAAAAAGTAAAAAAAAGCCGTAACTGCATACACAGTTACGGCTCAGGCGCCGAGCAATTAGGGCTCAACAAAGATGCCGTTAAGCGACCTCAACTTAAACGACATTACAAGCACCGTTTACCCACAACAGGGCCTATTTCACCTCTCTGAAATAGAACTGTTGCGAAATGGTATTCTTCCACACATCCTCAACGATGTTGTCGCCATTAGCATAAGAGCCGTTGACCACTTTCATTGAAGAACCGCCCTTACGGGACACAACGCGCAGCGAGCCATTTGGCATTAATTCGTTGCGAAACTCACTGTCCATCTCGTTACAGCCACCAAGCTGCAGATTGCCTTCATTGGTCACAAGACACTGAGGCACTGATTTGCTTGATAATTGCATCGATTGTAGGCGGTAAAAACCGTCGGATGTCGGTTTGGCTTGCCATTGCTGACAGGCATCACCCGTATATTCAAATTGCGCTACGTTGACATTAGCCTTCGTCTTACATTGCTCGGCAGTGGCTACGCGGCCACTGTGGGCGTTAACAATAGCGAACTTAGACACAGGCTCTAAACGCCAATCGGTACACTCGCTGACGCGGTTTTCACCGGCAACCACTTCGCTACCCGACTTCTTGCTACAGCTCTTCAATTGAAGATTGTTAATCGAGCGATCGTTAGCGAAACGGAACCACCCTTCGCGGGTTGAATCCACAGACCAACGTTGGCAACGTGATGCCACCCAAGGTGATGTACTCAGTGCTGAGGATGATTCATCCTGACACTGGGCTTGAGTTAAGAATGTGCCCTGTGCAGCACTCGCAAAACGGTAGAGTCCATCGTTACTAGGATCGATCACCCATTGGCTATTTTCATCGTCACACTTACCGACACTCACCTCGCCCTTCGCATTGGTCACTAAGCATTGGTCGACTTCACGGCTAACGATGCGATATTTAACGCCTTCCACCTTAGTGGTCATTGGGCCGAATTCGCCGCTTGGCACTGGCAATTGTTTTTTATCCGCCATTGGCTCACCAAATTTCGGTAACCCTTTGTCATCCCAAGTGAAAGGCTGCGCACGCGCTGAACGGGTACCGCTACAGCCGTCCGATGCCGATGAATTACCGTGGTAGATTAACCAGTCCTCTTTGCCATCGGGTGACTTAAAGAAGCCATGGTGGCCTGGGCCATAAACGCCGTTAGCTTTGCTGAAAAACGGCTTGTCGAATTTAGTCCATGCAGCAGGATCCATAGGATCATCGCCTGTCAGCTCTACCACAGCTAAGGAGTAATCTTCGGTGTTACAGAAACTTGCCGAGTGAACCAGGAAGGTTCTACCGTCACGTTGAATAATTTCAGGGCCTTCGTTCACGTTGAGTCCCGATTTTTCCCAATCGTGGATCGGTTTAGTGATCACCTTGTGTTCACCCACCAGCGTCCATGGGTTTTCCATTTTCGCAATCAGGTTAACTTGATCTTTACCGTGCCATTCAGACCAGAGGAAATATAGCTGGCCCTTGTGCTCTAGGTAGCTGCCGTCAATGTTCCAGTGATCCGGCATCGGGGTGCCCTTAAACTTGTAAGGCCCCATGGGATCGCTGCCTTCGCTCTCCAAAATGTGGTTACGTTGACCATCGAAGTTCTCTTCAACGCCCGAGGTATAAATCACATACCAGCGTAAACCCTCTGCCGTTTGCAGCGGATGGAACTCAAACGCCCAGAAGTTACAGCAGTTGGATTTATCGGCACCGGTCCAAATATTGTGGGCTGGCGCATCGGCAAGACCGGCAATGGTTGGCGACTTGCGCATCACTAATTCCGACGTCCAGGTGGTGGTCGTCAGATAATAGTTACCGTTATGGTATTCAAGCCAAGGATCGGCACCATTGCGAAATAACGGGTTAGCAAAGGTGTCAGCGGTAATGCGGTTATTTTTCACACTGCCATCCACGCTTGGCGCTGCCATTGCACTGCCTGCCCCCAAGCAGGTCGCGCCAAGTCCCAATGCAAGGGACATCGCAGCCATCAACTTATTAATAGAATGTGTCATTATTATTTTTTTCCTACTGGTTCAACTAATACACTTTGGTATGTATCAAGCGCCTTAGGATCGACCACAGGCCAACCTTGGCGCCACGTGAGTTCCGCCATCTTGAGTTTTTGCAAGCCGTTGTCCGAGGATTCATAGGCATGGAACACAAGGTAGTCTTTGCCGTCGAAGTCATAAACGCTGTTATGCCCAAGACCTGGCCACGCCTTAGTGCCCTTTAGTAGGATTGAACCCCCGCCCTGCGCCATGTCTTTTCCTTCTTTATCAAGGTAAGGTCCAGTGACCTCTTTTGCACGGCCAACGGCTAAGTGATAGGTACTGTCATCGCCACGGCAACATAAGCCGTAGGAAACAAATAGGTAGTAATAGTCATCTTTCTTGTAGATAAATGGCGCTTCAATCTCCCCAGGTCCAGGCTCAGTTTCAGCCAGTAATGCAGGACGTTCTAATTTTGCCAGAGTGTGCCACTCTTCTGGCTGAGCAATAGAGATGAAATCGGGGTTGAGTTTGACCAGTTTTAGCCCCTGCCAGAAGGAACCAAAGCTCATCCAAGGCGTGCCCTTTTCATCGACAATGATATTTGGGTCAATGGCATTCCAAGCATCACGGTTGGGTACCGATTGCAGCAGGATGCCTTTGTCTGTCCACTGGTAATCTTTTGAGGTTTTATCTAGCGTTTTGTTAACCGTCACACCAATAGCGGAGGTATTTTTGCCGAAGGCGGAGACTGAGTAATAAAGGTAGAAGAGACCATCGTGCTCGATTATATCCGGCGCCCATAAATGGCCGTTAAAACCAGGTGCCACATCTCTTGCCCACGTTGGCTCGGTATCGAACACGCGGCCTGCTAATTCCCAATGGATTTTGTCTTTTGAAGCGTAATAAGTAATGCCAGGACCGGTACTGAAGAGATAATATTGCCCCTTTTCCTTTGCCATTACAGGGTCGTGAATATCGACCTGTCTGGCCGTCACCTGGCTTGTTGCACCAACAAGGCCAAACAGTGCGACGCTAAGCCATGTTAATTGACGAGTAAGGCGTGTTTTTGAGGGCGTAGGCAGAGAAGGCATCAATACTCCTTAATGATTCAAAATACCGTTTATTAATGGAACTTTTATGCTATTGTATGATGAATTGGATTATCATACTATCAAGAAAACTAAGTAACAATCCAATGCGAGAAAATTAACAGCGCGAAATGAGTTAGAATAGCGTGATGTTAACTACGCTATCGAAAACATAACTCGCTGTTTAATAAAAAATATAATAAGGATTCCTGATGAGTTCTCACAAATTATCAGTCATTGAAAAAATCGGTTACGGTTCCGGGGACATGGCCGTTAACGTCGTAATTTCTTCAATGATGTTAATCATAACCTTCTTCTACACCGACATTTTTGGCCTGAAACCCGCCGACGTCGGGATATTATTCCTACTGGTGCGTTTGATTGATGCGATTACCGACCCGTTAATGGGTATCATCAACGATAAAGTCACCACCCGCTGGGGCAGATACAGACCCTATTTCCTAATCATGGCCATTCCCTTTGGCATTTCAGTCTTCTTAACTTTTTCAACCCCTGATTGGGATTACAACGCCAAACTGATTTGGGCCTATTCGACCTATATTCTGGTGACCATTATTTTCACCACGGTGACCATTCCTTACATTTCCATCATTAGTGTCATCACCGATTGCCCTAAAGAGCGTCTGTCGGCCAACGGTTACCGGTTATTCTTCGCTAAAATTGCCGCCTTCCTAGTGACTATTATCGTACCTATTCTGGCATCGGCTTGGGGCGGTGAGAACATTGCCGCGGGTTACCAAAAGGCCATGGGTGTGATGGCGCTGATGGCGACCCTGTTATTCCTGTTCTGCTTCTTTACCACTAAAGAACGTGTTGCCTATAAAGTTGAGACTAAACCTATTGGCATGCAATTACGTTTACTGTTTAAAAACGATCAATGGTTAATCCTAACCGCCATCTGCGTTATCGGCACCATTGGTTATGTTATCCGTGGTTCGGTGGCCGCTTATTATGCGACTTATTACCTGGGCGGCAATGCCAAGATGCTGTCGGCATTTCTCTCAACTGGTGTAGGCGCGGCTATTTTAGCCATGGTGGCATCGACTTGGATCACTAAGCGGTACTGCAAACTTAAGCTATTCCGCTACAGCCAAATCGCTGTGGGTATTTTAAGTGTCATCATGTTCTTCGCCGTTCAACCTGGCGACATTATGCTGGCCTTTGTACTCTACTTCGCCATTTCATTCGTAGTGGATTTACATGCGCCTATCTTCTGGTCTGTGATTTCAGAATCTGTGGATTATGGCACAGTGAAAACTGGCCACCGCGTATCGGGTCTGGCCTTTGGCGGCATTTCATTCGCGCAAAAAGCAGGCATGGGCGCGGCAGGTTTTGTGGTCGGTATGTTACTCACCTACTTCAACTATCAACCAGGTGAAACCCAAACTGCATTCGCACTGACCGGTATTTCGTTAATGCTGACCATCATCCCTGGTGCCTTCCACGCCCTGATGGGATTACTGATGTTCAAATACAAGATTTCTGACCGCGTTTACGAAGAAATCAAACAGTCATTGCCAGACCAAGAGCACCACAATGAGTCGTCTTCACGTCATAACCTGAAGTCATCAGACGTCGCTCAGGCATCAGCATAGTTAATTCGTTTACGCTCTTTACTCACTGAATAAGCGTCACAAAGCCCCTTGCGAGGGGCTTTTTTATAGAAAGGTTTTATACGTTTGGCGATGACGCTGTACGCCGCTCTGCTCATTAAAAACAAAGACAAAATCAAGGGAGCTAACATGAGAACCGCCCTATTGCTTGGCCTTTGCCTCGCCACTCCATTGGCCTTTGCCAATATAACCCCCATCCCCTTAAATGATGTGCGCCTCACCAATGGTCCCTTTCTGCACGCGCAGCAAACGGACTTAAGCTACATCATGTCGATGGACCCCGAGCGTCTACTTGCCCCCTATCGTAAAGAAGCGGGAATCGCGACGGATGCCGAAAATTACCCTAACTGGGAAAATACCGGCCTTGACGGTCATATTGGCGGCCACTATCTGTCAGCATTAGCATTGATGTACGCCTCAACGGGTGATAAGGCCGTGCTCGAACGCCTCAACTATATGGTTGAAGAACTAAATAAATGTCAGCAGGCCCACGGTAATGGTTATCTTGGCGGCGTGCCCAATGGTGCCAAGCTGTGGCAACAAATCCAGCAAGGTAAAATCGAAGCCGATCTCTTTACCCTCAACCAAGCTTGGGTGCCTTGGTACAATGTTCACAAGGTATTTGCCGGCCTAAGGGATGCCTATCTTTACAGTCAAAACCCAACCGCGAAGAAAATGTTAATTAAGTTTGCCGACTGGATGCTGCACTTAAGCAAAGGGCTAAGCGATGAGCAGCTGCAACTCATGCTACGCACCGAATACGGCGGCTTAAATGAAACCCTAGCGGATGTCTTTGCTATCACTGGGCAGAATAAATACCTAAGCCTTGCAAAACGCTATACGGATCAGAGCCTGCTACAACCGCTACTGCAGCATCAAGATAAACTCACCGGCCTTCATGCAAACACCCAAATCCCCAAAATTGTGGGAGTGGCACGCATTGCTGAGCTAAGTAACAACAAAGACTGGTTAGACAGTGCCGATTACTTCTGGCAGCAGGTCGTGCAGCAACGCACAGTATCGATTGGCGGTAACAGTGTGCGCGAGCATTTTCACCCCAGTGAAGATTTCAGCAGTATGCTCGACTCGGTGGAAGGCCCTGAGACCTGTAACACCTACAATATGCTGAAACTCTCAAAGCTACTGTATGAAAAAAAACGTGATTTAAGCTATATCGACTACTACGAGCGCGCGCTCTACAACCATATTCTTTCATCCCAGCATCCGCAAACAGGCGGTCTGGTGTATTTCACCCCGATGCGCCCAGATCATTACCGCGTCTATTCAAATGCGCAGCAAAGCATGTGGTGCTGCGTGGGTTCAGGGATTGAAAACCATGCCAAATACGGCGAACTGATTTATGCAGAGGAAAACAATAATCTCTATGTAAATCTGTTTGTGGATTCAGAAGTGAATTGGAAGGCAAAGGGTATCACCCTCACCCAAAAAACCCTGTTCCCCGATACCAACAGCGCTGAGATGACCATCAATAAGGAGGCTGACTTTACCTTAAACCTGCGCTACCCAAGCTGGGCTAAGGGGGATGTCACCGTCACCATTAATGGTGAAAAACAAAATATCACCGCGACTCAGGGACAATACATTCCATTAAAACGCCATTGGCAAAAAGGCGATGCAGTAACCATCACACTGCCGATGGAAATCAGCATTGAGCAAATCCCCGACAAGAGCGCTTATTATTCGGTGCTCTACGGCCCAATCGTGCTTGCGGCTAAAACCCAACCGATTGCTAATGAGACGCTCAATTTTATTGGCGATGATAGCCGTATGGGACACATTGCCAGCGGGCCAATGTGCGAACCCACCCAGGCACCAGTCTTTATTAGCGATGGCACTAGCTTCTTAAAAGACATTCGCCGCATTCCTGTTAGTCAGTTGCAATTTACCACGGGTAAAGCTTCCACCAATCAGGCAAAGCCCATAGAGCTTATCCCGTTCTTTCGTCTGCATGATAGCCGCTACACCCTGTATTTTGGCCAAAGCGCACCCAATGAATGGCAACAAAAACAACAGGCGTTAGCTCTAAAGGCACAGCAAGAAGCCAAGATAGCGGCTCAGACCTTAGATTTAGTGACACCAGGTGAGCAGCAACCCGAATCGGATCATTTCTTTAAGGCATCAAAAAGTGAAGCAGGCCTTAATGGCATCCGCCACTGGCGCCACGCCCACGATTGGTTCAGCTATCAACTGAATGCCAAGGGTGTACAAAATCCGGTGCTGCAACTGACTTATTTTGGTCTCGATGCGGGTCGCCATTTCGATATCTTGATCAATGAAAAACGCCTTGCTGAAGTCAGTTTAGCGGAAGGAAAAGGTCCTGTTTTTTATACCCTTGACTACCCTATTCCTGCAGAACTGCTAGCAGATCCGGCAGTGTCCTTTACCGTCAAATTTGTCGCTAAACCCGGCTCCATTGCCGGGGGCTTATACGGGGTAAGATTACTAAGGCCTGAGTAAGGTTATTAAATGCCAGTTAATAGCCGCTAAATTCGGCTATTGACTGGCTATCACATTCTCTAGCTATACGCTTTGTATCCCACTAACCCCATTCCTATCACCTCATTCCTATCACTTTAGCGTGCTAAATCGTCACACCATCACGTCACGTCATGGGCGAAGCGCAAAAAGACCTACGTCTTAGTAAGCAATATCGAGAACTTTTCCCAAGGCAAAAACATGGCTTAGCGAGTACTTGCATTGATTAGCGTATGGCACTGATTTAATGATTGCGGCTTTGTTATCACTTTTTGGTAGCAAACCATGCCATGTAAAAGCGGAAAATACCGGACTTACTGCACATACTTTAACGATAAAAACAGCGAGACCGACACCGCCCTGAATCATGTAAGAGCCGAATCCATCGAGTCATACAGATAATCTGCGGTAATCATTGACGACATAAGGTATTTGACATGGACATTAGAAATTCAGTTGCACTAGTGACAGGGGCGAATCGCGGTATCGGGCTTGCGTTTACCCAAGCGTTACTCAAGCGAGGCGCTAAAAAGGTCTACGCAGCGGTACGTGATCCATCAAGGGTAAACCTTGCAAATGTTTATCCAATTCCATTGGATGTCACCCATGTTGACCAAGTGAATCAAGCGGCTGCACAGGCCTTAGATGCCACCTTAATCATTAATAATGCGGGGATTGCTCAACCGGGGGGATTTCTCCTTGAGGACAGTGTAGAAGTTTCACGGCGCATTTTCGAAACCAATTTTTATGGTGTGCTGCACATGTGTAAAGCCTTTGCTCCCATCCTAAAACAAAATGGGGGGGGTGCCATCATCAACGTATTATCCGTCGCCTCTTGGGTCAATGACGGCAATCTTGCGGCCTATGCCGCGAGTAAATCAGCGGCATGGTCGCTAACCAATTCTCTGCGACATGAGTTGTCTGCACAGGGAACTCAGGTGCTTGCGCTACATATGGGCTATGTTGATACGGATTTAACCCGCGATTTCGATATACCTAAAAGCAGTTCGACGGACATTGTCACCCGTGCACTCAATGGGCTAGAGGCCAATCTCGATGAAGTGTTAGCCGACGATATTACCCAATATGTTAAGCAAGGACTTAACACAGAAAATCCAGTGTATTTGCCACAAAAATGACATTAATTCAGAGAGCTAAATACTGACAGCACAAAGTTCTACAACATTTTAGGGATCTTTACAGGGATAATTGGACAATAATGGCCACTTCTCAACGCAGTTATGTACTAAATTAGGCAGCTTAGCTAACTCATTAAAGCCTTATACAACTTATTCATCTAGCACTAATCAGCCAATTAAAAGGGTGAACAAATTGAATTTGATCACCCTTTTACATGTTTGGGGCTGTATCACAGTTAGCATTTATTGCATGTTTCAATCGAAGCTACTTCATTTTGGCTGCATAACGAGCGCGTTTTACGCTATACATTCGCTTGTCGGCAAGATCGAGTAAATGATCAATTTCAATTCCCTCCGCTGGGGTAATTGAAAAACCGATACTCGCTTTTAGTTGCACGGGATTAGATTCGAACAACAAGGGCAGCAACAATTCGGCTTGCAATCGAGTCACTAAATCATCAATGTCCTGGTTCTGCTTAATTGGAGAGATAATACCGAATTCATCGCCCCCTAAACGCGCAATCAGATCCTTATCGGTCGTGACAAGACGCATCCGATTGGCAAACTCCTGAATCGCCGCATCACCTACCCTGTGCCCCAGATTGTCATTAATTTGTTTGAGTCCATCCATATCGCAAATCACAATGGCTATGGACTGATTAATTGCTTGTTTTTGAGTTAACGTGCTGCGTAATCTGTCCATAAAGAAGGCTTTATTCGCAAGCCCTGTTAATCCATCCTGAGTCGCCTTGATAAACAGTGCATCCCGATCATAACGCTCGGACAGGAACATAATCGCCGCCACCATTTCGGTTATCATATTAAGGAGTTGCAGCTCTGGTTCGCTAAACTTATTCACCCGAGTAGACATGGCCTTAAGCACGCCCACTGTCGTGCCTAAATGTTTCAGCGGCACCACCAACATAGAACGCAGACCAATTTGCCGACAGGCATTGATGTCAACCCTAGGGTCTATCTCACTATCCGCACAGGTTAATACCTCCCCGGTACTCACACAGCGGCCAGATAGACTGGAATCCATTTTTAACCGTAAACCCAATTTATCTTCGGCAATCCCCGAAGCGGCGCGATAAACCATATCGCCCTTTTCGGCTAATTCAATCACGGCGCCATCGGCATCAATCAGGGGTAATACCTGCTCGACAGTAAATTGCATCACCGCACCTAAATCTAAGCCTAATTTGGCCAATTCCGTTTGAATGTTGATAACTTGGAGTAACTTCTCATTCGATGGCATGGTTAAAAGTCCATTTTAAACAATAGGCAAATGTCAAAGTTGTCGCGGCTAACAATGCGGACTAGCAGGGTGTGAAGTCATTGATACACAACTGAATATCGCGACAAATTAGCTTTAAATCTAGCAGGATATGGAGGGGTTTGCATTGTACTTTGCGTTTTACGCGCAAGGCTTAAACAAAAAAACGGTCTCCTGATAGAGACCGTTTTTTAATTGGTGATACTTAACGGTTACAGAAGCTAGTAGTCAAAGCCCACTGTGAACATGTAATTAATACAGCTCAAACAGAGGTCGACCTTCAGCATCGAATTTCACTTCCAACATACGGGCATGACGATTGGGATCGTATAGCGGATCGGCAACGATGGCCTCCAGCGGACGGGTGTCGGTTTTGGGTACTACTGCTGGGTCGCCTACCGCATGCTCGTAGTCGCGGGCATGGTAGACACAGATTGGCGTCACACCATCTTCTGCCACCGTAAAGCTATTATGACCAGGACCGAAGATTTTCTTCTCAACATCGGTGCCAAGTACAGGCTGACGGGTTTTCTTCCACGAGTTGCGATCTAACAGATCGGCATTCTCATCGGCTTCCATATAACCCATGCAATAGCAGGCGCCTGTGGCACTTGCCGAGAAGGTAATGAAGATTTTGCCGTTGTTTTTGATCACCGCCGGACCTTCGTTGACCCAAAAGTCGACACGTTCCCAATCGTAATCGGGCGTGGTCAGCATAAACTGGGTGGTTTTCAGCTTGATAGGTGATTCCATCTCCGCCAAATACAGGTTAGATGCGGCGAACTGGCCACCGGTTTTTTCTGCCCAGCAGAAATAACGTTTGCCGTTACTCTCGAAAATGGTCGCATCTAAAGAGAAATCGATAAAGGATTTCATATCGCCGTCGGCGGCCTGCATCATACCCAACTCAATCCATTCATCATTTAATGGATCTTGGCCTTGGCACTCAAGCACATAAGGACGCAAAGCCCAAATGTTTTCTTCTTCACTGGCGGCAAAGTAGATATACCATTTGCCATCGAGGTAATGGATTTCCGGCGCCCACACATGGCGGCTCATTGGGCCACTTTCATGTTTAAACCACACATCGAATGTCTGGGCATCTTTTAAACCGTCTAAGGTTTTTGATTTACGCAGTTCGATACGGTCATAGGTCGGTACAGAGCCGGTAAAGTAGTAATAGCCATCGGTGTGTTTGTACACGAAGGGATCGGCACGTTGCTCAACTAAAGGGCTGTTTGTTGCAGTCGTCATCGTTCAACCTGATTGTTATTGGTGATTGTTATTGGCATTAGGCTAATTGTATTACAAATAAAATCACACTCAAAGCAGAAGCTTAAGCCAATGCATGAGTTGCTGAGCAATTAGCCTCCCTGTTTTAACGCCGTGCCATTTATGGCATTAAAACCACGATAAAATTGCCTTAGTTAATAAAAAGGCAGCGACCCTAATAGTTGCTGCCTCTTTTTTTTCATTTAGTTAATTAAACTTACTGCGAAACCGCCTCAAGTGTCTGTGCATCACTCATCTCATTACCGAATACGGGGAAGCCATCCTCCGACCATGAAATCGCGCGGTAATAAGTATGGCGATTTCCGTCGGTTAACGGGGTTCCCTGAAGTTTGAGGTAATTACGGGCGTGATAGAACATCAACTCGGTTTTACCGTCTTCGGCGAGCACAAAGCTGTTATGGCCTGGGCCAAAACGCAGTAGATTTTCATCCGTGGTAAAAATCGGTTTAGGTGACTTATGCCAGCTTTTGGGATCGAGTAAATCGGCATTTTCATCGGCCCATAACAGCCCCATGGCATAGCGGTCATCGGTGGCACTGGCCGAATAAGTGACAAACACTTTACCGTTTTTCACTAATACCGCAGCGCCTTCATTGACCTTAAAGCCCAAACGCTCCCAATCCAGCAAAGGCTCGCTAATAATGGTTTCTTTATCAGACATATGGGTCGGCGACACCATTTTAGCAATCACTAGCCCGGTGTTGTAGCTTTTGGCTTTATCCTGCTGCGCCCAAATAAAGTAACGTTCACCCTTATGGCTAAAACTGGTCGCATCGAGGGAAAATGCATCCCGCGCCGATTGAATTTTGCCCAGTTCCTTCCACTCTCCCGTCATAGGGTCATCACCTTCGAGACCTAATACGAACATGCGGTTATGGAAGCGCACGTCCTTATTGCTGGCGGCATAGTAGATATACCAGCGACCATCGATTTTGTGCATCTCAGGTGCCCAAATATCGATACTCATCGGTCCCGTTTCATGCTTGAACCAGAGGTTTTTAGGCATCGCTTCCGCTAAACCTGCAATGGTTTTGGCATGGCGCAGTTCGATACGGTCAAATTCAGGTACTGAGGCAATAAAGTAGTAGCTGCCATCATCATCCTGAATAACCCAAGGATCCGCCCTTCTTTCGATAAACGGCTCGTTTGCGTTCACTGTGTTCACGATGGCGGTAGTGTGCGTTTTAGCCTGACTGATTTCGAGTACTGGAACCGCATTTGCGGTGCCTGCAACACTCAGACCCAATAACACACTCACCATCGGCAGTAGCTTTAATACCTGAGAATATGGTTTACGATCATCCATGGTTTGCTTTGCGTCCATTTAACAATTTTTGTAAAACGATGAAGAAGAAAAGTAATAGTCCAATCACGATCTTCGTCCACCAGCTGCTTAGGGTGCCATCGAAGGTAATGTAAGTCTGGATAACCCCCATTAAAATCACCCCAAGTACGGTGCCTAGCACAAAACCGCTGCCACCCGTGAGTAACGTGCCGCCAATCACGACGGCGGCAATCGCATCGAGCTCTACACCAATCGCGCCCAGCGCATAACCTGAGAAGGTGTAGAAGGTAAATACGATACCTGCGAGTGTCGCTAAAAAGCTGCTGATCGCATAGATGCTGATGGTGGTTCTGACGATAGAAATCCCCATCAACTCCGCAGATTGCTTATTGCCACCGATGGCATACACATTGGTACCAAAACGGGTGTAATGCATCACAATGGCGATAATGGCGAAGAACAGGATAAAGATCAGTGAACTTAAATCCAGCGCACCATTACCTGGCAGACTAATGCTCACCTCGGCAACCGCATCGTAGAACGGATGATCGATAGCAATCGACTCTTCACTTAAGGTGGTTGCCAGGCCGCGGGCAAGGAACATCCCCGCAAGGGTCACAATAAATGGCTGCAACTTGTACACATGGATAATGGTGCCCATCAGCGCGCCAAACAGCGTACCAAGAGGCAGGATCACCGCAAAGGCTAGCAGCGGATGCCATTCATATTCAGTGATAAGCAAGCTAGTCGCAACACCACTTAAGGCGATAACCGAGCCCACGGACAAATCGATACCGCCGGAGATAATCACCAGCGTCATGCCTAAGGCTGTGATCAGCAAAAAGGCATTGTCACGTAACAGGTTAGTTACCACGCGGGCACTGGCAAACCCTTCAAACTGAAAGGTGCCCACGAGGAACATAGTCACCAGCAAAGACGCTGTGATCCACAGTGGGATAAAACGTTTAGACATCATTTTTTATCTCCAACTGCAGTCTTTGATTTGAAGAGCGTCGACAATTGGGCTCTGAATTTATCCGATTGCAACAGCAGTACGGTCAGGATAACGATCGCTTTAATCAGCAGATTAAACTTGGCCGGTAAGCCACTGACGATAATCGTTGTTGCCAGCGTTTGGATAATCAGCGCGCCAACGACCGAGAGTAACAGTGAGAAACGACCGCCCGTTAATGCCGCGCCGCCAATCACCACCGCCAGTACCGCATCGAGCTCAAGCCATAGACCCGCGTTGTTAGCGTCTGAGCCTTGAATGTCCGCTGTGCTGATCATGCCCGCTAACGCAGCACAAAGACCTGCAATCGCATAGGCGAACAACTTAATGGACTTATCGTTGATGCCTAAGTAGCGACTCGCCTTAGCGTTACAACCCACAGCCTCGATGAAAAGTCCCAAGGCTGTTTTACGCATCAGTAACTGCGTTAAGGCAAGCATACCAATCACAATCCACACAGGCATTGGCAGACCAAGGAACTTACCTACCCCAATGGCCGCAAAGCCAGGGTTTTGGAAGGTAATGATCTGTCCTTGGTTGATAAGCTGCGCCACACCGCGACCCGCCACCATCAGCAGCAACGTTGCCACGATAGGCTGAATGCCAAGGTAACTGACAAGACCACCATTAATACAACCTGCAATCAGACCCACACAAAGCCCCGCCGCAATCACGGTAAACAGGTTCATATCGGGCACGAGCAACAGGTTGGCACACACGGCGCCAGAAATCGCCATCACGGCGCCAACCGACAGGTCAATACCGCCGGTGGCGATCACAAGACTCATACCAATTGCCAGCAGTGCTACGGGGGCGCTGCGGTTTAAGATATCAATCAGTGAGCCGTAGAATCTGTCGTCCTGATAGGTAATATTAAAAAAATGACTATCGATAAACAGGTTGGTTAATAACAGCAAGCTTAACGCCAATAATGGCCACAGGTAACGGCCAATCGACTTGGACTTACCCGCTTGATAACGATCATTTTTTTCTTGGTTCATAGCCTTTTGGCTTTCCTCCACTCGAGGCTTTTGTGCCGTTGCCATCAGCTCGGGTGACATAGGTTCTGTTGAAAATGTATCAGCTGAACTTTTCATTTATCCCTCCGCAATTGCTTGCATAACGTGTTGCGAAGTCAGTTCAGCACCTGACAATTCTCGTACTGCGTATCTGTCACGAAGTACCACCACCTTATTCGCAAAGGCAACGAGTTCATCAAGCTCAGACGATGCCACCAGCAGCGACATACCGTCATCACACAGGGTTCTGATAAGTTTGATAATTTCAGCGTGGGCACCGATATCAATACCACGTGTTGGCTCATCGAGTACCAACAGGATGGGCTCAATAGCTAACCAACGGGCAAGGATCACCTTTTGCTGGTTGCCGCCACTTAGTTGCTCAATTGGCTTGTCGGCATCTGGGGTCGCGATTTGTAATTTATCAATAAAGAACTGGGCAATTTCCTGCTGACGAGCTTTTGATAAATAGCGCCACCAACCGACACGCGCCTGTAGCGCGAGGATGATATTTTCACGGATGGATAAGGGGCCAATGATGCCGTCAATCTTGCGATCTTCTGGGCACAGGGCAATACCAGCACTGATGGCATCCACGGGTTGCGACAGGTTCAGCTTTTTACCCGCAAGGTGAATACTGCCACTATCAACTAAATCTAAACCAAAAACCGCATTACAGACTTCGCTTCGACCCGAGCCTAAAAGCCCCGCCAAACCAACCGCCTGCCCCTTAGGCACTGTGAGGTTCATGGCTTGAATGGAGCCCTTCACCGACACATCCTCAAGGGATAACAGCACGGCTTCGGCGCTTGCCACGGTTTGCTCTTTTTCTTGCTTCTCGACTAACTGTTCCTGCAGTGAGCGGCCCAGCATAGCTTCAATCAGCTTAGGTTGTGGCAGCTCGGCGGTTAAGTATTCGCCAATAAAGCGACCGTTACGCAGCACGGTAATGCGGTCACTAATTTGGTAAACCTGATCGAGAAAATGGGTAATAAAGACAATGGCAACGCCCTTGGCCTTAAGCTGATTTAAAATGCCAAATAGAACTTGGACTTCCTTGGCATCTAAACTCGCCGTTGGCTCATCGAGCACCAATACCTTGGCAGACATGGCCACACCGCGGGCAATCGCAATCAGTTGCTGCACGGCAATGGAGAAGTCCGACAGCGGCGCGGTGACATCGATATCCAGTTTAAACTGGGTCAATACCGCGCGTGCATCTGAGTACATTTTCTTAAAGTGGATTAATCCCAAACGACGCGGCTCATGGCCGAGGAACAGGTTTTGAGCAACAGTCAGGTTTGGAACGAGGTTCACCTCCTGGTATACGGTACTGATCCCCGCCTTTTGCGCATCCATTGGCGTGTCGAAATGCTGTTTTTGTCCAAGGAACAGGATATCGCCCATGTCTTTTGACTGGGCGCCCGTCATCACTTTGACCAGTGTGGATTTACCCGCACCGTTTTCGCCCAACAGGGCGTGAACTTCCCCAGCAAATAGGCGTAAGCTCACATCCTCAAGCGCCTTAACGCCAGGATAGAGCTTACTGATTTGCTTGAGTTCTAAGATAAGGCTCATAGAGCGACTCCCAAGAAACTACGAACTCAATTATTGCTGACGACGTTTTTCGTATTCGGCGGCTGCAGTTTCTTGCGTGTAGACATCACCCGTGGTGCTGATGAGCTTAGGCTGATCTTTGTTGCCTTTAAGATACGCATCTATTGCATCAAACGCAGGGCCACCTAGGTATGGGCTCAGTTCTACGGTCGCGTTCACATCGCCATCTGCCATGGCTTTGAAGTAATCAGGTACACCATCAACTGACACGATCAGGATATCTTTACCTGGCTTAAGACCGGCTTCTTTAATGGCTTGTACCGCGCCGAGTGCCATTTCATCGTTATGTGACCATACGGCGCACAGTGGTTGACCATTTTGAGCCTTCAGGAAACCTTCCATCACTTCTTTACCCTTAGCGCGGGTAAATTCACCGGTTTGGCTACGAACGATTTTGGCATTTGGGTAATTGGCGATCACTTCGTTAAAACCTGTGGCGCGATCGATGGCTGCCGTCGCGCCCACTGTGCCTTGCAGCTCTGCAATATCACAGGTGCCTTGGGTCGTATCCATCAGCCATTTACCAATTTTGCGGCCTTCTTCGGTAAAGTCAGAGGCGATACGGGTTAAGAATAATGAGTCATCATCGACCTTGATGTTACGGTCAACAATCACCACTGGGATTTTGGCGCGTTTAGCTTCTTTCAGCACTGGCTTCCAGCCAGTTTCAACCACAGGCGCGATGATGATGGCATCCACACCTTGGGCGATAAAGCTACGAACCGCTTTAATTTGGTTTTCTTGTTTTTGCTGGGCATCGGAGAATTTCAAATCGATACCACGTTGTTTCGCTTCGGCCTTTACCGCCTCGCTAAAGGTGGTACGCCAGCCACTTTCAGAACCCACCTGTGAAAAGCCCACTGTCGTCGCGTACGCACAGCTTGCGCCAACAGCCCATAATCCAAATGCAGAAACTAATTTATAATTTTTCATTATTATTTCCCTTTTATTGTAGGTTACAGAGGTCCCCAGACCCTGTAAGACAGGGTCAATCTCTGTGTCAGTGTGTTAAATATTGAACTCTCGCCTTAGAGGTTTTTAAAGCTGTGGACCGTCACTTGGGTGTACTTAGCATTTGGCTCGAGCATCACGCTCGGGAAATGACTGACATTCACCGCATTTGGGTAACCATGGGTTTCTAAACATAAACCGTGGTACTTGTTAACCTGATTACCCTGGGCATCTTGATGGGTTCCATCTAGGAAGTTACCGCTGTAAAACTGCACGCCTAATTCTGTGGTGCTGATTTCCATTGCACGGCCAGACACAGGATCGGTTAGTACCGCGATGGTCTGCAGACTTGGGCCCGCAGTGTCTCTGTCCATCACAAAGAAATGATCGTAACCGTTATCCAGCGCCTTAATGTCGCGGCCAATAGACTTAGTCTGTTGGAAATCGAATGGGCCATTATCGACCTTAGTGAGCTCACCCGTTGGAATTTGCTCGGCATCTAAGGCCAGAATATTGCTGGCTTGAATGTGTAAATCATGACCCACAATGCCATCGGCCTTGCTTGAGGCTAAGTTCCAGTAAGCGTGGTTGGTTAAACACACGGGCGTAGTTTTATCGCTCGTTGCGTTGTAAGTCAGAATAAGCTCGTTGGCTTCGGTTAAGCGGTACTCAAGCTCAATCGCTAAGTTACCTGGAAAACCTTGGTCGCCATCTGGGCTTGTGATAGAGAAAATGGCCGCAACGCTATTGTCATCTTGAATAGTTCCAACGTCCCAGTTGCAATGGCTTAAGCCCTTTGGACCGCCGTGAAGCTGGTTGTTACGCTCGTTCGCTAATAACTTGATGGTGTTACCCGCAAGTGGAAACTCGGCTTTACCGATACGGTTGGCCACGCGGCCCGCGGTAATTCCGAAATAATAAGGGTTAGTCGCCCAGTCTTCGATATTCTGGTAGCCAACGCTTAATGGGATGGGGGTGGCTTCTTTGCCGTGTAAATTCACCGCCCAAATGCTGGCACCAAAGGTCGACAATTTCACCTCAAGGCCGTGACTGTTGGTTAATGTCACTAACTGCAATGGAGCCGGAAAGGCAGAATTTTCTAGGGTTTGGATAGAGACGGAAAGTTGCATAATGAGTGCTTTCACCTTTTATTAATATTGGCTCTGCACTCACCTTCCCTATGAAAGGATTTGCTTTATTGGGAGGGTTAAATCCAACCTCCATCCACAATAAAGTTTTGTGCCGTGCAGAGCCTGCTGTCATCCGCCGCGAGGAATAAGGCCATCGCAGCAATATCTTCTGGCATAACATATTCTTTAATGCATTGATTATGCTCGATATGTTTAGCCGTATCCTGATCGACCCAATGGGTCAATTGTCGTTTGGTCATCACCCAACCTGGCGTTAGGGTATTGATCCGAATTTTGTCTTTGCCAAGATCTGAGGCCAAACCTCGGGTTAAGCCCATAGCACCCGCTTTTGAGGCGGTATAACCTGGCATGCCGCCCTGGCGATTGTGCCAACTCATGGAGCCCATATTGATAACAGAGCCACCACCGAGTTTTTGCATCTGCGGTCTTACCGCCTGTACGGCAAAGAAATAGTGCTTCAAATTGGTATTGATGCACTGATCCCAATATTCAGACGTGACTTCATCAATAGTGTGGCGTTGATCGCACGCGGCGTTGTTAATCAGTACTGAAATACTGCCAACATCTTGCTCTACCTGCGCTACCACAAATTTTAGCGCTGCGATATCCACTAAATTACAGGGATAAAACTTAACGCAACCATCGCCGTGTATTTGAGTTAAGTCACTAACCAGTTGCGCTGATTCTTCCATCAGAATGTCAACGAAGGCGACTTTGGCTCCTTGCTCGATAAAGGCCCGCACCATGCAGGCCCCAATACCCGTGCCACCACCACTGATGAAAATGGTTTTGCCTTGTAAACTCGGGTATTGATTAGTCAACTTCATAACTCAACCTATGAAAAATAATTAATGGGTTTCATTATAAAAGAAAACGTATTGAGATTTAATGGGAATGTGCAGGAATATCTGCTCCGCGACAGCCCACTAGAAAATCAAAATCGCACCCTTCATCCGCTTGTAGCACTCTCTCCTTGAAAAGTGATAAGTAACCACTGCCCACGGGGATTTGTTTTACCGCTTCGAGCTTGGCTAAACGTTGAGCCAACTCGGTTTCACTCACGTCCAATTGCAGTACACCCGCGAAGGTATCGAGCAAAATCATGTCGCCATTTTGCACCGCCGCTAACGGTCCTAAATCCTGCGCCTCGGGTGCTACATGCAGCACGACTGTGCCAAATGCGGTGCCGCTCATGCGCGCATCGCTAATTCGCACCATATCTTTAACGCCCTTTTTCAGAAGCTTTGGTGGCAGCCCCATATTGCCGACCTCGGCCATCCCCGGATATCCCTTAGGGCCACAGTTTTTCAGCACCATAATGCTACTTTCATCAATTTCTAAATCGGGATCATTAATGCGGGCGGTGTAATCAGCAAAACTTTCAAATACGACAGCTTTGCCGCGGTGTTTCATTAAGTGGGGACTGGCAGCAGACGGCTTAATCACGGCGCCACGTGGCGCGAGATTACCGCGAAGCACACGAATACCCCCCTGCTCAACCAAAGGTGATGCAACAGATTTGATGACATCCTCGTTATAGCAAGGCGCGTCTTTAACGTTACTAAACAGGGTGTGGCCATTGACAGTTAAGGTGCTTGGATTCAACAGTTGATGGCTAAAGAGTTCTTTTAGTACAGCCGGTAAACCGCCTGCGTAGTAAAAATCTTCCATCAAATATTGGCCAGAGGGTTTAAGGTTCACCAGCGTGGGCACATCGTAACCATGTGACCAATCATCGAGCTGTAAATCCACGCCGATACGACCGGCAATGGCCTTTAAATGGATCACCGCATTGGTAGAGCCGCCAATCGCCGCGTTGACTTTAATCGCATTAATAAAGGCATCTCGGGTGAGAATTTTGCTTGGGGTTAGGTCATCATTGACCATGTCGACAATCCGCATCCCCGATAAATGGGCAAGCACGTAACGTCTGGAGTCCACCGCAGGAATGGCGGCATTGTGGGGCAAACTCATGCCTAATGATTCAACCATACAGGCCATGGTCGATGCCGTGCCCATGGTATTGCAGGTGCCGGTTGAGCGCGACATATCGGCTTCGGCATCCATAAATTGCGCAAGGCTGATATTACCCGCTTTATACTCTTGGTGAAGTTCCCACACTAAGGTGCCAGAACCCACGTCCTTGCCCTTATGCTTACCATTGAGCATTGGGCCGCCAGTAACAACTATGGTAGGTAAATCACAGCTCGCCGCCCCCATTAATAATGCTGGCGTGGTTTTATCACAGCCCACCAGCAGCACCACACCATCGATAGGATTGCCGCGAATTGCTTCTTCGGTATCCATGGCCGCGAGATTGCGGGTTAGCATGGCGCTGGGGCGAAGATTAGACTCACCATTAGAGAACACAGGAAATTCGACGGGAATACCGCCCGCTTCGCGAATGCCATTTTTTACACGCTGGGCAATTTCACGCAGATGACCGTTACAAGGGGTTAATTCAGACCAAGTATTACAAATGCCGATAACGGGTTTATTTTGAAAATGGTGATCGGGAATACCTTGGTTTTTCATCCAGCTACGATACATAAAACCATTTTTATCATCGCTGCCAAACCAACTAGCCGAACGAAGTGTTTTCAATTTTTTATTATTCATTTTGACACCTTCGTTTTACAGAGCCGAAGTGATTTCAGCCCCTTTTGCCACCGTGTACGTAGACAAAACATTCAAGTGCTTACATTAAGTCGCGACATTCACAACGTTAAGCATTGCTTGAACGTAAAAGTATTGGTATTACTATAATACCAAAATATCAAAAAACAATAGAGGAAATATGAAAAAGGCACTTTTGGGATTATGCTTAGCCTTCAATTCAGCAGCATTTGCTGCCAATCCGATATTTACCGATGTCTTTACCGCTGATCCTGCGGCAATCGTTCATCAAGATACCGTCTATCTTTACACTGGCCACGACGTTGCCAAGGACAATCGCACCTTTTTTGAGATGCACGATTGGTTAGTGTTCAGTTCTAAGGACATGGTTAACTGGACTGCCCACGGCAGCAAGTTACACGTTAAAGATTTCAGCTGGGCCAAAGGTGATGCATGGGCGAGCCATGTTATTGAAAAAGATGGTAAGTTTTACTGGTACGTCACTGCTCGCCACAACAAAATCAATGGTTTTGCCATTGGTGTCGCGGTCGCCGACAGCCCATTAGGTCCCTTTAAGGATGCCCGTGGCACAGCCATTATCACCAATGACATGACCACTGATACCGACATCGATTGGGACGATATCGATCCTGCGGTATTCATCGATGATGACAAACAGGCCTATCTGTTCTGGGGTAACACTAAGCCACGTTACGCCAAATTAAAGGACAATATGATTGAGCTGGATGGCCCAATCCACGCCATCGATTTGCCTAACTTTACTGAAGCGCTGTGGGTACATAAAAAAGATAAAACCTATTATCTTTCATACGCCTCAGGCTTCCCCGAAAAAATTGCCTATGCGACCAGCGACAGTATCACTGGCCCTTGGAAATATCAGGGGATCTTAAACGAAGTCGCGGGTAACTCGCCGACTAACCACCAATCGATTATCGAATTTAAGGGTAAGTCCTACTTTATTTACCACACTGGCGCTTCGCAGGATGGTGGTGGTGAATTCAGACGCTCAGTGGCCATCGACCCACTTCACTACAATGAAGATGGCACCATCAAGCGCATCCAGATGACGTCTGAAGGTATTGTCGAGCCGCAGTAATTGAGCGACTAAAACAAAAAGGTGAACCTAGGTTCACCTTTTTTGTCTCTTGAATTCAACCGAAAAAGCTTGTCGTTAAAGGTAAAGAAGCGCCCTACTTAGCCTCTATATTCTTTTGCAGCGTATCTTGAGATGTATCGAGCAGCTGGCACATTTCTGCCTTAGCACGCTCACTATCACCCGCTTCAATCGCAGTGTAAATCGCCTTGTGGCCAGGAAGAGACTTAATAAAATCATCCTGAATCGTACTACTTAAGCGGAAGATTTCAAGCAGCGCCGATTGAATCGACACACCTAAGGAAATCATAAACTCGTTATTGGTCGCATCAAGAATCGCCATATGGAAATCGATATCTGAGGTGTATACCTCATCGGTGCCTATTTCGGCCGACTCCATTCTGGCGTAAGCGGCAGCTATCACGGCTAATTGCTCAGGTGTGCGTTTTTTCGCTGCAAGCTCTGCGGCTGCAGGTTCAAACACTTCACGGATTTCGTAGAGTGATGAGTAGAACTCCGGTGAAGGTTTAGATTGGGAGAACCAGTTAAGAATGACGGGGTCGAACATATTCCAGTGGCGACGCTCACGAATGCGTGTACCCAGCTTTGGACGAGACTCAATTAACCCCTTTGCTGTTAATACCTTAAATGCTTCACGCAAAGACGTTCTGGAAACACCAAGCTCTTCACAGATAGCATTTTCGTTAGGGATATATTCACCAGGGGCATAATAGCCACCCACAATGCGTGAACCCAGTTCGCTGGCCACCCATGTATGGATATTTTGCGGACGGTTATTTGCCTGACTTGTCATAGTTCCCTCTTAAATCTCAATAGCTATGCAACATCCAATCATCGGACAGCATCATTACTTTCAAATGTTATGATACTACCTTTCAGCCGATTGATAACAAGTATTTTGTTAAGGCTCAGAAATCGTGAGGTTTTAATCCGATTTGGTGCCATTACCTTACGCTAAATCGTAACAATGTAAATACATCGAGTCCCAAATTGGTGCAAAATCCACAGCGGTATACGGTTTATTCGCCTAGAAAATAATCGTTCTTAATATCAAATTCGGCTAACACGTCCACCACAAACATTCCCGCCGCTTCGGCCGCCTGCATGCCGGTCTTGGCATCTTCAAACACAATGCAACGCTCTGGTGCAACGCCAATCAACTCGGCGCAGCGTAAAAAGGTATCGGGTGCAGGTTTTGGTGCATTCACCTGATCGGCACCCACCACAAAATCCATTAACTCGAATAACCCGCAGAGCTTTAGGATTTCATGGGCTTCTTCGGTATAAGCGCCCGTACCTACCGCCATTGGACGCTTGCCGTGGTTTTGTTTGGCAAATTCTGCAAGCGCAGTAGGTTTAACATGCAAATGCATAGTGTCACGCACTAATGCTTCTTTATAGGCGTTCATCTCTTCACAGCTCGCGCTTGGCGTCACGCCAAAATGGGCAATGAGAATTTCCAAGGTGCCGATGGTAGGCACGCCGGCTAAGGAACGCATTAACGGCGCATCGACGGGGATCCCGAAGTGATTTAGGGTTTGTCGCCAAGCCTGCTCATGCAGTTGACCGCTGTCGACCAAGGTGCCGTCCATATCGAAAATAATGCCATCAAACTCTGGGTACATATCTACAACTCACGTTGGAAAATCGATTCAAACCGAGAAATAAAAAGCCGCCCGAAGGCGGCTTTAGGACTGCGAGGGATTATAACCCTTTTGCTAAACCGTAATATACGGAATTTTGGCGCAGATCATTTTTGAAATCACGGATCTTAGTATCAGCATCAATAACGACCAGCTCAACACCAGCCATTTCAGCGAAATCAGTGATTTGCTCTGTGGTGATGGCTTGGCTGTATGCCGAGTGATGCGCGCCACCTGCGTGGATCCAAGCCGCTGCCGCAACAGACAGATTTGGACGTGGTTCCCACAGTGCAGAAGCCACTGGCAGGTTAGGCGTATCCTGTGGCGGTGTTACTGTGTCTAATTCGTTCAGAATGATACGGAAACGGTTGCCTAAATCGATAGTCGATACGTTGATTGCTGGGCCAGCTTTACCAGTGAACAGCAGACGTGGCACGTCACAACGCACACCGATGGTGTGGCGATGAACTTCTAAACGAGGCTTAGCAGCCGCAATAGATGGACACACTTCTAACATGTGCGCACCTAATACTTGGTCAGTAGTACCGAAGTTGTAGGTGTAGTCTTCCATGAATGAAGTACCACCAGTACGGCCTTGGCCCATCACTTTCATGATGCGAACCATAGCAGAGGTTTTCCAGTCGCCTTCGCCGCCGTAACCGAAACCGTTCGCCATCAGACGTTGCGTCGCCAGACCTGGCAGACCAGTCATACCGGTTAAGTTTTCGAAACAGTTAGTGAAAGCACCAAATTCGCCGGCGGTTAAGAATTGGGTTAAACCCAGTTCGATTCTGGCTTCTTTGGTTAAACGATCTAACTGGTATTCATCGCTGAACAGTTCGTTACCGATTTGGTATTCGCTTGCGTAACGGTCTAACTGTGCTGCTACATCACCTTCTGCAACCGCTTCAATCGCTTCGTTCAGCTCACCTAAGCTGTAGGCGTGAACTTCGTAACCGAATTGGATTTGCGCAGCAACTTTGTCGCCTTCAGTTACCGCTACTTGACGCATGTTGTCACCAAAACGCGCTACGCGCAGGTTTTGGCTCTCATGCCAACCAGCCGCCGCACGGCACCAGTCGTCAACCTGCGCTTGAACGTCAGTAGACTGCCAGTGCCCCACAACCACTTTACGCTCTTTACGCATACGAGTGCCGATGAAACCAAATTCGCGGCAACCGTGAGCACTTTGGTGGGTGTTCATGTAGTTCATGTTGATTTCGCTCCATGGGAGCTCAGCATGGAACTGGGTGTGTAAGTGCATGAATGGCTTGCTCAGCTCATTCAGGCCAGCAATCCACATCTTAGCTGGAGAGAAAGTGTGCATCCACAGGATCACGCCCACGCAGTTCTCATCGCTGTTTGCAGCTTGGCAAACGGCGTGGATTTCACGTGGAGATTTAACAGTTGGCTTGTAAACCACTTCCATAGAAATGGCTTCAGAAGCGTTGAAACCGTGAACGATTTGCTCACTGTTCTTTGCGACTTGCTCTAATACTTTTGGTCCGTATAAATCCTGCGAACCAGTGATAAACCACACTTGCTTTTGTTTGAAAGGTTTCATAGTGCTCTCTCTCGTTAAAATTTGACCCTAGTGGTACTTACTTGCTTTGGCCGTAGTAAGCATCTTTGCCATGCTTACGGAGATAATGCTTATCAATAAGCTCTTGCTTTAATGGGGCAATGCCTGGCGTCAGCGTTTTTGTTAAATAAGCCATGCGGGCGATCTCTTCGAGCAGCACTGCATGGTAAACAGACTTAGCCGCATTCGCGCCCCAAGTAAAAGGGGCATGGCCCGCAACAATCACCATTGGTGACTCGTTAGGGTTTCTGTCGGCAAAGCAATCTAAAATTTGTACGCCCGTTTCTTCTTCGTAGTCACCCAGAATTTGGTCGTTACGCATCACTGCAGTGCAGGGAATATCGCCATACACATAATCCGCCTGCGTGGTACCAAGGCATGGGATCGCGATTTGCGCCTGTGCCCATGCGGTAGCGTAGGTAGAATGAGTATGGGTGATACCGCCGATACTGTCCCAGTGACGGTATAAGAAGGTGTGGGTTTTAGTATCTGAAGAGGGACGCATGCGCCCTTCTACGATGTTGTTCTCAAGATCGACGATAACGATATCGTCAACCTGTAAATCTTCGTACGGTACACCGCTTGGTTTAATACCAATTACGCCGCGTTGGCGGTCAACTTGAGACACATTACCGAAGGTGTATGTCACCAGTTTACGCTTCTCAAGCTCCATGTTGGCTTCGTAAACTTCACGTTTAAGTTCAAGGAATGACATCTTATTTCGCTCCATCTACATATTTGCCAAGCGCTAAATAGTCTTGGTACAGCGATTGATATTTGTCTGCATTTACAGGGTTTGGCGTGTAGGTTTTCTCAACACTTGATGCCATTACCGCCTGCGCACTTAATACATCTGGGTATACGCCGGCAGCGGTT
Organism: Shewanella acanthi; assembly: GCF_019457475.1. NCBI lineage: Bacteria > Pseudomonadati > Pseudomonadota > Gammaproteobacteria > Alteromonadales > Shewanellaceae > Shewanella > Shewanella acanthi. The sequence goes on from NZ_CP080413.1 coordinate 2,185,582, forward strand.
GCAGCGTAAATGGCCGCACCTAGGGCACAGCTTTGCTCGCTTTCCAGTACATCGATGTTGCAGTTCCACACATCGGCGCAGGTCTGCATAATAAAATCTGATTTTTTGGAGATACCGCCGATGGTCACGACATGATCAATCGTTACGCCTTCTTCTTTAAAGCGCTCGATAATTGCACGAGCACCGTAGGCAGTGGCTTCAACTAAGGCTTTAAATACCTGCGGAGCATGGCTACCCATAGTTAAACCGCTGATCGCCATCGCAACCGATTGGTCAGCATCAGGGGTGCGACGACCGTTCACCCAATCGAGTGCGGTAATACCGGTTTCGCCAACAGGAATTAAGGCTGCTGCCTTACCGAGTTGCGCCAACGTTTCGTTTTCTAATTGCTCAATCAGCTTGGCTTTGACGTCTTCGTCAAAAAGCGAAGAAGTATTGATTTGCTTGATAGGCCAAGTGGTTAAATCTCTGAACCAGGCGTATAAATCACCAAAGGCTGACTGACCCGCTTCAAGACCGATTAAACCCGGTAATACTGAGCCATCTACTTGGCCACAAATACCTTTAATGCAGCGATCGCCAATGTCTTCGTAGCTGGCAACGGTAATATCACAGGTTGAAGTACCCATAACCTTAGTCAGCACGCCTGGTTTAACGTTCGCGCCTACCGCTCCTGCGTGGCAATCGAATGAACCGAAAGACACGATAACATCGGTCGATAGGCCTAGGTTTTGTGCCCACTCTGCTGTCAAGGTGCCGCACACTTTATCAGCAGTTTGAGTGTCGGCTGGTAAACGGTCGCGCAGACCATTTAACAGTGGGTCGATACCAACGAAGAAATCATTTGGTGGATAACCGTTCCATGACTCGTGCCACATGACCTTGTGACCCGCGGCGCAGCGACCCGCCTTGAATTGGTTTGGATGGTTCGTGCCAGTCATGATGGCTGTGATCCAGTCGCAGTGCTCAACCCAGCTGTAGGCCGCGTCTCTTACATCACTGTCGTGACGCAGTACATACAGAGCTTTTGCCCAGAACCACTCGGATGAATAAATACCACCTTCGTATTTGAGGTAGTTTTCGCTCGATGCATTCGCCGCAGCAGTAATTTGCTGGGCTTCTAAGATCGCACTGTGGTCTTTCCACAGCAGAAACATCGCATTTGGGTTTTCGGCAAACTCTGGTTTAAGAGCCAGTGCGGTACCCATTTCGTCAACAGCAATCGGCGTCGAGCCTGTAGTATCGACACTTAAACCACACACTTTTTGAGCGGCACCCTGCGGCGCTTTTGCCCAAAGGCCTTGAACCACTTCAATTAAACTTTCAATATAATCAAGGGGATGTTGTCTAAATTGATTTTTAGTCGGATCGCAAAAGAGCCCTTTTTTCCAACGAGGGTAGTAAACAACGTTTGTCGCTACCTCTGCGCCGGTTTGGGTATCAACCAGTAACGCACGCACCGAATCAGAACCGTAATCCAGTCCTAATGCGTAAGAACCTAAAACATTAGACATTCGCATCCCCGTACTTTTTTATCTCTGCGTACTGTAAAAACACGCAGGTAGAGTGAATTTTATTTAGTAGTACAATATTACTATAGCTCAATAGTATTACAATATTATTTTTATCAAGTATGGGGGATTTTTTTAACATCGGCAAGGTTAACCTTACCCACTTGAAACATGCGCTGTGACGCATTTTCACCAGTATTTAACACTTAATAATTCAAACAGATGATGTAGGGCGTATAGATCGAAAACAGCGATTGACTTAATCGGCATTAATTAAAATAATGGCTAAAGGGCTGCAGAGACGCCTATCCGCAGAAGATGACATCACTCTGAGTAATTTTGATACCTCGCTTATCTTGCATTACACGACAATTTCAATTGGTTGGGCTTAGCGGAAATGCCAACAAAACTGAGGAGAATTGTGCGTGAATACCACAAAACCATCTTTTTTCACCCTTTTAAATGCTGAAAGCGCCCTGTTGTAAGTCAAATTCCACGCCAAAAAGCTGCTTAAGTCCTGCTTAGCGTCTGATCCAGAATCATTGGTAAAAGTCAGTGCATACTGCAAAAAAGTCGGCATTGAACCCAGTGAGCTCCAGCTCAAACACTGCCAATTATTACTATCACGCCAGATTGGCTTTAATGACTTTAATCATTGTCAGAGAGTGCTGTCGGCTGCGGCTTTGGATAAGATGAGTAATGACAATTTTGTCGAAGACTTGAGTGAAGATTTGTGTTTAGACCTAGGGGGGGTATTTCATTTTCGCCGCTGCGATACCCTGCTCAACCACTGGTTTACTGACCTTACTGAGGCACAGGCATTCAGTGCTACAGATCCTAAACTTCTGCTTTTGCCCTTTAAACGGCAATTCTTTGTGGTCAATCGTGATGATTATCTGGGATTGTTAGAAATTCAGGGCCTAACTGCTGCTAATGCGCCGTCTAATACCGAGGCATTTTATGCACAGCTCGCGCTTGAACTGGTGAAATACAAGCTAAAAGCGATATAGCTAAGCAGATTAATATTAATTGGGGATGATACATATCCCCTTTTTATTACTGCAAGGCAGTGAAGCTGAGCTTAGAATCAGGAACCCTAGGGTTCAAATAACATAATAAAACCAATAACAAAAAAACCAGCATCGCTGATGGCCTTTACGTGGAATATGACGCAGGAGCTGCGCTTAGAATCAGGAACCCTTGGGTTCAAATGACCTAATCAAAACCAATAACAAAAAAGCCATCATTGCTGATGGTCTTTACGTGGAATATGACGCAGGAGCGGCGCTTAAAATCAGGAACCCTAGGGTTCAAATTGCATAATAAAACAAATAACAAAAAAGCCATCATTGCTGATGGCTTTTCCGTAGAATATGGCGGAGGAGCAGGGATTTGAACCCTGGGTGGGCTATAAACCCACGCCGGTTTTCAAGACCGGTGCATTAAACCACTCTGCCACCCCTCCGAACGACGCGAATAATATAAGTTAGTTTTATGGCTGTAAAGCCCTAACTGAGTTTTTTGCATCGTTTGCTCACAACACGCTCAATTTGCGCTATTTTCCCTCAAAATCATCACAATGACTTAATCGAGCTGGATCTGGCGTGGTAAAGCAGCCATTAATCTCATCCCAATCATGAGACTTTTGTAAGCGATAACCTGCACACACTAATAGTGCGCAGCCTAAAATGCCCCAAGCGATGGCAACTTCCCCCGATTGTGCCCACAAAGCGACTAGGCTTGATGCACCAAAGGCGATACTGATCTGTAAAAAATTCTGCAACCCTACGGCTTTAGTAGCATTTTGCTTGAATTGCTGCAGCGCATTATTGACGACGATAGGATATATCGCTCCGTTGGCTGATGCCATAATTGAAAATGAAATCAGCAGTGGATAAATGCTGTCGACCTTTATCACTATGCTAAAAAGCACAATCGCGGCAACACACACACCAAATTGCACAAGCAGTACATTTAGCGCCTTTTCACTTCCAAGAATAGTGATCAGCTTTTTACTCGCAAAACCGCCCACCATAAACATGATTGTTTGAGGGATAAAACTTAATCCAATAGCATCAGCATCATACCCATGCTGTGCCATCACCACAGGCCATAAAGTAAGATAAGCAAAAAAAGCACCTGAACAAGCACCGAATATAACAACACTGCCAATATAGTGAGTATTTCCAAAGAGTGCCTTGTAGGAAACCGCATCAGAACTAGGCTCACTGTTGTCTGTGATAGGTTTAGGAACAAAGTAAACAGTCAACAATATGAGCGATACTGCAATAGCACTTAAGCTAATAAAGATGGCTTCCCAACCTAGGACCGCTAATACATACGCCCCTAAAATCGGGGCCAAAGCCGGAGATAACGCAACTAAAGGCATGATATTGCTAAAGATGCCCTGAGCGCGTTTCGCATCATACCTTTCAATGACAATCGCCTGCCAAATCACCCCTGCACTACATGCACCAATGGCTTGAAAAAACCTCGCTGCATTAAACAACAGTATGTTGTCACTAATTGCAATCACTAAACTCGAAAGTGCAAAAACACTTAATCCAAACACCAACGCCCGTCTTTTACCCCAATGGTGAACTAATGGACCATATAGGAATTGCCCAAGCGCAAGACCAGCCAAAAAGCTAGTTAATGAGAATGCCACCTGAGAGGTCGTGGCATCAAGAGAGCTTTCAATTGCTTTGAATGCAGGCAAATACATGTCAGTGGCAATAAAGCCCAACATGCTTAACAGGGATAAATACAGAAGGAATATATAAAAGGTATAATTTACAGCGGTATTTTTGGTAGTAGTCATAAGTTAAACTGTTAAAAAAGATCGTGCCACGCAGTCTAGAGACTTGTTATGGCAATGAGAAACGTTTATTTTTGAACAAAGCCTTCAATATTTTTCAAACCAATGGAGTCAAGGTTATGCTCTCTGAACAAGCATTAGAACTGATTGATATCGTTGCTCGAGTGGGGAGTTTCACTGCGGCGGCGTCACAACTCCACAAGGTGCCCTCTGCTGTGAGTTATGCGGTAAAGCAAATTGAAGAAGAATTGGGGGTGATTTTGTTCGAGCGCCATCACCGTAGTGTGAGCTTAACCACTGCAGGGGAGCATTTCGTCAAACAGAGCAGACAACTCCTCTCCCAAATGGATGAAATGAAGCGCAGTACCCAAAGAATCGCCAATGGCTGGCAACCAACACTTTCTATAGCACTAGATAACATTGTTCGTGCTGATCGTATCAGCGTATTAATTGCGGATTTTTATCGCCATTTTCATGACATCGAGCTCATTATCCGTATTGAAGTGTTCAACGGTGTGTGGGAAGCCCTTGCCACTGGGCGCAGTGATGTTGCCATCGGCGCAACTACTGCGATACCCGTTGGTGGTGTCTATCAATACAAAGACATGGGCGATATTGAATGGGCGTTTCTTGTCAGTAAAAATCATCCCCTCGCCGGTATTGACCGCCCATTGACCGATAGTGAATTACGAGAATTCCCCTCAATTTGCCTTGAGGATACCTCCCGCGAAATCCCTAAACGCATGACGTGGCTGCTTGAGAATCAACGCCGTTTAGTGGTGCCCGATTGGATCAGGGCTATTAATTGTTTCCGCGAAGGCCTTGGCATCGGTTATATGCCGCTGCATTTGGCAAGTCCTTTTATTAAAGCGGGCGCATTAATTGAAAAGCAACTCGAAAATCCAAAGCACACAAGCCCCTGTTGTCTTGCTTGGAATGCTGACAAAATGTCTCCCGCCCTTGCTTGGGTGCTGGAGTATTTAGGAGATACCGACAAGTTGCATCGTGAATGGTTAGCCTAAACCTTTTGGATGGCGCAATTCAGTTTGATTTAATTCACTTTTGCTTAACTTGTCTTGAGAGATACTGAGAACATAGGCTTATCAGCAACCTTAGCCGACATCACTCGATTGGAATGCATCGCTTATTACGGTATAAAACAGATTAAAAAAACTGTCTTTACAATCGGTTATTAACAACATTACTCTGATACTTATTGCAAATTGGATACTATGCAAGTAAGACGTTGTTAAAACGAGTCGGTACCAAAAGCAATAAGCAAGACAGATTGGCATAGGTGGGGAACTCCCATCAGCAATAAAAATCAAACGCTATAGCATGATTGTTTTTAGCGGTAATCGCCTTAGTAGGGATTTCCCACTTAATGGAGAAAGATATGACACAGCAAACCTTGTACTCAACGAGTGCCACCACACTTGAAGTGAACAAACTTCTTAAAAATACATACCTGTTACTGGCCATGACCCTTGCCTTCTCTGCATTGTGTGCAGGTCTTGCAATGGCGATTAATATTGGCCCCTTAATGTCATTGGGCCTATCAATCGGTGGTCTCGTGTTATTATTCGTCACCCTTCGTAAAGCTGACACGGCTGCAGGTATTTTTTGGGTATTTGCCTTTTCAGGAATGGAAGGTGCATCTTTAGGATACATGCTGAATCATTATGCGGGCATGACCAACGGCTCAGAGCTTATCATGCAAGCCCTTGGCCTGACGTCAGTCATTTTTATTGCTCTTTCTGCCTATGCGGTCACCACCAAAAAGGATTTTTCCTTTATGCGTGGCTTCCTGTTCGCGGGCTTAATCGTGGTGATTGCGGCGTCTATCATCAATATCTTCGTGGGTAACAGCGTTGCCTTTATGGCGATTAACGCAGGTCTTGCGCTGCTGATGACAGGCTTTATCCTGTTCGATACTAGCCGAATAGTGAATGGTGGTGAAACCAACTACATCCGTGCAACCATCTCGCTTTATTTGGACTTTTTAAACCTGTTTATGGCGATTTTGCATTTACTGGGCATGGGTAACGATGATTAATCCCTTTTTTGGGAAACTTACGCTAAAATGGCCCTACTTTTAGGGTCATTTTTTTTATGATGAGCAAATTTATTATTCAAGTGAATGGACCAGCCTACGGCACGTCGGCAAGTCACTCAGCCTTGCGATTCACTCAAGCCGCGTTATCGAGTGGCCATGAAATCCACTGCGTATTCTTCTATCAAGACGGGGTCTATAACACCACGGATTTTAATCTTCCCGCATCCGATGAGTTTGATATTGTCGCCGCCTGGAAACAACTTGCCCTTGAGCATCAGGTATCCTTGGTGAACTGTGTCTCGGCTGCGCTGAGACGAGGCATTGTATCGGAGCAGGAATCTAAGGAAAATGGTTTACCCCACTGGAATGTTGGCAGCTCCTTTGTCATGGGCGGCCTCGGTGAACTAGTAACCGGTATTGAAGCGGCTGACCGCCTGATGTGTTTCTAATCTTCGGAAATTTTATGAAAAAAATCTGCGTTATGTTCCGAAGCGCCCCCCACGGAACCAGCAAGGGGCGTGAAGCTTTAGACTTTGCCCTATTAAGTGCCACCTTCGAGCAAGAAGTCAGTCTTATCTTTGTGGATGAAGGCGTACTGCATTTACTCAAAGATCAACAGAGCGAGCTGATTGGCGGCAAGGATTACCTCGCCACACTCAAGGCTTTACCCTTTTACGATATTGATTCTGTGTATGCTTGTAAGCAATCCCTCGCAGATTTCGGTTTAAGCCATAGTCTGCTGTCAATCCCCGTTGAAATCCTCAATGACGAAACCATTTCAGCCCATTTAACATCCGTGGATGAGGTCTTAGTATTCTGATGATTTTACACCATATTCAAACCTCCCCTAGCCGTGATAGCGCACTTAAACTGTGTTTACGCTACGCCTTAAAGGAAGATGCGATTTTACTTTCAGGTGATGGAATCAATGCCCTTTTGCTTCGCCAATGGGCCATGGCGCTCTCACCCTTCAAGGTGATGGTATTAAAAGATGATGTGATTGCCCGCGGTTTAAGCGAGCGACTCAAAAATGTGACAACGATTGATTACAATGACTTTGTCGCTCAATCCCTTTTACACAATAAGGTGATAACGTGGTAAATCCGCTGCTATTTAACGGTGTTGAAATTGAACGTGACCATCAGGGATATTTAAAGAATGTCGCCGACTGGCATCCTGACATGGCGCCTCTGTTAGCCCAAGAGGAACAAATTGAACTGACCAGTGCCCACTGGGAAGTGATCAATTTTGTCCGTGATTTTTACCTTGAGTTTAAGACCAGCCCCGCTATTCGAGTATTGGTTAAAGCCATTGGCCAAAGCATGGGACCAGAGAAAGGTAACTCTAAATACCTATATACCTTATTTCCAGTGGGCCCAGCAAAACAGGCAACTAAAATCGCCGGATTACCAAAGCCTGCCAAATGCATCTAATGATTGCTTACATAAGTTAGCATTCAATAGATAAACAAAAGGCATGTATTTCTACATGCCTTTTTTGTTTGGTACAGTCATTCAAACTGCTTAATTCACGTTTTCTAAAACGATCAATACGGCCTTACCTAAGGTTGCCAACATCACGGCGATGAACACCGCGATGACTGCAGTATAGGAAAGCCAACGAAAATAACGTTGACCTTTATCCATGGCGTCCTTTTAGCTCGATTAACCGATTTGAGTTAACCCGCCCATATAAGGACGTAGTGCTTCTGGAATAGTCACGCTACCGTCAGCGTTTTGATAGTTTTCAAGAATGGCCACTAAGGTACGACCCACGGCTAAACCTGAACCGTTCAGTGTGTGTAGCAGTGCAGGTTTGTTGTCCGATTTAGCACGGTAACGGGCCTGCATACGACGGGCTTGGAAATCCTTCATGTTAGAACATGAAGAAATCTCACGGTATGTGTTTTGAGCAGGTAACCAGACTTCGATATCGTAGGTTTTGCTTGAACCAAAGCCCATGTCACCGGTACACAGGATAACAGTGCGGTATGGCAGACCTAAACGCTGCAGTACGGTTTCTGCGTGTTGAGTTAAGGCTTCAAGGGCTGCCATTGACTCTTCAGGTTTCACCAGTTGCACTAATTCCACTTTGTCGAACTGGTGCTGACGAATAAGGCCGCGGGTATCTTTACCGTAAGAGCCGGCTTCACTACGGAAACACGCAGTTAGCGCAGTGAGTTTAAGTGGTAATTCGTCTTCATCCACAATGCTATCGCGCACTAAGTTTGTTAATGGCACTTCTGCAGTTGGGATTAAGCTTAAGCCTTGGCCTTCTTCGGTCGCAGGTTTAGTGTGAAACAGATCTTCACCAAACTTTGGTAATTGACCTGTACCTAATAAGCTTGCTTCGTTAACCAGTAATGGCACGTAAGCTTCGGTATAACCGTGCTCGTTAGTATGAAGATCTAACATGAATTGGCCTAATGCACGGTTTAAGCGCGCAATTTGACCTTTCATCACGATGAAACGAGAGCCAGTGATCTTAACCGCGTTTTTAAAATCTAAACCTTCGAGACCTTCACCAATGGCAACGTGATCTTTCACTTCAAAATCAAAGCTTCGTGGTGTGCCCCAACGGCGAACTTCGACGTTCTCCTTTTCATCGGCGCCGACTGGCGCAGATTCGTCCGGTAGGTTAGGCATAGACATGGCAATCGCGTTCACTTCTTCAAGTACCGCGGCCAGTTCCACTTTCTTCGCATCTAACTGCGTACCTAAATCCCCAACTTGCGCCATGATAGCGTCAACATCTTCACCACGGGCTTTTGCTTGACCAATGGATTTAGAAATCGCGTTACGGGATGCTTGAAGCTCTTCTGTCGCCACTTGCAGTGACTTACGTTTTTCTTCTAATTGAGTAAGATGAGCGACGTCGAGAATAAAGCCACGGGTAGCTAATCGCTCAGCGGTCACAGCTAATTCGTTGCGCAAAAATTTAGGATCTAACATGTGATATATTCTTAATAGTTAAATGCGAGAAAAAACCAGTTGCTGACCTAGATAAACCATAAATAAACATAGGCTTAGGTTCAGCACCACATTCAAAACGGCCTTCAACCATAATCCCTGCTGCATCAGCAACAAGGTTTCATTCGAAAAGGTTGAAAACGTTGTCAAAGCACCTAAGAGGCCAACACCTATTAACGCTTTGAGTTCTGGGCTGATATGACTCATTTGTCCCAGTGCGTAAATGACGCCCATTAAAAATGAACCGAGGACATTGACCAACAGTGTACCAAAAGGAAAACTGCTGCCAAATACTTGGATCATGAATATTGAAATAAGATAGCGAAAAACCGCGCCAATGGAACCACCAAGGGCCACAAGTAGGAGATTATTCATACCTTTTTGTCCCAGAAGCCTCATCGAATTGGGCTAATTGCGCCAATTTATCCTTGATACGCTTCTCAAATCCACGCTCGGTCGGATAGTAAAAACGTGCATTCTTAAGGGACTCAGGAAAATAATTCTCACCGCTGGCATAGGCATTAGGTTCATCGTGGGCATAACGGTACTCAGCCCCAAAGCCCATTTCGGCCATGAGCTTAGTTGGCGCATTGCGCAGGTGATACGGTACGGCTTCTTGGCCAGTTTCACGGGCAAGTGCCCTCGCCGCCTTAAAGGCCGTGTACACCGCATTACTCTTAGGCGCACTCGCTAAATAGACAATCGCCTGAGCAATGGCACGCTCACCTTCCGCGGGCCCCACGCGGTGGAAACAATCCCAAGCATTAAGCGCCACTGTCATGGCATTGGGGTCGGCATTACCCACATCTTCAGATGCAATGGCAAGTAAGCGTCTTGCCACATAAAGCGGATCGCCGCCGCCCTCGAGAATTCTGCAGTACCAATACAGCGCGCCATCGGGGGATGAACCGCGAATCGATTTATGTACCGCCGAAATGAGATCGTAAAACTGATCGCCATTTTTATCGTAGGCCGCGAGTTGATAGCCTGCGACCTGAACCAGCATCTCCTGGGTGAAACTGCCGCCATCAGCGACCATATCACTCATAAGTTCCAGCAGATTAAGCGCCTTGCGTGCATCGCCCTCACAAAGCTGGGCCAGATTATTGAGCACAGCCTCAGGCATCATTAACTGCCGATTACCTAAGCCACGCTCAGCATCGGTTAATGCCTGCTGGATGATGTGGACAATCTCATCCTGTTCTAGGCGTTTTATAAGATAAACCCTTGCACGAGAGAGCAACGCATTATTGATTTCGAAGGACGGGTTTTCGGTGGTAGCGCCGATAAAAATGACTGTGCCGTCTTCAATAAAAGGTAAAAAAGCATCCTGCTGACTCTTATTAAAACGATGGACTTCATCGACAAAGAGTAAAGTTCGTTGGCCGCGGGATTGGGCAATGGCTTTAGCCTGCTCAATGGCACCACGAATTTCTTTAACGCCGGATGTTACCGCCGAAATACGCTCGACGTGGGCATTGGAATAATGGGCGATAAGTTCGGCAAGTGTGGTTTTGCCCGTGCCAGGAGGCCCCCACAGCATCATAGAGTGGGCACGCCCTGCTTCTAATGCTTTGCGCAGGGGTTGCCCCTCTCCCAATAAGTGGGATTGTCCTATGTATTCGCTAATCGTCCTTGGACGCATACGCGCCGCTAAGGGACGAAAATCGGGTGCAAAATCAAAGGATAGACTTGTCACACCTTTACCTTACGGCAGTTATTTTACGCTGATCGTCGATATCAACATTCGCCGGCGGCACAAACTTAAACAATGCCTTATCAGCTGAGCTAATTGTCTGTTGACCACTTAAATCAAATTGGCTTAAGTTGCCTTTATCATCCAGAACCGTAAATTGGGTGAGTTTTGTATCTTTAAAACACACATTCACCGCACTAATGCCGGCATCCTTTACCTTAGGACTGATTTGAAAACAATCTTGTTTACGATTTACTGAATACTTAGACCAAGTCGCATCGTCTCTGTGCACTAACAACGCAATCGGTGATGCATTAATTGCCTGGGCAAAATCCATGATCATCACTTCTTCAGCGAAGGGATTGTAAATCCACAAATCTTTACCGTCGGCAACAATTTGCGACTCATCTGGCGCCGTTAAGTGCCAATAAAACTGATTAGGTTGAGCAAGCGCAAAAACCCCTTCGCCCGACTGAATCAGCTTATGATTCACATCGGTTACAGTTTGCTTGAAGTTCGCTTTCAGTGAATCGGTTTTAAGCAAGGTATCGCGTAATGATTTAGCATCATCGGCGTACACAGCATTGCTGTAAAATAAAGGCGATAACAGCACAGCGCACAACAGTTTTCTCATATTTATCCTTTGAACTAAACGTCATAAACAAAAGCAGTATCGCTGGTTGAAAATGACGTTTAGCTGAACATACATCAGCAAAAAATTGTTATTACAATGGTTTCTACCATTAATAGTGTTTAGGCGCTGGTGGCGCTAACACTTCACGGTTACCGTTATGGCCCTGAGCAGAAACCACGCCCTGCATTTCCATCTGTTCAATAATGCGCGCGGCACGGTTATAACCGATTTTAAACTTACGTTGCACACTTGAAATAGAACCACGGCGGGTTTCGGTCACAAAGGCAACAGCTTCATCGTACAGTGGATCGTATTCATCATCAGACTCGGCGGTTTCACCCGGCAACAGCACCTGCTCGCCTTCACTGACACCATTTAAGATTTCATCAATGTATTGCGGTTTACCGCGTGCACACCAATCCGCAACCACACGGTGAACTTCATGGTCATCGATAAAAGCGCCGTGCACACGGTTTGGGTTAGCTGTACCCGGTGGCAGATATAACATGTCGCCCATCCCGAGTAGCGCTTCTGCGCCCTGCTGATCCAAGATAGTCCGCGAGTCGATACGCGATGACACTTGGAAGGCCATACGGGTGGGAATATTCGCCTTAATTAAACCAGTGATCACATCAACCGACGGACGTTGTGTGGCAAGAATTAAGTGAATCCCTGCAGCACGCGCCTTTTGGGCGATACGGGCAATGAGCTCTTCAACCTTTTTACCGACAATCATCATCATGTCGGCGAACTCATCTACCACCACAACAATAGAAGGCAGTTTATCAAGTTCAGGAGCCTCTGGCTCAAAGCTATCGGAGGACTTCCACATTGGGTCTAAAATCACTTCACCATTAGCCTTAGCCTCGGCGATTTTCGCGTTATAGCCCTTGATGTTACGAACGCCCATCATAGACATTAATTTGTAGCGACGCTCCATCTCACCAACACACCACCGAAGTGCGTTAGCCGCTTCCTTCATGTCGGTAACAACTTCACATAATAAATGCGGAATGCCTTCGTAAACCGATAATTCAAGCATCTTAGGGTCGATCATGATGAATCGGACATCCTCTGGGCCTGACTTATATAAGAGGCTTGTGATCATCACGTTAACACCAACCGATTTACCCGACCCCGTGGTTCCCGCGACCAGTAAGTGCGGCATCTTACCTAGGTCAACCACCACTGGCTCGCCAGAGATATCCTGCCCCAGCACCATAGTCAGGTTAGACTTGCTCTCGGTAAATGCAGCGCAGTCAAGCACGTCGCGCATAAACACGGTTTCGCGGAATTTATTTGGCAGCTCCAGACCCACATAGGATTTACCTGGAATGACTTCAACCACACGGACACGTTCTGCAAGTAAAGAACGGGCTAGGTCGTTAGCGAGGTTCGAAATCTTAGAGGCTTTAATGCCTGGCGCTAAATCAAGCTCAAAACGGGTGATCACAGGTCCTGGATAAACACCGACCACTGTGGCAGCAATATTAAAATCGGCCAATTTTGCTTCAACCAAACGAGCAACCTGCTCTAACTCCTCTGGACTGATTGGGTTTTTCTTACGATTTGGCACATCAAGTAAACTGATGCTCGGCAATGGATCTTTTGGCACTACAACAGCAGGTTTATCTTGGCCTGGTAGCACCACGATACCATCGACAATTTTTGCCTTAGGCGCTTCCTTAATACGCTGTTTCTGCGTTACCGCGCCCGTTGATGCCTTAGTATCAAAATCGATGACATCGTCATCGTTAAAGCCCTCATCATCGTCTTCATCATGTAAGGCTTGGGGATTAAAGACGGGTTCGTCGTCATCGATATCAAAGCCGTTCGTGGAGAATTCAGACTCATCTTGGAAATCTAGACGCTCATCTGCACCTGCAACCCATGGCGGCGCGTCAAAATGTCCGTGCTCATCTGCGGCAATTGATTTATCAATTTGTGGTTCAACACGTTGTACCACGGTTTCTTTAGCTTTGGACTTCTTGGCACCATTTAGGCTTAAAATCTTCGCAAGGGCTGACAACTTACCGCCAGAACTTGGCTCAGTGATAATGCCCTGTTGGGCATTTTCATCAGTTAAGTCGGTATTAAAATCTATTTCTGGTTCAGTCGTTACCGAAGGCGCAGTTTTAATAAAACGCTTTGGCTGGGGTTCAAATTTTTCGTTGTCGATTAAGTGTTGTGAATCGCGGCGCTGCTTAAACTTATCGACTACAGACATGAAACCACGTGTATCTTCGGTTTCATTTTCACGCTTAAACAACTGAGGTAAACGTTTAAGCTGGTTGTAACACCAGATGGTTGCAGCCCCCACTTTTTCAACCACAGTTAACCAACTGATCCCAGTTAACAGCGTAAAACCCGAACCAAGGAAACATAACAATAACAAGGTGGTGCCTAGCTTATTAAAATAGGGCAGCATGGCTTGGCCAATGACATCACCCGCAACACCGCCCGCCGAAAATTCGTAAATATTATTGGCATTCATGCTCGCCAAGGCTGAAAAACCGAGGATCAACAGCAAGAAACCGATAATGCGTAGCGCAACGGAAAAGTAATCAACCTCGAGGAGATCATGGGCGCGCTTAAACAACAACCAGCCTGTAGAAGCGACAATAAGCGGCATGATGTAGGCTGTAACCCCGAAAAAGTAGAGCAATATGTCGGCTAACCAAGCACCCACGGCGCCGGTCCAGTTATTAATTTCACCCTGAAAATGGGCTTGACTCCATCCAGGGTCCGAGGGGCTAAAACTGGTTAATGCGAGTAATATATAGGTGGCTAAAACACAGCAAATAAACAGTCCACCTTCGAGCAGACGCTGCAGGCCAGAGAGCGTGCGTACACTATTTCCTTGAGACAAACGAGGTAATCCATAAAAAATTGAAACAGGTAGACTAACGATACCAGAATCCCGCTAAATGTGGAGCACCTTAGGCCCTTTTATCCCAAGAATTCTAGGCATTAGCCAAATTTTAACCGCAAAAATAATAAACCTTTCGACTTTGACAGCCTAGGTTCAGCTTTCCATAAGATATTGTACATTTCATGGCATTCAAAACAGTGTCTCTGCCGCCATATAAAGCAGCATAAAAGCTTACAGAAAGGTTAAAGCCCAGATAGGTAAGATGCAGAAAATAAATAAGGGGCCTAGTCGGCCCCTTATTTACAACTGGTAAGGGTATTAGTTATCAGAGAGCAGATGATTAATCGCAACACGACTGGTGTGTTTGACTTCTTCCATCACTACGTAAGTACGAGTGTCAGAAACTGAAGGCAATTTCAGTAATGTTTCACCGAGCAATCGGCGGTAAGCCGACATGTCAGAAACGCGAGTTTTTAATAGGTAATCAAAGTCACCAGACACCAGATGGCATTCTTGAATATCATCCAGCAGTTGAACTGCACGATTGAATTTATCAAAAACTTCTGGGGTATCACGGCTTAATGTGATTTCTACGAAAACCAGTAGGGATGCACCTAAAAAATGCGGGTTAACCAAAGCCGTATAGCCGTTGATATAACCTTGCTTTTCGAGACGTTTCACTCTTTCTAAACACGGAGTTGGACTTAAGCCAACTCTTTTAGATAGTTCTACATTTGAAATGCGGCCATCAATTTGTAATTCATTAAGAATGTTGCGATCGATGCGATCCAAGTCTTTTACAGGACTCTTTTTATTATATGCCATTTTTTTAACCTTGCTTTATCGCTAAAACAATATTTTATTCTACGTAAGTCGAAAGTACAGCAGCATAAACTGCGTGACCAATACTATACTAGAAACCCCTGAATTAATCACGTTCAGGTCACGATAAAATAACAAATATACCCATTAATAGTGGGTTTTTCAGGCAATTGAGGCTCAAAATGATAATTGGTGTACCAAAGGAAATTAAAAACCACGAGTATCGCGTTGGTATGGTTCCTTCAAGCGTGCGTGAATTGACAATTAAAGGTCATGAAGTATTCGTTGAAACAAATGCGGGTACGGGTATTGGGTTTTCAGATCAAGATTATATTGATGCTGGCGCTGAAATTTTAGCAACTGCCGCTGAAGTTTTTGCGAAAGCCGAAATGATTGTAAAGGTAAAAGAGCCTCAAGCAGTAGAACGCGCTATGTTGCGTCACGACCAGATTTTATTCACTTATCTGCATTTAGCGCCGGATTTACCGCAAACTGAAGATTTAATTAAAAGTGGTGCAGTCTGTATTGCATACGAAACAGTGACCGATGACCGTGGCGGTTTACCGTTATTAGCACCTATGTCTGAAGTGGCTGGCCGTATGTCAATTCAAGCCGGTGCAATGGCACTTGAAAAATCTTCAGGTGGTCGTGGCATGCTGTTAGGCGGTGTTCCAGGTGTAGAACCTGCTAAAGTCGTTATTATCGGTGGTGGTATGGTCGGTACCAACGCAGCGCAAATGGCTGTAGGTATGGGCGCTGACGTGGTTGTTCTAGATCGTAGCATCGATGCCCTGCGTCGTTTAAACGTACAATTTGGCTCAGCAGTTAAAGCTATCTACTCGACTGCAGACGCGATTGAGCGTCATGTCGTTGAGGCTGATTTAGTGATCGGTGGCGTGTTAATTCCTGGTGCTGCGGCACCTAAACTGGTTACTCGCGATATGATTTCTCGCATGAAACCAGGCAGCGCGATCGTTGACGTGGCAATTGACCAAGGTGGCTGTGTTGAAACATCGCACGCGACAACTCACCAAGATCCAACCTACATCGTTGATGACGTAGTACATTACTGTGTTGCAAACATGCCTGGTGCTGTTGCGCGTACTTCAACATTTGCACTGAATAACGCCACCCTGCCATACATCCTGAAACTAGCCAACTTAGGTTACAAACAAGCCCTGCTACAGGACAAACACTTACTGAACGGTTTGAACGTGATCCACGGCAAACTGGTTTGTAAAGAAGTTGCCCACGCTTTAAATCTTGAATACACAGAAGCCACTGCTTTATTAGCCTAATTCAAGTAAATACATGCATTAGCTAGTAATGGTTAAGCATTCATCGGCCCCTATCAATGGGGCCGATTTTTTATTCCGCTTTTATAAAATTCACTGAACTTTCCCCTCTCCATCTGCAGAATAATCTTGGCTGTCATCCTGCCGTTCCACTCGATTAGACTAATCTAAAAGAATCACGCTTCAATGCTTTACCCCTAGTGTTAAATTCCCTACAATCCATGCAATTTGCTAAAGGCACGGAGAATAAAATGAGCCAAGTGAGACACAGTAACCTATTGATTTTAGGTTCAGGCCCTGCAGGTTACACTGCAGCAGTATACGCAGCGCGTGCAAACTTAAAACCTATAATGATTACTGGTATGCAGCAAGGTGGTCAATTAACCACGACGACTGAAGTTGAAAACTGGCCAGGCGATGCTGATGACCTAACCGGTCCTGCATTAATGGAACGTATGCAAAAGCATGCCGAAAAATTTGATACTGAAATTCTATTCGACCACATCAATGAAGTGACACTTACTGAACGTCCGTTCCGCTTAAAAGGCGATAACGGCGAGTACACTTGTGATGCACTGATCATCGCAACGGGTGCTTCTGCCCGTTACCTAGGGTTAGAATCTGAAGAAGCGTTTAAGGGCCGCGGCGTATCAGCCTGTGCGACCTGTGATGGTTTCTTCTACCGTAACCAAAAAGTAGCAGTAATTGGTGGTGGTAACACTGCCGTTGAAGAAGCACTTTACTTAAGTAATATCGCCGCGGAAGTGCACTTAGTTCACCGTCGTGATACTTTCCGTTCGGAAAAAATCTTAATCGATCGTCTGATGGATAAAGTCGCTAACGGCAACATCATCCTGCACTTAGACCAAACCATGGACGAAGTGGTTGGTGATGCTATGGGTGTAACTGGTATTAAGCTTAAGAGCACCAAAGATGGTTCAGTATCTGATCTAGCCGTTGCAGGTGTGTTCGTGGCAATTGGTCACAGCCCCAATACCGGCATCTTCGAAGGTCAGTTAGAAATGAACCACGGCTACCTGAAAGTCCAAAGCGGCCTGCAAGGTAACGCTACTCAAACTAGCATCGAAGGCGTGTTCGCTGCTGGCGATGTGATGGACCAACATTACCGTCAAGCCATTACTTCTGCAGGTACCGGTTGTATGGCAGCATTGGATGCTGAGCGTTACTTAGACGCTAAAAAATAACGATATCTAGTTATTTTCTCGGTCATTCGCGCTTAACGAGAACTCCAATCAAATAGCAGGCAAGGTTAACACTCTATCCTGCTATTTTTTTATCTGCACATATCTAACTTTATTTAGCTAGCAAAACCCTAATCACGCTTCAAACTGAATAAGTTAAGTCAAAGTTGTAGTCGTTATGACTCAAGCTGCACATAAAGTTAAATCTCTTATTTAACTGTGTATTCAGCCTAGCTAAAACATACGATATCCCCAAAAACAGCTACAAAAAAAGGGACCAGATGGTCCCTTCTTAAGTGCCACAAACTAATTTCTTAGTTTAAAGCCGCTTTTGCTTTTTCAACTAAAGTTGCGAATACAACTTTGTCGAACACAGCGATGTCAGCCAAAATCTTACGATCGATTTCGATAGACGCCTTTTTCAGACCGTTGATGAAACGGCTGTAAGACAGACCATTTTGACGAGCTGCAGCATTAATACGTGCAATCCACAGTTGACGGAATTGACGTTTTTTCTGACGACGGTCACGGTAAGCATATTGACCAGCTTTAGTTACTGCTTGAACAGCAACGCGGTAAGTACGGCTACGAGCGCCATAATAACCTTTAGCTAATTTTAAAACTTTCTTGTGACGAGCACGTGCGGTTACACCACGCTTAACTCTTGGCATTTTCTAATCTCCTAAATTAAGCGTATGGTAATTGACGCGCGATTGCTGGAACGTCAACTTTAGCAACTAAACACTTGTTACGTAAGTGACGCTTACGCTTAGTGCTCTTTTTGGTCAGAATGTGACGTAAATGGGCTTGCTTACGTTTGAAACCATTGGCGGTTTTCTTAAAACGTTTCGCTACACCTCTGTCGGTTTTCATTTTAGGCATTACTAAAACTCCGCATTGGGATGTTAAATAAAAAGCAAGGCGAGCGAATGCCTAATAGCCTTCGCTACTTTTATAGGTTGCCCTACTTATTTCTTTTTAGGCGCTAGCACCATAATGGCTTGTCGGCCTTCCATTTTCGGGAAGGATTCAACAATTGCGTACTCATCCAAATCTGTTTTGATACGGTTCAGAAGATCCATACCTAAGTTTTGGTGAGCCATTTCGCGACCTCGGAAACGCAGCGTGATTTTCGCTTTGTCCCCGTCTTCCAGAAAACGTATCAGGTTGCGTAGTTTTACCTGATAGTCGTTTTCGTCAGTTCCAGGACGGAATTTAATTTCCTTAACCTGAACCTGTTTTTGCTTCTTCTTTTGTTCCTTTTGAGCCTTAGCTTTATCAAATAGGAACTTACCGTAGTCCATAATGCGACATACAGGAGGTTCAGCGTTTGGGCTAATTTCTACAAGGTCAACACCCGCTTCATCTGCCAAATTCTGAGCGTCTCTGATGCTTACCACACCAATAGCTTCACCATCAATGCCAGTTAAGCGTACTTCCGGTACACCTGTAATTTCTTCATTGATTCTATTAGGGGCCAGCTGACGCCCTGCTGTTTTCTTGATCTTTATGACCTATTCCTCCAACAATTTGAGACTACGGAGCGAAATTTGTTGATGGATCTTAGCGGCGAAATCTTCGATTCGCATCTTACCTAAGTCAACGCCATCACGTGTACGCACCGCAACTTCCTTATTTTCCATTTCCTGATCGCCAACGACCAATAAATAAGGAACACGCCTTAAGGTGTGCTCGCGTATTTTAAAGCCTATTTTCTCATTCCTCAAGTCATAAGAGGCACGAATGCCCTGTTCTTTGAAGAATTTGACGACTTCTTCAACATAATCAGCCTGTTTGTCGGTGATATTCATCACCACAACTTGCATTGGCGCTAACCATGTTGGGAAACGACCCGCGTATTCCTCAATTAGAATACCGATAAAACGCTCTAACGAGCCTAAAATCGCACGGTGGATCATCACCGGCGTTTGACGGCTGTTATCTTCGGCGACATAAGTTGCACCTAAACGGCTCGGCAGCGCGTAGTCTAACTGCACAGTACCACATTGCCATGCACGGTCTAAACAATCGTGCAGGGTGAATTCAATTTTAGGACCGTAGAACGCACCTTCACCCGGTAAAATGGTGAATTCGATGTTGTTGGCACGCAGTGCTTCTTTTAACGCTTCTTCTGCTCTGTCCCACATCGCATCGTCACCGATACGTTTTTCTGGGCGAGTAGATAGTTTTACGACAATGTTCTCGAAACCGAAGGTTGAGTATGTGTCGTAAACCATACGAATACACGCGCTCACTTCCGATTGTACTTGATCATCGGTACAGAAAATGTGTGCGTCGTCTTGAGTAAAGCCACGTACGCGCATTAAACCGTGCAGTGAACCCGATGGCTCGTTACGGTGACAGCAACCAAATTCCGCCATACGCAGTGGCAGATCGCGGTAAGATTTCAAACCTTGGTTGAATATCTGCACGTGACCTGGGCAGTTCATTGGCTTAACCGCGTATTCACGGTTTTCGCTGTTGGTAGTGAACATCGCCTCTGAGTATTTGTCCCAGTGACCCGAACGTTCCCACAGCACGCGGTCCATCATTAATGGACCTTTCACTTCCTGGTAAGTGTATTGGTTTAACTTGCGGCGGATGAAACGTTCTAATTCTAAGTAAACGCTCCAACCATCGTTGTGCCAGAACACCATGCCTGGCGCTTCTTCCTGCATATGGTACAGGTCAAGTTGCTTACCAATCTTACGGTGGTCACGTTTAGCGGCTTCTTCAAGACGCGCTAAATGCGTGCTCAGGGCTTTTTTATCCGCCCAAGCGGTACCGTAGATGCGTTGCAGCATCTTGTTTTCTGAGTTGCCACGCCAGTAAGCGCCGGCAATGCTCATTAATTTGAAATGGTGGCAGAAACGCATGTTAGGCACGTGCGGGCCACGGCACATGTCGGTGTATTCTTCATGGTGATACAGCGCAGGGGTTGAGTCCTTGCTGATGTTCTCATCCAGAATCGCCATCTTGTATTCTTCACCGCGCGCGGCAAAGGTATCACGGGCTTCTTGCCAGCTCACAACGCGTTTCACTACGTCGTAATTGGTTTTTGCCAATTCAAGCATACGTTTTTCGAGGGCTTCGATATCTTCTTGAGTCAGCTTGTGCTCAAGGTCGATGTCGTAATAGAAGCCGTTGTCGATAACAGGACCGATCGCCATCTTGGTTTGTGGCCATAATTGCTTGATTGCATGGCCTAATAAATGCGCGCAAGAGTGGCGAAGAATTTCAATACCTTCTTCGTCTTTAGCGGTAATGATTGACAGCTGTGCATCTGCTTCGATGAGATCGCAGGCGTCTTTTAGTTCGCCATTCACGCGACCAGCGATACAGGCTTTAGCAAGACCTGGACCAATGTCCGCAGCTACATCGAGGGTCGATACAGGATTGGCAAACTCGCGTTTGCTACCATCGGGAAGTGTAATAACAGGCATGAAATATCCTTGTCCAGTGGTGACCCACACGTAGGGCCACATGGTGATTAAGTAATTTTAAAATGCTCGCGAGGTTAAGACAGTACAGGAGTCTTAGCCGCCTTGCGTAGCAGGTCAGCCATTCTACGGGATAGGCTTTAACGGGTGCAAGTAAATTGGGCTGATAAGCGGATTTATGTCTGTAAACATCACATTAATTACGAATACTAACTGAAACAGGAATAGACCTTACCTTTTTCTAGCAGTACGACTTGCGATAAATATCAGGTAACAGGGCATGCGGGTACTTTGACTAGGAGAATAGTTAATGGCTGCTCGCAATTTATTCCATCTAGTCTGGCGTGTTTTGATTCCGACTTTATCTAAGTCCGCAAATTTAATTCTTGTATACTCCTATAAAGGCCTAGTTATCCCGCTAAGCCTGAGCAACAAACAAGATTCTACCGTTCACGCGAGAGAAGGAGTTGCGCCATGAAAATCATGAACAAAGTGATTTCCTGCCCCCACTGCGGGCACCATCAACATATCAGTATCGATGCCAGCAGCGGTGACCAAGAATATTACGACGACTGCCGCGTCTGCTGTAATCCTATTCACCTACGATTACATGTCGATGACGCTAGACGTACCATCGAACTCTATATCGATGCCGATGACGAGCAAGTCTATTAAGTGCTGGTGAGGTTCACTTACATTAGCCTTTTATCAAAGGCTTGTGCCATGTGCCTATTACACTTGGCCAGCGAAGCGTCTTGCTAATACACGCTCAACGGTCTCAACAATCACCTGAGTTTGACTATCGATTTCGATATTAAGCTCATCGCCCACTTGGCATTGACTCAGGTTGGTCAGTTTCAGCGTTTCAGGGATAAGGTGCAACATAAAGCTGTTGTCAGTTACTTCGCCAACAGTCAGGCTACATCCATTTACACCAACAAATCCCTTATAAAACACATAATTCATCCATTTAGGATCAAGGGTAAGTTGTATATCGTAATGCTGCTCTGTGTTACTGATGTTTACGATTTTGGCTTTGGTATGGATATGGCCCGACAAGATATGACCGCCAATCTCACTGCCAAAGGTTAACGAACGCTCGATATTCACCCGTTGTCCAACGACTAAATCCTTGAGATTTGTGAGCCTTAAGGTCTCTTCCACAACATCGAAAAATACCCTATCATCCACGACCTGAGTCACAGTTAGGCAGACTCCGTTATTTGCCACACTTGCGCCAATGGCAAGTCCCTCACGCAAATCAGGATTTAAAGATACCTCAAGGGTATTGAAGCCATCTTTCTTATGTATTGCTACCACTTCGCAGGTGGCTTGAACTATACCAGTAAACATTATTTGCTCGCTCTATCGTTACAAGGCTGTTTTTATGAATCAAGTAGGCTTTCAGGCCAAACGCTTAATGCAACTCGCACTGCCGGTGTTTATCGCCCAACTCACCCAAACCATGATGGGCTTTATCGACACTGTGATGGCAGGTCGCGTGAGTGCGGTCGATATGGCTGCCGTGGCTGTAGGCACTAGCCTATGGTGGCCACCGTTTTTGTTTGTTCAAGGACTACTAATGGCCTTTACACCACTCTTTTCCCACCATAATGGCGCTAACAATCAAAAGGCAATTCAACCACTCGCCTTTCAAGCAGCCTATTTAGCTTTAATTGGGTCGGCTGGCATGATTGCCTTTTTAAGTTCAGCATCGCTGATACTTAACCAAATGGATCTCGAGCCCCAATTGTACAACCTAACCTTAGGTTATATCGACGGTCTTATGTGGGGCGCGCCTGCATTTGTGCTATATCAAGTCCTACGCGGTTGTAGTGAAGGCATTTCATATACTATGCCGACGATGATCATCGGCTTTGTTGGTTTAGCGGTTAACATTCCCGCTAACTATATCTTCATCTACGGTCATTTTGGCGTGCCTGCCCTGGGCGGCGCTGGTTGCGGTGTTGCTACAGCATTAGTGTTTTGGGCCATGTTTATCGCCATGGCGATTTATATGCAGTTCCACAAAAGGTTTGCCGAACTTGCCCCCTTTAAAGCATTCCATTTACCCGATCTTAAGACCATGTTGAAAATGGCTAAGCTTGGCCTTCCTATTGCAATGGCGCTGTTTTTTGAGATCAGCCTATTTGCGATTATCGCCCTGATGCTATCACCATTAGGGGCCACTGTGGTCGCAAGCCACCAAATTGCCCTTAACTTTTCATCGATTGTATTTATGTTGCCACTGTCGATTGGTATTGCCGTCTCGATTCGCATTGGCTATTACCTTGGTCGAGAACGCGCCGACACTGCGGCTATTGTCACTAAGGTGGGCTTAATCCTTGGGCTTTCGATAGCATTTTGCACCGCCATTATTACAGTGCTGTTTAGATACCAAATTGCAGAGGTATATAACGCCAACCCCGAAGTTGTCACCCTTGCAGGTAGCCTGATGTTGATTGCAGCGATTTACCAATTGTCAGATTCTGTGCAAGTGGTCGCCGCAGGTGCACTTAGGGGATATAAAGATACCCGTAGTGCCTTTTATATCACGTTGTTTTCTTACTGGGCGGTGGGCATGACGCTCGGTTATACCTTGGCTTATACGGATATCATAGTCCCAGCAATGGGCGCACACGGATTCTGGACGGGTCTGGTCGCGGGTCTAACCTGCGCGGCACTGCTGTTTTTTATTCGCCTGCGTTACATCCAGAAACACCCTATTCAGTCCCATGATATGACAGGCCAAATCCATCACTAATTTGAACTCAAATGCCAAGGCGAGCAGTAACACGCTCGCCTTGGGGTGTTTTTATACAACAAAACAGCGTAACGAATTACCATAAAATCAATTTTTATCAGCAACTTTGCTGAAACACTCGGCAAGTTGCACAGCAAATCACCATTTGACGTTAATTTTGCAATTTTTACTTGCTTGGCCATGACTATCCCCCTAATATAGCGCTCGTTCTAAGACGTACTGCTCTCAATAAGTACCAAGAACAAAACGATGCACCCGTAGCTCAGTTGGTTAGAGCACTACCTTGACATGGTAGGGGTCGGTGGTTCGAGTCCACTCGGGTGTACCACTCTTTTCACAGAGTCTAAACAGTGATTACCTATCAAAAAGCAAACGTTACACCCGTAGCTCAGTTGGTTAGAGCACTACCTTGACATGGTAGGGGTCGGTGGTTCGAGTCCACTCGGGTGTACCAAAATTCCTCTTATCCTTATCTTAACGTTAAAAAGTTAATTTTTAATAAATCATCATCTTATTTTTTCCTCATACCAAGGTTTCAAAAAACATTCATTGACTAGCTTATTCCCCTTACTAACCTCTAGAATGACGTTAAATTTACTGATTTTTTAAATTAGTTAACCCTTTTTGGCTTTTAGACCGTTTATAGTGATTATCTTTGGATCTGTTTCCGATGATACCCCGTAGCTTCAACACTAAGATGGGGTGATTCTTAAAGGAGAATATAATGAGATTAAGTCATGTTATTTGCACCGCTGTCCTGCCGTTAGCCTTAACACTGGTCTCGCCCAGCGCACTGTCGGTCAGTCCACCTCACCCAACGGGATTAAACGCACCTATGGTTAGCATCAGCAGTTTTACCCCCAAAAATTATGTGCAGCAGGAAGCGACTAAGATGTTCCCTGCGCCAGAAACGGGCATGGTGCAACATATTCTGACCCTGCCGAAACTCGAAAATGAAGATAACTATATGCTCGAAATACAGATAGGCCAGACCAAGATGGTCGACTGCAATCTGCATTTTCTAAAAGGTGAGTTAACTGAAGAAACGGTTAAGGGCTGGGGCTACAGTTATTACCAATTATTGGCGGTAAGCGAGGGCCCTAGCACCATGAAGGCCTGTATCGACAACAAACAGCAAGAAGCCTTTGTAAGTATTCCAGCTGAAATGAAAATCAAGTACGACAGTCGCTTACCTAAAGTTTTTTATCTGCCTGAAGGGACTGAACTGCGTTTTAGAACCTGGAAAGTTGACTCAACTTTCTTTTACGCTAAGTAATCGCATTATGTTTTAGGTGCAGGTTTTAGTGCTAGCTCTTAGTTCTAGCGCTAGGTATTAGGTTTTAGGCCCTGGGGATTATGTCCTAGAGTCTAAAACCAAAGTTGTCCCCTTATCCCTCGCCCATAATCGATGTGACTTTGTGTTTGATCTGGCTATATCTTTGAGATTCGCAGCGACCAAAACCCGCAAGTTTTCGCGCCTGAATTTTGCTTAAGATGGGCAGAGTCATCCCCGCAAGGAAACGGCATTGGGTTTCAAGGCTAATATCCATTATCCCCTTCGCATTGGCCTGTTTTGAGAGTGCCATTAAATCCGCTTTAAGGACGTCATCACTCGGCCATGCCATTGGCGATGAATTGGTTAAGGTCGCGATATGCCCACGGCAAACACTGCAATGGCCGCATTGTGATGGCGCAGCGCCATCATCAAAGTAGCAGGCAAGATTGTAGTTAAGGCAAGAGCTAAGCTCGAAGAACCTAACAAGCTGAGCGATTCTTGCGATTTCAAGCCCGGCCTTTTTGCTAAAGTAGTCGTGGAGCAGTTCGCCAAGTTCTGGGTTGTCAATCGCCGATGGATTGACCTCAAACACCTCAGTCATGCCCTTAGCCTCAAGCTCGATAAGTTGCTTATCGGCCAAGTATTCTAGTGCTACAAGGACTCTAGCCCGCTCAATCCCTTGGGCATCATAAAGACCATTAAAATCGACATTCCCCCAAACCCGTTTCATGTCGGTATGTTGAAATATTTGGGTTAAAAACTGCTGCCGCTCGGGGTTAAACATGGCCAAAATGGCGGTTTTGTCCGCAATAAAGCGGTAACGCACATCGGCGGAATAGGCGTAAAGCGGTTTTATCGCGCCCTGCATTTCGAGTTGAACCAGTAACGTTTTAAGGGGGAGCTGGCGAATATTGCTCAAATCCGACAACCGCAGTAATTGCACTTCCCAGCGTGGCGCTGGCGCATGTGGTGATTGAATTTGAGCCTCACGAATATGTGTAAGCACCTGATTAATGCTACTTAGCTCTGGTGTATCGCCGTAGACAAAGTTTTCGACTGTGTTAATGCCGTCGAGGTTTGCCAATGTGATGCAATGGGAAAGCTCACCATCGCGCCCTGCTCTGCCAATTTCCTGACAATAGTTTTCAATCGACTTAGGTAAGTCATAGTGGATCACAAAGCGTATATTGCGCTTATCGATTCCCATGCCAAAGGCGATGGTCGCCACCACCACACGCACCTTATCCTCCATAAACGCCTGCTGAATGTGTTGCCGCTTGGTATCATCAAATCCTGCATGGTAGGCACTGGCATGAATACCCGCATCGATGAGCGCCTGTGCAACCTCCTCCGCCGTATTCTGCAAGGTGACATAAACAATCCCCGCCCCATTTAAGCCACTAATTTGCTGCTTAAGCTGGGCGATTTTGTCATGGCTTGGCACGCTCAGCACATTTAAATCAAGATTTGCGCGGTAAAACCCCGTCTGCACTATATGCTGCGGCTCAATCGCGAATCGTTTTGCCATATCCAGCTTGACTTTGCGGGTCGCGGTCGCCGTTAGCAGTAACACTAGCGGGATATTTAGCTGCTCGCGGTAGATAGGGAGTTTGAGGTAGTCGGGTCGAAAATTATGCCCCCACTCCGAAATACAGTGCGCCTCATCGACCACCAGCATTGAGATGGGGATGGACTCGATAAATTGCCTGAAACGCTCATTCTTAAATCGCTCCACCGACACCATCAACAGCTTTAATTTACCCGAGCGTGCATCACGCATCACCTGCTGCGCGTCCTCGTGCGAGAGCGTCGAATCGATACTCGCTGCATTAATTCCTTTGGAGTGTAAAAAAGCTAATTGATCCTTAATCAGTGCCAATAATGGTGAAACCACTAAGGTTAAATGGGGAAGCTGCAACGCCGTAAATTGATAACACAGGGATTTGCCCGAACCCGTTGGAAATATCGCAAGACTCGACTGCCCCGCTAGTAACTGTGTCACGACCTCAAATTGCCCTTCTCGAAAGCCATCGAAGCCAAACTGCGTAGCAAGCTGTTGGTTAAGCTGCCTTATATCATCGTGCATAAGTGGCTCAGAGGCTTTCGCCGCTTGCGTTAATGAGGAGGTCTCGTGCGGCGACGGTGAAAACGAGGAATCAAAATCAGGCATAGGCTAAGGGTGTTTCTCTCAAGTAATTGGACATTGCCACAGGGTTCTACATGCAATTAAAGCAAAAGCAACCTCAAAACCCATACGCTAAATATGCTTAAAAGCTAAGCCATGTCATTAAGGACGAATAATGCTGCAGGTGGTTGTTCCATGGGCATAGAGTTTACCGGCAGCGTCTTTTAGCGACCCCTCAGCGATCCCGAGGTTACGCGATAGATTGATCAAGCGCCCTTCCGCAAACAGATCGGTATTTTGCGGGATTGGCCGCACCATTTTAATGTTCAAATCGACGGTACCGTATCCAACTCCGGCTTCAAGTGCCGAATGCACGGCACAACCTAAGACGGAATCTAAAACAGTTGCGGCAAAGCCACCATGCACTCCCCCCATTGGATTTAAATGGCGTGCATCCGCTTTGGCACTGAATTTAACGTAGCCAACAGCAACCTCAATCAGCTGCATTGGCATTGTTTCTGATATTGAGGGCGCGGGCAAATGCCCCTCAATCATCGCAGTTAACAATTCAACGCCGTTCATATTTTCAACTTTCATGTCGCACCTAATTAGGAATTTATTTATATATTTGATAATGTTATAAAATTATTAAAGTAATTGATATCAAATTAAAGAAAGTTCGGCTACGGCATGTTGTGTCCATTTGACTTTGACTAAGGGATGCCGCCCTAAAAAAGCGCTTTTACGCATTATGCTGTCACTCTGGCCTGAAGTTCATTTGACACTTTACGCTTACCCCACAATTCCCCATAAATCACTTTTGATGGGATCATCTTGGCATCGCGCAGTGGATACGGATTTGTGTTGCTAACCTGTTAGGTTCAATACAATGCCGGCAAATACAAAGCAATCAGTCTAATAACGTCACATCGCTCGCGGGATAATTCTAAGTGTTATAGCAAATAACGGGCTGATGGCAGGATTTAGAGGATAACGAACCTTATCCGATAAGCTTACGCACGTAACCTGCATCAGCCCCGTCGATTAACGATGGTAAACAGCGGTGAGCTTGGCGCTAGCGAGTGCGTTGGCCCTTAACATAAATCCTAATAACGCGGGGGATGCATCCTTTGGTAACTCTAGCTCGCTGGGCAACGCCCATACGGTAAACTCATATCTGTGCAGCCCATGTCCCTCTGGTGGGCACGCGCCGCCAAAGTCAGTCGTACCAAAATCGTTTTTGAGCGCAATGGCCCCCTTAGGTAAACCATTGGGTTTTGAACCTGCACCTTGGGCTAATGATTGTTGATCGCCACCGAGATTATAAACCGCCCAGTGCCACCAGCCGCTCCCTGTAGGGGCATCGGGGTCATAGGCGGTAATTGCATAGGCTTTGGTTCCTGCTGGTGCATCCTTCCAAGCGAGTTGCGGCGAGAGATTACCACCATCACAACCAAAACCTTTAAAAACAAACTGTTCAGATAACTTTTCACCCTCTGCAATATCGGTACTAGTGAGGGTTATCGCCTGCGCACAGCCTAATGACGCCACGAAAATCCCGAGTCCCATTATCGATTTATAAACCTGCTTCATCACACTCTCCTTTTGTTACTGAGCCTATTTACGTTAGTTCAATTCCATCGCTATACCCAAGATACAGGTTATCGGCCTGTTCCTACACAGTTATCACCCCATGATGAATACGTATGTAAGCGGTTGTCTGTCACTTAAGGCCAAGGCTACTATAAATTCGCTAGTTTCAACCTCGGCTTGTGGGGTTGAAAACTGTGAGGTCGTTTCTGGTAGTTTCCACTGAGGATGGCTGTCAGGCTTTGGTTCTTTTCTGCTTCTTAGCCCAAGCGAAGCTTTAGCTAAGCATTTTAGGAATGCAATCATGGGCGAATATGCTTCTTTGAAGGATATTCGCCATTTTTTCACGGTTTTCTCGCCCGAGGCTTTTTGCTTTTGAATATTTCACGTTAGCTAATATAAAGTTGTGGATATAAAGCAGGATGTTGACCGCATCCGAAATTAGCGAATAACACTGAGCCTAAGGTCAGCACAG
The DNA here is from genome assembly GCF_019457475.1 of Shewanella acanthi. Lineage (NCBI taxonomy): Bacteria > Pseudomonadati > Pseudomonadota > Gammaproteobacteria > Alteromonadales > Shewanellaceae > Shewanella > Shewanella acanthi. Next base: position 2,215,127 of record NZ_CP080413.1, read on the forward strand.
TACTGACTCGCCAATTATAACGATAAATGACTCAAGGCGGCTTAAGCTGCTAAAGAAGGAAGCTCCATGTCTGCGGAACAGCTCTCAGATACTCACGCAAGCAGCCTAGCTGCAACAAGCACCCCAGCCTCAACGTCTACAGCACATCAATCCCCCCTTGCGAGACAACAACCAGAGCTCAGTTTCTGGCAGATTTTTAATATGTGCTTTGGTTTCCTTGGGATCCAATTTGGTTTTGCCCTGCAAAATGCCAACGTCAGCCGCATTTTCCAAACCCTCGGCGCCTCAATTGATGACATTCCTATTCTCTGGATTGCCGCGCCGTTAACGGGGCTGATTGTACAGCCCATTATTGGTTATTTAAGTGATAACACTTGGGGGCGACTCGGTCGCCGTCGCCCCTACTTTTTAATAGGCGCAGTGTTTACCACCTTGGCACTGTTTATCATGCCACACTCGCCAACCCTGTGGATTGCGGCGGGGATGTTATGGATCATGGATGCATCGATAAACATCGCCATGGAACCCTTCCGTGCCTTCGTGGGTGACAATTTACCTAAACGTCAGCGCACCCAAGGCTATGCGATGCAGAGCTTTTTTATCGGGATTGGCGCCGTAATCGCCTCGGCTCTGCCCTATATTTTGAGTAACTATTTTGGTGTGGCCAATACGGCCGCTGAAGGTGAAATAGCCGATTCCGTTAAATATGCCTTCTATTTTGGCGGTGCAGTGCTGTTTTTAGCCGTTGCTTGGACCGTATTTTCAACCAAAGAGTATTCGCCTGAGGAGCTTGCCTCGTTCCATTTTGACGAATCCAATCCAGTCAAAACTGCAACGGGTCGCAGCCGCAGTCAACGACAGTACCAGTTAGGTGGCTATATTTGGATGGGTTTAGGTGCCCTTTTCACCTTAGCGATTTGGTCGCAGGACTTAGACAAACAGCTTTATATCTTAAGCTTAGGCATTTTAGCCTTTGGCCCATTGCAACTTTACTGTGCAATGCGTTTACGCCCTACTGCAAGCCTCGACCACTTACAAACACCTAAGTCCCGCGGATTAGTCTTTAGCGTGGTAGACGATATGTTTCATATGCCAAGGGCGATGAAGCAATTGGCAGTCGTGCAATTTTTCTCATGGTTTGCCCTCTTTGCCATGTGGATTTACAGCACCGCCGCAGTGACTTCCTATCACTATGGCAGCACTGATGTCCTCTCTAAAGCCTATAACGAAGGGGCAGATTGGGTTGGGGTGCTATTTGCCTCCTACAGTGGTTTCTCTGCCGTTGCCGCACTGTTTATTCCACAGCTTGCTAAACGCATCGGTATTCGTCTCACCCACACCTTCAACATGAGCTGCGGTGGCGTTGGCCTAATTAGTTTCTATTTTATTCAAGATCCAAGTCTATTATGGCTCCCCATGATTGGCGTCGGCATTGCCTGGGCCTCAATTTTGTCGGTGCCATACGCCATGTTATCGGGCGCGTTGCCAACCAAAAAAATGGGTGTTTACATGGGTATTTTCAACTTCTTTATTGTGATCCCACAGTTGCTAGCCGCCAGTGTATTGGGGTTGATCCTCAACAGCTTATTTGAGGGTAAACCGATTTATGCCTTAGTTCTAGGTGGCGTGTTGATGATTTGCGCTGGCATTGCCGTGTTGTTTGTCGATCAAGGTGAAACTCAAGCACCACGCTGAAACTTAGCGCAGTGGAAACAGATAAAGCGATTCCAAAGCTATAACAATAAAAATTGATTAGGGAATGATAATGACCTTATTTACTTCTATTAAAAATGGGCAAGCTACACCGTTGAAAAGACCTGAGATCAAACTAACGAAAGCCGCATTTGCCACCACAGCTATCTTACTTGGCAGTTTGAGCCTCAGCGCCTGTTCTCAGAATGAGCAAAGCGCGAGCCCAGTAACGGCCGATAATGTCGCCCCAGGCGCACCAGGTAAGGCGCCAACTTGGGCCTATTCGGGTAAAACCGGTATTGGCACCTCCTATGAGCCCTATGTTCAAGGTCAATATCAAGACAGCGCTCAAAATCCCGTGAGCCGCGTGTGGTTTTCCCTCGCACAGGGGATTTTGACCGAAACCATGTATGGCCTCATCCACAATGCTCAGCTTAAAGAACTGCAATTTGTGATCACAGGTAATGGCTTTGTCGATACCGAAAAAGAGAACACAGTCAGCCATATCGAGTATTTGGATACGGATACCCATGGCCGCCCACAATCCCTTGCCTATAGGATTATTAATAAGGATGTGGAAGGTAAGTATCAGATAGAAAAACATATTTTTACCGACCCAGACCGTGACAGCCTAATGATGCGAGTGACCTTTACCGCGTTTGAGCCAGGGATCACGCCGCATTTATATGTTAATCCCCATATCGATAATGCCGGTGGAAATGACATTGGCCTTATCGAAGGACAGGCGCTTATCGCCTACACCGCCGAGCAAAACAGCAGTGTCATGACGGTGAAAACCGATGTTGATTTCACCACTGCGACCACAGGTTTTGTGGGCCTATCCGATGGTCTTGCCGATCTCACCGACAACGGCAAAATCGACACCCCATATTCGCGCACCAGCAATGACAACACTAGTGTCGGTAATATCGGTTTTACCACAAGTTACCCAACGCTTGCGCCCGATACCCCAACGAACATCAATCTGGTCATAGGTTTTGGCCACGATAAGGCAAGCAGTCTCGCCAATGCCGATGCGACCCTTAATGCGGGTTACGATGCTGTACGCAGTCATTATCAATCGGGTTGGCATAACTATTTAGCTTCACTTGCCAGTCTGCCAACAATGGCAACAAACACAACAGACAATGGCAAACTGCTGTACACCAGCGCCATGGTGCTTAAGGCACAGGAAGATAAAACCCATGCGGGCGCGCTGATTGCGTCACTCTCAAACCCTTGGGGCGACACAGTATCGGCGGTTAAACCGAGTACGGGTTATAAAGCAGTATGGCCTCGGGATTTCTACCAGTGTGCGATGGCCTTTTTAGCCATGGGTGATAATCAAACACCAAAGGTGGCCTTTGAGTATTTAAAAAAGGTTCAAGTTAGCAATAAAACCCCTGGGTTTAGTGGCACTCCGGGCTGGTTCCTGCAAAAGACCCATGTCGATGGCCAAGTTGAATGGGTTGGCGTGCAATTAGATCAAACGGCGATGCCAATCATGCTCGGCTGGAAACTTTGGCAGGCGGGAGTACTTAGCAGTGATGACATCAGCTATTGGTACCAGCACATGCTCAAACCTGCTGCACAGTTTTTAGTGACGGGCGGTGAAATAAACCTTGATTGGAACCACAGCAAGATAACACCGCCCAAGACCCAACAGGAACGCTGGGAAGAACAGGCAGGATACTCTCCTTCGACCACTGCGGCAGTCATCGCTGGTCTAGTGGCGGCGAGTGAAATCGCCAAAAATGCCAATGACATCGAGGCAAGTAATACTTTCCTTCACTCTGCCAGACAGTTAAGTAATGAGCTTGAGCAACATTTGGTCACTACTCAAGGAGTCCTCACCAATTTACAGGGTGAAACAACACCTTACTATCTGCGTTTAAGCCCTAATGGCAATCCAAACAACAATGACAGTTTGGCGGCCAATAATGGTAGAGCGGGATTAGACCAACGCAAAATTCTCGATGCGGGCTTTTTAGAATTAGTGCGTTATGGTGTGCGCGGTGCAACGGACAAGCTAATAAACCAAAGTCTTGCCATGTTGGATAACACCGAGCTTGAGGACAATTTACGCGTTAAATACAACTTTACCGCAAAGGACGGTAGCAGCGTTCCAGGCTTTAGACGTTATGGCAACGACGGTTACGGAGAAGATACCCAAACGGGGGCAAACTACGCCGAATCTGGTCGCGACAGCGATAACCAACGCGGTCGAGTTTGGCCATTCTTCACGGGCGAACGGGGTCACTTTGCACTCGCCCTAGCGGCAGCCAACGAGGAACTGAGCGGTGATAAAGCCAATGAGACCAAATCGCAGCTAATCAACACCTACGTACAAGGGATGGAAACCTTCGCAAACGAGGGAATGATGCTCCCAGAACAGGCCTGGGATGGTGTGGGTAATGACAGCCGCTACCAGTACCAATATGGCCAGGGAACCAATTCGGCTACACCATTGGCTTGGACCCACGCAGAATACGTGAAATTAGTGCGCTCGATGACCGATGGCCAAGTATGGGATAGCTACCCTATCGTGCCAGAAGCATTGGCTACTAAATAAGCTTATTGAAATACCTTAACACCAATAAGGGATACTGATGCCATATGTGGCTTAGTATCCCTTTGTATTTCTGCGAGGTTAATACCTATCAGGCTTTCAGAGTAGCAGCCTGCTACTTTATTGTTTCAGGCTCCAAGCCGTTTACTTGCTCTGATTTCAAGTGAAACGCTAAGGGAAATCAAGCTATTCATTCCTTCAATTAGTGCTTTCGAATCAAATCCACCTATGTCCCCTTCACTTTGGGCTTAGCAGTTGCTAGATTAGCCCACAACGATAAAGGACGGTATTTGAGGGAAGGAATGAACAGTTTTGTAAAGGCAATAAAATGGCTTGTCCCAGCGGTGTTGTTGCTTCCCGTTGGCCTTTACCTGCTGTTAGCTGGCATCAATCTTTTTGATTCCAAACCCAGTGTGCTGGCCATTGATTATCAGAATCAAATCGCCCGAATTAAAGATACTACCTCGGAAGATGCCAGTAATGGTTATGTTTTTGCCCTTGGATTTACCGCACCACAAATCGAGTCACCGATGGCACTCGGCAAACAACGCCTTAAGCTGTTATATGAAGTTGACGCAGCGATTTCGACACAAGAAGCCGAATTGCCCAATGTATTTAACCAGATAAACAACTGCTTAAACGCACCGGAGTCACCATCTGCCTGTGTTGTTACCTTGCTTGCCAACCCAGAGATGACTGCGCTATTAACTGATTACCAATGGCTTATCAGCCGTTATCAACAACTGATCAATTTTGATCATTGGCAGGATACCGCTCAATTTGAGTACTATCACCCGCTCATACCATTTACCAGTTTGCAGGCTGCACAGCAACTTTCCTTCCTGAGAGTACTCAGTCATGTCGATAAACTCGACCCTCAACATATTTCATCGATGCTTAATCAAGAAATGGTATTTTGGCAAACGGTCGCCAGTGACACCTATAACCTAGAAACTAAACTCATTGCCAATGCGTTTATGGCCAACAATATAAAGTGGGGCGAATTAGTGATTGCAAGGCTCGGTGGGGCAAAGCAAATGAAAGCCCTACCCGCCAGTTGGCAAAGTGCCCTACCTGACGCCGTATTCTCCTTCGAAAAGGTAAAAGTGAGGGAATGGAATTACTATAGGTATCTCATTAAGGGCAATAGCCCAGATGATGCCAAAGCGCCACTTGTAACCAAATTCATCACTTGGTTATTGTTACCACTGACTCAGCAACAAGATACCGCCAATCGCTATGTTGAGCTGTTAAATCCAGCAGCAGACCTTGACTCCCCTGCATCAGCTAAATGCTCAGATAAATTTAAGGATTATATTATTAATCCCTTTGGTAAATTGCTACTTTGTTCCAGTTCGCCCTCCTTGGTCTCCTTCGAACAACGATTCCGCGAAACTGAAAATCAGCGCGCCAGTATGGTCAGCAAACTGCAGCAAAACATATTGAGCCAGAATCAGTTAAAAACGAAAGTTATTTATTAACATGCCCTAAGTAGAATGCATGGATTATCCCGGCGGGCAATAGTGGATACAGCCCCAAAGGAGTCGATAACATTCAATATTAATGGTTGCTTGTTAACTCAATTGCATTGAGCCCATCTATGACTCTATAAACCATCACGCTGTTTTTAAACATTTTCAAGGTTAGCAACCATTGCTTCGTTTCTATCCTTCGTTCTGAAGGAGAACCTTACTTCAGCGGGAAACCCAACAGCTTTTAAACTGGCAGGAAATGGAATGCGGCAGTAGTCATTGCCGTTGCGGTTTTGTGAAGATAAGTAGCCATATTGGTACACCTAATTGGTACACCAGCGCTTCTCCGCAAAAGCAAAAAGCCGCAATCACTTGAAATATAAGTAATTGCGGCTTCTTAGAATGTGGCGGTGAGAGAGGGAGTCGAACCCTATATTTACGCACTTGTCAACCATTTTATTGGCTTCCAGAGGGTCTATGAGGGTCCCAAAGAGCGAATTTGGTTCCCAAATCACTGCAAAAAGTTCCCAATCAAGCATTTTTTAATGCTTGTTCCCCGACGCCGCACAATCAACACGGTTTCACCCTCATTTTTTATCAAACAGGAGTACGCCCACTAATTCGACTCCTTTAAAATTTTGTCAATTCCAAGAATTTGCATTGGGTGTTTCTACTTATTTGTGACTTAAACACAATAAAGGAACTCGTCCATGTTTGAACAAAAATTACAAAATCTACTTCTAACATTAACGTTAATGCTCGATGAGGTTCAGCATTCGCTGCCACACTGCGATAGCGTTTGTTATGAAGACAATGTTGAGCAAGATATTCTTTTATATCGACTCGAAAAGCGCTTAGCGCGAGTACAAATGTCCACTATTGAGATAGAGCACACCCTCACGTTTACGGAGCGATTTCTTAATACTGGACTGACGTCTAATACATCTTTTTGATAACCGAGTTTTTTTGATAAAACGTAGTAAAGGACAGGTTAAGGACTTTAGTTAACATCAAAACGCCCAAATTTTCTCGCACTGAACCTAGTTACTGATGAGGACATAACTAGGAGTTAATCATGAGTCAATCACAGTTTATACGAATCTATCAACGTAAATCTAAAAGCCCTTGGGATGATCACAGTACATTGTTGTTGCTGGCTGACATCGACGAAACAAGTAGTGATCAATATGCGCTGCAATTTACGAGATATATTTACCTGCATCGTGATGAAAGAGGACAGCATCTTGGCATAAGTATTAGCAAATCTCTTCTTGAAGAACATACTGAGTTTGACTCTCAGTATTTAGAAGACTTCGATATGAGAATGCTACTGCTGATGTATAAAGATGACATTTCTGCCTTTTGTGAGATGTTTGCTGATGAGTTTAAACAGGTTTTTGGGTTACCCCCGAGCATCTATTTTGACGCCGCCGAACAATTCTGGGCAGAAGAGATGATTCAAGCTGAGGCGTAAGCTTAATCTTGTAATGCTCAACTACTAACGAACCCATTCGGGTTCGTTTTCATTTTTTGTCGAAATATAAAATAATCAAATTATTTCTATAAATTTCCCACGTTTGTGCTTATTTATAAATGTAGGAGACACGGATGTGCCTATATAGAAGACCTAAATGGCTGAAATAATGAAAATATTGTTTCAGGTGGAAGCATCGAAAGCGTGTGCGACCTGCTTCGCCTACTAGTATACGCTTGTATGCTCTTCAAATTGCCACCACTGTGGCAATTTGTCGTTTTACCGCTCAAAGAAAAGTATTTGTTTCGAAATTTTTTCGAAAAAGTCAGTTAATTTCCCCGCAGAAAAACTATTTATTTATGAGAGCAAGGATGCGCTCACGAAGACCGCAAGGTGCTGAAATAATATTAATGATGTTGTTTCAGTTGGTTGTATCAAAAGGTGCGCCACTTTAACCTACTGGTATTACATACAATTTGTGTACCCTTCGACGGCATCAGTGGATGCCGTTCGTCGTTGTGTTTTAACGATAAAATCGTTCAGTCAATTCATTACAAAGCAACGTCCGATAGATAATTTTGCTCTTGAGTGATTCGGCCTCTTGCTGCGTTAACAGTGACTGGCCTGTTTTCTTATCTCGCCTCGTCGTCATCTCCTCAAATAGCGCCTCATGTAGGCGTTTAATATCACTAAATATCTGCTGCGAGGGGGAAAATAGCATCACCTTGTCGTAATAGCCGTGGCTAATGCCATAGTGCCATTTCAGTAATATCGTTTGCCTAGCCGCTTTTGTCTTAAATGAATGCTCCATTTCGATGGCCGAAATCGTGCCATCTATCTCTCGTACAATCCCATCCACGTTACGAATATCTGTGCTGGTAAAACGTCGTTTAAATTCAGGCTCTGTAACGATGGCATCCCATAATGGATTTGGCTGGCCGCTGGCCTTTTGATTGTGTATGCCTTTGAGCATCACAAACTGCATGATGAGGTCATGCATTAAGGTGTTCTGATTGACTTGTAAAGCAGGATGCTCTTTTGAGCGAAAGTAGACCGCAATGTTTAGCAATTCTTCGGCAAATTTTGCGCCGCTGTATGACAACACATACACACGCCCATCGAGAGAGCGATGTGTAGTAACAAGAGTAAGCAATTCCTCGTCCACAAGCTTGTTCAAATGCGCTAGCGCCATTCGGTACTTGATGCCGTACAACCAAGCAAGATTGCTGGGGCAAACAAGGCCAAAACGTGCCACTAACATCATGGTAAATTCCCGCCGGATTTTGCCCGTGAGATTATTATTTGCACCAGGTTGATATTGCATATCGAAATCCAAATAAGGTGCGTATAAGTTGGGCGTATTTGTGGTTGATTTATCTGATGTGCTTTTAGGAGATGACATTAAAAAATACCTGTTGATGATTGGATATTCATAACTAGTCATCGACGCGACAAATTTTACCAATTTGCTTAATTGCACCATCGAAAAGTACCGATAATCATCACGACAAACTGGTTTCTTCCTGTCGGAATGAAAATCGCGATGAATATCGCGACCAAGCCAGCCTTCGGCTAATGAGTCGACTGCTTCGCAAACGACTCAGATGCCCTGAAGCGCCCGCCAGCTCTGATGACTCGTCATCGACGCTGGCTTACGAACTCCGTTCTAGCACTTCATGACATCACACGCGCATGTACTGAGCTACGCTCTGTACTAACCGCATTTTCGCCGCTCACGACGAGGGGGCGATGTGCCATCGGCTCTCCCCTCTCGTCTCGCTCACTTTTCTAACGAAAAGTCTCTGGTTTAGGGACGTATTTGTGCCAAATACATCCCTAAATTTTGCTAAGGCAAAACTAAAATACGGTTAGTACAGACCAGCTGTACATGCGCGTGCTCCTTTGAGCCATTACTGCGTAATCGCCCAAATCCGCGCTTGAAAGCTTGTTTATCACAAGCACTTTTGTCGCAGAAAATCGTCCCGATTTTTGCTATTTAAAGCCACATTCTGTGAAAGCAAACCTGCACATGTTGCGGTAAAAAATCCCCCTCAACGTCGCCTATAAGCTCCCCCTAAAAACGCAGAACACGACAAAAAACATCAAAAATACTCGACAATTTTGCTGTTAAAAAAAAGTAAAAAAAGAGCTTGAAAACGGACTTTATTTCATTAAGGTCATTTTAGGAGTGTTACTCATAACCACATAAAAGGAATAGCAAAATGACTCATAAAACTCCTACAGGCCCAATCGTAAACGTAGACGGTACACCTATGATGGGCGACTCGGGCATCGATGTTCACGGTAACCCATATGGCGTCACAAACCACGACTCGTCGCTGTTTAGTTGCAGTGCAAATGACGATAGTTGGTCAAGCTTTGATAATTCGTTCAGTAGCAGTTTTGACGATTCATTCAGCAGCAGTTTTGGCGATGATTTCTGATGATGCGCGGTCTTCTGAACAATAAAAAATTTGTCCGCCTGCTGCCCATTATCATTTTGATAATAGTGATGTTGGTTTGCACGACGGGGTATTATTTAACCCGTAATAAGGACTGGTTCCTGCCATATATTTTGCTTTACCTGAAGCAGGCTTTTGGGATCTACGCCTATGAAAGGCGCTATACCCCTGAGAACGAGCCTGATGACCCTTGGATAAGGGTTAAGTACACGATGTTTAAGTTTTTCTAAAGTAGTTAGTTTGTCCATAGAAAGAGTCCATAGTTGTTGTCATGAAAAAGCCGCTTGAATGTTCAAGCGGCTTTTTTATTATTGGGCCACTATCATTTTTTGACTAACACTCTTAGCTCACAAACGGGAAATAAATTATATGGGCAAAAAAACTCGTCAAGGGGACAAAAGCTTGTTAGAACTTCAGTTCTAATTCATGTTTTTAGGATTAAAATTTCTATGACTAACGCTTCATAAAAGTTAAACAATTCGAGCAGAGGAAGACACATTAAATTGAAGATCGGGCTCAACTATCTTGATAGTTGAATTTGCTACAAGAATTTGATGATCACAAATAGGGCACATGGAGGTTCAAAAAGCCCTATGAACAGGGCTTTTTGTGGATTATAGGTTACTAAAATTAGTTACTGTCTTTCCAGTAATCCATAAAGAATCTTCCAGAAAGAATTGTATCCTTAATAAAACTATAATCACTAGTTGATAATGATTGTTCCATTTCAGTTAAGACAACATCTTTTTCTTGCCACTCTACTGTGTTTGAAATGTGTGCGTTTTCGTAATCAGCATCCAATAGTTGAATGGAACCTGAATTAGCCGTATCCCATTGAACTAATCCACTACCGTTAGGATTACCTGTTAACATGAAGTTTTTCAGATAACCCTGAATAGAATTAACTAATGCCACGCGTCCATTTTTGTTTGCGTCAGTATATAAAGCACCACCAAAAGACGCATTAATTTGGCTATCTTCTCGACCAGTAACAAAGTCAACATCAAAGCCATGGGTAGCACCTAATAGAGCAGCGGGTTGCTTCGTGACTTGCCCTAAATCACTCCAAGAGAAACGATAGCCATAAATAGCTGGCTGCTTAGGGTTGTTAGCTAAAGTATCTACAACATTTTCGAGCGCAAAACCTGAATAAATCCTACTACCATAATTTTTACTCAGGCTAAACAAGCGTAGTGTTTCTGTATCTTGGAATAAAGTACCAGTAACCAACTTGGGATAAATACCTAAATTTGGATCAAAAAATGCGAACGTCGCAAATTCCGATTTTGTACTTCCGAGCATCAACGGAATTTGCTGATAGTTACCAACTGCAATTTCATGGAAACCATCAACTGGTAATACATTTCCATCATTAAACAGATGGGGAAATGGCGCCATTCGAATTGCAACATCTTGCATTTGAGAGACTAAATCAGATGCAGGTAAACTTCTCAAAAAATGAACCACATTTTCTGGATTTTGCATGTATTGAGCGGCTTCAGACTCATCTGATACAAACTTGTGTTTGACTAAAAGATCACTAACAAACTTTTCAGCAAAAGCTTGACCTTCGGATGAATCGGCAATCGTCATGCCACCACTCATGGCAAAGGCTTTATGGATCAATCCTTTTGATAAAGGTGACAGAATTAGCGCCAATACGTTTCGGGCACCAGCAGACTGACCTGCTAAGGTAATATTATTTTTATCGCCACCAAAGCTTGCAATGTTTGCTTGCACCCAATTTAAGGCTTCAATCGCATCCAAGGTACCAAAGTTACCCGAATCAGTTAGTTTATCCCCATCTTTTAATGCTGGTAATGTTAAAAATCCCATGGGCCCTAGTCGATAGTTAATCGAAATAACGACTGAATTTGTCGCTTTGGATAACTGATCGCCAATAAAATCTTCTCCTGAACCGTTAAGGTTCCCTCCACCATGTAAAAATACCATAACAGGTAGGCTTTCATCGGTATTATCAGGACGCCAGATATTGAGAAATAGACAACTCTCATTTCCTATAACCTTTCCATTCACTGTATTTTTTTGTAAACACTTCTCCCCAAACGAGGTTGCCTCGCGGACGCCTTCCCAAGACAAAAGTGGTTTTGTTTTTTTCCAACGTAAAGCATCAACAGGTTGCTCTGCGTAGGCAATACCTAACCAACTTAGGACGCCATCTTCTGATAATGCACCTTGGTAAGAACCATTAAATGTTTTTTGAACCGTCGAGTTTGGAGTGAACTTAATTTCTTGTTGAGTGTTTTCGTTATTGCTGTTGTCACACCCTATTAAGCTTGTTAACACTAGAGCAGCTGCAATAGCCTTCTTATTAAAATTAACTTTCATAAATCTCCCCAGAGTTTATCAAAATAAAAATCATGAAATGTCAATCGCTGAGGCTATATTTTATGTTAGAAATTTCAGATTATGATTATCATCTTGCATCAAATAACGTTAATTTAACAAAAAATGAACCATATAGGTTTACGGGAAGTTAATTATGAAATAACAAAAATTGATTTTAAAAAAACAATCTGCAAATAAGCTTTAATAATTACCATTAAAATGCTTTAAATTATTCTTTCATTCTAAATATATTACTTCAAAAAATGATGACGTTTTTCAAATTTATAAATTCAAATGCTAAGCTCATTGTCAGTTCCTGGTCACCAAATACGTATTAGTCTCACTCAAAAAAAAGCGGTCACTGCCTGCATCAACAGTGACCGCAATGACGCTGAGCAAATAAGGCTCAACAAAGATGCCGTTTTGCGACCTCAACAAGAACGGCATTACAAGCAACTTTTCCCCACAGAGTGGAGCCTCTTTTGAAAGGGTGAGTTGAGGCTCCACTTGATTCAAACTTTACTTAATGTGCGATCTTTGGCACTCCAAACTAAGTGGTATTTCTCGCCTGCTGGGGTATCGATGCGCTCGAAGGTATGGGCACCGAAGAAGTCCCGCTGACCTTGCAGTAGGTTAGCTGGCAGGGTTTCGCTACGATAGCTGTCGTAGTAAGCCAGCGCAGAACTGATACAAGGCACTGGAATACCCTGCATAATCGCCGCCGACACCGCAGTGCGCCACGCACCTTGTTTTAGTGATAGCTGCTCAGCAAAGCTATCAGCCATCAATAAACAACTTAAATCTGCTTTCGCTTCATAGGCTTGAGTAATCGATTGAAGGAAAGTCGCGCGGATAATACAGCCTGCACGCCAAATCTTGGCAATTTCAGCGAAATCGAGTTGCCATTCCTGCTCTTTTGCCGTCATCGCCATCAGTTGGAAGCCCTGGGCATAGCAGCACACTTTGGCGCAGTAAAGTGCACTCTCAAGTGCTTCAATCAATGCCGCTTTTTGCGCGTCATCGAGGCTGATAGCCGCAGGCCCAGCTAGCTTTGAGCTTAACTGCACACGCAGGGATTTTTGGGTACTGACCGAACGGGCATAAACCGCTTCGGCAATGGTCGGCGCTGGACAGCCAATCTGTAAACTGCTCACCGCCGTCCAAAGACCCGTGCCCTTTTGACCCGCTTTATCGAGGATCATCTCAACCAGCGGCTTACCCGTCATCGGGTCGGCCTGTTTCAACACCTCTGCACTAATACCCATTAAATAGCTGTTTAAGCTACCTTGATTCCAACGTTCAAACACATCACCCACTTCGTCGGCGCTCATACCAAGGCCGTCATGGAGCAATTGATAAGCTTCACAGATAAGCTGCATATCGGCGTATTCAATGCCGTTATGCACCATTTTGACATAGTGGCCAGAGCCCGCAGGACCAATATAAGTCGTGCAAGACTCACCTTCAGTCACAGGATTACCCGGCTCAAATCGCTCAATCGGCAGACCCGATTTCGGATCAACCTTAGCGGCAATCGCCTGCCAAATCGGTGCGACATGTTGCCATGCCGACTCATCGCCGCTTGGCATTAAGGACGGGCCAAAACGGGCGCCTACTTCACCGCCAGAGACGGCGGAGCTGAAGAAAATAAACTGACCTTTGTAACGCGCTTCGCGCTCAACGGTGTCAGTCCACTGGCTATTACCAGTATCGATAACGATATCCTCTGATTCAACCCCTGCGGCAAGCAATGCCTGACACACGCCATCAACGGGTGCTCCGGCGGGGACAGATAGTACCAGAATGCGGGGTTTAGCGAGGCTAGCTAACATTTCGTGGAAATTGGCGCAGCCAGTGATCCGCAGATCCTGACCATTACGTTCTTGTTTTTCTTGCTGTAAAACGCCATTAACTTTGACAGTATCGAGGTCGAATGCACTTACGCGATAGTGATTGTCTGCAATATTTAACGCAAGGTTTTTACCCATTACGCCAAGACCAATCACGCCAACATCATTAAGATTTCTGTGGCTTTTCATTTATACCATCCAAAGGGGTAAAACTTAATACAAATAAATTTTTAGAGATAAATAAGCTGCATAAACGGTACTGAATAAATTAGATATGACGTAACCATAGAGCTATCAGGAAATTAAAAGATAAAAGTCAAAGTAATATCCTGAAGTTTTAATTGTAGAAACAAGTTCCACTGTTATTTAAAGAGGCCGAACATCTATTCACTCGGCCTCTAATTTAAATATTACTCTGTTTTGATGAAGTTGTTTCTCATAACTTCAGAATACCAATAATAGCTATCTTTAGGATATCTCTTTAAGTCATCCTCATAGTCAATATAAATTAAACCAAATCGTCCAGAGTAACCACCAAACCATTCAAAGTTATCAAATAATGACCAAGCATTATAACTAATAACATTTGAACCATCCTGAATAGCTTGCCACATGGCTTTGAGATGACCATCTAAGAACCTAATACGCAATGTATCATGCACTTTTCCATCATCTGTTAGATACTCTTGGTGTCGATAACCTCCACCATTTTCAGAAACTAGGATTGGCATTCCGCCAGAAATTTTAGTCACATACATTAATGTGTCATAAAATCCCTTTGGATCGTACAATCCGTTCTCTGAACCAGGACTTTCAGTCGGTATTCCAGTTTCTAAACTATCAAATAAAATTCCGGCCATAAATGATTGGTTAGGAAAGAAAGCTGATGAGTTATTATAGAATCCTTCGTTATAATTAACTGCCGATACAACTGGGCGCGTATAATAATTCACACCCATAATGTCAATACCCTGCTTATGAATATATTCCAAATCTTCAGCTAATTGAGTATCTGATAAATTGAAAAAATATCCATCACCAGCAAGAAGATCTAATGCCTCTTGTGGATATTTACCTGTTAATACTGGACCTGTATAAAATTCATTTCGAATTACATTGTATAGCCTTGTTGCTTCAATGTCCTCTGGTGAATCTGTAGCAGATTTACCGAGCGTGAAATCAAAACTAATTCCTACACCACCATCCAATATCAAGCCTGCTTGTACCATTTGATCGTGGATTTCCTTTGCTTTGGCATGAGCTAACATCGTGTGATGAATATAGGTCATTTGCCTACCAAGAAATGTCTCTAGCCCAGTATTTTTGATCAGCGACATCATAGTGCCTGAATTAAATTCAGCACCTTGACTGATCAAATCTTGCGCCATCCCAAGCATACCCTCTGCAAAGGTATTCCACATAAATGGTTCATTGAAAGTAATCCAAGTGTCAACGCGGTCTCCAAAGTGTTGGAAACATGCTGCTGCATAAGCTGCATATAAATCAGTTACTTGACGATTATTGAATGCACCCATACCCATCAATGCAATCGGCATGTCCCAATGGAACAAGGTCACGATAGGTTTAATATCATTGGCAATTAACTCATTGATCAGATCGTTGTAGTGCTGGATACCCTCCATATTGAGATCTGATATCGGATTACCATTCTCATCCAGCTCTGGGCCTGACATATCTGCTTTCAGCTTGAATGGAAATCCTGTTGGATAAATCCGAGGCCACGCAATTGAAAAGCGATATGTTTTCAAGCCCGCCGCTTTCATGAGCTTAATATCTTCTTTATAACGATGGTAATGATCGATAGCAACGTTTGCCGTTTCACCATTAGCTAAACGGAGATTGTTAGTTAGAAAATCCCAATTCGATAATCCTTTACCACCTTCTTGCCAAGCTCCTTCGATTTGATGTGATGAAGTTGCTGCCCCCCATAGAAAGTCTTTCGGGAAAGTCAGAGTAGCTTGATCGAATTGCATTTCTGTTGGATGTTGGTAATCATCACCACCGCCACATCCAGTCAACACAGTGCTCGCAAAACAGCAGATGCCGAGGAGCACTTTTTTGATTGATTTATTCATGCGAGTTCACCTTTGTTTCAGCGAAAATTACCAAGAAGCTTCAACTTGAACGCCAAAACGGATGTTGCCATCTTCGCCATCAGAGGTACCGATACGAATTTTTTCAGCTTGGGCACCGAAGAAAGAGCCAGCATAAAAGCGGATTGTAGGACGAGAATATAGACCACCTAATGGCGACCATTCTTGCGATACCATAACCTTCTGAAGATCTTCAGATTCAACCATATCTGATTCATGCACATTGTCATAACCAACTTCTAATCGAGTTGTCATGTAGTCATTCCAAGTATACGCACCGCTCAATACCACACTTGTACGTGTAGGATCGGTTTCTGACACATTCAGGTCGTCGTACGTTTGACCTTGCTGATAGATCACTGAATATCCAAATTCCACTTTACTATTGACTTTATAACGGCCCCAATCAATGAAACGCAAAGTGCTCTCCAAAGAGCCTTGCCATGCTGGGGTGTTATTAGAACGTGAACCACTTGCATTTCGCCATGCGGCCTCACCAAGTAGGTCAGAGCTATATTGCATTACAAAATGATTCTCTAATTCGCCGAAGTGCTGGATTAACTCCCCCGTAAGGAATAATCCGTTATCGGTTTTTTCACCAGCAGCCTCTTGAATTTCAGTTGCATCTGCATATCCAAAAATTGCTGTCAATTCGAGACGAGTGTCTTCCCCTAGAGGAAGTGCATATCTAACATCAGCTTTGTTAATTTGAACAACCCGTTGTGAACCAGTATTCATCTTACCTGAATAGCCTTCTTCATCGGATGTAAGCCAAGCCAATGACAGCTCACCTGTACCTAACTTGAAACCTTCGACACCTGCGCCATATCCAGAATTATTTAAATAAAATAAATCAAGCAAGTTAACTTCTTTTCGATCATAAAATCGTTTACCAGCCCACAGAGTCGCTTCAGGCGCAGACTCAAGCATACCTTTCGCCGTTACATTGAATTGTCTAAACGCAACATCACCTTTACTGGTATTTAAACCTGGTTCCGATACGGACTGATAATCATTAAACTGAGCACCAGCATCTGTCTGGTAAGAAAGCATGGTGTTAACTTTTACTTGAACACCATTTTGATCAACGACCATTTTGTTTAAGCCTAATTCAGCATAAGTATCACACTCATCACCTAATCGTCCTGTATAATGGCCTTTGGCACCACTACCAAAACAGTATTGTTCACCACCTTTAGACGTTGTCGAAATACCAGCACGACCATAACCAGTGAATTCAAAACCAGAACTGATATTGGTATTTGCAAAACTAGTAGCAGAGTATCCAGAAAGAGCTAAAACAACAGCATTACGAATAATATTTTTCATATATTTCCCCATCAACATAATTTATTAATTAGATTTATAATTTTTTACTTCTTATTTACTACTCTCAATTTTTATAACCTTGCTTCCGTTAATTCCATAAAATGCAATATAGAGATAACAGATTAGAGGTAATAAAAATGATATTTGAACTCCAAATGCGTCTGCTATAACCCCTTGGAGAACAGGAACGATTGCACCACCAACGATAGCTAAACAAAGTAAGCCAGACCCTTGTGATGTTAAGGACCCTAGATTGGCTAATGCCAAGCTAAATATGGTCGGGAACATAATTGAATTACACAAACCAACAGATAGAACAGCCCACATTGCAACATCGCCTGATGAAGATATTGCAATAGATAGCATTATTACTGATGCCAATGAATTAAAAGCTAATAACGAACCTGCACTGATTTTTTGCATTAAAGCAGCACCGATAAATCGACCAACCATTGCACCGCCCCAATATATGGCGATGTAATTTGCAGCCTCACTCTCCTTTAATCCTGCGATATGTTCTTGACCTAAGAAGTTAATTAAGAAACTACCTATTGCTACCTCTGCACCTACATAGAGGAAAATGCCTAAAACTCCAAATTTTAGATTTCTCACCTTTAGAGCTTCAAAAAAGTGAGAAGACTCTACCGATTGAGATTTTTGAATTTTAGGTAATTTAAGCCATGAAAATATAAATGCTAGCAATACTAAAGACGCTGAAAGGATTAAGTATGGCGTTTGCAGTGACTGAGCTTGAGACTCAGGGGACATTTCAGTGCCAGAACTAATAGCACTCAGAATTAATCCACCACCAATAATCGGCGCTAAAGTTGTACCTAATGAATTAAATGCTTGAGTTAAGTTCAATCTACTTGCTGAAGTTTGAGCAGGTCCAATTAGTGTCACATATGGATTTGCCGCCACTTGGAGCATTGTAATGCCACTTGCAAGCACGAATAATGCTGCAAGAAATAACACATAAATATGCATCTCTGCGGCAGCAATCAAACTAAGGCAACCGACTGACGCTATCACCAATCCAATAACAATCCCTTTTTGATAGGAATATTTCTCAACGAACTTTCCAGCAGGTATGGAAGTTAAAAAATACGACCCAAAAAAGCAAAACTGAATCAACATAGCTTGCGTGTATGTTAATTCAAAAATTGATTTTAAGTGAGGGATTAAAATGTCATTTAAGCAAGTAATGAATCCCCACAGGAAAAATAACAATGTCATAGCACTTAGTGCCATGCTTGAGTTTTTCCCAGAATGAAATTCTTCATTTTTTGCGATACCAATGAATGGTTGATTCGTTGACATTTAATTACTCCCCATCTGAACGAAACTGACTTCTAAATTTCTTTCTTGGTTATATGCAATTAAATCAACCCCGTTAATACCTTCTTTATTAGTAGCAATAGTCAATGCCGTAAAACTTCCTTCATTTTCACAATTAGAAATCTGAAGGTCCCATATTTTCACATGGCCAAAGTGTTTAACCATTGAACCAAATGCATCACAACCACTCCAACTAGCCTTAAATTCCCCTTCATCTAATTCTAGAAACCCAGAATAACCTTCAGAGTGTGTTATTAAAGACTTCAAATGTTCTTGATTAAGAGCATGTACTTGACGGTCTATCTCATTAAACATTATTGAAAAGTTTTCACTACGATACCCTTGCCATTCTTCGCCAGATTTCCAATATATATTGGATAAACCAGTTTCATCATATGCAAGAATGTAGCTGCCACTTGCAGAAAAAAATGCATTAAAAGTTTTCTCAGAACCGGAAACGTTTGCAACTCCGTGATGAAAACCACTCGACAAATAGTCAACCGTCAAGTCATTATCTTTCTTGGGTTCAGAGGAGTAATCCTTATCGCATGCAGTTAGACTGCCCAATAAAAATAGGACTAATAGTTTTTTCATTATTTAGTCCCTTATTGATTTACTAAGTTTGATAATTGATAACGTACTAAAGTTTGTTTACGTTCCTTGGCTGTATAATCAGCATCAATAATTGTAATTGTTGCATCAGCAGGCCCCTGCAGCATGCCTTGCATTGAAAGGAGGAATTGACTAAATGTGTATACCCCTTCTGACTCAGGGTTTTCATCAAAAGGCACATTAAAGCTTGCTGGACCAGCGAGGGGGGCTGGGAAGCCTTGTTTAGGGCTAGGAATAGCGATAAATGCACCTGGGATAGCGGGAAATTTGACAGGGATGATTGGGCTTTCAATAGTGCTCATGTCCTCGAAAAATACAGGATAACCACCATAATGACCCATTTGGGTATATCTAAATCCGACTTGGCTACCTTGACCAGCGTCAAACTGTGGAATGTTTAAATTTACCCCAGTGTAATCTGGTAACAGTTTACTTTCGCTAAAAGGGTTAGCAACAAGCTGAGATACAACTTTTGCAGCGATACTTGCTACTTCAGGTGCCGTAACCTCATTATCTTTCGTCGACTCTGCAGCACTTATAGCAAGAGTTGGAATATTTCGGTGCAACGCATTTGAAGCAGCACCCAAGGTACCTGACGCTAAAATCGTAACACCAAAATTGAACCCTTCATTCGGTCCAGAAATCACTAAATCAGGAGATTTTCCCCATAATTTCCATGCTACAACATCTAAGCCATAAACCATTGATACAACAGGCTTGCTGTTTACATAGCAAATATTTGGATCTGATTCTAGACATCCAAGACCCGAAACTCCTGCTTTGAGTGTGCCTTTAGGACTATCTTCAGTTGGAGTAGGAATAGGACCTGCGTGTAAAGCTCCCGCCTGACTACTTTGTGCTCCATAAGGAGCAGAAATAATAACTCTATGCCCGTCTTCTTTTAATTTTTTATATAAAGATTGAATATTAGGCGTTTCAAAACCGTCATCGTTAGTTATTAGAATATCAATCGCTTGAGATTGAAATGTTGTAACGAGCCCCAAGATAGCAATCATGCGTGCGTTCATATTATCCCCAATTATTATTATTAATAAACATCAAGGATTCTAAATAACATTGCTATTACACTGGCTATCCTACGAACATATACAGGCTATCATTTCACCTCAGATGAATTTTGGTTCATACTTTGTTCATAAAACGGTAGTCATTTGGGGTTTCGCCATACCATCGTTTAAAAGCTTTGTTAAATGCAGTTACGTTTGTGTAACCGAGGACATCACTGATATTACTCACTTTCGCATTCGAATTTTTCAGAAGATTAGTGGCTTCAGTTTTACGAACTTGCTCCAATATCATTGAAAATGAAGAGTTTTCTTTTGATAGCATCCTTTGCAAACTTGCTCGACTGGTATTGAGATGGTAGGCAATCGTATTGATATCTAGATCGGTATCAGCCTGTTTAATCTTTCGTTCAAGAATTAATTTAACTTCACCGCAAATGGAGGACTGCTGTTCCAGTTCAAGCAATGCAACATCACCTAATTTGTTGGTGAAAGTGTAAATTCTGGGATTATGATTGGGGTTTGGTGCGTTGAGTAAATTAACATCAAACTTGAGTGCTGATTTTACTTGGTTAAATCGCCAAAAATCACCACAATGGATATTGAAGTTTTTTTCATCTTGAATGCTTCGGCTATAAAATAAAAACTCTGGTGTAAACTCAATATTAGGGAAGTTATCTTTTATTAATTTTGACAACCCAAATAAAGCTCCTTGAGAAGTATTGAAATCTCGTTCTTTTGTTGTAAATTCATGGGTCAAATAGGCATATTTACCCACAATTTCCAAATCTACTCTCCAGCAACGCCATACGTTCTGGAACCTGCAAAGAAATAATAAAAACTCCTGCAAATTTTTAGTATTCATCAAAGCATTGAATGGATTCACAATCAGCGAGTTAGTTGGCGTTGATTGCATAATTTTATTGAGGTAGATGAGTTCTCGATTATGGTAATAACCCTGTTCACTTAGAAGATGGTACAAACGTAGTACACTATCATCATTTGGATAGAAGCTATTTAAGTTATTGTTAATCCAAGAACTGTTAATTTTCGTTGCTTGATAGATTTCAGTTTTAGAGGCGCCCAGTCGTTCTGCAAGTTGGAATCCCAACTCAACCATATGACTAACATAATGACCAGACATAAAGAATAAAACCTGAAAATTAAGCCTTAAAAGTAGTTTTTAAATTATATCATAAGTAAATTAACAAACTCAGATTCAAACCTTATCATTTTGCCTCAACCTGCAAAAGCTGTAGAATTTCTATCGCTTTTACCGTTAGTTTGATCTCCAATTTATGATGTAAATGATTAATTTATTGATAATATCCCGCATTGGATAAAAGATGGTTATCCCATATAAATACAGGAAACCATCATCACTTTAATAGGCACCGCACCCACCCCAAATTGGGTATGCTTTTTGATTATAACTACCGTCCCCAGAGCCATGCCGCTCCGCGTACGCCTGATGAACAACCAAATTTATTCTGAACAACAAGTGTGTTGCACTCCCTTCCAACAACATATTTGTTTAACAATGCTGGCAGTCTTGGATAAATCGCTTCGACGTTAGACATACCACCACCGAGCACAATTGCATCGGGGTCAAGCATATTGACAACGTGGGCAAGTGAACGAGCTAGTCTGTCCATATAGATATCGAATGCCTTGATAGCAATCGAATCGCCTGCCTCGACTAAAGCCATGATCTCGTGGCCAGCTTTGACAGGCTCACGGTCAACAGTTAATTCCGCTAAAGCTGAATTGTAGTCCCGCACAAAGCCAGTGCCGGAAATAAAGGTTTCGATACAATCCGGATTACCGCAGAAACAGCGGGTGCTATTAAATTCATCCTTCGTCATCCAAGGCAAAGGATTATGACCCCATTCCCCACCAATTCCATTACCACCCGAATGTACGTTTCCATTTACTGCAACACCAGCACCACATCCGGTACCAATGATGGCCCCGAATACAACCCTTTTACCAGCAGCTGCGCCATCCACAGCCTCAGACACCGCAAAGCAGTTAGCATCATTGGCAACGCGCACTTCGCGATTAAGTCGTTCTCCTAGGTCCACATCAAGGGGATGGCCGTTTATCCAAGTTGAATTTGCGTTTTTAACCAAACCAGTGAAGGGCGAAATTACTCCAGGTATACCGACTCCAACTGTCCCCTTTTCACCTAATGTGACTTCAGCTTCTTTCACTAATCCAACAACTGCCTGTAGAGTACCTTCATACTCACGAGGGGTTGGAACTCGCTTACGAAACAGTTCGATACCTTCTTCGTTCAGTGCAACCAATTCAATTTTAGTGCCACCTAAATCAACTCCCATACGTAACATTCACCACTTCTCCCATTACTTCTGGTTAAACGTACTACTGCATTTAACCATTTTTAACCGTCCACAGACTTATGCCGTGGCATAGAATAATGGGTCATAAAATTTCAGGTTTGGAGTTTTTAGTCAACGACAAGTCCATATCATCCCGCCTCAAATTACCCTTACCACTCTGGATAGACATTATGTAGTGGTTTCTGAATTGCCATGTTGAAAGCAAATTAATTCGAGAATTACATAAATTTTAAACAGTGAATCGCCACTATTACAGTAGTCACTTTGTAGCATTACAATGGCGAAACACTAGATTAAAGGCTAATAGATGAGATTTTTAGGTTAACTCGTTCGTAAAGTCCCGAATGAACAAACTAGTGCTAACAAACTTTAGGCAAAAGAACAGACTGACGAAGCCTGTTCTTGTTTCAGAGGAAATTCAAATCAAGAAATCTTCAATTGAACGACCGCTCTCAACTTGTTGCTTGAAAACTGTTGGCATTCTACCCTGCCCTGTCCAAGTTACGGTTTCGCCCTCAACAACGATTGAGTATTTTGCTGGACGAGGTGCACGAGTGCTTTTTACTTTAGCTGCCACGCCACCTAAATCATCAATGGACAAACCCGCCGATTCCATCATTTTATGAAGCTCTGCAATTTTAGCGATGCGCTCAGCATTCGCTTCAGCTTCTGCCCTCGCTTCTTCTTCTCTTTCTGCAACTATTTTACCGAGCTTCTCGTATACATCTTTGAGTTCTGCAACTGATAAGTCTTTAACAGAAGCTTTAAGACGACGAGCATGGGTTAAAATCTCTAAAAATTCAGACATTATTTTTCCTAAATAAAAGATATTCCTCGCAATATAACGGATTTCAATTCAACAAAGCCATAGAGCTATCCAATTAAATTGGATGATGGTACACATTTAGAATGTAAAGGCTTTTTCGGCCATATCCAAAATACTATTCTTCTGCGTGGGCAGCCATTTTCCATAGTGTTTTTCAATCATCTTGATACTAGTATGTCCCATTTGCCTCGCAACCCAAGTGAGCGGTAAACCCGCGGAGATTAAGTGGGATGCAAAAGTATGTCGGGTTTGGCCTGGTCCTCGAAATCGTATTTGTGCATTCTTTAAATGGGTTAAGTAAAATCGCTGCCTAAGGTGCACATCTGATGTGTACGCCTTATTGGTTTGAGTATTAATAAACACAAAATGGATTGTCTGACTCTCTATCGACTTATTGTCTTCACGCAGCACCTTGACCGTCTCGGATCGTGATTTAGCAATATCACGCTGCTTTAAGAGGATCGCTTTAGCCTGAGGCAATAACTCAATCTGTCGATTACTCGAATGATTTTTGGGTTTCTTATAGATACCTTCAACCACCGCACGCGATATATAAATAGCATTGTTATCAAAATCAATATCTTCCCAGGCAAGCGCCATAAGCTCGCTTACTCGAAGTCCCATAAAGCAATTGCAAACAATCATATTGACCTCCGATTGTCTATCCGTAGGCATGGAAGCAAATTTGGCAATCTCTTCTGCTGAAAAGGGATCTGGCTCCTGCAACAATACCTTTAGGTTCGTCACCTTAGAGGCCTTGAGTTTATCCAATGGATTTATCGCAAGAGTTTCATCGAGAATGGCAAAGGTAAATATCTGATTTAAAATACTTAAAATTTCTTTAATCGTTTTATTGCTTAAATAAGACAGTTTGGTATTCATCCAAGCTTCGATATCGGAGGGTTTAATGGTATCAATAGCGACATTAGCAAAACGTGGACCGATATGGGTCGAGATCTTGTTTTGATAGTTTTTCAAAGTACATGGTGCCAACTTATTTCGTTTCGCATTCAAAAAAGAGTCAATGTAATGTCCAACGTACAAAGGCTGATTTTTTGCTACCTCTAATTTTGACTCAATCATTGATTCGGGTGAATCAAGCTTATGGTTTGTATGAATAAAATGTTGACCGCCAATACGTTTCAGAAATTGCTCAGGATTATACTTAGCTAACATTTTAAGCTCATTCACAATGTCAGCAGCCTGTAACAACCCTTGCTCTGTGCATTCAATTCCATCTAATGCCATACGATAAAGTTTTGACTTGTGTTTCATAATCATTCGGACACTAGTGTTCGAACGAATTTCGAGATATTTAAGCTTTCTTTGCTTACAAAACGATTTTGCTTCTTCCACTGACATTAACATATACGGTTCTCAAGACAATTAGACTGTCTTGATTTTATTCTAAATAAATGATATTAAAAGGAATCTTCACTGTGAAACTCAGCTTAAATTCCTTAGCTATCTACTATTTTTCTACAGCCCATTTCTGTCATTAAGATTTTTAAAATCTTTATATCTTTACATTTCTTTACACTGCTGATTATGTAAAAATTTAAACTTTATTTACAAAAACATATATAAAACAATACCTTATCAGCAAAATATTGACTTACGCAAAAACTCACAAAATTTAAGAATTTTTAGTACATCTATAACAATACATTCCTTATTCAAAAATGAGGAATATGAGTTAATGACACATAAACATAACATCGGATGGGTAACTGCAAGCGTGTTAGTGAAGCTTAAAGGCTTTACGGAAGACGCACTCAAAAGTAAGAGACGTCGCGAAGTATTCACTCGCGATGTGCACTACAAAAAATTTGACGGTGCGATTATGTACAACTATGAAGCAATCGATGCATTGATCGCTGGGAGTCAATCTAATTGAATCCATTGCCTGAGCTTGATGAAATTTTAACTCCTGAAAAAGCTAAAGTATTAGCTAGAGAATTGCGTGTAAAGCACATTGAAGTTCACGGGAAATCATTACGTGTAATCTTTAAAAAAGATCGCAAGTTAGTTAAAGAAAAACTGAATATTTCTCTAACTCTGCGCAATATTCTTGCATTAAATGATATTGTAAAAAAATGGAAAACATTACCGGAGGTCGAAATCAGAAAATCTGCGGCGCTTTTTAACAAAAAGGGGTTTAATGCTAATCCTAATTTGAACACGTTTATTGAGAAGTTTCGTAAATATTACTTTGACGGGTTAGCTCTATCAACAAAAGGTGGCTATAACGCTCATCTGGAGCGTATTGCTGAAAAATTCGGTAACGTAAACATCAATGAAATTCGAGCTGATGATGTTAAAGACTTCAAATTAGCGTTGAGATTAAAATTTTCAGGGAAAACAACTAACGAAACGATAAGATTACTAAAACGATTATTTGACATTGCTGTTGAAGATAATGTGATTAATAAAGTTCCATTTAATCACCATCTCATAAAATCTAAGTCGAATAAAAAGTCTCCACTAACTGAAAGTGATTTGTTCACAAAAGAAGATCTATTTTCCATTGGAAATAACATACCGTTAAATCCGCCTATTGCATTGTTAATTCTACTAAATTGTTGTATTGGTTTAAGATTTTCAGAGCTAATGGGGCTTGCTTGGGAAGACATTGATTTTAATAATCGAATTATTCATGTGAAAAGAGCGATTGTTAATCGTCAAATTAAATCTTTAAAAGTTGGAAGTTGTAATTATCGACAAGTTGATATTTTAGATCCTGCATTTGATTTATTAATTGAAATGAAGAACCATTTTTTCCATCAATCAAAATTACAAACGATTCAAAAACTCAATAGTGATAATAAAACTTTTCAAAAAGAAAGAGTACGATTCGTTTTGCAATGCATGGGAACTAACAATACAAACCATTTTGAGCAAATTTTCAGACGAAAAACTAACCAATTCTTACAAGATTGTCAGATCAAGCAGAAAACACCGGGACATTGTCGACACACTTTCGCTTCAAATTTGATCAGCGCGGGGGCAAAAATCGATTATATTTCTATTCAACTAGGGCATTCTAGCGTTAAAACAACTGAAAAATTTTATTATATTTTCATTAGTAAGCTCAATAAAGCTGTTCGCGATCAAGCATCGCAAGCATTAGCATCTTTTTTCCCAAACATTTCATCATTACATGCTATTGCTGCTTAAATTTAAACAAAACACATCACGCAGCTGTTGTTAACATCAGAACAAGCTAAGCGTATAAAGAACCAGCACTTCGTTATTTTCATTTCAGTGCTGGTTTTTACATTTTAAGGCCATCAATCACTTTCATTTCTTTGCTTCAATCCTTTGTCACAAGCAAATGCAGATTCCATTCAGTAACAAATAAAAATCATTAACAAGACATCAGCTCACTTGCATTTTGAGTGTGAACAAGTGTTGGGAATGAGTTTTAGGAAATTCGCGTTTTAAGGTGAGTGATGCGTAGCTGTCAGAAGGCTTTGTTTCCAAAATCGGTTGAACTCATTTCGAAGCCGATGATCAGATCGGCATCATTTACTGACTTACCTTATAACTGTGCCTAAACCCTTCTACCAAACGACCAACTGGAAACAATACAACAAAGCTTTAATCAACCGAGGTTCACTTACCTTTTGGATTGATGAAGAAGCTATCGCCAGTTGGCAAGCTAAAGCTGAGCAAGGTAAGAAAGGTCGTCCACGGTTGTTTAGTGATTTGTCCATCACCACCGCGCTTATGGTTAAGCGCATTTTCGCCATGCCTCTGCGAGCGTTACAAGGCTTTATTAATTCAGTATTTCAGCTGGCTCAGGTGCCACTGGTCTGCCCGCATTACACTTGTATCAGCAAACGTGCGAAGACTGTCAACATTGCCTTTAAAACCAAAACGCGTGGTGCCATTACCCACTTAGCGATTGATGCTACGGGACTTAAAGTCTATGGCGAAGGGGAATGGAAAGTGAAGAAGCATGGTACAGACGGTAAACGCCGAGTTTGGCGTAAACTGCATATCGCCGTTGATACTCACTCACACGAGATTATCGCGGCGGAGCTCAGTTTATCGAATGTCACTGATGCTGAAGTGTTACCCAATTTACTCAAACAAACTCAACGTAAAATCCACACCATTTCAGGTGATGGTGCCTATGACACGCGTGAGTGCCACGAAGCTATCCGGCGTAAACAGGCATTTACCTTAATCCCGCCCCGTGAAGGCGCGGCATACTGGGAGCAAGGGCATCCGCGTAATCTCGCAGTGAGTTTTCAGAAGCTTTATGGTTCCAATAAGAAATGGAAGCAGCGCTATGGCTATCACCGCCGCTCCATCTCAGAAACGGCCATGTATCGAATAAAGCAGCTGCTGGGTGGCCGTTTGAGTATGCGAAATTACAACGCTCAGGTGGGCGAAACTTACGCCATGATCAAAGCGCTGAATAAACTCACAGGGCTAGGTATGCCTGAAACTCACTATGTAGTTTGATATTTAACCAATTAAGAGGGAATTTGTGCCGACATTCGATTTGGGAAACAAAGCCCTGTCAGAATTCAATTTTGAGTTTTTGTACTTAAAAAAGTACGATACTGAGCGATGAAAAGTTCCCGAGACAGTTCCCGAAACTGCACAAACAAAAACAGCAACTCACTTAAGTTGCTGTTTTTGTTGCTTTTGTTTGGCGGTGAGAGAGGGAGTCGAACCCTCGATACGTTTCCGTATACACACTTTCCAGGCGTGCTCCTTCGGCCACTCGGACATCTCACCAGATTGTTGTGATTTATTTTTACGTGTTTAATCTTTCACGTTGATTAACGGCTGTCAGGAATATTCGCTACAGTTTCATCGTTAACGGAGCGGTACTGTACGCAAAAGGGGTTGAACGGTCAAGCAAAAAAGACTCGATTTCAGGCGGTTGCGCAATTGCTAAACAAACTTACTGAAATATTAAAGTTTTCATCACCAAAAGGCCATTTAATACCTAACGAACTGCGCTAGCAATTGAGGCTAAGGAATGTAGTTTTATAGCCAACGAATACAGGTCCCCTTCTCCATGGTCTACGGCTTAAAAAAGGGATTAACCACAAACAATTGAGTGTGTGGTTTTAACTGGGGATTTTTTTAACTAAGCATTGCTAACCTAACACCTGTGGAAATAAGCCCTTAAGCCCAGCAGCAATTACCTCAATCCCAATAGACAACATTAATAAGCCCATTAGACGGGTAATCACGTTGATCCCTGTCTTACCAAGGATTTTGTAAATGATGGACGCCATTCTAAACAGACCAAAACTTATCAGGCCAAACAGAATCACGGTAATAAACATGCCGATAAGGTTTGCCATCGAATCGTGCTCAGCGGCAAACACGATTACCGAACTGATCGCGCCGGGGCCCGCCATCAAAGGTAAAGCTAAAGGGACCACGGCAACCGACTCCATGGCTGAGGATTCCCTGTCCTCTTCCTGGTTACGTTTTACTTCGCTAAGTTTCCCCTGCAGCATCGACATTGCGATAATGGCAATCAGGCTCCCCCCGGCAATCCTAAAGGCCGATAGCGAGATGCTGAACATATTCAAAATATGCTGCCCCGCGACTATGGTCACCAGCAAAATCACCACCACGGCGAAGTTAGCGACTTTACCCGTATGGTTTCGCTCGGCTTCAGTTTGATGGCTGGTCAAACTCACAAATACGGGGAGCAAGCCCACGGGGTTGATAATCGCGACCAGACCTAAGAAAAATTTAACGTAAAGTGTCAGCTCCAAGGGGCACCTTTTATGTCTAAAACCAGTGACTAAACGGACTAAATTCCAAGCCAATTATAGTAGCTTAAGCACAGATGACTGAAAAATGAGATTTTTAAGGGTTAATCACAAGTTTGAATAATAGTTGCATTCTAAAATCGCCAGCTGGCTTGTGGGAAAAAGAAAAGCCCTCTTTCGAGGGCTTTAGTTATCTTATTTAGTTATCTTAGATCTAATGTTACAGCTAACTTATTTTACTCGCCCGAGCACATAGTCAATCGCACTGGTGATCGCCGCTACCTGCGCGAGGTTACATTCCTGCGCTGTTGCGTTGGCGCTGTCTGGATACACTTCTGTAGTCGTGTTGTAGATACAACCTGTAACGCTGCTGCACAAAAACAACGATTTAAGCGGGTAATTGATTACCCCATGTTGCACCACAGGTGAGCCTATAATTTCGCCTTTTTCATCCGCTGGCGCAACATGAGTAACTTTACTAACGGCATCGATAATCGCCTTTTGGAACGCATCCTGCGGGTTTTCAGTGTCACCCACCACATAGAAACCGTCTGGGATAGTGCCAGGTGCATAGTCTTTGCCATCGCGGGCGGCTAAGGCTGGGCGAAACTCTGCTTCGTCTGAATCTGTAGTTTCGTGTAAATCCACATGCACATCAAATGGATGACCTATGGAGGCCACCAGCGCCATTAAAGATGCAGACTCTTCGGCTGGGCTGCCTTCATAGAAGGAACGGTTTGGATCGATGGCGTTTGGGTTCCAGCGGTTGATGGTCTCATAACCCCAAGGGCTTACACACACAGCAACAACGAGGTTCACTCTATCGACATACTCAGCGGCAGAATCGGCTAAAAATGCCAGCGCGCCATGTACACCACTGGTCTCGTAACCGTGAACGCCGCCTGTCACTAATACAGAAGGTTTTGCGGCATCAAACTTAGCCGTTTTTACCGCGAATAAGGGATACCGCGCTGGATTAATTGGCAGCGTGCCATATTGCTCAATGCTTAAGCCAATTGCTTCGAGTTTATCTGCCATGGCCTTAAGGGGTGCTACCACATCATCTTGATATGAGCGTTTGATTTGTGTGCTTGCAAGCCATGCCGCTTTTTCAGCATCGCCCCATTTTTCGCCCGCATTTCCAATAGGATAAAAGGATAATTTTGCCGCTGCTTTACTGCTCATCGCGTGCCTCTACTTCTTATAATGATTAATAATATTTAGGTTAACTTAAACTAATAGATGTGACTTGATACATTCGCTCCTGCCTATTTTGGCTTAAGCAAGATGACTCAGTAAAAAGCCAGAACAGGGTTCTGGCTTTTATTTTTCACTGTTTAGCTAACCTAAAAAGGGACTTAGCTTAATTCTTTGTCCAGCTGTCCATCCAACGGAACACATTTGCGTACCACTGTTCTAGGTTTTCTGGTTTTAAGATCCAGTGATTTTCATCTGGGAAGACTAATAACTCAGATGGGATACCTTTACGTTGCATAAAGCTGAATGTCGCTAAACCTTGGCCGTAAGGTACACGGAAATCTTTTTCACCATGGATAACCAACATTGGCGTCTTCCAGTTTTCAACGTAATTTACTGGGTTGAACTTTTCATACAGCGCTTTATTGTCTGCGTAGGTGCCGCCGAATTCGTGCTCTGGGAACCACACTTCTTCAGTTACATAGTACATAGAACGCATATCGAACAGACCCGCGTGGTTAACGAGACACTTAAAGCCATCGTTCCAGTTGCCTTGGATCCAGTTCATCATGTAACCGCCGTAGGACCCTCCTAACGCACAGGCATTTTGTGGGTCGAGCCATTTTTGTTGTTGGCTCACAGCTGCTAGACCTTTTTGTAAATCTTCTAATGGCTTACCGCCCCAATCTAGGCTGATAGAATCGGTAAAGGCTTGGCCGTAACCCGTAGAGCCGTGGAAGTCGACCATCACCACACCGTAACCTGCACCCGCCCATAACTGGGCGTTCCAGCGACCGCTAAATGAGTTACCAAATGAACCTTGCGGCCCACCGTGCACTAAATAAGCGATGGGGTACTTTTTGCCTTCTTGATAGTTAGCAGGTTTGATCCAGTAACCGTAAACATCCTCGTTGTTCCAACCCTTGAAGCTAAATTGTTGGAATTCACCGAATTTGATTTCTGCCAGCTTGTCCTTGTTGACTTCGGTCAGACGTTTTAGGCCTTGACCGTCGGTGTTGATACGGTACAGATCGCCCGGCTCAACTAAGGTCTTGCTGTCAAAGATCAGTTGATCGTCTGCGATCGCTATTAGGTTGTTGCTGCCGTCACTATAAACAGACTGCACATCACCAAACTGGGTATTCACTTTAAAAATAGATACTTGTCCAATATCCTGCGCCGTCACGTACAGAGTACGATTGTCAGGCGCAAACATCAGCGAACTTGGGCTTCTGTCCCACAACGGTGCCACTTCTTTGGTTTGCCCAGTGCTAGTGTCACGCAGCATGATGCGGTAACGGTCAGCTTCAAAGCCTGGTTTGGTCATGGCAAGGTAGGCCATGTAGCGACCATCGCTAGAGAAAGTCGGCTGAGCGTCCCAAGCAATGTTATCGGCAGTTAAGTTTGTGGCAGTGCCACCGTTAACACTCACCTGCCACAGGTCGTAGTTCGTGGTCCAAGCTTGATCTTTGCTTGGCGCCTTTGCGCTGTAAACTACGTATTTTCCGTCTGGCGTGAAGGTCACTTCTTCCATACCCGAGAATGGCTTAGGTGGGGTTTCAGTGTCTAAACCTTGGGTGATGTCCACTACTTTGGTCAGCTTCTCACCGTTTAATGCGCCTACAAACAGGTGATTACGGGCATGGTCTTCCCATGTATCCCAGTGGCGAACCATGAGCTGCTTGTATTCACGGCCAGTGGATTTACGATCGCTTTCTGCCTTGAACTTGTCCTTTGAACAGGCTAAGTCCTTACACTCAGGGAATACGCGCATGCTTAACACAATTTGAGTGCCATCGTTGGATAGCTCGTAGCCATCGATATCGAGCGGCAGATCAGACACTTGCTTCGCTTCACCGCCATATAATGGCAGCTGATATAACTGGCTTGAACCGCTGCGGCTCGCAAGGAAGTAAATGGATTTATCATCCTTCGCAAAGGCCACATCGTGCTCAGTACCTGCAGCTGAGGTTAACTGCACGGGTTTGGCATTGGCAGCGGTCAAATCTAATAAGAACAGATCCGAGCTCGCCTCTCCCTTTTCATTAAAGGTTTTCAGTCCGTAAACCAGTTTAGTGCCATCGTGAGACACAGTCGTTGAGTGCAATTTGTTAAGTTTTACTAATTGCTGCACGTTAAAAGGCGTTGGGGCAGCCGCTTGCGCTGAACAGGCTAGTCCTGCTGCGCTGAGCGCCAAAAGGAGAGGAGCTATTTTCATTGTTATGTCCATCATATGTTAAATGCCATAAGACTGAACATCTTAGGCACAGTAAAAACGATAACTTTGTATCCTTGAAGATAAGGTTGCCACACTAACGAAACAAAAACGCTCAGGCAAGCCAAAAGGCACACCTGAGCGAATTATTTTGTGACAAATTGTCATCAAGGACTGCATCACAAAAGCTAAACCGGATCCCGAAACTAACTTCAAAACATAGCCAAGTTAGCCGATGTAGCTTTGCCGTCACTAAAGCAGATTAAGCCTTAGCGTTCGCGATGTTAACTTTCCAAATCGCAGGACCTGTTTCGTGGGCGTTCACGCCGTTTGAGTCAACCGCCACGGTCACTGGCATATCTTCAACGTCAAACTCGTAAATCGCTTCCATGCCTAAATCGGCAAAGGCCACTACGCGTGATTTCTTGATCGCTTTAGACACTAAGTAAGCAGCGCCGCCAACGGCCATAAGGTACACAGCTTTGTGCTTCTTGATAGACTCAACAGTCGCGGGACCACGCTCAGCTTTACCAATCATGCCCATCAAACCGGTTTTATCCAGCATCAAGTCAGTGAACTTGTCCATACGGGTTGCCGTTGTTGGGCCTGCAGGACCGACAACTTCGTTACCGACTGGGTCAACGGGGCCCACGTAGTAAATGAACTTACCAGTGAAATCCACGCCTTCAGGTAAACCTTCGCCGCTTTCAATCAGGCTTTGAATACGTTTATGGGCAGCGTCACGACCGGTCAGCATTTTACCGCTTAACAGAATGGTTTCACCGCTCTTCCACTGCTCGATATCGGCTTGAGTCACAGTGTCTAAGTTCACGCGGCGAACATCGCTGCCCACTTCGCGGGTGATTTCTGGCCAATCACTGAGTGTCGGCGGCGCAAGATCCGCAGGACCTGTGCCATCTAAGTGGAAGTGAACGTGTCGCGTTGCTGCGCAGTTGGGGATCATGACCACAGGTTTTGATGCTGCGTGGGTCGGTGCAGATTTGATTTTCACATCTAATACAGTCGTTAAACCGCCTAGACCCTGCGCACCAATACCTAGGTTGTTAGCACGCTCGAAAATATCTAAACGCAGTTTTTCTTCGCTGGTTTCTGCACCGCGCGCCATTAACTCGTGGATATCCACGCTTTCCATCAGGGCTTCTTTCGCCAGCACTGCCGCTTTTTCAGCGGTGCCACCGATACCAATACCGAGCATTCCTGGAGGACACCAGCCCGCGCCCATGGTTGGCAGGGTCTTTTCTACCCAAGCGGCGATATCGTCAGATGGGTTTAACATCACCATCTTAGCTTTGTTTTCACTGCCGCCGCCTTTCGCTGCGATAGCCACTTCAATGTGGTTGCCCGGCACCATGTCGATGTGCACAACCGATGGCGTGTTGTCTTTGGTGTTTTTACGGCTACCGGCAGGGTCGGCCACAATCGATGCACGCAGTGGGTTATCTGGATTGGTGTAAGCACGGCGAACACCTTCATCGACCATCTCTTGCACGGTCATATCGGTTTTGTCCCACTTAACACCCATACCAATCTTAACGAAGGTGGTTACGATACCTGTGTCTTGGCACAGTGGGCGTTTACCTTCAGCAGACATACGCGAGTTAATCAAAATTTGGGCAATTGCATCTTTCGCCGCCGCACTTTGCTCACGCTCGTAAGCTTCGCTCATGGCGTCAACGAAATCCTTTGGATGATAATAGGAGATGTATTGCAGGGCATCTGCCACACTTTCAATAAAGTCGGCTTGTTTAATCACAACATTTTCAGACGTTTCGTGATGGGATGACATAGTAGGTGCGCTCCAGCAGCCTTGTACGGCGTTACTTGTTTTTTGTTTAATGCTTTCTGGGCCGTTATGATACTCTTTCCCACCTTTTTGGGCTACATCACATTTTAGATAGGGTTAATTGATGGCAAATAGGGCGGCATTACCGCTGGCAGTACGCCAACTTGACTGGACTTTCGACACAACAGAACTATTTTCGCACTTTGCAAACGAGTCATGGGCAATCCTATTAGACTCGGCCAATGCGCCCCATCAGGATGCCAGATTCGATATAATTTGCGCGTATCCCATTGCGACCATAGTCACTAAAGGTGGAACAAGCGACATTCAAGTCAAGTTCGGCGGCCTATCATTTCCTTGCGGTATTTCACCAAAAGATGACCCCTTTGACTTAATAAATACCCTGCTAACACATTGGTACCCAAGAAAGTTACCCTGTAATCCAACAGAGTTGACCATCCCCTTTAGTGGCGGCGCGATGGGCAGCTTTAGCTACGATTTAGGCCGGCGCATTGAGGTCATGCCCACCATCGCCGCCGATGATATCCATCTTCCCGAGTTAAACCTCGGATTCTACGATTGGGCGCTGATATTTGATTACCAGCAACAAAAATGGTCTCTAGTGCATTATTTGGGAGAAGCGGCTCTCAATGCGCAATTGAACATTATTGAAGACAAAATAAGCAAAGCAGTCAGCCACAGCGATTTCAACCTTAAAAGCCCATGGGCGGCACAGATCACTAAAGCAGACTACGTAGCAAAATTTGACCAAGTTCAGCGCTACCTACAGAGCGGTGATTGCTATCAAATTAATTTAACCCAACGCTTTGAATCGTCATATCAGGGCGATGAGTGGACGGCCTACCAGCAGCTTCGCCGTGCTAATCAAGCGCCCTTCTCGGCTTTTATGCGCCTTGATAACCACGCCATTTTATCGATTTCGCCCGAACGTTTTATTCA
The DNA here is from genome assembly GCF_019457475.1 of Shewanella acanthi. Lineage (NCBI taxonomy): Bacteria > Pseudomonadati > Pseudomonadota > Gammaproteobacteria > Alteromonadales > Shewanellaceae > Shewanella > Shewanella acanthi. The sequence continues at coordinate 2,250,528 of NZ_CP080413.1, forward strand.
GTTGCGGGGTGAGGATATTCAAACCAAACCCATTAAAGGCACACTGCCGCGCCATAGCGACCCACTGCTTGATAAGGAAACAGCAATTACCCTTGCCAATTCCCCTAAGGATCGAGCCGAAAACGTGATGATTGTGGATTTGCTGCGTAATGATATTGGTAAAGTCGCAGCGCCTGGCAGTGTACGCGTGCCGCATTTATTCGAGGTAGAGAGTTTCCCCGCGGTGCACCACTTAGTCAGCACAGTGACCGCAAAACTGGATAGTCAGTATCATGCCTGTGATCTACTCAGAGCGGCCTTTCCCGGCGGCTCGATAACCGGGGCACCGAAAATTCGCGCCATGGAAATCATTGAAGAGCTGGAACCCTCACGGCGTAGTCTGTATTGTGGTTCTATTGGCTATCTTAGCCAAGACGGTCAGATGGATACCAGCATTACTATCCGTACGATTGTTGCAGAAGTGGCAGAACGAGGTGTGGCCGCAAATGCACTTACAAACAGCGGCAAACTCTATTGCTGGGCAGGTGGTGGCATTGTGGCTGACTCCAATGTGGATGCCGAGTATCAAGAAAGTTTCGATAAGGTCAGCCGCATTTTACCCCTATTGGGAAAGGCATAGTAGAAAGTAGGATTAAGTGTTTCAAGGAAAAGGCAATTCATGGATCAAGCGGAATTTAAACTCAGATTTAATCTGCACCCTTTAGCAAGCCTCGATCCTGCCGCTTTTCCTCACCCCAGTCTTCGTAAAGCCGCAGTGCTTATCCCCCTGCTTGAAATTGCCGGGGAACTGCACATTATCCTGACCCAAAGGCCGCAGCACCTTCGCGCCCATCCGGGGCAAATCAGTTTTCCCGGCGGCAAAATTGAGCCCACAGATGCCGATGCGGTCATGGCAGCGCTGCGTGAGGCCGAAGAAGAGATTGGATTACGTTGCGACAATGTCGACGTCATCGGCACCTTTCCCGCCCACAACACCTTTACCGGATTTGAAATCACTCCAGTGATTGGCATGGTAAAAACGCCGTTTGAATTTAAGCTCGACCCAGGTGAAGTCGCCGATTGCTTTACTGTGCCCCTGCACTTTTTTATGGGGAGAGAGAATCGTCACCGTAAGCAGTTCTTACGCCATGGGCGATACTATTGCGTGCACTTTATTCCCTATGAGCAGCGCTTTATTTGGGGCGCAACGGCGGCGATTATCGATCACCTCTGCCGCCATTTAACCATCCCTGAAGATTTGATTTAGTCAGTCGCTAAAACTGCACTAAATGACGAAGTGTACATAGAGTCCCGCAACGAGGGAGGTTAGCAATAGCAATGGGATATTAAACCAGTAACCGAGTTTACTGTGGTGGGCAACATAATAGTTAAACGCAAGACTTAGCAAACTTATCACCCCGCAGCACCAGATCAAATAGATAAGGAGCTCAGTTTCTCCGGGATCCCAATATTGCCTAAAGCTCTCGCCGCGACTCAGATAGGAGCCCAGCTCACGTTCGGGACGAGCCTCCCCGAACACTAACAGCGCATACACTGCCAGCGTCCAGCCTAGAATGGATAATGTGGCGAGAATAATCTGGAATATTTTGACTTTCCGCATATCGCCTCCAAGGGTTTAAGGCACAGTATTACTTTAATATTAGTAATATTAACCTCAGGATACCTTTTTCAGCTTGAGAAAAGCCACCAGCAAGGTAATATAAACCTCCAAATTTTTCATATAAAAACGTTTCGTTGGAGAACTAAGCAACAATGAGCATTGCATCTGTCGCTTCTGTATTTAATGGCGAGTACGCCGTCGGTTCGAAAGTCACGGTACGTGGCTGGGTAAGAACCCGTCGTGACTCTAAAGCTGGCATCTCTTTTTTGGCAGTCTATGACGGCTCCTGCTTCAACCCTATTCAAGGTGTTGTGCCAAATAGCTTAGAAAATTACGAAAACGAAGTGTTAAAGCTGACCGCTGGCTGCTCTGTGATCGTGACCGGTGAGATTGTTGAATCTCCAGGTGCGGGTCAAGCCTATGAACTGCAAGTGACTGACGTTGAAGTCACAGGTTGGGTTGAAGATCCAGACACTTACCCAATGGCGGCAAAACGTCACTCAATCGAACATTTACGCGAATTAGCACACCTGCGCCCACGCACTAACATCATCGGTGCCGTTGCCCGCGTACGTAACTGTTTATCCCAAGCGATTCACCGTTTCTACCATGAAAACGGTTTCGTGTGGGTATCAACGCCGCTTATCACTGCCTCTGACTGTGAAGGCGCAGGTGAAATGTTCCGTGTATCCACACTGGACATGGAAAACCTGCCACGCACTAGCGAAGGCAAAGTAGATTACGATAAAGACTTCTTCGGTAAAGAAGCCTTCTTAACCGTATCGGGCCAGCTGAACGGCGAAACCTACGCCTGCGCCCTGTCAAAAATTTACACCTTCGGCCCAACATTCCGTGCTGAAAACTCAAACACCAGCCGCCATTTAGCCGAATTCTGGATGGTTGAGCCAGAAGTAGCGTTCGCGACCTTAAGCGACATCGCAAGCCTTGCTGAAGGTATGCTGAAATACGCCTTCAACGCTGTTTTAACTGAGCGTATGGATGATTTACAATTCTTCGCCCAACACGTCGATAAAACCGTTATCGAGCGCCTGCAATCCTTCGTATCGAGCGATTTCGCCCAAGTGGATTACACCGATGCAGTAGACATTCTGCAAAAATGTGGCCGTGAATTCGAATTCCCAGTCTCTTGGGGTATCGATTTATCCTCTGAGCACGAGCGTTACCTCGCTGAAGAGCACTTCAAAGCCCCTGTGGTGGTGAAGAACTATCCAAAGGATATCAAAGCCTTCTACATGCGCCTTAACGAAGACGGTAAGACCGTTGCCGCAATGGACGTGTTAGCCCCAGGCATCGGTGAAATCATCGGTGGCTCTCAACGTGAAGAGCGTTTAGATGTACTGGATATGCGTTTAGCCGAGATGGATCTGAACAAAGAAGATTACTGGTGGTACCGCGACCTTCGCCGTTATGGCACAGTGCCACACTCAGGTTTCGGTCTGGGCTTTGAGCGTCTAGTCTCTTACGTGACGGGCGTATCGAACATCCGTGACGTGATCCCGTTCCCACGTGCACCACGCACCGCGAACTTCTAATTGCGGATCGTCAAGTCAAAGCAATGATATTTAAAACGCGCTTCGGCGCGTTTTTTATTGGCGAACAATCGCAGTCATTAGCTTAAGCTATGCAACTGTCGAACTGAGTAGAGCTTCACCTGCATTTTAGACGGTAACAATTGCAATCGCCCTTAGGCTAGTTAGCTGAATCGCGGCTGAAAAATGCGTTAAAATTCATCATTCGATCAAAGTCTTTTACTGCAGTCCTTGCACTGACTAGGGCAAGAAATCTAAGATGGCTGCGGTTAAACGGTAGAATAACGACTACCGGCAACCTAACAGCATTTCGCTCAATCGAGGAACCCTAATGTCTAAAATCAATTTACTTTTGCTGTGCGGCGGTGGAAGTGCGGAACACGATATTTCCCTACTGTCGGCTAACTATTTTGAATCCTCATTAGCAAAATCTGAGCAATTCAATGTGCTGCGCGTGGTGCTGGATAAATTTGGCCAATATCAAACCGCCGCTGGCGATGACTGTGAACTGACCAATAACCGCGAAATTCGTTTTCGCGATGAAACTAAACCCGCATGGCCAGTGGATTATGTTATCCCTTGTATCCATGGCTACCCAGGTGAGACCGGCGACATTCAGTCCTACTTTAACTTAATTCAACTGCCCTACTTCGGCTGCGAATCTGAAGCCAGCAGTAACTGCTTTAACAAGATCACCGCCAAGATGTGGTTTAGCGCCTTAGGCATTCCAAACACGCCTTATATCTTCTTAAATCAGTATGATGATGACGCGATAGCCGAAACCAAAGCCGCGCTTGCCAATTGGGGCTCAATTTTTGTTAAAGCCGCCTCCCAAGGATCATCCGTAGGTTGCTACAAAGTGGATGATGCCAATAAGGTCAGCGAAGTGTTAAAGGATGCCTTTGGTTACGCGCCCTATGTAATAGTCGAAAAGACCATTAAGGCCCGTGAGCTAGAAGTTGCGGTATACGAGTACCAAGGTGAAGTGGTTGCCACTCTGCCTGGGGAAATTATCTGTGATACCAACACCTTCTACACCTTCGATGAGAAGTATGCCAGCAGCAGTAAGGCGCGCACCGATGTGGTAGCGCAAAACGTGCCTGCAGAGATTAGCGAGCAAATTCGTCAATACGCAATCAAAGCCTTTAAGGGCATGAAGCTAAGACATCTATCGCGTATTGATTTCTTCTTAACCGAAGATAATGAAATTCTGCTCAACGAAATCAACACCTTCCCAGGTTCTACACCGATTTCGATGTTCCCGAAAATGCTGCAGAACCACGGCCACGATTTTACAGAGTACTTAAGCCAGTTGATCTTAAGCCAAGTAGCAGCTAAATAATCTCAGTTTTATTAGATGATAAATACAAAAAGAGCGCCCCATAAAGGCGCTCTTTCTATTTGTACCCTGTAACTTCTCTCAAACTACTCTAGTTGCTAATAACAGCTAACAGCCGACAAGCCTATTCGGCGATCCGTTCAAGTTTTGCAAGATAAAAGCCATCGAAGCCACTATCGGCAGGGCTAATGGTTTCATCTTCTATTAGACGGAAATTTGGGTTCTCAGCAAGGAAGGCATCCACCTGACCACGGTTTTCACAGGGGAAAATCGAGCAAGTCGCGTAAACCACGATACCGCCCACCTTCACCATGCGGCTGTAGCTGCCAAGAATATGTTTTTGCAAATCCATCAGCACAGGCAAACGATCCGGCGTATCGCGCCATTTGGCATCGGGATTACGCTTTAATACCCCAAGGCCAGAACATGGCACATCCAGCAGCACTCTGTCGGCACTCAACTTTAAGCGTTTAATGGTTTTAGAGCCGACAATCAGGCGAGTCTCGATATTGTGGGCGCCATTACGACGGGCACGTTCTTTTAAGTTATCGAGTTTCCACTGCTCAACATCCATCGCCAGTAAGCGACCTTTACCCTGCATTTGCGCGGCAATATGTAAGGTTTTACCACCAGCGCCGGCACAGGCATCAATCACGCGCATACCCGGTTTCGCATCGAGCGCTGCAGCAACGCGCTGCGAGCCCGCATCCTGCTGCTCGAACAGGCCGTCTTTAAAACTGTTGGTGCGAAACAATGCCGAGTCTGAGGTCACTTCTAATGCCGACTCCACGCCATCAACGGCTTGGGTTGTCACAAATTCAGCGGCTAACTTTTGCGCTAATTCATCACGACTCACTTTTAAGCCGTTTACGCGAAGGAAACGTTTTGGCGGCGTGCTTAATGCGGCGCGCTCCTTCTCCCAGGTTTCAGTTAACTGCTCACGGCCCATGGTATCTAACCATTCAGGGCAACCATCCCACAGTACAGGCTTGGCTTTAGCTTGCTCAATACGCTCGGCTAAGTGCTCGGGATCGACTGGCAGCGAGTACTGCATTTTCGGCAGATCGAGGTTATGGAATAAATGCCATACGTTTAACAGCTTAGAGCCTAAACGCTCCATTTCCTCAGGCTTGATTTCGGCCAAGAAACAGTAAAGGTTTAAACGGCGCAGAATATCACCGGCAACCGTAGCAATACGCGCCTGCTCGGCGGGTACCAATTTTAAGCCGGAAAAATGCTGAGAATAAGCCCTATCGAGGGGTTTACCTTCGCTCAGTACCATCGCCAAGATACTGATCACTAATTCGTTTGAGCTGGCAGAAAGCGGAGAATTCAACATTTAAAGGTCACCGTGGATGATAAAACCGGGGGATCATAGGAGGTCAGGCGGTAATACGCAAGCAAACTGGGCAAGAGTTAAGTTGTTCGTGCAAAAAAAGCCGCAATCAATACAACTCTTTTCAAGACATTAACATCCGACTCAATAAAAAAAGCGACCCGATAGGATCGCCTTTTCATCGATTCGCTAGCGCTACAGCTACAGCTACAGCTACAGCTACATTTTTGAGCCTTTAGCGCCGTAGAACATAATAAAGCAGTAGCAAATGACTGGGAGGAAGAAGGCTAATTGGATACCTAAGTTATCCGCTAGCACGCCCTGTAGCAATGGCACAATCGCACCGCCCACAATCGCCAGACACAACACGCCGCTGCCCTGTGATGTGTGAGGGCCTAAGTCACGCAGCGCTAAGCTGAAAATAGTTGGGAACATAATCGAGTTAAATAGTCCCACACCTAGGATTGCCCACATGGCCACACTGCCGCTAGTCGTCATGGCAACAACGACCAGTAACGCCGCCATAAAGGCGTTGAAGGCCAGCACTGTGCCCGCAGGGATTTTTTGCATCACCGCAGAACCAATGAAGCGTCCCACCATCGCGCCGCCCCAATAATAGGCGATGTAATGGGCCGCTTGCTCCTCTGGCATGCCGACAATGTGTGACTCACCGAGGAAGTTGACTAAGAAGCTACCAATGGACACTTCAGCGCCCACGTACACGAAAATGCCCACGGCGCCTAACACTAAGTGAATGCTTTGCAGTGCGCTGGTTTTACCCATATGGGTCTGCACTTCGCCAGGTGCGGCTTCGGTGTGCTCACTGATAGTCGGCAAATCAAGCTTGGCAAAAATAACCGCTAACACCGCGAGTGCCCCTGCGAGCATCAGATAAGGCAGCTTTACCACTTCCGCTTCAGCGCTCGCCTTCGCCATTTCTGAAGAAACGGTCGCAGCCACCGAAAGAATTAACATAGACCCAAAGAATGGTGCCACCGTTGTACCCAGTGCGTTGAAGGCTTGGGTCAGGTTTAAACGGCTTGAAGCGGTTTCGCTGCTACCTAAAGCGTTAACGTATGGGTTAGCGGCCACCTGTAAAATGGTGATACCCGATGCAAGCACAAACAGCGCCGCAAGGAATAGACCATAAACTGCAAAGGATGCGGCAGGGTAAAACATCGCACAGCCAAAGCTTGCGATCACTAAACCTGTGACGATACCTTTTTGATAACCGAGCTTCTTAACTAATTGACCCGCTGGAATCGACACCAAAAAGTAAGCGCCGAAGAAGCAGAACTGGATCAGCATTGCTTGGGTATAGTTAAGGGAGAAAACCGCCTTTAAGTGCGGAATAAGAATGTCGTTTAAGCAGGTGATAAAACCCCACATAAAAAACAGTGAAGTCAGAGATACCAGCGCAAAGCGATAACTTCCGCCCTGTGCAGTATTAGCCCCATTCGTCTGACTGCTGGTATTGATCATTGACGCCATAAATACGCTCTCTATTGTGTTTTTATTATCTGTAGGGTGCTAAGCCGTTGTTTATAAGGTTCCTAAATACAGAAACACAAAAACAAGCAAAACATTCCCTAGGCGTTTTCGTACAAATGCAGGCGGTAAAAGGAGGTCTTACCGTCTGCTCGAAGTCATTAACAATTTTCTAAAATTCAACCTGCGCGATTATGCTGAAATCTATAGGATTTTAAATTCACACCCGATAGATCACCTAAATATTTCAATCGATTCAGAGGATCTGGTAAAGGGTTATTTCAACATCGCATAGTAACTGGCATGGGCAGATAGTTTTAAGGTTGTCCCCTCCAATGTCGCGGTCTTTAAACCATGGCCAGTCAGTTCACGGCCTATCGCAAGGCTCGATAAATCAAGCTCAGCGTCATCTTCCTTAAGGTTAAAGCACACTAAGACTTTTTCATCGCCTAAGCTACGCACAAAAGCCAGAAGTGGCTCAGGTGCATCGATAAATTGAATGTCACCAACAACCAATACTGGGTGCGTCTTACGCCAGTTTAAGAACTGACGATACCCATTAAGGCTGGAATGGGCGTCCGCCTCCTGCACATCCACTGCGGCCGCTAAGTGTGCGTTAGCAACGGGCAGCCAAGGCGCATTGTGGGTAAAGCCTGCAAAGGGGGCATCTTTTTCCCAAGGCATTGGAGTGCGGCACCCATCACGCCCTTTAAACATTGGCCAGAAGGTTTTGCCAAAGGGATCCTGCAATTCATGGAACTCAATTGGCGCTTCGGTCAAGCCTAACTCTTCACCTTGGTAGCTGCACACGCTGCCGCGCAGTGAACACAGCATAGCATTGAGCATTTTCACCATATCGGTGTTTTGTGTGCCCGAAGTGCTGGCTTTACCCCAACGGCTCGCCACACGCTGCGCATCGTGGTTACCAATCGCCCAACATGGCCAACCATCACCAATACTGGCTTCAAGTTCTTCAACGGTTTGACGGATATAAGCCGCGCTGTAGTCATTAGTCAACAGCTCGAAGCTGTAAGCCATGTGCAGGCGCCCTTCGCCCTTAGTGTAAGCCGCCATCACAGCCAATGAGTCCTCAGCGGAGACTTCGCCTAGGGTTACCGCACCAGGGTATTTGTTGATCAGTGCGCGCAAGTCTTCAATAAATTCGATGGTCTGCGGTCTGTCATTGTTGTAGTAGTGGTACTGGTAGGCGTAGGGGTTATCCTCGCTAAAGCCACGGCCCTGGCGTTTGTCCTTAGGTTTAGCAGGATTATCACGCAGCTGCTCATCGTGGTAACAGAAGGTGATCGCATCAAGGCGGAAACCATCAACGCCCTTCTTGAGCCAAAACTCGACGTTATCGAGCACGGCTTGACGGACTTCAGGATTATGGAAGTTCACATCTGGCTGACTACGCAGAAAGTTATGTAAGTAGTACTGTTGACGGCGAGGTTCCCACTCCCAAGCACAACCACCAAAAATCGCTAACCAGTTGTTAGGCGCTGTGCCGTCTTCCTTAGGATCGGCCCACACATACCAGTCGGCCTTAGGGTTAGTTCTGCTCTCGCGGCTCTCAATAAACCACGCATGTTGGTCAGACGTATGGCTAAGCACCTGATCGATAATGACCTTAATGCCACGTGCGTGGGCCTTTTCAATCAGCTCATCAAAGTCATTCATGGTACCAAAGAGGGGGTCCACTTCGCGGTAGTCACTGATATCGTATCCAAAGTCCGCCATGGGGGATTTAAAGAAAGGGGAAATCCAAATGGCGTCCACATTCAGGCTGGCAATGTAGTCTAACTTACTGATAATGCCGCGCAGATCGCCTACGCCATCACCATTGGTATCTAATAGGCTACGCGGATAAATTTGATAAATGACCGCGCCTCGCCACCAAGTTAAGTTACTCATTAATGCCCCTTTAATTCTTATTTATCAGCTAAATACCGCCTTTGTCACTTACTGTTACCCACGGTATCTATACCTCATTGTGGGGAGTGAAATGGCTGGTCAGAGTGTTATTGAGGATACGTGATGTGGGAAATAAGGTTCAATACGCCTGCATACGTATGCAGGATTCACAGTCAAAGTCATGCAAGGTTGTGTATAAAAATATCTTTTTATTAACAAGGTGTTGAATTAAAAAATGCGTCAATTTTCAACTACACTTTCAACGAAAAAGCCTTGGTTTACAGACCGCTTACGCCATTGAATACGTATGCACAATATTGTTAGCCCTTAAATTCAGAGAGTAGTATTTCACTGTTGCATAACAATTTGGTTAAAAACGCAGCACTTATGTAGTCATTTAAGCGCCGAGATACCATAAAAACCGCAAAAGCGGTGATAACGATAAAACGCTCTATAAAAGCGATACAAGCGACTTCAAGGGGATAATAGATGATGAGATTTAAACCCAGCCTGCTGACCTTAGCACTCGTTGCTGCAGGCGCTAGTTTACAATCCTACGCAGCCGATGATGCTAATCAGCAACCAGCGGCGCAAGATGACAATATCGAAGTTATTCAGGTAACAGGTATTCGTCGAAGCTTACAAGAATCACAATCGTTAAAAATGTCATCGTCTTCCGTTGTTGAAGCGATTTCAGCCGAAGACATCGGTAAATTACCCGATGTCAGTATTGCCGAATCCTTGGCACGTTTACCCGGTGTTTCTGCTCAACGTCTTGATGGTCGTGCTAACGTCATTTCAATCCGTGGTATGGGCCCAGATTTCACCACTGCAACACTCAATGGCCGTGAACAAGCTTCAGTTAACGACAACCGCAGTGTTGAATTCGACCAATACCCTTCAGAGTTATTAAACCGCGTTGTGGTTTACAAAACCCCTGATGCCTCTGTGATGGCACAAGCTATCGGCGGAACTGTCGATATGCAAACCATCAGCCCGCTGACCCATGGCGAACAAACCTTCGCTTTCGGTTTACGTGGTGAGAAAAACGATTTAGGGGCGCTTAACAGTGGCTCTGAAGACACGGGTTACCGTGGCAGTATCTCCTATATCGACCAATTTGCCGATGATACCCTAGGTATTGCAATCGGTTACGCACGCATGATGTCGCCTAACCAAGAAGAGCGTTGGCAAGCCTGGGGTTACCCAGAAAACGCCAATGGTGACAGTGTATTAGGTGGTGCTAAACCCTTCGTACGTTCAAGCGAATTAGAGCGTGATGGCGTGTTAGCCGTGGTTGAGTACGCGCCAAGCGATCGTTTCCATTCAACGCTTGATATGTACTACTCAAAATTCACCGACGATCAACGTCTACGTGGTATTGAAATTCCGAGTGCTTGGGGCACCAACGGTGGCGTTGAAGCCATCACTACCGTCGATGGCCTTGTGACCGAAGGCGTAATTCACGGCGCAGAAGTGGTTGTGCGAAATGATGTGAACAAACGTGATGCTGAATCCCTGTCTATTGGTTGGAACAACAAGTTCATGGTCAACGACAGCTGGACCATTGAAGCAGACATCGCCCTATCAAAAGCTGACAGAACCGACATCGGTATGGAAAGCTACTCAGGTACAGGCCGTGGAACTGGTGTGGGTGCAGTTGATGACTTAGGCTTTGTTTACAATGGTAACGGCGGTTACGTCTTTGACCACGCGTTAGATTATGCAGACCCGAGTGTCATTCAATTAGGCGATCCATTAGGTTGGGGAAGTCCACTGGGTGCAAGCACTCAGGACGGCTTTATCAACAAACCTGAAATTGAAGACGAACTGCAATCCTTCCGCCTAAGCGCTGAATACACTTTAGACTCTGGCATGGTGAGCAGCGTTGAGTTTGGTGTAAACCGTACCGACCGAGATAAGACTAAATTAGACAAAGGTTACTACCTGACCCTCAAAGGTTACGATGGCTCTGACAACTACACCATGTCCGTGCCTGACAAATACCTATTAGACCCAACCTCCCTCGCCTTCTTCGGCATGGGCGATGTATTAAGTTACGATTCATTAGCCTTCTACAACGATGGCAACTATATCGAAACTGACGTAGCCGATGTGGACTTAAGCCGTGCAACTAACTCATGGGCGGTTCAAGAAGAAGTGACTACAGGTTATGTGATGGCAAACCTTGAGTCAGAACTCTTTGGCATCCCATACACAGGTAACATTGGTCTTCAGGGTGTATACACCGACCAATCATCTGACGGTACCGTTGCGACCGTTGAAGATGGCATTGTTAACCTCACCCCACGTACTGCAGGTGATAGTTACTTCGAATTGCTACCAAGCATGAACTTAAGCTTTGAAGTAGCGGAAGACCAAGTGGTTCGTGTTGCTGCTGCCCGTACATTGACGCGTTCACGTATGGACAAAATGAACGCCAACCTGAACTACAGCTACACAGAAAACCCAAACGACGGTGTTAACTGGTCTGGTAGTGCGGGTAACCCAGAGCTACGTCCATGGTTAGCGCGTCAATTCGACCTAAGCTACGAAAACTACTTTAGCGATCAAGGTTATTTCTCAATTGCAGTGTTCTACAAAGATCTTGAAAACTATGTTTACGATCAACACGTAGATTTCGATTTCAGTACACTCTTCCCAGATGTAGCGGGCAATCCAATCGGAGATATCACCCAGCCACAAAACGGTGAAGGCGGTTACGTTCAAGGTATCGAAGCCTCTGTTAACGTCGATTTCGGAGTATTTGCCGATGTGTTAACCGGTTTTGGTACAGTGGTTAGCGGTTCTTACAACGACAGCGAAGTGAAAGAAACCCCAACGAGCGAACCCACGACACTACCGGGTCTGTCAGAGAAGACGCTGAACGCCACGGTTTACTACGAAAACTCAGGTTTCGAAGCCCGCGTGAGTTCACGTTACCGCAGTGACTTCCTAGGTGAAGTGACGAAAATCAGTCTGCAACGTGAAAACGTAAACATCAAAGCTGAAACCGTGGTGGACGCTCAGGTGAGCTACGACTTCAGCGAAAGCGGTATCGAGTCTCTGTATGGTCTATCGGTATTGTTCCAAGTGAACAACTTAACCAACGAGCCGTTCACTTCTTACACAGGCTCAGACCAACGTTTGGTGCGTGACTACCAAAACTACGGTCGTAACTTTATGTTAGGTGCGAACTACAAGTTCTAACCTATCAACTGATAAAAGCCTCTGTTAATCAGGGGCTTTTTCTTTTACGCGTATGACGAATTTCTATTTATCCCTTACATCAAGCACCTTAATATAAAAAATAAAAGGGCTAAGTAAATGAACCAAATCAAAGATATCGTTATCGTTGGCGGCGGCACATCTGGTTGGATGACTGCGGCCATGTTAATCAGGCTGTTCAAGCAGAACCTCAATATTACCCTGATTGAATCCGAAGCCCTTGGTACCATAGGCGTGGGCGAAGCCACCATCCCCCCGCTGCAATTATTTAATAATGTCCTTGGGATCGGCGAAAAAGACTTTGTTAACGCCACCCAAGCAACCTATAAACTCGGTATTCAATTCGAGGGTTGGAATCAACCCAATGATGCCTATATGCATGCCTTTGGTAATGTCGGCAAGGACATAGGTTTCACCCAGTTCCACCACTATTGGCTGAAAAGCCAACCTCAAGATGCCGCGGCATTTTGGGATTACTCGTTAAATTATCAGGCCGCCATTCACAATAAATTCCAGCCGCTGCAACAAATCCCGAACTCACCGATGGCGGGGATCACCCATGCCTATCATTTTGATGCCGCGCTTTATGCGCAAATGCTGCGCCGCTATAGCGAGCAAGCAGGCGTTAGACGGATTGAAGGCAAGATTGAAACCGTATCCACCTTAGACAATGGCCATATTGAGTCTGTCACCCTCACCTCAGGCGAAACCATTAAGGGGGATTTTTTTGTTGACTGCTCCGGCTTTGTGGCACTTCTTATCGAAAAAACCTTAAAGGTGGGTTATGAGAACTACAGCCATTGGCTTCCCTGTGATAGCGCTTATGCCGTCCCCTGTGAAAATGCAGGCGCACTTAAGCCCTATACCCGCGCCATCGTTCACAAGGCGGGTTGGCAGTGGCGAATTCCCCTGCAGCATCGCACGGGTAATGGCATCGTCTATAGCAGTCGTTATATGAGTGATGATGAGGCCAAGGCAACACTATTAAGTACCTTAGAGGGCAAGCCCTTGGCAGAACCCCGTAAGATCAGTTTCACGCCGGGTCGACGCCTCGAACAATGGCGCCATAACTGTGTCGCCATTGGACTTGCGAGTGGATTTTTAGAGCCGCTGGAATCCACCAGCATCCATTTAGTGCAAGCGGCGATTATCCGCCTCACGAAACTCTTTCCCCATCAAGGGATTGAGCAGGCCAATATCGATGAGTTTAATCGCCAGTCACAACTGGAATTCGAACAAATTCGCGACTTTATCATCCTGCATTATTGCTTAAATCAACGCAGCGCAGAGCACAACGACCTGTGGCAGCATTGCGCCGAAATGGATATTCCTGAAAGTCTCAAACAAAAAATAGCGCTGTTTAAGGCAACGGGTACAGTGTTTAGGCACAAGGATGAACTCTTTACGGAGGCGGCGTGGGTTCAAGTCATGCTGGGACAAGGACTCTTCCCTAATGATTTTAATCCACTTGCCAATGGTATTGATGATGCGGCGCTCACTGAGCTTTTATCGAATATGCGGCAAATTATTAATAATGCTGTCAATCAGTTACCTAGCCATCGGCAATATCTAGCGAGTCTACATTAATCATCGTTTTGACTGTACATCGCTTGGTGTAATCACCGCCTAACCTTTTAAGACGATTCGAGGGTAAGACGATAGGTCAGTCTCGACCTCAACAGATGGCCAACGACCTTCATCGGTCTGCGAGGAAATTTATGTCTGATATGTTTAAAAACACCACTAAGAACGTATTCAAAAACAATCCGCTCAGTTTGCTGTTCAATGTCGGCTTAGGTGTGGTGTTAGTTCTTGGATCCGCTGCAGTTAAAGCCGAATCGACTTCAGCTCATGCCAATTTAGAAATCAGCGCTCAACTACTTAGTCCAAAATCCGTGAGACTCGAACCTGCCTTTTGGTGGGCTGGGATGCATAATCCCAAGCTGCAATTAATGCTCCATGGCTTATCACTACCAAATAATCATCAACATCTTAAGGTCGAAGTGTCATCCTCTGATATCAAAGTGCTAGGCTCAGAAGATACCGACAATCCCCACTATTTATTTATCAATCTTGATTTATCGGCGGCTAAAGCGCAGCAATTTGAGATAACCGTCAGTGATGGTGATACGCTGCTCTATCGCATCCCCTACACGCTTGAAAAACGCGAAACCGGTAGCCGTGAACGCCAAGGCTTTAGTCGCAAAGATGCGATTTACCTCATCACCCCCGACCGCTTCGCCAACGGCAATAGTGCCAATGACAATCACCCCGATATGCTCGAGAAGGTCAACCGAGCCAATCCCGACGGTCGCCATGGGGGGGACATTGCCGGTATTGCTCAGCATCTTGACTATTTTGCCAAGCTCGGTGTCACGCAGCTTTGGATCAATCCCCTGCTTGAAAATAACCAGCAGGCTTATTCCTACCATGGTTATTCCATCACGGATCTGTACCGCATCGACCCACGATTTGGCAGCAATCAGGATTATCAAGCCCTTGCACAACAAGCTAAACAACAGGGTCTTGGGATCATTATGGACGTGGTCTTAAACCATATTGGTTCTAACCACTGGTGGCTGAAGGATTTGCCAAGTAAAGACTGGCTGAATATGCCAGATAACCAAACTACTAAACCAAATGAAGGGTTCATATACAGCAGCCATCGGCGCACGACAGTGCAGGACCCCTACGCAAGCACAGTGGACACTGAGGATTTCACCGACGGTTGGTTCGACAAAACCATGCCGGATTTAAATCAGCGCAATCCCAAGCTTGCAACCTATCTTATCCAAAACAGTATCTGGTGGGTGGAATACGCTGGGCTCACAGGTATTCGTGAAGACACCTATTCCTATTCCGATAAAGCCTTTTTAACCCAGTGGTCTAAGGCGCTAATGGATGAATACCCTAACTTTAATATTGTGGGTGAGGAATGGAGCAATAACCCCATTACCGTATCTTACTGGCAAAAGGGCAAAATTAACGCTGACGGCTATCAGACGAGTCTGCCTAGTCTGATGGATTTTCCAGTCTACGAGAAACTCATCGAGAGCCTAAATGCAGCGGAGGATTGGGGCACAGGTCTTGTACAACTCTATGAAGTACTGACTAACGATGTGGTATATCCTAATTCAGCTAACTTAGTGTTATTCGAAGGAAACCACGATACCAATCGTCTATACAGCCTCGTGAAAGAGGACTTTGCCCTCTATCAAATGGCATTAACCTATGTGTTTACCGCCAAACGGATCCCACAAATTTTCTATGGCACAGAAGTCTTAATGACAAGCCCGACCAAAGATCGCCACGATGGTGTCGTACGCAGCGATTTCCCCGGCGGTTTTGCAAGCGGTTCTTCGCAAAACGTGGCCAATGCCTTCACGGGTCTTGGCCTTTCGGATAAGCAACAACAGGCACAAGCCTTTGTGACTAAACTGCTGAACTATCGTAAGCAGTCTAATGTGCTGCAAGAGGGAGATTTACTGCATTTTGTGCCCAAAGATGGTGTCTATGTGCAATTTAGATGCTTAACGCAAGGCGCTAAAACTCAGTCTGCCTGCCACGATCCTTTAGCCGAAAAAGTCATGGTGATTTATAACAAAAATGGCAAAGAGAGCAGTCTCGAACTGAGCCGCTTTGCTGAAGTGCTAAGCGGCCATACCGCCGCCACGGATGCACTAACAGATGCTGCTATTTCACTCAATAAACCATTGGTGCTTTCAACCAAGGGGGTCAGCATCGTTGAGATCAAAGCGGCGGCGATGACGCCCCCTGCAACTGACAAGCATAAATAACGACATGATCCCCATGACCATCAATCAAGCTTCCATTAACTCAAAGGATTTTTCATTGTCTCCTTTATCTCCGTTATTTCAAAAACAGCGTACGCTTTTACGCCCATTTGCTCTGATGGCTTTTGCCTGCTTGACTCAATTGAGTTTCGCCCCTTTAAGCCATGGGGCAAGCGAACAGCCGCAAATGCCAACGCATCAGAACGAACGCATCCAAGATCAGCAAGCGCCCAAGATAAAACCTGTGGTTTACCAAATTTTTACTCGCCTCTATGGCAATAAAATCACCACCAACAAACCCTGGGGCACTATTGGCGATAATGGCGTTGGTAAATTTAATGACATTGATGAAACCGCCCTTTTAAGCATCAAAAATCTTGGGGTGACACATATTTGGTTTACGGGTGTCCCCCATCACGATCTGATTGGCGATTACAGCAGTATTGGCGTGAGTTCTGATGACCCAGATGTCGTCAAAGGGCGTGCAGGTTCACCCTATGCCGTAAAAGACTATTACAATGTTAATCCTGATTTAGCCGTCAATCCCGCTAATCGCCTACAGGAGTTTGAAGCACTGATCGCAAGGTGCCATGCGCTAGGCCTTAAAGTGATTATCGATATCGTGCCAAACCATGTGGCGCGTAATTATCACTCCATTAGTAAACCTGAGGGCGTGCGTGATTTTGGCGAAGATGACAATCAACAGCTTGAATATGCTAAGCATAATAACTTTTACTATGTCATAGAGAACAACCAAGCTAAAGCCTTTGAAGTACCTGATTTTACGAAGGGGCTGCAGCCGCTTAATGGTGAACCACACCCCTTAAGTGATGGCAAATTTGCTGAGACCCCAGCCAAATGGACGGGTAATGGTTCACGCCTTGCCAAACCCGATGTCAACGACTGGTACGAGACAGTAAAAATCAACTACGGAGTTCGCCCAGACGGCAGCCATGATTTCCCTTCCCTGCCCAAGGACATGGCCACAAGCAATGTCAGCGCCCATTACCGCTACTGGCAACAACATGTCGATCAACTGCCAAACTCCTGGGTGAAATTCAATCACATCGCCCAATACTGGCTCGCCAAGGGGGTTGATGGTTTCCGTTACGATATGGCCGAAATGGTGCCCGTCGAATTTTGGAGCTATTTAAATAGCCATATTAAGCACACAAACCCCAATGCCTTTATTCTGGCTGAGGTCTATAACCCCAGCCTGTACCGCGATTATATCCAGCTAGGGAAAATGGATTATCTCTATGATAAGGTTGATCTATACGACACTCTTAAGGCAATCATGGCGGGGCAAAAAAGTACCGCACAGATTGAGGCTGATCGCCTTAAAGTGCAGGACATTGAATCTCACTTGCTGCACTTTTTAGAAAACCACGACGAGCAACGTATTGGCAATGCCGCATTTTTAGGCAGTTTCACGGGCAACACTAACAAAGACGCGGTTGATGCCCGCTACGCGCTACCCGCTATGGTGGTGTCCGCTACCCTTGGCACCTCACCGACACTGATCTATTTCGGTCAAGAAGTTGGTGAAGCGGCTTTTCAGGATCTTGGTTTTGGAAAAGCCACGCGCACCAGTATTTTTGACTATGCGGGTGTACCCGCCCACCAGCGCTGGATGAATAACGGTAAGTTCGATGGTGGTCAGGCGACTGAGGCAGAAAAATCCCTGCGGGCCTACTATCAAAAATTACTGCATTTGAGTAAAACGGAGCCAGCCTTTCTTGGTGAGTATATTAGTCTTGACAGCATTAATCGCAGCTTGGCGCACACTGGCTACGATAACAGCACCTTCGCCTTTGCTCGCAGTCAAAGTGTAACCAGCGATAGCGCCGAAAAGGGCCAAAAGCTCATTATTGTCAGTAACTTCAGCGCAAAAGAGCCGAAAAAACTCACCTTAACTCTACCCAACGCCTTAATAGCAAAGTGGCAGCTTAGTGATGGCGATTATCGACTTGAGGATTTACTTGAATCCCACCAAGGCAAATTAACTGTGACTGCTGGTCAAGGGCAAATTACGCTTACACTTGAACCACTTGCATCCGCAGTGCTGTCAATCACCGCTTCAGCACACTAATATAACCAACAGCATCTCAACATGCGTCACCCACCTTGGGTGACGCCAACCTGTTATCTAGAGGACCCCATGCTACTCGGTATACACCACGCAGCAATTATCTGCAGCGACTATCAAAAATCAAAACACTTCTATGTTGAGGTGCTAGGCCTTAAGGTGCTGGCTGAGCATTTTCGTGAGGTACGTAACTCCTATAAACTTGACCTGTTATTACCGGACAACTGCCAAATTGAACTGTTCTCCTTCAATGCCCCGCCGCCACGTCCAAGTTATCCCGAAGCCTGTGGCCTAAGGCACCTCGCCTTTCGGGTGGAATCGATTAACGTTATCATCGACCATCTTCACGCCCATCAAATTGAGGTCGAGCCCGTACGTACCGATGAGTACACTGGAAAGCTATTCACTTTTTTTAGCGATCCAGATGGACTGCCTATCGAGCTTTATCAATGCTAATGAATTAAGGCTAAGAAAAACCGACCAATTGATTACATGCTGTTTCAGTCCCAACGCTTTTAACATCCAAGCATCCATGTTTACGCCTTCCGTAAAAATACCTAGGGTGACGCTTTACTCTATGTTCACCCTCACCACTTTCAACGTTGAAAAATTCCGTACGACGTATCAGATTTTCAACTAACCACTTGAAATAGAGTCCCTAGATTGATGTTTCTTTACAAAGATCTTCTACACTCTATTTACAAAACCATTGCATGTGGGACTTCACTTGCCCCCAATCTGGCAAAATTGAAACATACAATGCGGGCTTTTTCGCGTAATGACAGTACTTGATAACTAATACAACTCACACCACATCTTAAATGATGTCAGGAGAAAGGATGTTTTCAGTCAGCGGATCGACACCACGCATTCTCTTAATTGATGATGATGCGGTCCAAATAACATTACTTAACCAAGTGCTGAAAGCGATTGGTCAGGTGTATTTTGAGCAAAATAGCCATGATGCCCTTGCCCAAGCCATCAATATTAAACCCGATATCATCCTGCTCGATATCCAAATGCCAGGGCTTAACGGTTATCAAGTGTTAGCCCAAATTAAGGCCACCCCTGCAATTCAAAATACCCCAGTGATCTTTATTACCTCGCAGGACTCAATAGAAGATCAGCTCCGTTGTCTCAATGACGGTGCGGTGGACTTTATTGCCAAACCCCTGCATCCGGCAATTGTGGCCGCGAGGGTGCAAACACAGTTGATGATCCGCAACCAAGCAAGGCAATTGGTCGATCTCTACCGCCATGCCCAGGTGACATTAGATTCCATCGGCGATGCAGTGATCACAACCGATAAACATTGCGCTATCACCTATATGAATCCCGCCGCCGAATTACTCATTGGGATGACATCAAGCGATGCAAAAGGCAAAGCGATCGAGGAGGTCATGCCCCTTCGAATCGGCGATGACGGGCCTATCCACATTAACCCTGTCCGAATCGCGATGGATGAGCAACGTGTGGTGGGCATGGCTCTGAACTGCAAGTTACATAATCAAGCAGGACATTGGATTCCCGTCGAAGACAGTGCCGCCCCACTGATTTCAGAGTCGGGTGAAGTGATTGGTGGCGTGATTGTGTTTGACGATATCAACGAGTCCCGCGCTATGGCGCTTAAGATGTCCCATACCTTGCAACACGACCAACTGACGAATTTGCCCAATCGCTTTTTACTGATGGAGCATCTGAGTGCTGAGATGCAAAAAACCGAGCACAATCAAAATAAACTCGGACTCATACTGTTAAATATTAATCGATTCAAACTGATTAATGAGGATTTTGGCTTTGACTTCGGCGATGAACTCCTCAAGAAAATCGCCTCTCGTATCAAAGGTCTTTTACATAATGGCGAAATCGTCAGCCGACATAATGCCGATGAATTTATGATTTTAGTCCCTGACATTAACCACCCCAGCGACTTAGCCAATTTTGCCTTAGCCCTTAAAGAAAACATCGCTCAATTTGCCAAACTCCATCCCGAAATTAACAATTTTTCCATCAGTATGGGATTAAGTATTTTTCCCGAGGACGCAACCAACGCCCAAACCTTAATGCTTCATGCCGATGCGGCGCTAAACCGTGCTAAGCGTGATGCCAGACATGACGGTGTTTGCTTCTATTCCGATGAGATGGAGTCCTACAATATTTCGCGCCGCGCCCGTTATATCCAGCTTAAAAATGCCATTACCCACAGGCAAGTCATCGCCCTTTATCAACCCATGGTGAATGCGACCACGGGTAAAGTCGAAGCCGTAGAGGCCTTGATGCGAATTAAAGACAACGATAACAATTTAGTGCCGCCAAATGAGTTTATCTCGATAGCCGAAGAAACACGGCTCATCATTCCCCTTGGCGAGCAAATGATCCATATTGCCTTGGCGCAATTGAGGGATTGGCATGAGAAGGGATTTAACCTGCGCATGTGCCTCAACATCTCCCCTATCCAATTTCTCGATCCTCATTTTGTCCCCTTCTTCCTCAGTGCTATTGAGCGCCATAGAGTCAAACCTGATCTGATTGAACTTGAAGTGACCGAGAGTTTAATGCTGCAAAATCTGCAACAGGTCACCTGTGATATGGTGCAATGTCGCAATCTGGGCATTTCAATCTCCATAGATGACTTTGGCACTGGTTATTCTTGTCTTAGCTATTTAAAGGACTTACCCGTAGATGTCCTTAAAATTGATAGAACATTTGTGAAAGCGCTTTGGGATCAAAATGCGGATCACGCATTAGTGCACACCATTGCCCAGCTTGCAAAGGGTATGGGGCTCAAGTCCGTTGCAGAAGGAGTTGAAAGTGCATATCAAGTCAAAAGATTAAATGAAATGGGGGTCACACTATTACAGGGGTATTACTTTTCAAGGCCCATCCCCGCCGATGCAATTAAAGCGGAATACCCACTATGATCAATCGGATATTTAATCGCATTAATACCATTGTATGGTGGGCCCCCCTCCTGATTGGTTTATTTCTAACAACCTGCTTTGCTAGCCTGCTTCACTATCAAAATCAAATCGATAACGCTGCCCATGTTAGAAGCCTTGCCAATGAGGCAGAGCAAATGATTATCCAACGGTTTGAACTGTTTCAATACGGTTTGCGGGGCGCTCGGGGGGCCGTGATTGCGGCTGGGGTAAATCAAATCACCCGCGGACAATTTGAAGATTATATGGATAGCCGTGACATTGATTCCGAATTTTCTGGCGCATTAGGTTTTGGCTTTATTCGCAGAGTCCCAATGGCCGAGGAAGCCGCGTTTGTTGAAGCCGCCAGATTGGACGGCGCGCCAAACTTTAAGATTAAAACCCTCAATCCCCATGATGGTGACCGCTTTGTTATTCAATATATTTACCCTATTGCCCGCAATCAGCAGGCAGTGGGTCTAGATATTGGCTCCGAATCCAATCGCCGCAATGCTGCGCTTAATTCAGCAAGGGAAAATAAAGCCCGTATAACAGCACCAATTACTTTGGTTCAGGCAAATAAAAAAGCACGCCGTGGTGTACTGATAATGCTACCTATTTATGCGAGCAATGTGCCGCTGGATACGCCTGAGCAGAGAGAAGCGCAAGTTAAAGGCTGGTCCTATGCGCCTCTGGTTGTGGATGATGTGTTAGCCGATCTCAATAATGTCATGGGCCAAGCGCAAATCGTCTTAGTGAGTAAGCTTGATAACGACACTTTCTTTAGTACCGAGCGCCTAACAAACACTGCCTATTTTCCGACTGAGCAGGTTTCTCGCGATATACGGGTATTCGGTCAGCAATGGACCCTCATCTTAGTCCCTAATTCCTTAGCCTTTGAACACCAACGCTGGAACATTCCTTGGATTGTGACCCTTGGCCTCACACTGACCTTTGTGTGTATCTTTGTCCTTAACTTAATCACAACACGGGCCGTTAAAAACGTTGATGAATCTCAGGAAATCCCCCGAGGCGTTAAAAGCATGGGGCTATTTTTAAGGAGCGATACCGTTAAACGCTCCTGGCCCTCTGCACTTTGCATTCTCATACTGATTTTTTGTTCTACTTCTTGGCTAATTCTGGATAAGGAGCAACAAACCGTCTCAATTAAACTTCGTAATAGCGCCAAAGCCGCCATCAGCGCAATTGAAGATACTGCCAAAAAATACTCTGAAGATGCCATCTTCCTCGCTAATACGCCGCCGATTCAAGAGTTAAGGGATTTTCAACATCAATCATTATCCAGCATTAGTGCTGCGGATAAGAGCTGGCGTGATAGCCTCGCCGATATTTTTAAAGCCTATATGCTAACAACACCGGATATCTTTCAAGTCAGGTTGATTACGGCAGAGTCAGGGTGGCATGAACAGGTAAAAATCCAACGCGAAGGTGATGAATTAGTCCGATACGAAGATAAATCGCTACAGAACAAGAGTCATGAGCCTTACATCAAAGATACCCTCCGTTTTGCTGCGGGGGGGGTATATATGTCCAATATCAATCTCAACCGAGAGCATGGCAGCATCGAATACCCTGAACGTCCTGTGTGGCGTTTCTCAACCCCTATTTTCTATGATGATGGAGAACCACTTGGCATCATCATTATCAATATCAGTGCATTGCCCTTTATCAAAGGGATAATCAACGACAATTCAGCTGCAGTAACAACTTATCTAACTAATGCAGATGATGAATTTATTTATCATCCGGATCCCTCAAAAATGTTTGTATTTGAACAGGGTAAGTCCTATCGCTGGCAGGATGAGTTTCAACCGGTTAGTTCAATCAATATTGATGTGGATAACAGTCATAGTTTTACGAGTCACCAAGGTAGAATTTGGGAACAAAGTCAGCAGTTTAATATGGAGAGCGCGACTAATCCTCGCGTTATCAATCTCCACAGTACCGTATCTCAGCTCCCAACACTTATCAGTGTTGGGAGTAAAATTTTGTTACTTGGACTCCTCTTATTCATTCTGGCATTCATCAGCAGTGCCGTGCAGTACTGGTTATGGCTCACCACCCTTGTCGCAGAAAAAGACAAATGGAATGCACAGCTACGCCATCAGCAGGAAAAGGAAACACTACGCTTTAAGGGCTTGATTGAATCGTCACCCGAAGCCACCCTGATTGTGGATCAGTACGGCTTAATCAAAATGGTCAATACTGAAGCTGAAAAAATGTTCGGTTATACCCGCGAGCAACTTGAAAATTACAGCATCGAAAGGCTGATCCCCTCAGAACTTAGGCATCACCACGCCACCCATATTAAGAATTACACAGCAAATCCAAAAACTCGCCGGATGGGGGCAACCAAGGATTTATTTGCCATCAATGCCGAGGGTACTGAATTTCCTGTTGAAATCAGCCTTAGCGCCGTGTCGATGGAAAACGAAATGCTAGTGTCAGTGTCGGTGCGTAACATTACCGAACGACTTGATATTGAACGTAAATTACGTACAGCACTTGAAGATGCTGAACAAGCCACCCAGGCAAAAAGTGCATTTTTAGCCAATACCAGCCATGAGATCCGCACTCCATTGAATGCGATTATCGGGTTAACCCACCTGTTATCCAATGAAAATCTGACCGAAGCACAGCGTCGAATAGTTGAAAAAATTAGCCTTTCTGGTAAATCTTTGCTCGGAATTGTCAACGATGTGCTGGATTTATCTAAAATCGAAGCCAACGAAATGATGCTAGAGCCGCTGCCCCTCGAGTTAAAGGACTTTTTGGATGAGATTGGCAGTATATTTAGCATTCAAGCGGAAACCAAAAACCTCCATTTTGCGCTGCATCTTAGTCAAGATTTACCTCTGAGAGTCAATGCCGATGCCATTCGACTGAGGCAAATCTTGGTCAACTTACTGAGTAATGCCCTTAAATTTACCTCCCTAGGGGAAATCACGCTCAGTGCTGAAGTCGTCGCAGACCTTGATGACAAAGAAAGTCAGGAGACCACCACGCGGATCCGTTTTACAGTAACAGATACAGGAATTGGCATAACAGCCAGTGCACAGGAGCGATTATTTAACCCCTTTTCTCAGGCGGATATCAGCACGACACGCCGATTTGGTGGCACGGGTCTTGGACTGTCTATTGTACAAAAATTGGTTTTTTTGATGCAAGGCACCCTCGGTGTGGATAGTACCGATGGCAAAGGCAGTCAATTTTGGGTTGAACTGCCCTTCGACACTAATCATTTAGAGGAGACCTCTCTTCCAGAACATACGCATCAATCGCTGTATGTCATGATTGCTGAAGATAATTCGCAGGATGCTCAGGTATTACAATCATTAACCCGCTCGCTTGGCTGGCGTGCAGATATCGTGCCTGATGGTAAAGCCCTATTAGAGCTATTTACCAGCCGGCTAAATCAAAATCTGCGCTTGCCCGATGCCTTATTAGTCGATTGGCAAATGCCTAACCTTGATGGCATAAAAGCCCTAAAAGCGTTAATTCAAACCGTCGGCCGAGAAAACCTGCCCGCTGTACTGATGGTATCCGCCCATGATCGTAACCAGATTGCAATCGAAGATACCCAGCACTTAATTGGTAGTATTCTCCAAAAACCCGTCAATCCCTCAACATTATTCAATGCCGTGAATGAGGTTGTGAGCCAACATACCGGCCTTAACGAAAAGGTATTACATGCCACAGCCACCGATGCCATTAAAGCCAAATGGTTGCCCGACGTAAGAGTGTTAGTTGTAGACGACAGCGAAACCAATTTAGAGGTCGCCGCATACATTCTTAACCAAACGGGGGCCATCGCCGCCACAGCGAGCAGTGGTAAACAGGCCATTCAAAAAATGGAGATGGCTGACAGGCCATATGACGCGGTGTTAATGGATGTACAAATGCCAGAAATGGATGGCTTAGAGGCAACTCGGTATATCCGCGAAACCCTAGGGCACACCAAGCTGCCCATCATTGCATTGACGGCAGGCGCCTTAGTTGAAGAACGACGTCGAGCACTGACAGCAGGGATGGATGACTTTTTAACCAAACCCATAAGTCCTTCACGTTTAATCAGTGTACTACGGTCACAAATTGCTAGGAGTCGAGGCCACGAGCTCGCCATCGAAGAACTTAAACCCACCGCCAATGATGAAAGTGAATGGCCGAGCATAGAAGGCCTTAACAGTGAACGAGCACAGGAATTATTGCTCGGTAATAAGGAATTGTTCTACACCACACTAAGGCACTTGCTTGAAGAGAACAGCAATCTCACGGCGGAACTGATTGAAGATATAGATGAACCCGACAATCAAGCATTACGCCTCTCCCTCGCAGCCCAAGTGCATAAAATGCGCAGCGCAGCAGGGATGATAGGCTCTGAAATTATCCATACTTTAGCCACCGACGCCGAGCGGCAATTACGCGAGGATAACAGCCAATCCTATGGAACATTGAGCAAATTAATTTCTGCACTCAGTCAGTTAACTAGTGCTAGCAAAGACAGTCTTCAAGAATGGGATCAATCAATTAAACAAACGTTGACTGAAAATGCCAGCCAATTGAGTGAACAAATTTCACAAGAAACCCTTAACCATCTTTTGCAATTACTGTCGGATCAGGATCTGAGTGTATTGGATCTCGTCGAGCAACATCGAGAAAGTTTATTGGTGACACTGGGCGCCAATCATTTTGAAGAATTGCTAGACTCTCTTAGACGGCTAAACTTTAAACAGGCTAAGACAATCCTTGAAGCCCCGATAAAGCGTACAGGAACAGTAAATGAATAACCCCGTTGAAGAAGCGCTCCCCGATATTTTGATCATCGACGACGACAGTACCGTGGTTATCACCTTGCACAAGGTATTGTGTCATATCGGTCGCATTCGCTTTGCCAGTGACGCCACTCAAGCCTTTGAAATGATAAACGAGGCTAAACCTAATCTCATCCTGCTCGATGTCGAACTACCTGATATGAATGGCCTTGAGGTATGCACTAAACTCAAGTCGAATCACGAGACCAAAGGGATCCCTGTGTTATTTATCACTAGCAATATCGAGACGGGTTTTGAGGAGAAAGTCTTCGATGCTGGCGCGTCTGACTATATCGTTAAGCCGCTCAAACCAAGAGTGGTGGCAGCAAGGGTACAAACCCACCTCGCCTATCACAGGGCGATGGAGCAACTTAACAAATTAGCCCATACCGATAGTCTGTCGAACCTCGCCAACCGTCTCACCTTTGATGAACAACTAGATTTAGAATTTCGCCGAGCTAAGCGTCAACATGAGCCCTTAACCTTAGTCCTTATCGATATAGATGAATTTAAGAAATACAATGACCATTTTGGCCATCTTGCTGGCGATGAATGTATCCGCAACATAGGCCACATTTTAAGTAGCATAACCAAACGCCCCGCCGACTTAGCGGCGCGCTATGGCGGTGAAGAGTTTGCGCTGATATTGCCAAATACCCAAGCACCTGGCGTTAAAGTCATTCTGAAGGAACTGATTAATCGGGTTGAGCAGTCGAGTATTCACCATGCCCCTAATGCAATGCACAGCGTGGTGACTATCTCCGCGGGTTATACTACTCTGGCCGCCGAAGAGTGCGAACAAAACCTCACCGCAACAGATCTATTGCAGGCTGCAGATAAAGCGCTGTATATCTCTAAACACAATGGCCGCAACCGATGCACCTTTGAATCACTTTCCCAAGCATACCATTAGGGAGGCACTTAATGGTCAATGTAAAGCAATAAAAAAGCCGCTTAAAATGCGGCTTTTTTATTTGCGTCCGTTTTAACGCTTTAAGTCAAACTGAACAGACTAGCAACGGATTAAGCGTACTTACGCACTTTTTTAAGGGCGATTTGTTGCTTTAGTGCAGATAAATGCTCGATAAACACTTTACCGTGCAAATGATCGATTTCGTGTTGCAGTACGATTGCTAAAAAGTCATCAGTTTCAATTTCTAGTGGCTGTCCTTTACGGTCAAGTGCCGTGACTTTGACTTTTTCGAAGCGAGTCACTTTAGCACGATAGCCAGGAATCGAAAGACAGCCTTCCTCGCCAACATACTCGCCAGATTTTTCAACAATTTCAGGATTAATCAGCACCATAGGCTCTGAGCGATCTTCGGATAAGTCAATCACGATAACTGCATCTGTGCTACCCACTTGGGTTGAAGCTAAACCAATACCATCATCGGTGTGATACATTGTTTCGATGAGATCATCAATAAAACCTTGAATCGCTTCAATATCCTTTACAGGTTGAGCCTTACGCTTTAAACGCTCGTCCGGAATAGTCAGAATAGGAAGTACAGCCATGCCTGTTCGTCTCTCAATGGGTCAAAAATGAGGCGTCATTATGAACTATTCCAGTATTTTCTCAATATGAAAGAGTAATTAGTTTAATAAAAATCAACGCAATCGTTTTTATAGATTTATGTACCAGTAATGAAAGACCTTCTCGCCGTTTGAGCTTTGACGTAGACTGGCGGCATAAGCTTATCAGTCACATCACAAGAGACAGTCGGTACTATGGGGTACTCAAAGGAACATTCACCGATAGCAGCCTTATTAGCGCAGGATGAACGCATCACAAACCAAGCCAAATCCACAGCACAAGTCCACCCTATGGCCAGAATATGGCAAGTCATCGCGATGATCCCGAAAGGAAAAGTCACAAGCTACGGCAAGGTTGCCGACTTTGCCGGACTCCCCGGTAGGGCGCGATACGTCTCTAAGGCGCTGAAAGCGGCGCCCGAACATCTCGCCCTACCTTGGTTTAGGGTACTTAATAGCCAAGGGAAAATTTCCTTTGAAAAAAATTCAGCCTACTTTCAGGAACAATTGGAATTATTACGTATTGACGGTATTGCGGTGAACTGTGGCAAAGTAGATTTGTCTGAATATGAGTGGCAACCGGATTTAGCAACTTTAGTACTGTCTTTGTCATTTTAGTTTAATGTCTTGATCTATAGACTGTTTACATGGAATATCAGCTAGGCTATAAACTAAGAGATGCGCCGGTTTGGTGACGTTTTGAAGTACTACCGAGTTAAGTCATGTTTTGCTGTTCCAACGTGATCATCGCAAACATTTTGTGACATAAGGAGCATTATTTGCGTACCATCCCCCTGTTCGTTGCGAGTCTTTGTGCCCTAGGCCAAAGTACCATTGCCCAAGCAGCTCCATCACCATTAACTCCCCAAACAGCTGAATATCAAGTCAATTTTGGTGATGTCGAATTGGGTAAAGCGAAATACCAACTCCCTAAAATGGAGGATGGTATTTATAAATACAGTTTCGACAGCGATTTAAGTTTACTGTTATTAACCGATGTGCGGCATGTTGTGAGTGAATTTGCGCAGGAGGGAGAGCGACTCATCCCCATGCGTTACCTGCATAAGCGTGAAGGTGTTGGGCCCAATTTCACTGAACAAACCGCTTTCGCCCAGGATCAGGGAATGATTTTCACCCGCTACAAGGATGAAAAGGGGAAGTTTCCCTTTAATGGCGATGTGTTTGATCCACTGATGGTGCAATTGCAGTTCAGGCTAGACATCAGCTCAGGAAAACAACCTCTTGATTTTAAAATGATAAAAGACAATGAAATTGATGAATACCAATTTCATGTCGTCGGCAAAGAGCGCGTCACTATCGAAAGCGGCAGCTATGAGACAGTAAAAATTGAAGTGGTTCGCGATGAGAAAAAGCGTAAAAAAAGGCAAACCTTTTTCTGGATGGCACCTGAACTGGCTTATTTACCTATCCGCTTGACCCATTTTGAAAAAGGCAGCAAGCAGCTCGATATAAAACTGCTGAATTACCAATTTGACGATGTTCCAAATGCGGCAAACTCAGCCACGGCGGAAGGGACTGAAAAAAAGATCCCTAAATTACTTGGTAACTCAGCCCAGTAAGCTTAATAGCTGCTTACTAAGACTTTGTTGTTACGAAGATTTGCTGTTGTAGATTCCATAGATTAACAACCACTTAATCAAAGGCCAAACTCGCACTCTACATGGAGTTCAGCAGTTTGGCCTTATCTTTGAATCAATGTCGATGCTGTAAATCGATGATAAGTTCGCCGAGCCGAAACAGTTTCCAGTCACCAGGCTGCATCACATGCCACTGTTCATTTTCGGTCAATGGTCTAGTCGCAATGACGGTCACGACATCGTGTGGCGTGGTCTCCTGATTAAAATCAATCACTACATCAGTATCAATTAATTTGGCTTTGCCAAAGGGCGCGCGGCGAGTGATGTAACAAAGATTGTTACTGCAAAAACTCATTAAATACTCACCATTACTTAGGATCATATTAAACACCCCGAGGGCACGGATTTCCTCGGCGAGCGTGGCAATAAACCGAAACACGAGAGTCATATCCTCAGGGCGCTTATCGCCAAACTGAGTGGCGACTCGCTCTAAAATCCAACAAAAGGCCAGTTCACTGTCGGTATCCCCCACGCTTTGATAGCGGGACACTTGGAATTTGTCCTGATAATCGCTTAATTGGCCATTGTGGGCGTAGGTCCAATATTGCCCCCAAAGTTCGCGGGTAAATGGATGCGTATTTTCTAAAGAAACGCAGCCGCGATTCGCCTGTCGGATATGGCTTATCACCACTTCACTTTTGATGGGGTAGGATTTAATTAATTTGGCAATATGTGACTCGCTGCTAGGGCTCGCATCCTTAAAGGTACGACTCCCCTTACCCTCATAAAAGGTAATGCCCCAGCCATCGACATGGGGACCTGTCACACCACCGCGCTCGGCTAAGCCAGTAAAACTAAACACAATATCGGTAGGGACATTGGCACTCATTGCCAGTAATTCACACATATTTCTCGCCTATTGGTTGTACGACTACCTCTTTGCAGCATTGTAACTATTTGAAGATATTTGTGGAATGTACGATGAAGACAAAATATTTAAACAATTGTTTGAAAAACACTTGTGTTCAAACAATCTTAGGTTTAACTTTTATGCGACACAGGTCAGACCACAAGCTATAATTGTGATCGTAATCAACAACATTTGCTATCACCTGTGATTGGCATTAGGTCATCTATAAGGAGAAATACAGTGACTACCCTACTTTGGATCATCGCCATGATCTTTGTGCTCGGTGCGTTAGCATACCTTCGGGTATCCTTGCTCACGGCCACTGCTGCAGCCGCTGTTGTGATGACAGCAGGATGGACACTTGACGTTGTTGGCCCAATCTCTTGGATTATCTTCCTTGTGATCGCGCTTCCCCTCAATATCAGTGCGTTTAGACAAAATGTGATCAGCCGTCCGCTGATGAAAGTGTACCGTGGCATCATGCCTGAAATGTCTTCTACCGAAAAAGAAGCCATCGAAGCCGGTACTACTTGGTGGGAAGCTGACCTGTTTGCCGGCAACCCTAACTGGAAAAAACTTCATAATTACCCTGTTGCTCGCCTAAGTAGCGAGGAACAAGCCTTCCTCGACGGTCCAGTAGAAGAAGTGTGCAAGATGTTAAATCAACATCAGGTTTCACACCAACTTGCTGATTTACCAGTCGAAATCTGGCAATATCTTAAAGATAATGGCTTCTTTGCCATGATCATCAAGAAAAAGTATGGTGGTTTAGAATTCTCTGCCTATGCCCAATCACGCGTACTGCAAAAGCTTGCAGGCTTAAGCAGCGAGTTAGCCTCTACCGTAGGTGTGCCTAACTCCTTAGGCCCTGGTGAGTTATTACAGCACTATGGTACGCCTGAGCAGCAAAACCACTACTTGCCACGTTTAGCAAAAGGCTTAGAAGTTCCCTGCTTTGCATTAACCAGCCCAGAAGCGGGTAGTGACGCCGGTTCTATTCCTGACTTTGGTGTCGTTTGTAAAGGCATGTGGGAAGGCGAAGAAGTTCTCGGTATGAAACTGACTTGGAACAAACGCTATATCACCCTAGCCCCGGTTGCGACGGTATTAGGTCTGGCATTTAAACTGCGCGACCCTGAACATTTGCTCGGCGATAAGGAAGAGCTAGGTATCACCTGCGCCCTTATCCCAACTGACGTTGAAGGCGTTGAAACTGGTCGTCGCCACTTCCCGCTGAACTGTATGTTCCAAAATGGTCCAACCCGCGGGAATGAAGTGTTCGTGCCATTAAGCTTTATCATCGGTGGTCCGAAAATGGCTGGCCAAGGCTGGCGCATGCTGGTTGAGTGTTTATCGGTGGGTCGTGGTATCACCCTGCCGTCAAACTCAGCTGGTGGTGTAAAAACCGCAGCATTGGCAACAGGTGCCTACGCCCGCATTCGCCGTCAATTCAAACTGCCTATCGGTAAGTTAGAAGGGATTGAAGAGCCAATGGCGCGCATCGGCGGTAACGCGTATCTGATGGACGCAGTAACGTCATTAACCACGACGGGTATCGACTTAGGTGAAAAACCGTCGGTGATTTCTGCCATCGTTAAATTCCACCTCACCGACAGAATGCAGAAATGTATTATCGATGCGATGGACATCCACGGCGGTAAAGGTGTGTGTTTAGGCCCTAACAACTACTTAGGTCGTGGCTACCAAGCGGCGCCTATTGCGATCACTGTTGAAGGCGCAAACATTCTGACCCGTTCGATGATCATCTACGGACAAGGTGCAATCCGTTGCCATCCTTACGTGTTAGCTGAAATGCAATCGGCCTTCGATAACGAATCCGGTCAAGGCTTAGCCAACTTCGATGCAGCGATTTTCGGTCATATCGGTTTTGCGACCAGTAACTTTATCCGTAGCTTCTGGTTAGGCTTAACCTCAAGCCGTTTCTCAAACGCGCCATACTCTGATAAAACCAAGCGTTATTATCAGCATATGAACCGTTTCAGTGCCAACTTAGCCCTGCTGTCGGATTTAGCGATGGCAACATTAGGCGGCAACCTTAAACGTAAAGAGCGTATCTCTGCCCGTTTAGGCGATCTGTTAAGCCAGCTGTACCTTGCCTCTGCGACCTTGAAACGCTATCAGGACGAAGGTCGTCAAACTGCCGATTTACCATTAGTGCAATGGGCGGTTGAAGATGCGCTGTATAAGTTACAGTCGTCACTGGATGAATTGTTAGATAACTTCCCTATGGGTCTTGGCGGCGTACTGCGCGTTGTGATGTTCCCATTCGGTCGTCCACTGAAACGTCCTAGCGATGTGCTGGATCATAAAGTGGCGAAAATCATGCAAACGCCATGTGAAAGTCGCGACCGTTTAGGTAAAGGCCAATACTGGACGAACTCTGAACACAACGCAGTTGGTATCCAAGAGCAAACGCTTAAAGATATCCTTGCCGCCGAGCCATTGTTCGACAAAGTCTGCAAAGCTAGCGGTAAACGTCTGCCATTTATGTGGCTAGATAAGGTGGCTGCTGAAGGTAAAGCATTAGGCGTACTGAGTGACACTGAAGTGCAACTAATGGAACGCGCTGAAATTGGCCGTATGAAGACCATCAACGTAGATGACTTCGATCCCGCTGAGCTGCGTGCTGAAACCGTTGCATCTACATCACAGGAACGCGCGGCATAAGCGATTAAACACCGCTTAAGTCGATTCCTAATTAAAAAGGAGGCCATTGGCCTCCTTTTTATTTTCATTTAATCAGAGACATTACCCCGGATTTAATGCATTTGGTCGAGTCCTTGCTGATCAGTGGCGCCAGACTGCTCAGTTTTTTCTGCTATTGCCGCTTCTTCAGCGGCGCGGGCCTGGGCTTCTTGTGCCTCCTGCTCGGCAATTGCCTGCTGCACTTTGGCTTCCTCCAATGCTTCAACGGGTAATAAACTGATTAGTTCTATCCCACTCGGGAACTGGGTATCATTGCCAGATACAACATTGACTTTGCCTTCTTTAGTGAGATACACCAAAGGCATTGCTGTTTCACCATATCGCTTACAAAAGTGTTCATAGGTGAAGTTGTCAGTTAAATTAGTGACTTTTAGCTGCGCCCCCTTGGCCATTAAACTGGCAATTTTGGCATAACTTACGGTATCGCCGAACAGCGTCAATCGCTGTTTGTAGGATTCAGAAAATTGATGGCGCGCACTGCCCGACTCAGTGTTATTGAGTCCAAATACCTTTTTCTCACCAAACACATCCTGAAAATAAAAATTCACTAAGGGGTTTAGTTGGCGGTATGGTGAGATAATTAGCACTCGACCAATACCTGTGAGGTCCATATAGGTCTCGGCATGTTCAGAGGCAGGATTGCCAAAATACACTGGGATATTATCCATCCTCGCTAGCCGGATATTGTCCCAGTTATTGTCTGCCAGCAACACTTTGATGTCCTTAGATTGAAGGATTTTAGCCAGTTCACGGGAGAATTTTGAGGCCCCAAATATCAACAAGCCTTGAGCACTGCCCGAGGTTACCCCCAACACTCTGGCCCACTTACCCGCGGTTAAACTCTGGATAACCACAGTGCCGATAATAATAAGGAACACCAGTGGCACAATCGCCTCCGCTCCCTGCACATGACTCTCTTCTAATTTTATCGCAAACAATGATGAGACCGCTGCCGCCACAATCCCTCGCGGGGCAATCCAACATAAAAACCATTTATCCGCCTTCGATAATGTCGTACCAATTCCTGATACCCAGATACTGAGAGGTCTGGCAATGAGCATAGTCACCGCCAATACCCCTAAACCACCCCAACCTAAATCGACCATTGCGCTGGAATCGAGGCGCGCGGCCAACAGGATGAACAGGGCAGAAATCAACAGTACCGTCAGGGTTTCTTTAAATTCCAATATTTCGGCAATATCCACTCCGCGCATATTGGCAAGCCATATCCCCATCACAGTCACGGTTAATAACCCCGATTCTTCTTGAATAAGATTCGAACCTACAAAAATCCCCAGCATCAGGGTTAACACGGCGGCATTACGCAGGTAATGGGGTAATAAATCGTGACGCAGCACCTGACCAATTAAGTAACCCGCCGCCGCCCCTAGGCCTAAGCCAATCGAAAGCATCGAACCTAAAGAATACAGCACATGGCTAGTTGGATTTCCTGAAACTGTTATGTATTCAAAGACGAGTACCGCAAGCAATGCACCTATGGGATCAATAACAATCCCCTCCCAGCGTAAAATGCTTGCCAGCTGAGACTTAGGACGCACACTTCGAAGCATCGGCACTATCACTGTTGGCCCTGTCACAACGACCAAGGCACCGAATAACATGGCGACTTCCCAGCTGAAATCGAGCAAATAAAAGGTCGCGGTACTAATACAGCCCCAGGTAATGGCGGTGCCTATCGTGACTAAGTGCGTCACCATGCGGCCATGATCTTTAATCTCTTTAAAGTTAAGCGTGAGTGCACCTTCAAACAAAATAACGGCGACACCGAGGGAAATAATGGGGAATAACAAATGACCAAAGACCGCATCGGGATTGAGTACCCCCAAGGCCGGTCCTAAAATCAGTCCACAGATCAACAGGGGGAGAATTGCAGGTAGCCTTAGCTTCCACCCTAACCATTGGCAAAAGAGAGACAACACACCTATTAAGGCTAACATCCCAGTGATTTTTTCAACCATATAACATCCTTTAATCCAGCCCTGTCAGAGTATCATTTAAGCTAACATGCTTTTTTCACGTAGAAAAATGAACTATTGGTGTTAACAATAGCAGCAAAAACTGACTTACTGTATAAAGCGATTGTGCTCAGGCAAGCAGAATGAAATTTTATTTTTGGCTAACGGCTAAAAGCTAAATCGCCGCAGTGGGATAAAGGTATATGTATTATTAGGCAAACGTCTGTCCGACAGTAACAGCTAAAAACTGTCTACGAACAACAAGAAAAAGGCATGTCATCGAGACACTCTTGTTAGAAAACAAATTGATGAATACACATAGGACAGGATGCTAAATCAAAACGCGCAAAAGAAAAAAGCCTCATCTTTCGATGAGGCTTATTCCTATTTGGCGGAGCGGACGGGACTCGAACCCGCGACCCCCGGCGTGACAGGCCGGTATTCTAACCAACTGAACTACCGCTCCAAATTCTTTCTATCCAAATTGACAGATTAACTGCTATTTCACGTGATAGACCGTTGAAATAAAACGACATTTAAATTTACAAACCACCGTTTCAAACTCTATACAGAGTAACTTGATTGGCGGAGCGGACGGGACTCGAACCCGCGACCCCCGGCGTGACAGGCCGGTATTCTAACCAACTGAACTACCGCTCCACTCAAGTTGCGGTGAATAATACGGGGGCGTTATCACAGCGTCAACCGTTTTTTTCACGCAACTTAATCGTTTAGCTAAAATTTCGCCAACAGAACTAAAAAACCTCGATTAATGAACAAAATACAATCAAAAAAACCATGTAACCTAAAGACAAATTCTGCTTTATCTTCTTCTGGGTGGATCATCTGGCATCGTTAAATCAATATCATCGTGAGTAAGCTTGCTCGAAGCACCTTCTGTGCCCTTTTCCAACATCCGCTGTTCTGCTGCCGCGAGGGCTTGTGCAAGACTTTGGCGTTTACGCCACAGTATTAACCCCGCGACACCAAGGAAAAGCAATAAAGCATTGACGGTAATAATCCAGAACATGGCATCGGACTTGGCTTTTGCTTCCTCTTCGGCGGCCTGTTGTGCTGCAATCGCAGCCAGCTCTTCAGCGCTTGGCGGAGGTTCTGGTGGCTGAACTAAATTAAAAAACAGCTCAGGAACATCTAGGACGATTTCACGCCCTGTTACTGTGGTGGTCGCAACGGAACCTTTTATGCGGTAACTACCGAATTCTGTCACACGGGGTAGAGGTAAAATACTTTCAGCCTGAGGCATTCCTTTCATAATAACGGGTAATTGCAATCCAGCGGGCCCCGTTAATTCTAATGATACATGGGTGTCTGAAAGTTTAAGAACAGACTCATCAGCTTGTACTCTAAGTTTCCATTGACCCGATAGTGGATCATCGGGGGTCATAACCTCCACCTTTATCGGTCTTGGTGACAATAGAAAAGGATAGGAAATTTGTCGATCGAATACGTTATTTCGCGCATTCACAACAAAGTTATAATTACCCCATGGCTGCTTTAGATTGATGTCACTGGTGAAAACACCATCGTCAGGCTTTTCATCGTACTTCTCACCATTATCCTTGTAAGAACCCACAATGATGTCACCCGTGGCATAATTTTCATCACCCACATTGTGTTTACTGACAAAATGCACCGTCCATTCCACCAGAAAATCCAAACCTGGCATCCTTAAGCGCTCTTTATCCCCCATCAGTTGAGCAAAGATTTTAATGTCTTCCCCCTGAAACAGCGGCTGTGGCAGTGGCTGCACTTCAATCTCAAGTTTTGATACCTTCTTGATTTTAGAGCCCTGTACTACCTTACCCACCAATTGCCACGGCCCTGGCTGGGGAGAAGGAATATAAATAATGTCGCCGGTAAGGCCATCGACCCATTGCACGTCCTCAGGGTGACGGTTGGCGTACCATTTACTTCCATCGGGCAATACAACAATCACGGGAGATGAACCATATTCGCGCTCAATAATTAACGTCATATCACTGACCAAATGATCAACGCGGAATCGGTTTTTAAGCTCAGATGCCGTATCTAAGGGCACGATTTTACGTGTCAGCTGTGGGCTCACGACCGCTTTAGTAGCCGCTTTGCTAGATGATTCATTGGTTTCAGCAACCTTGACTTTAGCAGGTGTTGTTTGCGCCGCAGTGACCTCGGCCGCCTTCACCGTAGGTGATGGTTCAGCCACAGTGCTGGGCGCAATCTCTGCGGCACTTATCACGCCAACATAACTTGTACTTAGGAATATAGTGGTCGTAAAAAGGACTGTTCGCAGCGGCATCGTCATATTAAATTATCTATCCTCTCCAGAGGCATTTCCCTGATTTTGCGACTAAATCAAGGCGCTGTTCATGCATGACCAGTTCATCGGCCGATGCACTAACAACTTTAAGATTGAGTGATGCAGGATCAAATCGTTGAATACCGCCCGCCTCTTGACCAACTTCTTCGTTTGACAAATTGAACTTCGTCTGACCACCAGTCATCGCCAAATAAACGTCGGCAAGAATTTCAGCGTCGAGCAGCGCGCCATGGTATTCACGGCGGGAGTTATCGATGCCATAACGTTTACACAGTGCATCGAGGTTGTTCTTCTGCCCTGGGTGTAAAAACTTGGCGATTTCAAGGGAGTCTAAAATGCTACAGATACTTGACGTCTTTGGCCCT
Source organism: Shewanella acanthi (assembly GCF_019457475.1). Lineage (NCBI taxonomy): Bacteria > Pseudomonadati > Pseudomonadota > Gammaproteobacteria > Alteromonadales > Shewanellaceae > Shewanella > Shewanella acanthi. Next base: position 2,288,042 of record NZ_CP080413.1, read on the forward strand.
AAGGGTTGCAGCAAGGAAAACTCATGATCCATAAAGCTCACGTCGAAGTTTGCGTTATGGGCCACAATTTCGGCGCCGTCGATAAAGTCAATAAACTGCTGGGCAATTTGGTGGAATCTGGGCTCATTGGCCACACGCTCATCGGTAATACCGTGAACTGCAATCGCCTCGGGGTCAATCGCTTGTCCGGGGTTAATATATTGGTGGAAGTAACGTCCCGTTAATCGGCGATTAATTACTTCGACACAACCGATTTCAATGATCCTGTGACCTAAATACACGGCGCCACTACCTTGGTTCATACCTGTGGTTTCGGTATCCAAAATAACCTGACGACTGGCGTTTGAAATAATATTCATACTTTATTACGCTTCTGATGACTTTTTTTCGTTATACTCGGCCGAAATTCACGGCGATGGTAACCACTTGATGACTGAACTAAAACTGATACACATCTACACCGATGGCTCCTGCTTAGGCAATCCTGGCCCCGGTGGCTATGGCATTGTAATGAATTATAAGGGCCATACAAAGGAGATGTCCGACGGTTTTGCACTAACGACGAATAACCGCATGGAATTACTCGGTCCCATTATTGCCCTTGAAGCATTAAAAGAACCCTGCAAAGTCATTCTTACCAGCGATAGCCAATATATGCGCCAGGGCATTATGACTTGGATCCATGGCTGGAAGAAGAAAGGCTGGATGACCTCCAACCGTACCCCAGTTAAAAATGTGGATCTCTGGAAACGCCTTGATAAAGCTTCACAAATCCATGACATCGATTGGCGCTGGGTAAAAGGCCATGCAGGCCACACCGAAAACGAGCGTTGTGATGTGCTTGCCCGCAGCGCGGCTGAAGCCAAACCAACCCAGATTGACGAAGGCTACCAAGCATAATTCAGCACAGTTCGACCATCAATCGCAATGACCATTTACCCCCATTAAGGGCTCCTAAAGAGCCCTGCTGTAACACCCGGTGACGTCTAACATTCGCCACTGTTTGAATGCCACTATTGGCGGATTGACTTTATCTGGGTCAACACCTGAGTCCAACTATATTGGCAGTTTCACCTGCAAAAAATTATTGCAAAAATCCACAAAAGCCTGCCCTAACGAGGTGACTTGACGACTCTTATGGGTAATCCTGTAAAACTGCCGTTCAAGCATCAAACCTTCGATATGCACTAAGGCCAATTCCTTACGATTTAGCTCCTTGTCTAACGCCAGCTCCGACAATACGCCTAAACCTGCGCCCTGCTTCACCGCCTGCTTAATGGCATCGGGCGTGGCAAAACAAAATTTCACTTCGGGTTGCATATCGAGTTCATTGGCAGCATTCACAAAATATTCCCGCGTTCCTGAACCTTCTTCGCGCAGCACCCAAGTTTGTCCCTTAAGCTCATGCGGCTTAACATGACAGCCCGCTAAGGGATGCGCCGGATGGCAAAAAACCAATAATCTGTCCCTATGCCATAGCTCAATGTTTAGGCGATTATCAGTGCAATACCCCTCAATAAACCCTATCTCGGATCGAAATTGAGCAACGGATTGAATCACCTCTTGAGTATTAGTGATGGCCACGTCAACATGGGTCTGGGTATGTTGCTGACAAAAAGCAACAGCCGCCTTGGCAAGCAGATAATTACCAATAGTTGAGCTTGCGCTAATAGCAAGTTGCCCAATAAGATCCGCGCTTTGCCGGCTAAAAACCTGCTCAATTTGCTCAACGCGGTGCAGCACATCGGTTGCAAGCGGCAACAATAAAATGCCCTGCGAGTTAAGCTGTAATTTATTACCCATACGCTCAAACAAACGAGTATCGAGTTGCTTTTCGAGTTCCGCTAGCGCCATCGATGTCGCGGGGGCGGAAAGGTTCACCCGTGCCGCCGCCTTCGCCACTTGACCACTGCGGGCAACCGCTTCGAACACAAGGAGCTGCTTAAGCGTTATTCGCATGTCACGTCCAACTTTTGAATTATTTTTCTGTTTTCTCAGCTAATCGACCAGCCCGTCCCGCCGTGGGAGCCGTTGACCAATTAGGCTGTATAATTTTGCGTTTATCACGCACTGGCGTCAGTGGGGATTCTAATTTACGTGCAACAATCAAATACAAGCTGCCTGTGCTCGGTAACCAGGAGGCCAGTGTCTGCTGCATGAACCGCCCTTCATTAAATTCACCAATCAGCGGGTGATACACTAAACGCTCATCGCTCACCACTTGATAACCTAAGAGCCCCAGCCAATCCCTCACCCTTGAGGGCATAAAAAATCGGCCACACCAAGGCAGTTGTTCCTGATATTTCGGCCAAAGTTTCCCAATAAATACAGGGCTTAATGGATTGAATCCCACAATCACTAAATACCCGCCGGCAATAAGCACCCTGTCGGTTTCACGCAATATTCGATAGGGATCAGCTTCAAACTCGAGCAGCAAACTCATCACCACTGCATCAATGACCCCATTTTGCAGTGGTAAATGGCAATAATCACCTATGAGAGAGGCATTAAGCTCATGACAGAGGGAAAAATGATGGGCAACAGGGGATTCCATGCTTGAAAGCTGAGCCCCTAATGGGCCCATTTTTAAAAGGTGATAGCCAAACATCCTAGGCCACCAGTCACTGAGTTTTTCAGCAACAACCTGCTGTAACGCAGCACCATTAGGCAGGTCCTCCCACTGCGCGGGTTTACGTGCACTTGCAAAATTGGTCACACCATCCTCCCTAATCTCTACTTCACCGAATCCACCCTCTGTGGAATGGCAAAGCCCCTTGCCCTGTTCACATTGTATAAAACTACCACTGTGTATCATGCTTTCAAGGTGACATTCAGCATTGATAGTCCACTGCAACATAGTGAATAACAATGGTCGCCAAGCCCATTAAGGTGATAGATAATAACCCTAACTCACTTTTGCACAGGATGGGCAAGGCTATGCTCACTATAACAGCTGTCAACGCATTTAATGACAATTATATCTGGGTTTTACAACAAGATACCCAAAGTCATGTCTATGTGGTTGACCCAGGTGACGCCGATGTGGTTATCAATTATTTAGCGTCAAATCAGCTTCAGCTCGCCGGGATTTTAATTACCCACCACCACAGGGATCATACTGGGGGAATCGCAAAGCTTAGTGAATACACTCGCAACACAACGGGTGAAACACTTAGGGTTTATGGTCCTAAGCAAGAAAATATTGCCGGGGTGAATCAGCCCATAGATCCCAAGCTCATTGATGAGTTAAACATCCCCTATATCAATGCTAAGGTTACTATCTTAAGTGTACCAGGACATACCGCAGGTCACATTGCCTATGTGATTGAAGATAATCTTTTTTGTGGTGATACGCTTTTTAGTGCTGGCTGTGGACGCCTCTTCGAAGGCACCAGTGCACAAATGCACCACTCACTTTCACAGCTGACTCAGTTGCCCAGCCAAACTAAGGTCTATTGTGCCCACGAATATACCTTATCAAACCTCAAATTTGCCCTAAGAGTCGACCCGCAAAACCCCCAGTTACGCTATTATATGGACAAAGTCACTGAGCTCAGAGCTAAAGGGATAGCAACAATTCCATCAACCATCGGCCTTGAACTGGCCATAAACCCCTTCCTTCGCGCCAGAGACGCACAGATCCAGCACAACATAAAACAGCACTTTTGTGATCAAAATCTCACTCATTTTGATACTCTCACCTGTTTTAGCCTACTAAGACAGTGGAAAGATATTTTTTAGAAAATGACGTTTTACTTTTGATTGAAAAATAAACAGTTTTTCGCCATGTTGATGATGTAAATCAAAAATTACCATAGAAGATGTACGATAATTAAGGGACAAGACAGGAAAGATCCCATAGAATGGCGTGTTTTTGCGTGAATACTTTGCGCGATGCATTAGCTTAATCTCAATTAAAATCAAAACCTTACTAGGTTATTGATGAGATTTCAGTATAGCTAGGGCACTAACAGAGGACTATCGTTTTTCATGAGAGTATCACTTTATGTTGTAGCAGGGGGATTTGCCTTGCTCGCGGGTTGTCAAACGTTTGAACCCCCAATGGTCAACCAGCAAGAAGCTGAAACAGTCAAAACCGAAAATACCGTCCCACAGTATTATCTCGCAACCGAACCCGAATCGGCGCAAATAACCGATGTGTGGGAAAGAATTCGTCAGGGAATGCAACTGCCTATCCCTGATCAGAAACTGATCGATCATTACCGTGATTGGTACATTAAGAATCCAAAACACCTCGAAGTGATTTCGGAGCGTGCGGCACCTTATATGTACTTGATCGTGGAAGAGTTAGAAAAGCGCCATCTGCCAATTGAAATTGCCTTGCTGCCAATTATTGAGAGTGCATTTGATCCAAGTGCATCTTCAGCCAGTGCAGCCTCTGGCCTTTGGCAATTCACTACACCGATGGCAAACCATTTTGGCCTAGAAATGAATTGGTGGTACGACGGTCGCCGTGATGTGCCAGCGTCGACTATCGCAGCACTGGATATGCTCGAATACCTGTACGAAAAGACCAACAACAATTGGCTCTATGCCATTGCGGCCTACAATTCAGGTGAATCTCGTATTCTTAATGCCATTAAGAGCAATGAGCAAAAAGGTAAGAAAACCGATTTTTGGTCGCTTGACTTACCTAAAGAAACTGAACGCTATGTGCCACAGTTACTTGCTCTTGCTGAAGTCATTAAAAATGCGGATGAGTATGGCATTAGTCTCGCCCCTATCGATAACAGTCCGACCATTGAAGTGGTCGATATCGACAGCCAAATCGACTTAGCGATGGCAGCCGGGCTTGCCAATATGACCACTAACGATTTGAAAAAACTCAACCCTGGTTACAACCACTGGGCGACTTCGCCGATGGGGCCGCATACCTTAGTGTTGCCTATCGATAAGTCAGAGGAATTTAAAAAAGCGTTAGCCGAAACCGAAACTGATGCGCGTGTCAGCTGGCTAAGATATACCATCAAATCCGGTGACAGTATCGGTGCTATCGCGAAGAAACATCACACCTCAATTAATGCGATTCGTGCTGCTAACGGCATGAAAAACAATAAAATTGTTGCGGGTCGACATCTGATTATTCCGGTATCAGCTGAGGATAAGCAGCTATATGCCATGTCGAGCAGTCAAACATTACCGAAGAAAGCCCGCAGTTCATCTTCAGGTAGCAAGCTGACATACAACGTGAAATCTGGCGATACCCTGTCTGAAATAGCCCAGATGCACCAAGTCACCGTTAAGCAATTGATGGCTTGGAACCAATTAAAGGGCAGTAACTTACGTTTAGGTCAGCAATTGACGATAGTTGCACCGAATGAACAAACAGTATCGGATAAAATCCGTACTGTGAGTTACAAAGTGAAATCGGGTGATTCACTTGCACGCATCGCCAATAAATTCAACGTCACCGTGGCGGAGTTACTCGAGTGGAATAGTCTTTCTGCCTCGCAATTTATTCAACCAGGCCAAGTGTTAAAACTGGTTGTTGACGAAAGTAATCTTAATGCTTAATCGCTTTAATACGTAAAAGCTAACGTTTAATAACAAAAGGCAGCATCACAGATGCTGCCTTTTTAATTCATGTCCGCGTTAGCGCAACTACATGATTAAAAACCACCAAGTTTTTTCAGTAGTGAATCCTTCAGTTTATCCTTAGCCTTATTGGTCTCATCCTTTAACTGATTATTGAAAAGTGCTTCTGTATCGAGCTTATATTCAGGTTTTTCGAAAGTACCGGTAATGAGCAAAGGGATATCGATAGACGTCAACGTATCTTTACTACTGCCTCCCTGGCCTTTAAAGGAATCCACTAAACTGGTTGTTAAACGATAATCCAGAGCTTCAGTCATGAGGTTCGCGCTCCCCTTACCTGCCACCCGCAACAATGGTGAGGACATGGCCAAATCAGGGTTAGTCGCGATACCATTTTCGATGGAGAAGGTCCCTGTTAAACTCGAGAAGTCAGTTTTCTTCTCGGCTTTTTTATCTTCAGACAGGTCACCCTTTAATTTTGCCTGGGCACCACGGATCATCTGCGGAATATTCACCCCATAAAGAGCACCATCAGTGATATCAAACTTGCCCGTAGCGAGCAGGTTTTTCTTTAATTGTTCGGGGATAAGGCTGTTACCACTGCCCTTCACTTCGATATTGGCAGCACCTGCGAGTATGTCCACATCGGCCGAATCCATTAGCAATGGGCGAATTTGAATGCCACTGATCTTCTTATCAAACTGATAACTGGCGACGGGATGACGAGCATCGAGCTGAGCATTTGCCAATACACTGCCTTGATACAGTTCGGCTTTTAGCTGCTTGAGGTTAACCATGCCATTTTGAATTCCCAGTTCGACAGCCCAATTTTGGGTCGCAATATTGAGGACTTTGACCGATTTAACCTTCAATTTAACACTCAGATCTAGCGTCTTGAGAGCCGTTAAATCAGGTTCGCTCATGACACTTGCTTTTTCACTATCTGCAGCGGTCTGCTCGGATGGAGATTGAGGTAAAAGCGCATCTAAATCGACATCGCCAACATCAAGCTCACCTTTTATTTGTGGGATTTTAGCGCCGAAATTAACTGAAGCGCTCCCCGTTGCATTGATATTCGCCGCACTAAGCTGACTAATTTGCGCCGACAACTGCTGTTTGTTGAGATCGAGTGCAGCGCTTAAATCTAACTTAGCTTCAAGTGTATTGTTGGGGATCCCCTCACCTTCAACTTGCGATTGAGTCGAAAACTTTTCTAGCTGTAACTGACTAAAGTCGTTGCTCAGTTTAATTTGCCCACTACCTTTGCTTGCCAGTTTCATATCCGTTAGTGATGCGGTGAGTTCATATTCCAAGTCCGCAAATTGGTCGAGGGAAAACCTGCCTAAGGTTAATTTTTTAAGGGTTAAGGTTTGTGTTTGTCCCTGAGTTTCATCAATCAGATTAATTTCGGTGTTAAGAATTGAAACGCCGCCCACATCGAGGCTCGCCAATTGGGCATTGGCTTGAGTCGTTGTCTTATCAGCCTGCTTTGAGCCATTGCCTGAAAGCCCATCGAAACTCGAGCTACCATTTTTACGACTGACAAGATTGAATTTCGCGCCATCCAAACTCAATAATGCCACTTGGATTTGCTTACTTATTAATGGCATTAACTCCACTTCCGCAACGGCTTGATTGACTTCAAGCATGGATTTGGGCTCAAACCCTTCGGGATTTGAAAAGGTGACACCGCCTAAATTAATCCCAACGGTCGGAAAAAAAGTCCAAGTTAAGTCATCTGCAATGACTAGCTCACGGCCAGTTTGCTTTTTAACCGCATCAACAATTGCGGGTTTAAAATCATTAGGGTCGAAAAATACCGTGAGATATAAGGTGACGGCCAATACCAATATCACCACAATGCCAAGAAGCCACTTAATGAATTTCATACAAACATCCTTATCAATCGCAACTAAAATGGTAACTCTAACCCTAGTTGATTTGCGTTAAATCTAGCAACTCCCCGCTCAATGCCACGCCATTTTTATCGGCGTAGAGTGTCATACCTGGCTTAATCAACACATTGGCAATTTCAACGGTCACATTTATCTGTCCTTGATTTAATTTTTCCGTTTTAATCGGCATCGCGCCTAGGGCAAATACACCAAGATCAAAGGTTGCTATTTTGGCGGCATCCCTAACATAACCATTTATCACAACGCCCTGCCAGCCATTGTCGACCGCGCTTTGGGCGATTAAATCACCTAACAACGCCCGACGATTAGAGCCTCCCCCATCGACGACTAATACTTTTCCTTTACCGGGTTGTGAAAGTATCTCTTTGACCTTAGAGTTATCTTCAAAGCATTTGACTGTCACCACTTCACCCCAAAATAAGGGCTTGCCACCATAGGATTTAAATGCGAGAGGAAGATATGTCATTTCAGCTGGAAATTGGTCGAATAAATCAGGCAGTAGATCAAGCATTTGAATCTCCTTTTCTATAAAAATTTAGACTACTGAATATTATCTCGGTGAACAAGCTTAATAGGAATTGAATGACCTTTAATATTTTTTACACAAGTATGACTTGGTGTGTATTGATTTAACGATTATAATTTCCCTTTGTAATTCGCCGCGATTCCCTTCATGGCCAATAAAATTTCTTTCAGCTTATTAAATTTTTGTATTTAAGCGAGCAGTTAATGACAACAGATCTCGATTTAAGTAGCGCTATCGCTGCGTTAGATGAATATGGATATGACAAAAAAGCTTCAATGGATTTGGAGCAAGCTCGAAATAAGCAACAAATGGGAAAATATCTCAAATCCCTAGATTACAGTTTACGCCGCTTGCAGGTATTGCAGGAGACCGTAAATGAACTTGTTGAAGAGAAGAAGCATCAGCTCGCACAACAGGAAAGTATTCAAACCTATAAAACTAAAATCATTAATCTTTCAAGAGAGCTTAATCTCTCCTACGAAGAAGTGGTTGCGATTATGGCGAAGCTGCCAAAATCTAAATAACCGATAGGTATGTTCTCCTACTATTGGGTTATTTTAATTTTGAATTCACCCTTGGTCTTATTCCGTTCTGCCAATATAATGACGAATACTTGACTAAGTGTATTTATCTCAAAATCAAATATCTAACCTACATTCGGTAAAAAATAAGGCGCTGTGTTAGCGCCTTATTTCCATCTTTCGTTTTACTTTTCTAACATCAATTGACGAACATATTTAACCGGTGCACTACCGTAACTTAAAAACTTCTCATGGAAGGTTTTTAAATCAAACTCATTGCCCTTGAGTTGTTTATACTCTTCACGGAAATCATAAATTTCACGGTAACCGGAATAATAGCTCGCGAGTTGGACTTGGCTTAGGGTTGCACGGCGCCATTTACCTTCTGCTTCAGCCGTTTGCTGGAAGGCTTCATCCTTCATTAGCGCAATGGCCTGCGCCTCCGTCATGCCGTTAACATGGATGCTGTAATCCAAAATGGTGTTACAGATAACGCGCAGGTTCCACTTATAGTACATCAGCCACATTTCTGGCTCGAAATTACCATAACCTTCTTCAAGCATCATACGCTCGGTATAAACCGCCCAACCTTCGATCATGGCGCCATTACCAAATAAACTCTTCACGAGACTCGGTGATTGGTTTGAATACACCAATTGGGTGTAATGGCCAGGAATTGCTTCATGAATATTTAAGATCTGTAGAATCCAATGATTGTATTCACGCAGATAACTTTCAGCCGACTCATCACTCATACCATCGAGTGGCGTGACGTTATAATAGGTATTACCTTCTTTTTCGTACGGGCCAGGCGCACTGATAGAAGCGCCGGCATAGCCACGCATATATTCAGGGGTTTCACGAACCACTAACGGTTTTTTAGGATCTAGCATGACTAATTGTTTTTGATTGACGAAATCAATCAGCTCAGGAATTTGTTTACGCACTTCGCTCACAAAATCATCACGCTTCACATGCTGGGTCGATAATTTATCAATCAACTGACGAATTGCGATTTTATTATCGCTAGGTTTGACAGTAGTGAAGTATTTAGGCCACAGCTTATCAGTGATCTTAGCCATTTCGCCCTGTACCCTTTCTTTATCGGCCATCGCCTTTTGATAGAGTTGTTTCGCCGTCATGCCCGCTTGAATATCGAAGGCAAATTTTTGCTCGTATAAGGCCTCACCGATTCGGAAACTGCGAGCGCCGTCTTTTTTAAGACCGGTCACTAGATTATTTAACCAACTGATCTGCTCATTAATTGCGGCCGTTGCGGCATCGAAACGGGTTTTAAATAGGGCTTTTTCATCCGTAGATAAACCCGAGTCCGCCACTTGTTTGAGGAGATCTTCTGAAAATACAGAGAATGCCCCTTGGTTTTGTAAAACAGCTAACTCAGAGTGCTCAAGGGTGGGATTTTGAATATTGCTGCGAGCGGCAGCATAGTAAGCAGGAATGTTTTCCATACGCGCCAAAACAGAACGCAATCTGTCATCGAGCGGGGCAAAATTTTCATTGATGATTTGCGCAAATCCGCCAGCGATGTTGTAACTTGAAGGATCCCATTGCCACGATTTAAAGGTAGTGATTTCCCAAGCCATGCTGCCGAGTAAATTCTCAATCAGATGATAATCAATCAGTTCATTTGAGCTTAATGACTTAGTATCAAACTGCGCTAATTTTGCCTTTTGCGCCTCAACAAAGGCTAAGGTTTTCGCACGGCTCGCTTCATCGGGAATTTCTAAAAAACCATCATTCACATGTTTGCCACTGTAAAGTGCCCACGTTGGCGATAACTCCCATAGGGCATCGATAAAGGCACTGCTAAACTGACCAAATGAGGCAACTTGCACTTGGCTGGCTTGCGTTGGCGCTGTGGTGCTTTGGCTTTGACAACCCGCAAGGCCGGCGAGCGACAATACCATCGCCAATGAAAGTGTGGTTTTTTTCATTCTTTTATCCTTTTTATCGTTCTGAAGGGTAACAAATGCAAATTAAGGGCGTAATCACTTGATATCCAAGCAGGCCCACAACTCAAAGTTGAAAAACAAGATGCTAATACAACGAACTAAATCAACATCATAAATTAAAGTGGCTTAATATAATCACATTGCCTCGGGAATTGCAGCTGTGATAGCTAGGAATACATCGACAGTTACAAATTTGTCATGTCAAAAAGCGAGTTAAGCCTGCCTCGACAGATGAAAGATAATCCCCTATTTCCCCAAGCCTACTGCTATAATAGCCTCCTGCTTAACGGTGAATACCATAAACCGTTCGCCAATAAACCTTTATTGAGATCCCCAATGCCATTCTCCCAACTTGGATTAAACAGCGCGATTGTTAAAGCTGTCACTGAACTTGGTTATTCCAAGCCTACGGCAATACAAACTAAAGCCATTCCGGTCATCCTTTCGGGTAAAAACGTCCTCGCCGCCGCCCAAACCGGTACAGGTAAAACAGCGAGTTTCGTGCTGCCACTGCTGGAACGGTTCGCCGAATCCCCAAAAATTCGCCCAAAGCGAGTTCGCGCTATTATCCTCACACCGACCCGAGAGCTTGCATTACAGGTTGAAGCAAATATCAATCAATATGCAAAGCACTTACCGTTAACGGGCATGGCGATGTACGGCGGTGTCGACAGTGCGCCACAAAAACGCCGTTTGATTGAAGGTGTTGATCTGTTAGTTGCCACCCCAGGTCGCCTACTGGATATGTATACCCAACGCGCGATTCGTTTCGATGAAGTCTCGGTGCTCGTTCTCGATGAAGCCGACCGCATGCTCGATATGGGCTTTATCGAGGACATCAACAGCATCATCGAGAAATTGCCTGAAGATCGCCAAAATTTACTATTTTCGGCGACGCTGTCTAAGCAAGTACGCGCTCTTGCCCGTACCACCATTACCGATGCAATAGAGATTGATGTCAGTAAAAACAGCCAAACAGCCCCTAAAATCGAGCAGTGGCTTACCACGGTCGATAAGGACAAAAAGTCTGCACTGTTAAGTCATTTAATAAATGAACAGTCATGGAACCAGGCGCTGATTTTTATTCAGACCAAACACGGCGCGGCCAAGCTTGTAAGCCAATTAGAAAAACGCGGTATCGTTGCCGAAGCCTTCCATAGCGGCCGTAGTCAAGCTATTCGCGAGCAACTGTTGGTTGATTTTAAGGCAGGGAAATTCCCGTTCTTGATTGCGACGGGGGTGGCATCACGGGGGATTGATATCGACTCTCTCTCTCGCGTAGTGAACTACGATTTACCCGATGAAGCCGATGACTATATCCATCGCATCGGTCGTACTGGCCGCGCAGGCAATCAAGGTGAAGCCATCTCCTTTGTGTCCAAAGATGATTTTAAAAATCTCTGTGCCATCGAGCGCCGCCTTGGGCACATTATTGAGCGCCGTGATATCGCAGGTTTTGAGCCTAAAAAAGCCGTTCCCATTTCGATACTCGACTTTGTGCCCAAAAATAAACCGCCAAAACGTGTCCAAGCGAATGAGCAAGCCGCCTATCAAAGTGCGAAGCCTGGCACCTTTGAAGTCAGTCAGGCTAAAAAACACCGTAGTGCGAAATCCAAGCCGCCGGTCAAAGATAAGGCCAAGCACAATTCTGCTAACAATGACACGGCGCAAACAAGCCCATGGCAACAGAGCGGTACACCAACTAGCCATACCATTCAAAAAACGCAGCCTAAGGCTGCCGAAAAAGCCAAGCCATCCGCTGACTCAAAATCAGAGCAGCCTTTTAATCCATGGCTAAGTGGTCGAAACGATAAATAAATACGCTTAAAAGCGAAGAGATAAGAAGATTATGATTATTTTTACCACCAATTTAGGGGACATTCATATCGAACTGGATATGGAGCGTGCCCCAGTCACCGCGAAAAACTTTATCCGTTATTGCGAAGAAGGCTTTTACGAGCACACGATTTTTCACCGCGTGATCAAAGGTTTTATGATCCAAGGTGGTGGCTTTACTGCCAAGATGAAAGAAAAGCCGACCCACGCTCCTATCGTAAATGAAGCCAACAAGGGACTGTCGAACAGCTTTGGTACCATTGCCATGGCTCGCACCGATGCGCCACATTCTGCAACCGCGCAGTTTTTTATCAATACCGCCAATAATGATTTTCTGGATCACACAGCCACCACCAATCAAGGCTGGGGTTATGCGGTTTTTGGCAAGGTGACTGAAGGTCTCGATATTGTGCTCGACATTGAAAAGGTCAAAACCACCCGTGTTGCAGGCCACGATGATGTTCCTCGCGAGCCAATCATTATCGAAAAAGTCACTATCGTGCGATAAATCCTATTCTCAGACGTTAAGCCAATAAAAAGGGAGCGCTATTTTTAAGTCGCTCCCTTTTTATTACATTGTGACATGCACTTATATTTTGATTATCAATTACCGCCTAGCGGAATTAATCCATATCCTTTAGTGGCCAAAGCACAATATGATCTTCAATATCTTTGATACGGCGTTCATCCACCACCTTACCCTGAATCGACATCCCCGTTAAGTGCATAGCATCCTTAGAGCCAGTTAACAGCGGATGCCAGCTCGGTAATTCACGCCCTGAGGCGAGTCGCCGATAGGCACAGCTATCCGGTAACCAGGTCAGCTCATTAACATTCTCAGGAGTGATGACGGTGCATTGCGGCACATGGGTGAAACGATCGTCGTAGTGCTTACAACTGGCAGTATTGTGATCTAGCAGTTTACAGGCAGCATTGGTGTAATAAAGCTCTTCGGTTTCATCATCAATTAATTTATTTAAACAACACTTACCACAGCCATCACAGAGTGATTCCCACTCCGTGCTTGTCATGTCTGCAAGTGCCTTAGTCTGCCAAAACGCCATTTCTTTACCCAATTACCTAATAAAAAGCCCGCTGTTGCGGGCCATTTTACACGAATTTATGAGTTGTTTTTAATTCTCTCGGAAAAATGCACTAAGGAGATCCCAAAATAATCCGATGCTTGCCAATGCATCAATGCACGATAGTTACTATAAACCAGGTATTTTCGTCCTTTCACACCGTCGGGCATGATAAGCGATGCCTTAATATCGTCACGATTGGGCAAATCCGTATTATCAAATCGCCTGACACCAAGTTTCTGCCATTTTGCGAGGGATTGCGGCTTATCCAAGCCTACCAATCTAATATCAATTTTTGCGGGAACTTGTACTTGGCGCCCCCAAGTATCCTCGCCATTCCAGCCCTGTTGCTTGAGTAGATTAGCCGCCGAAGCGAAAGCATCGGCAGTGCTATGCCAGATATCGATTCGACCATCACCATCACCGTCTTGGGCGTAGGCAATAAAATCGCTCGGACTCAATTGGGTTTGCCCCATGGCACCATCCCCATTACTTTTGAGATCGTCAAATTTAGCTTGCTGTTTGTCCAAGATAGTCATTGCCGCTAAAAATTCCTTGCGATACAGGGCCTCATTCTCACCATTATAGGCCTGAGAAGCCGTGACAGACAGGACTGGATAATTACCGGATGATTCACCAAAGTTAGATACCAAGCCCCAAAGCGCGACAATAAAGCGGGGCTGAACCTGATATTTATCGGCAATTCGGTTGAGCAGCTGTTCGTTTTCCTTAAACAGTACCCGCGCGGTATCGACTTTCCAATCGGGAATGACTTGAGGCAGATAGGTTTCTAGGGTTTGGGAGGTAGCAGTGTCTTGGCTCGCATTCGCTTTACGAAAGCGTTTAATTTGCGGGATAGTCGCATCGAGGGTCTGTTGACTGATGCCCTGGGCTTGGGCATCGCGTTTTAACTGAAGCAGATAATCGTCAAAGCTAATCTCTTGCCCTTGAGCCGTAAGACTAAGTAAAGGCAACACGGTGAGGGTTAACGCATGAAAGCGTTTTTTGATTGTCTTTAACATCTAACTGTCCGTTGTTATGTTTAATTTCGCTAGTCTTTAATCCCAAGACTTTGTTTGTGCTCAGACAATAAGTTAACCTGCGGCGGCGGAATTTGTAAATAGTAGCCTTGGTCTTCTAATGCCGCTCTGACCTTTACAATATCGGCAATGCCCAAGGATTCCCTTTTAGCGATCGGAAATACCATCACTAATTGCGGTACGCCAAAAACCTGCATCAGCGCCTCTGGCACATCATCAAAGCAGTCTCGTTTGTTCACAAATAAATAGGTATCTGCCTTACGGCTACTTTTATATACGGCACATAGCATAAGAGTCTCAATATCCAATAGTTCAAACTTGCCAGTCAATGGTGCACACTATAACATGGACAACTAGTAATTAATTGTAAAAATCAGCGTACCGACTGATGATTGCTGGAGAATTATTCTGGGATGTCAAAACCGAGTTTAGAATTAAAAGGCGCTTCTTTTACTCTTTCAGTGCTTCATATTAATAGCAGCGATATTGATGCTGTGATAACCGAATTAGACAATAAACTCGCTCAAGCTCCACAATTTTTTCTGGGCGCGCCATTAGTCATTAATTTAAGCGCCATCACTGAACCTCAATTTAATTTACACGGACTCAAAGAATTATTGCAGTCGCGCCAACTGATTATTGTCGGCGTCACAGGTGCAAATAGCGAATTAACCGAAGAAGCTAAAAACCTCGGCCTTGCCATTGTTAAATCGGGTAAGCAAAGCATTGCAACTGCTCAAATTGTCGCCCCCGCACCAGCGCCAGTTCCTCGGCAAACTAAGGTACTTAAACAAAATATTCGCTCTGGCCAGCAGGTGTACGCTAAAAATGGCGATTTAATCATATTTGGTGCTGTTGGTAATGGCGCAGAAGTCATTGCCGATGGTAGCATTCATATTTATGGCGCATTACGGGGAAAAGCCATGGCTGGCGCTGCGGGAGATACCACCGCCGTCATCGTCGCCCATTCCCTTGAGGCCGAACTCGTGTCAATCGCGGGACAATATTGGCTTACGGAAAATCTACAACAACATAGCTCAGCGAAAAGCGGCTGCATTCGCCTCAATGGCGAGTCACTCATCGTTGAATCATTGCCCCTCTAATGGCGGAAAAAAGGATAGAGATAAACATGGCACAAATTATTGTTGTCACTTCAGGTAAAGGCGGTGTTGGTAAAACCACATCGAGCGCGGCCATTGCAACTGGACTCGCAATGCAAGGGCATAAAACTGTTGTTATCGATTTCGATATAGGTTTGCGTAACTTAGATTTAATCATGGGCTGTGAACGCCGCGTAGTGTACGACTTTGTCAATGTGATCAACGGTGAAGCCAACCTGAACCAAGCACTGATCAAAGATAAACGCTGCGATAAATTATTCGTGTTGCCCGCCTCTCAAACCCGCGACAAAGATGCACTCACTAAAGAAGGTGTGGGACGCGTACTCGAAGAATTAGGCAAAGATTTTGATTACATTCTATGTGACTCACCAGCAGGGATTGAGCAAGGCGCAATGATGGCACTGTATTTTGCCGATATAGCCATTGTAACGACTAACCCTGAGGTCAGTTCGGTCCGTGACTCTGACCGCATTCTGGGGATGTTACAAAGCCGCTCACGCCGCGCAGAACAAAATTTAGAACCCATCAAAGAATATTTACTGCTCACTCGTTACTCACCGAGTCGGGTGAAATCGGGCGAAATGTTAAGTGTTGATGATGTGCAAGAGATCTTAGCCATTGAATTATTGGGAGTTATCCCTGAGTCTCAATCGGTGCTCAAGGCGTCAAACTCAGGTGTTCCTGTGATTATCGATGAAGAGAGTGATGCTGGTGCTGCCTACAGTGATACTGTGGCGCGGTTACTGGGTAAAGAAGTACCAGTGCGTTTCATCACGGAAGAGAAGAAAGGTTTCTTACAACGAATATTTGGTAGCTAATTATGTCTTTACTCGACTATTTCAGAAGCAAGAAAAAGCCAAGCACAGCGGTAATGGCAAAAGAGCGCCTACAAATTATTGTGGCCCATCAACGTGGTCAGCGCGACACACCTGACTATTTCCCGATGATGAAGCAAGAAATCATCGCCGTTATTCGTAAGTATGTGCAGATTTCTGATGATCAGGTGTCTGTACAGTTAGATCAGAATGACGACAATCTGTCGGTACTCGAACTCAACGTCACCTTACCTGACCGCTAATTCGAGCTCCTTGGGAAGATTGTCGAGGCCTGCAGCGTCATTTCCTTTGAAATGACGCTCATTTTGTATTAGCTAAGACTGCTAAGTTAAAGTTCCAATTGCGCTAGCGCCTCGCCCGCTAACTGCGCCCGCCAGCCTGTCAGCACTGTCGGTAATTCCCCCTGCCCTTTATTCCAACGCCACTGCAAATATTCATGGATATGACGCTTAGAACCCAGCATTTCCATCGGCACAGTATGCTGCTCGCAAATCTCAGTTAAACAGGTTTTGATGGCTTTAAAGGCAGACTTATAGCCAGGTTTTAATGCGATGACATCGACCACCTCGGGTAAATTAACCAGATCGGCGCCCTGCATCACCTTTAAAATATCCTTCCCATGGATGCGTTTTTCCTGCTCGGTCAAATCATTAAGCTTTAACAATTCGCCCATGCTTTTGGGTTGCTTCTTGGCAAGTGCGATAAGACCATGATCCTTAATCACAAAACCTAACGCTAAGTCCCGAGCAAGGGCTTTTTCGAGCCGCCATTTGGCAAGTACCTTAAGGTACGCTAACTGCACTTCGGTGAGTTGAAAGGCGTTTTTCACTCTTAAGTAAGCAGTATCAAGATCAGGGGTTTCAAGACGCCCCACTGTCATCCGCTCGCCTTCTTCATAGAGCCAATTTAATCTGTTTTGCTCAACTAACTTAGTTTCGAGCTGAGGATACAATTGGTAAAGATAGAGTACATCGTTTGCCGCATAGTTTAGCTGTGCATCGGTCAGTGGACGACGCATCCAGTCGGTGCGAGATTCGCCCTTATCGATGACTTCGCCCAAACAGGTTTCAACTAATTTTGCATAGCCAACACCGTGTCCCATACCACAGATAGAGGCTGCTATTTGGCTATCAAATAAAGGTGTTGGCTGACAATTGCCGTAGTGGGCGAAGACCTCTAAATCTTCACTGCAGGAATGCACTAGCTTAATGATATTCGGATTGGTAAGTAGAGCCCAAAACGACGCTAAATTCGGGACAGCAACCGGATCGATTAACGCTAAGGTCTTACCATCATAGGCTTGGATCAGACCTAACTTGGCGTAGTAGGTACGGGTGCGAACAAACTCGGTATCTAATACCAGCAGTTGACTCTGTTGATATTGGGCAACAAGGGCATTGAGGCTCGCTTCGTCACTCACATATTGAAACACTGACAAATTCTTCTCCAGTTCCTGTCGGGCGATCACTATCACAAAAAACAAAAGCCGGCGCGTTGCCGGCTTCAATCTTATGCGCGTTTCACTTCGTCTCGAAGTTCTCTGCGCAGGATTTTACCCACGTTCGATTTAGGTAACTCATCCCTAAATTCTACCAGTTTAGGTACTTTATATCCCGTTAAATGCGCACGGCAATGTGTTATCACATCTTCTTCTGTTAAGGATTTATCTTTAGCCACCACAAAAACTTTAACGAGTTCACCACTGGCCTCATTTGGCACACCAACCGCTGCAACCTCAAGCACCTTAGGATGCAGGGCAACGACTTCTTCGACTTCGTTCGGGAATACGTTAAAGCCGGAAACTAAAATCATGTCTTTCTTACGGTCCACAATATAGAAGAAACCTTTTTCATCCATATACCCTATATCACCAGTGGCTAACCAACCATCCTTATCAATGACCTTGGCGGTTTCCTCAGGACGCTGCCAGTAACCCTTCATGATCTGTGGCCCTTTACCAAATAGCTCACCAGTTTCACCTTGGGGTAACACATTACCCTGATCGTCACGGATTTGGATCAGGGTCGAGGGCGCAGGTAAACCAATTGAGCCATTGTAACCATCGAGGTTATAGGGGCAGCAAGTTAACAGTGGCGAAGCTTCGGTTAAGCCGTAACCTTCGAGTAACTTTGTCTTAGTGATACTCTGCCATTTATCGGCGACTGCGCGTTGAACTGCCATACCGCCGCCAATCGCCAGCTTTAGACCGGAAAAATTCAACTGTGCAAAATCGGCACTATTGACGAGCGCATTGAACAGGGTATTTACCCCAGTCAGCGCCGTAAAAGGATACTTTTTCAGTTCGGCCACAAAGCCCGGAATATCACGCGGGTTGGTAATAAGCAGGTTTTGGCTGCCCTTATGTAAAAACAGTAAGCAGTTCACTGTCAACGCAAAAATGTGATAAAGCGGTAGCGCCGTCACCACCAATTCATTACCATCGCGAAGGGCCGGTGAATAGGCGCCACTTGCCTGCAGCACGTTTGCGACCACGTTACCATGGCTAAGCATCGCGCCTTTAGACACCCCTGTTGTACCGCCTGTATATTGCAGAAACGCCAAATCATCTTGAAGAATAGCGGGTTTAACATACTGCATACGACGCCCACGGGATAACGTCTCTCGCATCGATAAGGCTTGGGGTAAATCGTATTTCGGCACCAGCTTTTTAATGTACTTCACAACGAAGTTGACTAAGGTACGTTTAGGTGCACTAAGTTGATCCCCAAGACGGGTGATAATCACACTTTCAACTGGTGTTTGTTCAACGACTTCTTCAAGGGTGCGAGCAAAGTTAGAGACCACCACAATCGCCTTAGCACCCGAGTCAATCAGCTGGTGTTTGAGTTCGCGCGGGGTATAAAGCGGGTTGACGTTAACCACGACCATGCCCGCACGAAGGACACCGAAAAGTGCAATGGGATATTGCAGCAAGTTAGGCATCATTAAGGCGACACGGTCACCCTTTTGCAATTTTAATTCGTTTTGTAAATAGGCCGCAAAGGCACGGCTACGCTCTTCTAATTTACGATAGGTAAGCGTGGCGCCCATGTTGATAAAAGCAGGTTGATCCGCATATTTGGCCACCGCCGTTTCAAACATTTCGACGAGGGATGAAAATTGCTCCAAATTTATCTCAGCAGGCACATCTTTAGGTAATTGATTAATCCAAGGCTGATCCACAACGTTCTCCTAAAACCCACAACTGCGGAAACGGTATCCATTTTACCGTAGAACCCAAAAATACTGGGTTAAATACCGACTTACATTTTATTGTTATTGATAGCTTATATGACTCATACAAGCGTTTTAATTTTGAGCATCATCACATAAATAAAACAAAAATCCTAGCGAGATTTATCGTACTTAGTGCAATTGCTCTACAAATTTTCTAATGAGCTGAGCCACACCCTCGGCGTTGTCCATATGCACATGGTGATCGCCTTCAATAATATGCTCGACAAGGTGATGGAACCAGTTACGCGCCTTTGGTAAGGCCGTGCGTAACTGACTAAATCCTTGCTTACCACAAATCAGTAAAGTCTCGACAGCGACATCCTGCATTAAGGCATCCACCTGCGTAAAGGTGAGCCGCATCGGCGAATCGAGTTTTAACCTTGGGTCGCTACGCCAACGTATCCCCTGCTCGCTGGTTTGCAGATTGCGCTCAAGCAATAAGCGGCACCAATTCTCACCCATGCCCGTTAAATGGGCTCTAGCACGCACAGCGGTTTCGATAGTCTCGTAGCCTTTACTTGGCCTTTGCGCCGTTAACTGTTTACCGTGTTGATAAAAACTTTTCCGAAGGCGTGATTTAGCCTGTTCAGGAGCCTCAAACAGCGGACTTAATGCTTCAATCAAAATTAGGCGATTAACCTTTTCAGGAAAGGTCGCCGTATAAGCCGAAGCAATAATGCCTCCTAAGGAATGTCCAATAATCGCCACGGGGCGCTGTGGCAATATTGCCAACAGCGCATCTAAATCGTAAAGATAATCCACCCAATGCAGCGGGTAATGACCGGGTCTATGCTGCGAAAAACCATGGCCGGGCCAATCAATCGCCAGCAGTTGATATTCCGTAAGGTGCTCGGCTAATGGCTCAAAACTGTTGGCATTGTCTAACCAGCCATGCAGCGCAAGCAGCAGCGGTTTATCCTTCGTCCCCCAAATTCGGCCACTTAACTTGATATGGGGTAACACCAATTCGACTTGATTTTTGGGGGCGAAAGATTGCCACATATTGCCTCTATTGTCAGGTGATTAGCGGGACTTTTTGACAAATTTGAGCGTCATGCGATCACTCTCACCAATGGCTTGGTATTTTTCCTTGTCTGTGTCACCCATGGCAAAGGATGGCGGTAAGGTCCACACCCCTTTGGCATAATCCTTTGTATCCTTTGGATTGGCATTAACTTCAGAGGTGGCTTCTAGGGTGAAACCCACTTTTTGCGCTAAGGCGATGATCTCATCCTGCTCCATATAACCACTGCTTAGGTTCATACCCTTATTAGCGCGATGTTCGACAACCCCAAATACCCCGCCATCTTTCAGCACCTTATAAGATGCAGTAAAGACATTTTCGAGTTGATCGCTATTCGCCCAGTTGTGCAGGTTACGGAAGGTCAGCACGAGATCGGCACTGCCATCGTCACCCAGTGCAAGTTTATTTGGGGGATCAAGGGTAATCACCTTGGCTTTGCCAAAGGTTGCTGCATTTGCAGTCATCCAAGTTTCAAACTTAGTACCGGCATTGGCGCGATATTTATTGCCTGGGGTATCAGTTGCTGGGGAAGTTTCAAAACTCGCGGCAATATATTGCCCCTGGGCTGACAAATAGGGGGCTAGGATTTCAGTGTACCAACCATTTCCAGGCCAAAGCTCGACCACAGTTTGCTTAGGATTAATTCCGAAAAAGCTCAAGGTTTCTGCGGGATGACGGTAAGTATCTCGACTGACATTTTTTGCTTGGCGAAAATCACTTTTGATGGCGCTATTGAGCGCATCATCAGCAAAACTCACT
Source organism: Shewanella acanthi (assembly GCF_019457475.1). NCBI lineage: Bacteria > Pseudomonadati > Pseudomonadota > Gammaproteobacteria > Alteromonadales > Shewanellaceae > Shewanella > Shewanella acanthi. The sequence continues at coordinate 2,309,469 of NZ_CP080413.1, forward strand.
CCAGAACAAAGTGAAGCGAGCAGCATACCTGCAACTAATGTGACTTTTTTCATTTTAATTCTCCTTGTATATCGATGGCTTAACTTAGCAGTCTAGGTTGAAAAAACCAACTATTACCAACAGCGTGATATTGGGTAAGTTGGCAACCGTTATAATGAATGATGGGGAAATTGACTACTTAATACTTGAGGATAATTGCGCTGCGGCAGAATCAATTCGCCGCCAAGCCAGTAGTAAGGCGCATGCACTCGATAGCAGCCAAATGCCCACCCAAACCCAAGCTGGGATCCATGATTGCTGGGATAATAAGTAACCATCGCCCTGCTGATCAGCCCCCAAAAGCGCAGTGGGACTCGTTAAAGCATTAAGCATGATCATTAAACCAATGATGCGTAGAAATTGAGTCAATATTTTGTTTTGACTTAATTTTAAAGGGAGCAACAGCACTATGGTCAGCATGGCCAGAATCGCCAATGTCAGTAAGTCACGCCCCCAAAACAGTGCGCTCAGCACCACCAGCCCCCCAAGAAAAGCAAAGCTAATCCGAATTCCCTTAGGCCAAGTCGCTAATAGGTAGATTAAATATCCCCAGCAGGCCGCACCAAAGTAACCCGCAAATCCAATGAATAAGGGTGCCCCACCCTGACTAAAGCAAAAACCCGCGCCATTGGGAAATAACTGAATATGACTGACGATGCCACCACTCAATACTGTAGCAATGGCATGGGAGAGTTCGTGAAAATAACTTTCAAGCCACTTGAAAGGTAAGCTGAGGTAAGGAATACGAGTGAGTAGAACCGCAAGTACAAATTCAATGATAAACAGGCCACGGCTAGGGAGGCCCGATACGGAGGAATTCAACGCTGTTGAATTTGCGGCCAGCAAATGACGATCAGGCATAGAGGTCCACGCCCACCATCTGCTGAATTTCCTCGCGTTTAGCGGCATGCTGGGTTTGCAGATAACGGGCGATAGCCCCTTGATTGGCTTGGGTTTGTTGCTCGTACTCTAAATGGGCACCTAGGCGATCTTTTAGATTGGCGGAGGGTTCCTCAACAAGCTCAATGACTTGATTAGATTTCTCTCGATACGCTTCCCCAATCCCTTGACCAGCAACAGCTTGGGTCGCAGATGTAGATCCCAAACCTTGAATAGCATTCGGACGATTGCTTGCAACCGCCTGAGTTAAACTAGTTTGTTGAATATTCACCTGCATCGAGATGCCTTTATGTCCATATCCTAGGAGTTGAATGAGCCTTTGTAGTTAAGTTATTCAAATCTAGAACACTTAATAGTGTTGGCGCAATTCGTTAAATGAGACCGTAAACTTTTTTGCAATTTAACCTAGTATACGGTTTACGACCTCATTTGATTCTAACTCAACGCCAGCATCTGTGAACAAATTATTCACGGCCCGGTAACTTTTTCCAGGTAACAGTATCGCGTAAATACACCGGCTCAAGCTCATCAACTGTGGTCGCAAGCCCCGCCATAATCCCCACTTGAGCCAGTTTTAGCATGGCTTTCGCGTCGGGGAAATTCACCTCGGCCAAACGGTTTACACCTTCACCCAAGGTTAACAACTCAGGATAGGCGTCAAAGCCTGTGCCACAACCCACGATAGGTTTAGCGGTATCAAGCTCGAGGGTAACTAAGCTTGGTGCACTCACCACTTCTTTCCCCACAAGGGTCGCAATCCCCTTAATGGCAATAAACTGCCCCCAATAAACCTCATCCATTCTCGCATCAATGCTACAAAGCACTTGTTCTGCTTGATGTTCATCGATGGCCATTTGCGCCATTGCTGCCAAAGTGGAAATACCAATAACAGGTAAATCTAACCCAAGCGCTAGGCCTTGAGTCATGCTAGTGCAAATACGAATACCGGTAAAACTTCCAGGGCCGCGGCCATAGGCTATGGCATCTAATTTATCTAAGCCAACATTGGCTTGCTTCATGACCGAGTCAACCATGGGCAGCAGACGCTGACTATGTTCGCGTGGCGCATCGGCAGATTCTGAGAAGACTTTACCTTGGTATAACAGCGCTGCAGAGCAGGCTTCGGTACAAGTGTCGAGGGCAAGAATACAAGTGGTGTCTTGAAGTGTTGTCATAATAAAACCAAGCATAGGGTCACCCCGAAAAAGCTAGCCAATTAAAGGCCGAACGGTGACCGTGGGTAAATGGACCAAATAATACCATCAAATAGTCGAAAACAAAGCATTGGGCCAATGAGATACTAAGCGAAATGTTGAACAAAAGACGAGGCAGAAGCTCAGCAATATAAGACCCTTTGTGCTGAAACTCGAAACATCGAACAAATGTCGGCTCGATGTTTCTCCACACTCACTTTAACTGTGCCTACTTTTGTAGTTCTGCGAACAAGGCGCGGATCTTCTCGACCTTTGGTCTCACCACAATTTGGCAATAGGGCTGTTCACCGTTCAGGGCAAAATAGTCGTTATGGTATGCCTCTGCAGGATAAAAGGATTCGAAGGCAACCACTTGGGTGACAATTGGAGCGTCAAATACCCGCGCTTGATTGAGTGTTTCAATCATCTTATTGGTCTGCTCTACCTGCTCAGCATCGTGGGCAAACACCACTGAGCGATACTGCGGCCCCTTATCATTTCCCTGACGATTTAACGTTGTGGGGTCATGGCTTTCAAACAGCACCTGCAAAAGTGTCGTAAAACTTATCACCTCTGGGTCAAACTCAATTTGCACAACCTCAGCGTGGCCTGTGCGCCCAGAACAGACGGAGCGATAATCCGCATCCTTAGCATCGCCTCCCGCATAACCCGAGGTGACTTTATTCACTCCTTTTAAGCTTTTAAATACCGCCTCAACACACCAAAAACAACCCGCGCCAAAGGTCGCAAGCCCAGTCGTGACAGGTTGATAATGTTCATCCAAGCTCTTAAAGGTTAACGACACTGAATTCACGCAGTGGCGGATGTTTTTCTCGGTTAAGTACTCACCCTCGAACACATGACCTAAGTGGCCACCACAACGACTACAAACAATTTCGACCCTGCGGCCATCGGCATCAATATGACGACTCACGGCGCCCTCAATTTCATCATCAAAGGCAGGCCAACCGCAGTGGGCATTAAATTTATCCTCCGAACGATATAGGGGGGCATCACACTTTTTACAGAAATAAACCCCTTTCGCGGTGTGATTGTAATACTCGCCGCTAAAGGGGCGTTCTGTGCCCTTTTCTTCAATCACATAGCGTTCAAAATCTGTCAGTTTTTTCATCTTGTTATCCCATTGACTGTTTTGTGCTAGGCAGTTTGTTTCCAGATGCCTATCTGGGGCTAAAGACCGCCCTTTCTATGTAAAAATTTCGCCGTTTTACCCTCGATAGCAGCCGCTTTACAACACGGAACCCCATCAAGGTTAAATGTCTATTTGCAAGCATAGTAGCGACTTTAGTGAATAATATCCGGCCTAGCCAGAGGAGTCTTTCATAAGTGAAGGAAAAAACAGCAATTACTTCGGCAACAATAACCCGAATGTTTGCACGTCATACAGCTCAAGGCTAAACTTGCATCGGGTCAAATCACTACCCAATTCCTGCTGTCTGATGCTTAAGCAACTAGGGCTAAAACATCAATAAGATGATGAGATAAACGGCAATGACCTTTTACCTTCATTTTGACAAGCACGGTGTTGGCGTTACAACGATGCATAACAAGTAGAAACGCGATGAAATTAGAAACCATTGATTACCGCGCCCCTGACAGCGCAAAACACTTTGTTGAATCCCTACGTGAAACCGGCTTTGGAGTGTTATCAAACCACCCTATTGATAAAGCGCTGGTCGAGACCATTTACGAAGAATGGCAAGCATTTTTTAACTCAGAAGAAAAAAACGCGTTCCTGTTTAACCGTGAAACCCACGATGGTTTCTTCCCTGCGTCGATTTCTGAAAAGGCCAAGGGCCATACGGTTAAGGACATTAAAGAGTACTACCACGTTTATCCTTGGGGCCGCATCCCAGATTCTTTACGTGCCAATATTCTTGCTTACTATAAAAATGCTAATGACCTAGCAACTGAACTTTTAGGTTGGATTGAAGCGCACTCCCCCGCTGAGGTTAAGGCTAAGTTCTCGATGCCATTGCCAGATATGATTGCCCAAAGCCAAAAAACCCTGCTGCGCATTTTGCACTATCCGCCAATGACGGGTAATGAAGAAATGGGGGCTATCCGCGCCGCGGCCCACGAAGACATTAACCTTATCACCATTCTACCTGCGGCCAATGAACCAGGTTTACAGGTTAAGGCAAAGGATGGTTCGTGGATTGATGTGCCTAGCGATTTTGGCAATATCATCATTAATATCGGCGATATGCTTCAGGAAGCATCGGGCGGTTATTTCCCATCGACCTCCCATCGAGTGATTAACCCAGAAGGAACGGATAAAACCAAATCTCGAATTTCACTGCCGTTATTCCTGCACGCTAATCCACCAGTGGTGCTGTCTGAACGTTACACCGCCGAAAGTTACCTGACGGAAAGATTGCGTGAGCTGGGTGTGCTTTAAGGCATCTCGCCTAAAAATCCATCAAAATACAGTGATTAAAGCGCCTTAAGGCGCTTTTTTTATGACATTCGCTATCATCGAGGTAGAATAACCCTCTTTTTAGTGATTCAGGACAAGGCGCTATCATGGCAATTCAATGGTATCCAGGGCATATGCACAAGGCACGCAAAGAGATCGAAGAGGCCATGCCTCAGGTCGATCTCGTTATCGAGGTGCTCGATGCGCGTATTCCCTACAGTAGTGAAAACCCGATGGTGTCTAAGCTACGTGGCGACAAACCTTGTATTAAGTTGTTGAATAAATCTGACTTAGCCGATCCTGAAATCACCGCCCAATGGATTGAATACCTCGAGCGCGAGCAAGGTGTTAAGGCCTCTGCAATCACGACGTTGCAACCGGGCATGCTAAAAATGCTGCCGGATCTGTGCCGTAAACTGGTACCGAGTCGCGATAAGGTAGAAAAGGACATTCGCACTATGATCATGGGCATTCCCAACGTAGGGAAATCAACCATCATTAATACTCTAGCGGGCCGTGTTATCGCTAAAACCGGTAACGAACCCGCCGTAACCAAAAGTCAGCAGCGCATCAACCTGCGTAACGGCATTGTGCTCTCCGACACCCCAGGGATTTTATGGCCGAAGGTTGATAACGAAGCCAGTAGCTATCGCTTAGCCATCACAGGCGCCATTAAAGACACGGCGATGGAATATGAAGACGTGGCCCTGTTCGCCGCAGGTTATTTCCTCAAGGCTTACCCAAAAGAGATTTGCGAGCGCTACAACATCAATGAATTACCTAGCGATGATATTACCCTGCTAGAAGAAATCGGCCGTAAACGTGGCGCCCTTCGCCCAGGTGGCCGCATTGATTTGCACAAAGCCTCAGAAGTGTTATTACACGACTACCGCGCAGGAAGAATCGGCTTATTATCCTTAGAAACCCCAGCGATGGCCGAAGTAGAAAAGGCCGAAGTTGAGCGAATTCTTGCTGAAAAGGCGGCGGAAAAAGCAGCAAAATTAGAAGCGGAAAAACTGAAACGCTCCGGTAAACGCCATAACGATTAATCGCGTTTCACACTCATTAAAAAGCCAGCAAGTAAGCTGGCTTTTACGTTTGCAGGTAAAATCGTTTTTTAGGCCTTTAATCCAACACGTGGTAACATCAATAGGATTGTATTTAGTCAGGTGCGTTATCGGCCAAACATCGAGTCCTATGGAGCCATTCCCTTAGTTGGCTGTCTGCCATAGGACGGGCAAACAAGTAGCCCTGCCCTTGCTGGCTGCCCACGTTGGCAAGTTTGATCTTTTGCTGCTCATTCTCTACACCCCAGCAATAACGTCGAGTTTTAGCTGCTTAGTCAACTCAATCATCATCTGCACAATCACAACATCATCGGTATTGGTCTCAATCTTTTCAACGAAGGATTTATCGATTTTCAGCCGATGAATGGGCAATTGATGAAGGGCACCTAAGGATGAATAACCGGTGCCAAAATCATCGATAGCAATCGCAACGCCAATGTTCCTTAACTGCAACAGCACCCGTTTCATAAATTCCACATCACTCAACGCCGTAGACTCGGTGACCTTAAGCTCTACAAATTTAGGCAGCAAATTATGTAAGTAGTGGCTTTGTTTGCTAAATCGGTGGAAAAAATGATGATGCCGATGATCAAGGCGCTGAATAAACTTACGGAGATTGGTAGAGTTAAAAGCGCTTACATCGAGTGATATCTAAACAATTAAGTGGTTTTTGTGCCGTCATTCGAATTGGGAAACAAAGCCGTGAAATTCAAAAAACCCTTTCTTTATATTAACAAAATAAAAACACAACTCACATCACTGTTAATTCTAACGTTTTAGTTACTATCACCTGCCACTAGGCAATTCAAACCGCAAATACTTTACAACACTCTGTTTTAATTAAACTTAATGTCATTATTTTGACAGGCGACAGCCATTTGCCTCGCCTTATTTTTTGCTACAAATTGCTACATGATTAAACTTCCATCGCCTTCGTTAATGAAACATTTTATTAACAGAGCCAAGAGTGGAACTCTGGCCAAAACAACAAATCATCAATGGAGAAAAACCAATGAGAAGGAAGTCATTCCTCAAAAAGGCATCGATTGCCTTAGCCGTTGCTGCGACTATGGCAATGGCCTTGCCAGCGAGCGCAATGAAACTTAAATCGTTAAATCTGCAAGAACTGACCGCTGAATCACAAAACATTATTGCCGGTGAAGTGGTTAAAGTGACCGATGGTTTTGATAACAATCGCCCTTACACTGAAGTCACCATTGCCGTAGGCCATGATGCCAAGGGCAAGTTAAAAGATGAATCCACCTACACTTTCCGCCAATTTGGTTTAATCAAACCACGCTCTATGGGTAATGGCAAAGTCTACTTAGGTGTCACGCCCGATGGTTTTGCCAAATGGCACGTAGGCGAAAACGTGGTGGCCTTTATGTATAAACCCGCATCGATCACGGGTTTTCAAACCACAGCCGGCATGGCCCAAGGTAAATTTGTGGTACGCGACGGCAAAGTGATGAACGAATTTGCCAACACAGGCCTGTTTGAAAATATCGATACCTCCGCTATCAGTGATGAAGAACGTAATATGCTGACCAATCCAGGTGGCGTAGACGTTAATATCTTTATGAATCTGGTCAACAAGATGGCTGGAGGCCAACAATAATGAGACTCACTAAACTTGCTGCCGGTATCGCTCTGGCAACCCTTTCGGCTAGTGCTGTAGCAGGCGGCCCACTGTATATCCTTGATAAAACCATGCAGCCTTACAAATGGGACACCAGCAAAGGTGCCATTCCCGTTTGGACCGACGGCGGCAAACTCATCCAAGACAAAGACGGCAATGAGGTTCAATCCTTTACCGTGCTAGAGAAAGGTACCAAGTATAACTTGGACATCACCTTGCCCGATGGCACAGTGCTCCCTAAAAATACCGCGCTGGATCGCGACTATACCTTCTTAACCATCGAGCAAGCCAACGCGATTACTGCTAAAGCCGTAGCGGAATGGTCAAACGTTGAGACATCGACTTTGGATATGGTGCTAGCAGGCACTATCGCCAGCCAAACGGGTATGGCCGATGTCAACGCATCAAACGTTGACCAAATCTATGGTGCAGAGAACGGCTATGGCTTTTGGGTTAACTACGATACCGATGGTTCCATTTTGGAAAACTACTTTGGTATTTCACGTAGCCAAGTGCTAGGTATCGCCTTCCCGGAATGGGCCGACGAAGAAACCGGTGAAATCCTCGAAGCAACCGCACTGATGAACGGTTGGTATGTCGATATTAACGATACCAAAGGCGAGATGGTGCAAGGGGTATTTACCCATGAGTTTGGCCATGCGCTGAACATGTCCCACTCACAGGCAAACGGCCACTTTACCTATGCGGCAACCAACGCCTATCGCCTATACGATGGTGTACCAGGTTGCCCAGGCACAACCGGTTATACCGGCCGTAACAGTATACCGGCCGATAGCATCGAAACCATGTACCCATTTATCAACGTACGTGGCAACGAAGGCCGTCAACAGGGCACTGTTAACGTACGCGACGATATCGTCAACATTTCTGACCTTTATCCAACAGCGGAATACAAAACTAACTACGGTACCATCAAGGGTAAACTCTTCACCAAAAATGGCGTTGAATATGCTGGCATGAACATGGTTGCCCGTAACTTGGATAACCCGCTGTACGATGTGATCACCCAACAAAGCGGTAACATGTCACAGGGTAGAATCGGTCTTGATGGTTCTTTCACTATCAATGGCTTAACACCTGGCGGCCGTTATGCCCTGTATATGGATCCGATTATTGCTGGCGGCTACCCTACCACGCCGACCGGTATTCTGTCTGAAAACGAATACTGGAACGAAGGTGAAAGTGCATCACCTGCAACGGATCATCACTGTGATATGACGCCAATCGTAGTGGCGGGTGGTGAAACCAAAGAAGTGGCCATGTATTTCAACGGTTATACCAATGGTATCCAATACACGCCGCTGGTTGGCGCATGGGTTAACGATTTTGCTAAAAACGGCAAAACTGCCTTTGGCGTTACCCATGGTGGCACACCATTCCTGTACAGCAGCATGCACAAGACCTTTGAAACCCTAACGTTTAATGGCTTTGCAGTGCTCAAGGCCACGACCGCTGCAATGAACAAGAATGCGACCAAAGCCGCGGTCATTGCCGATCTAGACCGTGATGGTATTGGTCAAGGTGCGGTCTGGGATATCCGTTCTAACAAGCTGACGGTGCTTAAAGATCCAAGCAACAATACCTGTGCAATCAGCTCTCAATCGGGTATTAGTTCACACTCCATTTGGGATATTGACGATTTAGGTCAAACCGTTGTCGGTAACTCTCGCAAACCAAGAGATGGCGGTAACGAGTGCGCCCCAGGTCAAGCTGCATATTCCTATGGCGTACCAACGATCTGGAATGCACAAACAGGTGAGCCAACGCTGTTAACCGATGGAATAGAATTTATCCAACGTCCTGGCAGTACCCTTATCGAAGCTTGGATTCATGGTAATCGTAAAGAAGCTTGGGTTCGCGCTGACAAAATTTCGGGTAACGGTCGAACTGTAACAGGTTCGGGTAACAACAACCTTACACAGCTCGCTTGGGTCGACGGTAAATTGAAGGATCTCTACGGAGAATATGGCGCTTTAAATTCGTCAGTGATTTCAAGCGATGGTAAATATGTCGCCTTCGGTGCGCAGGATGGTTTTGGCCGCCGCGCCTTTGGTAAAGGAGTACAAGTATGGAACGCCGATACCAATGAAATCACTCATCTCGGTGGCTTGCGTTGGTGTGATGATGTGCCTAACACCTATTGTTACTCACCTTATTACATGACCCACGATGAAATTGCCGAAACTTCTGGTCTGCCATTAAACATGGTATTAGATGCAAATGATGATCTTTCACTGATCACAGGTCGCATTCTGATCAATGGTACACCAGCGGGCTCAAGCATTTACATGAAAGGTCTCGGCTGGATGACGGGTCAAAGCTTCTTTGCTAAACAAGGTGTCGTTGAAGCGAAAAATGCGATGACCAATGGAATCCTAGGCGTCAGTGGCAACGGTTCTGAAATGATGGCGGGTATCGTTGGTCTTCCAACGCCGCTGACTATCGACATCAATGCCAACAAAGCGTTTGTGTGTAATAACGGTGTAGACCAAGAACTGGCCTTCCCGAAACAGGTCGTAGAGGCTGTTAAAGGCGGCGCCCAATTTGGCCGCTGTGCCCACGTAAACGATAGCTACTAATTGCTAAAACAAATAGGCTAATAAACCATTAGCCTTATCAGGCACATAGCGAGATACAAAATGGCCCTTCTGCTCTTTACGCACAGGGCCATTTTTATTTCTCGGTTTATCCTAGTCGCTTAAGCATTCAGTCTTCACCTTGTTAACCTATTTGAATTTATTCCACCGCTACCATTAAATTTGCATACCTTGTCAGTAGCCAGTTACCGTTGAGGTTTTGGCATATTGTCAGACTATGACCCGTGTGTTTGATAGAATTTGGAGCATTTGGCAACGTGATACTGAATTAAATGCGAGCGCATAAATACCCATTCACCTAAGACGTTAATTTCAATGATGTCGCTTAATAATGTAAGCAGAGGATCGCCCACGCCCTTAGATTGTTGCGATGCCTTTTCAAAATCGACTTTATTTTTCACCTGCCCCAGCAGCAAGAACACCGCATCCTCCGTCATCAATGAGATCAATGACATCAAGGTTTGAGTATGACCCACTTAGGTCGCTGGTAACCAAGTCGCCACCAGCTGGCGGATGTGAAGTTTATCCTTGCCCAGTATTACCCTCTCTTGTTAGCCACTCTGCTTAGTTTTAGTGGCTCAATCCTAGACAGCGACATGAATGAGCACCTTCACATGCATTAAATTCACTATGTTCATAAACGTCATAATGCATAGCAAAGGCTAGGAACTCCATTTGCCTACATGCACCACAGACCAAGGGCCTATTTGAATGGGGGATTGCCATATGCCAAAGCAAGAACTGATATTTTCTGCAAGCCGAAAAAATTCCAATCAACATAAAGGCGAGTTGTAACGGCATTTTACGCAAACGGTCGTGGGGCTAGACATTGGTGTAGACTAGGAAGGCAAACAAGGTCGCCACCAGATTGGGAAAAAGGGCGCTAAAGCGCCCTATTCAAAGTTTTATGCCACAGTTTGACTTACAGATTTAGTCGCGACCAGTCTGCTCACGTTTCGTTTTAAAGTCCGATGACTCCAACCAACGCGGCCAATCGGCCCCATTGGCCAGCGCCTTAAGCATACTCGCCATTAACGCCAAATCTTGGGTCACGCCACCTAAGGTCCAATTGGGGTCGTAATCATCGGCGCCTTGATGGTACTTATGAGCGATATAATCGGGATCCGTATCCCCTAAACTCATAAACAGCAAACCAGGCACGCCCTGCTGCGCCAATGCGAAATGATCCGATCTAAACATCAAACCGTTTTGTGGACGGGGATCGGCCTTAACAGTGCGCCCCTGTGCCTTGGCGGCCTTATCCAAATAAGCTTCAAGCTCACTTACGCCCTCACCGTAGCGCAGAATGTAATCTACACCTTGGTTCATATTCATGCCGTCGATATTTAAAAAGGCAACGATATCCTTAGTCGGTACAATTGGATGCTGGGCAAAATGCTGTGCACCAATCAGCCCTGTTTCCTCGGCGGTAAAGGAGCTAAATACGAGGGTACGCGCAAGCGGCGCTTTATCGGCCTGATGCTTAAAGTAACGAGCAAGGGCGAGTACCCCCGCCACACCACTGGCGTTATCCACGGCACCATTAATGATCACAGGCTTCCCCCCTTCCATCACTGTACCTAAGTGATCCCAATGGGCGTGCATCATTACCACTTCATCGGGATGGGTCTTACCCGGCAGAATCGCCGCCACATTATGGGACTGGGCACGTTCAATTTGATTTTGGAGGGTGAGCTGCGCCTTCAGGTTTAAGGGTATCGGTTTAAAGTGGGGTTTTGCGGCTTCACGCTTTAGCATGTCAAAGTCCATGCCCGCCTTTGCAAACAGCTTCTGCGCAACTTCATGTTGTACCCAACCCATTACACCCACTTGGCCTTGGTTATTATTGGCATCGACCAGAGTGAACTTAGTGCCGGTATTGGAATTTTGCACCACGTTCCAGCCGTAGGCCGCAGGCGCGGTTTCATGGACGATAAAGACGGCTTCGGCACCTTGGCGGGCAGCCTCTTCATATTTGTAGGTCCAGCGGCCATAGTAGGTCATGGCGTTACCTTTAAAGACCTTGGGATCCTGCGTTGCAAAGCCAGGGTCGTTCACCAAGACAATGACGGTTTTGCCCTTTACGTCTAGGCCTTGATAATCGTTCCAGCCGTATTCAGGGGCGTTAATGCCATAGCCAACAAAGATCACTTCACTGTTATCGAGTGTGACCTTTTCGCTGATGCGTTGGGTGCGAGCCGTAAATTCGCTGCCATTGGTAAAGTTGATCCCACCAATATTGAGCTGCATGTTTTGGTCAGCGGTGATTTTGGCAAGGGGAACGGGCTGTAAATAACTGTCACCAAAGGCAGGTTGCAAGCCCATTTCCCTAAAACTTTTTTCAAGGTAATTAATCGTTAACTGCTCACCCTCAGACAGCGGTGCGCGGCCACCGAAGGCGTCACTGGCCAAGGTTTGCACATCATTACGATACTGAGTTACATCAAAGCTGGTAGTAAAGGCGGATAGGCTATTGTCCATCGAGGCAAAGCTAGGTAAGGACACAAGGCCAGTTAGGGCAGCACCTAGGATGAAATGTTTCAAGACTTTCTCCCATGATTATCGTTTTTGGATGTAAAACAGGACTCTACCATAAGCTAGATTGCTTGTGAGTCCCATTTACAATTACTAACTAACCATTTGGTGCTAAGTGATATTCACGCTTTTGTGCCAACTTGTCCGTCATTTGCCCTGTGTCGATGTTTGAGTGGTGCATATAGTGAGGCCGTTAAACGTCTTAGCAAGTTTCAACACGCTGATTTTCAAAGGCTTGACGTTCAAAAGCCTGAGTGATTGAACGCTCTTGTCTTCTATGCCTTAACATTCTCCATCCCACAAACAACGCGGGGAGCAACGTAAAAAGCCCAAGCAAGAAGTCTAAGCGGCTCGATGTTGCCATTTGCAGAAAATGTCCAAAGGGTAACCAGCCTAGCGGCATGTGTTGCCTTACCACACTGTCGCGGCTGATCCCACTACTTGAGGCTGGACTCTCATCGATAGCTACTAGACGGGTATAGTCACTCACAAGATGGTAATTCATCGCAAGTGCAGTGATCTGCGCTTCAATTTGTGCATCGTTTGAACCATTTTTCGTCAATTCCATTGCCGCAATTTGGTTGCGCGCCCAAATCAAATCCAAGCCACGGCCTGAGTGAGCCGAACCCAAACTAGAGTTCCCATCACCATTATTCGATAACAACGACAAACTCTGTTGCCAATGCTTATGCCCTTGACGCCCCGAAATCACCACGGCGCGGGGATCCTTCCCATGGCGCTTTAAGCTAATCAGCACTGGCTCGGCGCGATATAAATCGGGAATTGGCGAAGGCCAAAAGTCAGGAATGGATCCGTCATCAAAACGCGCTTTAATATCGGTCAGGACGGGATATTGTATTTTGGTGAGGAGCTCGGTAACTTGCTGCTCTACCTCCTCAATATGCCCGATGGAGGTAAAAGTTCCACGCCCTATTTGCGCAATACGCTGCATAAAGTGCGAATTTGGCGCCGCACCAATGCCAACGGTATATAACCTTGATTCACCTAAATGCTGATGAATCAAATCGTACAGGGCCTCCTCATTCCCCACTGAGCCGTCGGTCATAAAAATCACCTGCCGCAGGGCGCTGCGATCGCCGCGTTTGTTTTTGGCCACTTTCGCCGTCAACGCCATTTCAAGGGCTGAGGCCATTTCAGTGCCACCGTCGGCGGTCAAACGATTGACAAATTGTTGCGCCTTATCAAGATTGGCCTTAGTGACCCTTAGTGGCGAATTGGCTAATGACGACACTTTAGAATTGAAGGCAATAATGTTAAATCTGTCCTCTTCATTCAAACTTCTTAGGGCATAGCGCAGGGCATTTTTTGCCTGAACAATCGGCTCACCCGCCATAGAACCCGAAGTGTCGATTACCAGAATAAGCTCGCGTGACAAAATGGCCTTTTCGTCGGCAATGGATTTTGGCGGCATTAACATTAGTAGACTGTAAGCATCGTCGTTGGCAACAGGAACACCACTTCCACCGGCAGTAAAATGGGTTTTACCATCTTGATTGAATACCCATGCGCGCGCTGTTTTACCCTGCTGCTGACGCCACTGCAACACAAAATCACGATTGGCCACCACCGGCTCTGCCAAGCTTACCGATACCGCATCCATCCCTTGTTCAAGGGTCACGCTATGGTACAAACTGACAATGGAGTCTGTGTCTATGCCCTCGGCAAAACTGACATTAATGTCAGCGAGTAATGGCACTTCTTGCTCAAAATTCCAGTCATGCAATGGCGCAACGATTCTTTCAAGATCGCGAATTTGCTGTGAAAAGGCCTCAGGCTCATCCTCCTGCCCTAACCCTTGGGCCATAAGACCCGGAATGTAACGGGGTGCCACGACGAGAGGAAAACGTAAACTGAATACCCCTTCATCATAGTGCAGGGTTTCTTGGTAACTTATCTCAACAATCAATTGTTCCTCAGGGGCTAGGCGGGTGATTTCAGTGGTAAACATATTGCCGTGTGATTGAGTATTTATATCCAACATGCTGGATTCATCTGACGCTGGTGCAAGGCTATTAGGCTGCTGCTTTGATTGAATTTTCCCTTCTACTGCACGCTGACCAATCTGCAGCTTTAAGGCGTCAACCTTAGCACCAGTGGGTAATGGGAACAGATATTGGCCACTCAACACATTGGTGGTTTGGTTACGAAAGGTCTGTTTCACACTCACCCTGTTAGTTAACCCCGAAATCTGCATCGACACATCAGTATCTAGGGGTAATGCTGGCATTGGATCGCCATTTGGCATTTGGTAAAGCATCATCCCTTGGGTAACATCATCTGCATTAAAGCTCGGTGTCACGTTTCGAGACTGACGATGATAAGCTGAAGCCATGTTTTCAGGCTCGGATAGCGTGCCCGCAGTGCTGGGAGATGCCATCACAGTCAAAGGTAAACACCAGCAGATAGCGGCGGCTACAACCAACGTGGTTAAAGAACAGGCCACTTCTTTTACCCTTTTCGCGGTATTCATGTATAACTCTCCCTGGGATTCATTCACGTTGTACTAACGGCTGTCACTAATTGGTCAAGCGTTACTTTTAGTTGTTATCACTGCTTACTCGTCAGCGATATTGGCCATTAAGGTTCGCTGTGGTTGCATCGTCAGCGTGACGCGACTATCAAAAAGCTCGGCTTCTAAATCGGCGTCAATATTAAGTGACTGCCGACTACCGAAGGCTTGGGTGGTAATGCGTTCGGGCGCAACGCCGTGTTTAACGAGATAGCCACGGACTTCAAGTAGACGCTGCTCCGACAGTGCTTGGTTATAATTGAGATCGCCGTGACGGTCGGTATAGCCCTTGATTTCTAGATTCGATGACGTGGCTTCACGTAATACCTTGGCGACCTTGTCCAGCTGAGGTAAAAATGCGGCGTCAAGCTCACAGGAATCCTGATGAAACAGCACATTCATGCCTAGGGCGAGCTCACTTAGTATCTGGTTCTGACTCAAGCTGTAACGTCCCGCTGAGATATCACTGCCCTGACGATTAAAAGCTAAAGACGTTAATTGCCCCTGCAATGGCACGGCATCATCTGACGCCTCGGCAACACTTTCAGTCAGGGTGATCCCAAGCACTGAACCTGTAAAACCACCAATAATGGCCCCCATCGGCCCGCCCACCATGGCCCCCACCACGGCTCCGCCCCCTAAACCTATCAATGGCATTGACTTAAAATGGGATTGGCTTTCAACGCGAGTTGATGAGTGATAAACATAATGGCCAGCGTCACTGTTTTGTTGATAGGCTGCCTGCACGACCGGTCCATTGACCAGGTTTAAGACCAGCAGATTGATCAGTGACTTCTTCATTAACGCATTCCTTGTGGATTCAATATGTTTGCCAGGCTTTATCAGCAAAATACGGGGGCAAATTAAGAGTGGGGTATTAAACACAAGTGCAATGGCATTAACGGGGAGGGATTATGGCAATACAGCTATGAATTGTGGCAACAATATGGCAATTAACCCACGGGACTTTAATCTGCAGTCAAATGCTGTATAGTTCACGCCCAACTTTAACTGACACCGATAGGAATATGGCTTGATGAAACGTATTGCCATTGTGGAAGATGAAGCGGCCATTCGCGAAAACTACAAGGATGTGTTGCAACAACACGGTTATAGCGTCCAAACCTACGCCGACCGCCCTTCTGCTATGCAAGCCTTCAACACGCGTTTGCCTGATTTAGCCATTATTGATATAGGGCTTGGCAATGAAATCGATGGCGGTTTTATGCTGTGCCAATCCCTGCGTGCGATGTCCAATACCCTGCCCATCATTTTCTTAACCGCGAGGGACAGTGACTTTGATACTGTCTGTGGTCTGCGCCTCGGTGCTGATGATTACCTAAGCAAGGAAGTCAGTTTCCCCCATTTAACGGCACGTTTAGCCGCTCTCTTTCGTCGCTCGGAATTAGCCATGAGCCAAACGCCGCAGGAAAATATGCTTGAGCGCGGCCCCTTGACCATTGATGCTAACCGTATGCAGGTCTATTGGGATAATCACCCTATAGAATTAACCGTAACCGAATTTTGGATGGTGCATGCCCTTGCTAAGCACCCAGGCCACGTACGTAGCCGCCACGAGCTGATGCAGGAAGCGAAGATTTTTGTCGACGACAGTACCATCACCTCGCACGTAAAGCGCATTCGTAAGAAGTTTATGGCCGTTGCCCCTGAATTCAATTGTATTGATACCGTCTATGGAATGGGCTATCGCTGGGATACGCTAGCATAATCACGTCCATGAAGAAGTATTTGCGCCACGCGGTCACCCGTTTTCCCTTCGGCCTTCGCACTAAAGTTATTGGGCTGAGTCTGTTCTTACTCTGCCTGCCTTGGCTTGGGTATCAATACGTGTGGGAGATGGAAAAGTACCTGCGTCTAGGGCAAGAACGGACTCTCGAAGGCACCACACAAGCTGTGGCCACCGCGCTGCATGAAAGGCCAAAACTGTTTGACAGCCAAGCAAGCTTTTTAAAGCAGGTCGAAAAGGGACGCGATCTCTACGCCTATCCGCTCAATGGTGCTATTCAGCTCGACGGTAAACTCAACGAGTGGCAGGAATATCGCCATCGTTTCATTCAATATGGCGAGGCCAACCAGATTATGCGAGCGGATCCTGACGTGCCCGTCGCTATCAGCTTCACCCATATGGTTGGCCAATACGATGGCTATCTTTATGCATTTTTTGAAGTGGTCGACCCCGATGTTGTACTGAGGGGACGCAATGTCCTAAGAGTCGATAAAAACGATCACCTCACAATTGCCACCCTTTCGCCTGATAACAAATTTAAGCGCTATATAGTCGCCACACCACAACCCGGCTGGATCAGTGCTTTCCAACTGCCCACCAACCCTAAGCTGACCTCTCCTGTCACCCCCGAAGTGCGGATCCAAGGACAATGGGCAACCACGGATGTGGGTTACAATATCGAGCTGCGTATTCCGCTCGACATGGTCGGCAGCAAACTTGGCTTTACCATTTCAGATGTCGACGATACTCGCTACCACGATATTAAAGCTGTCGTGGGCACCTCAGCCCTCGATACGGTTGATAAACTCGGTACAGTACTGGTTCCCTCCCCTGAAATTGAAAGCATTATTAAAGGGATGAGCCACTATAGCTCACGCATTTGGGTGGTAGATAAACACGGCCGCGTGCTAGCAAAATCCGGTGACATTCGCGCCAACAGCAGTGTATGGGGACGCACTGTCGACGATGACAATGCTAAAGGTGCATGGGAAAGTTTTAAGCGCGAATACCTGCACCCGCTGTACTATAAGTTTTTGACTAAACCGCCGAAGGATTTTATCGACTCACTGCAGGATTCGACTGAGCTCGACGGTAACCATATTCAAAAAGCATTGTCGGGTCAGCAGAGCTCAACCTGGCGTTTGACTCCAGATAATAAAGCCGTGGTGCTGGCAGCGGCTTCGCCGATCTGGATTGATAACAATGTGATGGGCGCCGTAGTGGCCGAAGAAACCACCCACGGTATTCGCACCCTGCGTAACCGCGCGCTGGAAAAACTGTTTAACGTCATCCTCACCATCATGAGCTTAGGCACCTTTGCGCTGTTTATCTTTGCATCGAGTATTTCCAATCGTATCCGTCGATTAAGGGACGAAGCGGAAAGCGCCATCGATAGCCAAGGACGGGTGAAAAACCACTTAAAACCATCGAGAGCAAGGGATGAAATCGGCGATCTCTCCCGCAGTTTTGCCAGTATTGTTGGACGACTCGGCCAATACACCCACTACCTTGAAAATATGTCTTCAAGGCTCTCACACGAACTTCGTACCCCCGTTGCCGTGGTGCGTTCATCCCTTGAGCATTTAAACCTGCAGACCCTCGATAAAGACACCCAAAAATATGTCGACCGCGCCCAAGAGGGCGTCAGTCGTTTAAGCCTTATCTTGAACAATATGAGTGAGGCAACCCGCCTTGAACAGAGTTTGACCCAGGCCGATGTCACTAAATTCCCACTGTCACAGGTGGTGAGTGGTTGTATGCAGGGCTATCAAATCACCTATCCAGAACAACCGTTTACGGTGAAAGTCCCTGAACAGCCGCTGATGATGCAGGGAGTGCCCGAATATATCGCCCAGTTAATGGATAAACTTATCGCCAACGCCATTGAGTTTTGTGTTGAGGGGAGCGCCATCGAAGTGACGTTAACTCAGGTCGGTAAACAGGCGACCCTGCTGATCAGTAACCTAGGCCCACAGCTCCCCGTGGATATGTCGGAGCAAATCTTCGACTCCATGGTGTCGGTGCGCATCAATCAAGCCCAGAATAAACCCCACCTTGGGCTTGGACTCTATATCGCGCGTCTTGTGACCCAATTCCACAAGGGTAAAATTCTTGCCCGCAACCGCCGTGAGCAAAACGGGGTCGACATTTTGGTGACCCTGCCACTTATTGATAAATAGCAAGGCAAAGCCCGCCGATAGCAATCTTTATCGGTTTTCCTAGATAAACAGCCATCAACCATCCTCAATAAGCTTGCGGTATATCCTTAGCAACTTGAGGCAAAGTCATCGTTCTGCCTCCTGTCATTTTGTTTGCTTAATGCTAAGATGACCGCCACTCATGATAAAAAATTAATTGAAACTGACTCGCTAAGGTAATGAACTATGACGGAAAAACACCAACAAGCCACGCAAATCGTCAGTGCCGGTAGAGACAAAAAGTGGACTAAAGGCGTGATTAATCCGCCGGTGTTTCGTGCTTCTACTATCGTATTCGATACCATGGAAGACATGCGCTACGCCGCAAAAAACAAAACCAATGGCGAGATGTTCTATGGCCGTCGCGGCACCCCAACCCACTTTGCTTTTCAGGCCGCGATTGCTGAGTTAGAAGGTGGTTTTGGTACTGCGCTCTACCCATCGGGCGCCGCAGCGATCAGCGCGACTTTAATGTCATTTTTAAAATCTGGCGATCATTTGCTAATGGTCGACAGTGTGTACGAACCGACGCGGGATCTGTGCACTAAACTGCTTGCAGGTTTAGGAATTGAGACCACTTTCTACGATCCTCTCATTGGAGCGGGTATTCGCAAGCTGATTAAGCCCAATACTAAAGTGTTGTTTTTAGAGTCACCTGGCTCTATCACCATGGAAGTGCAAGACGTCCCCACACTGTGCGACATTGCCCACGAGCATGGGATAGTAGCGATTCTAGATAACACTTGGGCATCGCCAATTAACAGCAGACCTTTTGAGCTGGGCGTCGATATCTCGATTCAAGCGGCCACCAAATACATTGTGGGCCACTCTGATGTGATGATTGGCACCGCCACCGCGAGCGAGAAATATTGGCCGCAATTGCGTGAAAACAGTTACTTAATGGGGCAAACCACCTCCCCCGATGATGTTTACTTAGCGACCCGCGGATTACGCACCTTAGGGGTACGCATGGCGCAGCACGAAAAGAATGCCCTCAAAGTGGCAAACTGGTTGCTGACCCGCCCCGAGGTCGACCACCTACGCCACCCTGCGTTTGAAACCTGCCCAGGCCATGAGTTCTTTAAACGCGACTTTAGCGCCTCTAACGGCCTGTTCTCCTTTGTATTAAAGCAAGGAGATTCAGCCTCAGTCACTGCCCTGTTAGAAAATATGAGCCACTTTAAAATGGGCTTCTCTTGGGGCGGCTACGAGAGTTTGATCTTGAGCTACTTCGGCATCGATGGTATTCGCAGCGCCACCAAGTGGGATTCAAGCAAACCTTTAATTCGCCTGCATATTGGCCTTGAAGATCCTGACGATCTGATTGCCGATTTAAGTGCAGGTTTCGACCGCTTTAATGCTGCTCTAGCTGCAAAGGTGAAATAAGGATTGAGTGAGTACGTCAGTTGCTGATTGACTCTACTAACTGATCAAATTGCTAGGCCAGCAAAACCTCAAGTCTGGCAATTTGGGGACAAAAAACACAATGCTATGTTTTCCACATCGGCATTGTGTTTTTGTTCGAGTGCTCGGCTTCGCGAGGCCTATCCATATTTGTTATGCGTTTTTGCATTTGCTTTGTTCATGACTGCCACTGACTATTAGGTGAACGTCTTTAACTGAAACTGAAGGGTTAGCATTTGCAAGTGCTACATAAACCTCAGCAACCATCACTGGATCCGCACAATAATCAACGTCTAACGTTACCAATGAAAACTTGAGTTGTTTCAGCTTGCTTTCCAATTCTGCCGAGTTCAGCTCTTCATCCGAGGTGTTTATTGAATAGCTCGTTTCCTTTACAAAAATTGTGATTGACTCATCGGCTAGGGCTTTGCCACTGGTTATGAAAAGAAAAACTAAAACCAAAATGCAACGCATAAATCCTTCCTAAACGTATAACGCCCGCATAATGGGCGGATTAAGCTTGGCTAAAATTAGCGAAAAATGAGCGCAGCCAAGCTTTAGACGTCCATTCATTAATGCGTTTGTTATATGGCTATTTGCTGTCTAGCCAACATTTAGAAAATACTATGTCATTAGAGTTGGAAACAATAAGCTTGTGAACATAATCCAAACTATGAACAGGGGCTGGGTCTTTACCAACCATATACACAGTATTAGTTGAAGCAATTAGTTTTTCATTAATACTTACCGATGCTTCATTGTTTAACAATAAGCCTTCGAATAACCCTTGGTAACCCGCCATAACATGAATTGCTTTATTTAACTCTTGCCCTTGCAATCCTTCTGTCGCGATCCAAAGGATTGAATGATCCACAAGTTTGTTTTTCGGTAATACAGACAAGCTATTAATTATGTATTCTTTGGCGCTTTTCAAATAAGGTTTATGAGTTGCCATATTACCTTCAACAAAATTTATCGCTTTTGAAACAGAGACAATAACTTTTGAGTTGTTAGTTTTATAGAAAATTGCAGGTAGCTCATAAGATACGGGATGGCTTAAATCGGATTTCCATTTAACAGGGTACTGATTTGACTCGCAAGGGTCAGAGTCGGCATAAACTAAGCTAGAAGCTAAAAATACCATCAAAACTAAAAATTTACGCATACTTTCCTTAGCCATATAACGCTTTAAACAGCGGAAAACGCGAGCGAAGCGAGTGGTTTTCCGATGATTTAACTTGTTAAATGCCATTTTGCTCACGCTTAGCTTGTTGTTTGATCCTTGGCATTTGTATTTGCAACCAAATAAATACTGGTGCTAGAGGAACGAATGCTAACCAAGATTGCATTTGAAAAGCCCAAAAGTAAACAAACCAACCTTGGGCAGCAATTAAACCCAATAACTTTAACCAACGTGAAAAAAGCATTAAATCGCCCATTGCTGCTAATGGTAAACCAAAACAAAGCGCACCTAAGCCATACAGCCAAAGGTTGAAATTTACAGATGACGCAATTATGCCGACATCTATGGCAATACCAAAGAAAAATGGAAATAAAACCAGCAACATGACGGTTGTAAGAAAGTGCTCATTACGTCTGTGCTTTTCTTGAGCTTTATTTTTTTCTGCAAGTTTCTCTAATGTATCCATGGCATTTAACGCCTAAATAACAGGCAATTTTGAGCGCTGCCAGCGCTTAAAATTGTCCTAGTTGATTTTATTGTTAGGCTATTCAATTGCTTTAAAACTCACTTTTTCGCCGCTAGGTGTATTTTGAAATTTTCCCAATAAATCGCCTAACCCAATTAAATATTTCTCAACTTCTATTTTTTTAAAATTATCTGTATCAAATGAGCACTCCTTAAAGACGCATGGGATATGAAAGCCAAAGCATTCCCCCTTCTCTAATCTTAAGTCGGTTTTTTGCAACATGGTCAGAACTTTTGATAAAAAATAATAGTCAATAAACTCTTCGTCTTCTAATTGACTGATAAATATTTCTTTAGTATCTGCTACTTTTTCATAGCTGGCATTTGAAGTACTAAGAAACCAAACTTCACCATTATCAAGAATGACAAATATTTCACCAAATTTTGTAACTAAAAGAATATTAAATTCTGGATTCCTTTTCAGAATCCACGCCCAGTACTGGAGGCAGTTCTGCCAGTCAATCCCATCTTGATCAATAGTGATATCTTCTAGATTCATTATTAGCCTAACGCCCGCATAAGGGGCTGATAATAGTTTGCTAAAATGTGAAGCGGAGCGGAACCGAGCAAACTGTTAGCAGTCCCATACTTAATGCGCTTGTTAGGTTTACTTTATCACCAAATTCAGTTGATACTTTTTGTTAAACTCATTAATAGCACCTGACTTAATATTACTTTTACTGTCAAAACAAAAGCTATTTTCCGAGCACTCCAGAGTGGTAATCGGATCAATATCGTGAACCCCTCTAAATGAAAATACACTAGTACAACTTGTTGGTTCTTTAGTTTCTGAACCAATGCAAACAAAGGCCATTACGGGTTTCCATTTACAAATAGTAGTAGGATCTAACTCTTGCAATGGAACTCTTATTGAATGTAATTCACCAATTATTTCAGGTCGATAATTGATTTCAAATTGTTGGGGTACATCTCTACCGAGCGCTATATGATAATTAGTACATTGGCTTAGGTGTGAGTGTGTTCTGTACTCAACCTTGATTTCATATGTTAAAGGCTTTTCAATATTTCCATGAATATCAATAAATTGTTCATCAGGATTGGCATATTTAACAAAACCTCCTTTTGATGAGCAACCAGATATTGCAACAAATAGTAATGTGATGAAGATGAACCTATCCATAGTAAACCTAACGCAAAACACACGGGCGACAGGCCGCGCAGCGGGTTGGCGTCCCAGCGACCAGCGGGAGCGAGTGCTGCGTATTGTTATGCGTAGCCATGCCGCTGCACCCCAGGTAATAACAGCTTTTGATAATAATTTGGGTCATGCATTTCATCCCATGCACGCAAACCAAAGAAAGCCGATAAAAACATTTGGATGTTACCCGAACCAATAACCGTAGCTCCAATCCACCCATCTGTCTCTGCTTCTCGATATGGAAGTTTGCAATTTGATATTTGTACTGGGGTATTTGCGATACGACTCCATGTCCCATTATTAAAAAGATCTTTGGTCACAAACTGAACCGAAATAGGACTGAATAGATGTTCGATATCACAGTTTTCATCTGTATTTCGCACGGTAAAGAATGCGCATGTTATCGAATTCAAAACTTCTTTTTGTATTTCAACAATCTGTCCGAGGACCGAAGAATCATCTTCAATTGGCACCCAAAAAATATCGCCGACTTTAGCTATCTGTCTTGACATGATTCTCCACTACGCATAGTCATACCAACGCCCGCTTAACAGGCGTAAAATGCTTGGCTAAAATTAGCGACGAAGGAACGCAAGCCTGCTGTTTTGCGTCCTTTGTTTAGGCACTTGTTAGGTGTACTTATTAGCCAATACCAACAATTTTAAGAGCGTTTATGCTAATAAGTAATACACCAATTATTATCAAAGCATTTGGGGAGATTGCCGTGCCTTGATTAACAAGGTTCGCTTTTAAAGCTTTTCCACGAATAACCATGTAACCTCCAATGCAAATCATAAATAGATTGATCATTACACCAGCTAATAAATATGGATCCATTAACTATTTATCCTAATGAAATTTTTGTTAGAGCAGATACTAAATTTTAACTGTACACATAACGCCTCAATCAGAGGCAAAAAACAGTTGGTTAATATTGGCGACGCAGGAGAAAAACCAACTGTTTTTTTGTCCTGCTGAATTGACTTGTTATATTTCAATAGCACCTATTTCATTAACTCTAAATCCACCTCAGAACTTTTGGTAATACTATTAACGTAACCGTTAATTAAAGCAACGAAAAGGTAATGAACTGTTTTTACATCCTGATGGCTTGGTTTAACATACTGACCACCTAAATAACCATTGTTATGAGTAAAGGCATTTCTGAGATCTAATAATTTTTTAGAGAAGTCATTTTTAATCGTTGGCATCTTCAATCCAAACAATGCATCCGAAAGCCTAGAGATTTGAATGGGGTCATGAAGTGTTGCTCTGAGCAATTTTTGTTTTAGCTCATCTTCTGATAGTGTTTTTTGGGAGCTTATCTTTAAGTAATTGGCATCTTTATCATTAAGTTTTTTAATGTTTGATAATGCAAGTTTTATATAGTCTGTTTTGTTGCAACAAGCACTAAATAATTCATGAATGAAACCTTCATAGACAGAAATTATACCTACAAGCAAAGTTCCATATAAAAAAGAGTTAAGGTCAGATTCATTTTTTTGACTTTCAATTGCTTCATTTAATGAATTCATATTTTCATTGAACCTTTCAACTGAAGATTTAAGTTCAAATAAAAGATCTATCCATTCGAAGGCATTGTCGATTTCAGCATTTAGAATGTCCATTTCTTTTTCGTGTAACTCACACTCACGTTCAAACTCTTCGAAGTCGAAATCTAAATCGTCATCCATGGAAATCACCTGTAGTCGAGAATGAAATATAACGCTTAACAAAAGAGCCGCGTGCTTTTTTACGCGGTCTCTTTCTGTGTATTGTTGTTTGATTGCCAACACTGAACCAATGCCTACTGACTCAGGCATGTAATGTGGCAATTTCCGGGAGATAGCGCGTAGGGAGAAACTGTATGACAACTCACCGCTCTGCCTAGAGAATAAGTAGCTGTCCACTGGAACAAATCACGACTTGTTCAGCGGCCGCTACTTATTCTCTAGGTTGATAAAGAGTAGTGCGCTGTCAATGCTCCTTCCAATACCCTTTTCACATAAACACAAAAATTCTTATACTGTATTAATATACAGCGCTTTTAGAATTTACAGCTACACTCTAAGGTATCGCGCTGTCTCCCCGTGCAAACAACATTTTATTCGTGCGCATGCGCATTTATCAGGTTAGACCAGTAAAAACGCGCACAGTTAACTACTTGTTTATGCGAAAGTTATCAGCTTTTTATCAAATATACCATCCGGAAAAACGCGCATGCGCGTTTTCCAAACCTATTATCTAACCTTTTTAGATAATATCCTGCTGATTTTAAATGACTTTAAATTATTTCCATTGAGAAAACGCGCACGAATATTGCTTTAAAACACTCAAAATAAGCGTATTTAAGATATGACTGTATATCCATACAGTTTTCAGCTGTTATAGAGAAGCACTAAAAGTGGACGGCTAATAGATGAGATTTTGTAGGATGCCTCGTTCGTAAAGTCCCGAATGAATAAACGAGTGCGAGCAAGTTTTGGGGCGCAATTCGGTTAGCCGCTTGATCACTAGACACTTTTGCCACTAACCGATTAAAAGCATTTCACTATGGGTTATTCATCGCTGAAGTGGTTGGTGTATTTGTTAAGGCAGGACTCACCCATGCTTCGGAACCATATAACGGCACAGTTGACAGCGCATGCTTATGGCTGCCATTGGTTTCCTTGGTGGAATAGGATAAATACAATAGCGTTTGATTTTGAGCATCGAAGATACGGCGCACTTTTAAGGACTTAAATAAAATACTTAAAGACTCGGTAAACACAATTTCACCATTTTTACTCTTATCAATTTTGGCGATATCCGCTGCCGTGATGAGCCCAGTTTGACGGCAGCTGATGCTCATATCCGAGGGATCGGCAAAATCCAAATTAGCTTCGATACGGCTAATGTGGCAGGTCACGCCAGGGATTTTAGGGTCCTGCTTGGCATCGATGATCACATCCTTAGTGGTAAAAAGCCCAAGGCTAACTTTGCCGACATCATCACCGCAGCCACTTAACATCCATACACTTGATGCCAGTACTAACGTGTTAACTAGTTTCATGCTTTTATCCTTAATTAAATGTCCTGATGTTCAGCCAAGCCTAGTGCAAGGTTAATTGCTGCCGTTTACTTGAGTACTTCGCGTCGACGCCCAGTTTTACCTCATAAAGCACAGGTTGAGTCGCTAACACGGCTTAAACAGCCCTACTGTGCGAAGCGTTTTTGCGCCCAGCGGGTCAAGCCCGCGGTCACCGAGCCGAAATGATCCCCGACGACCACTGGCGTTTCAGGGTAGAGGCTCGTGATTTTAGCGTAAATGGCTGGGCTTCTTGCGGTGCCGCCGGTCACGTAAATCACATCAGGCTTGCACTCGATTGCATCTACTTCAAGGCTTAATTCCTCAGGCGCGAGGCCATTAGACGCAAGACTCTTGGCGGCCTGTGTTAAGGCTTGATGCATAAGGGCTTCAACCTTAACAAGCGATGGCTCTATGGCATTTTCAAAGATCTCTCGGCTCACCTCAGCGTTTAAGGTTTTTTCGATAAAATCAAGAGCCATTGCCGTGTGCTGGCTATCGGAAAGCGCAATTTTAGCACGCTCGGCGAGGCGCACAATTTGATAGCTAAGCTGCTGCTTATGCACTTTTAACAGTCGACCCAGTAAAGCCGGTTGCTCGGCATCCTTAATCAGATCGTCAATTAATTTACGGGTGCTTAAGGTCGCAAACTCCCGCTGGGCGCTGATATCGTTCACGGCCACCGCGTTCCAAAAGGGATTACTTGGCATAGGTTTGCCTGTATTCATCAACGAACCTAAACCAAAATGTGGCATAAAGGCATTCATGGCCAGCGCGATATCTAAGTCGTTCCCGCCAATACGCTGCCCGCTATGACCCAAACAATCGGCGCTCCTATTGAACTCAGCCCTATGATTTGGCCCCATTTTGACGACCGAGCAGTCGGTGGTGCCGCCTCCCACATCGACCACGAGCACGGTTTGGTTTTCCGTTAAGCTCGCCTCGTAGTCCATCCCTGCCGCAAGTGGCTCAAACAGAAAATCCACATCGACGAAACCTGCGCGCTTTGCGGCAAGGCTTAAAATGGCTTCGGCCTGACGATTACTCTCTTCACCGCCAATGCCTTGAAAATTCACCGGACGACCGATAACGGCGTGGGTAATGGTTGCTCTAGCTTGAGCTTGGCTATCCTGAAAATGGCTATCCTGATTAAGCACCGCCTCGGCACGTTCTTTAATGTGCTGCATCATCAGAGTGACGATATCTTCAAAGAGTGCGACTTGTTCAGGGCGAAGCCCCGTCGCCCCTAAGAAAGATTTGGGCGATCGGACATAAAAACCTTCTTCGGGCATTTCAAGGTAAGCTTCAACGGCCTTTTCCCCCACAAACACGGCGGGGGTATCGGTATCAAGATCGAGTTCATGACGAACCATGCGGGCACGGCTCAGTTGCGCCGCGCGTTTTTTGGCGTAATCGGCCTTTTGAGCATCGGGCAGAGCACGGTACACCGCCTCCGCGATCAATTCTCGGTCCATGGCGTAAAGTGTCGATGGCAAATAAGCGGAATTGGCAGAAAGCGGCACGAGTTTTACATCATCACCCAGCATCACCCCAACGGCGCAGTTAGCACTGCCATAATCAAATCCGACAAACATCGCTTTACTCCAACAATCAAAAAGCCGTCCAAACTATCACAAAACACCCTATTCCCAAAGCGGCTAATGCTAAGACCCAATGATTACCTAAGGGAATGGGTACAGATAATTGAGGCATCGCGTGTCAAACCACTAAGTCATTTAGCGCGTAAGCAGGCTTAAATAATTCAGTCACATCAGTGTCATACATGTCATATTTCTGAAATAGCTAGCCCTTATCTTCAGACCTCGATAAGCTGTTAATGTTTATGTACTTTATACGGTACACCTAAGTTGATGAGCCATTAAATCTGCTGGAATTAAATGCCATTGCCAAGGTTGCAATGAATGCTATTGTATATTTGCCATGACGCTTGCTAAAAGGAGCTGTGCAGTGTCCCCTAACACCGAAAAACTTTCTATCGATAAAGAACTGTCTTGGTTATCCTTTAACGAGCGCGTGCTGCAGGAAGCCTGCGATCCCAATGTTCCGCTGGTAGAACGAGTCCGTTTCCTCGGCATTTTTTCAAATAATATGGATGAGTTTTTCCGTGTGCGGGTAGCCGCCGTACGCCGCGCCATTTTACTCTCATCGTTGCAGGAAGGTCGCAGCAACAGCCGCCATCTAATGGCAAAAATTCAGTCTAAGGTAATGACGCTGCAGGAGCGCTTCGACAACATCTATTCAGATCTGATGCGCGAACTGGTAAGGCGCAATATTCTGTTAATCAACGAGAAACAGTTAAATGAGTTCCACAGTAACTGGCTTAAAAAGCATTTTCGCGATCACCTAAAGCGCCATATCAACCCGCTTATCGTCAATAACAACCGCGATCTGCTCAAACACATTAATGACGAGGCCACCTATTTATGTGTGTGCTTATATTCTAAAACCCGCCGCCAATATGCGTTGGTTGAAGTGCCGACTAAAAACGTGCCGCGGTTTGTGGAATTGCCCGCCGAAAAATCTAAAGCGAAGAAGTATTTAATTCTTTTAGATAACATTATCCGCCACTGTGTGGACGAGCTGTTTGGCCCCTTCTTTGAATTCGAATCCATTGAAGTATTTTCGATGAAGCTGACCCGCGACGCCGATTTTGATATCACCGACGAACTCGAACAAACCCAGCTCGAGAAAATGACCAAAGGGTTAAAAAAACGCCTCACCGCCGAGCCTGTGCGTTTAGTGTATGACAAGGAAATGCCCGAACATATGTTAGAAATGCTTAAAGGCAATCTTAACATCAGCTCGACCGAGTGTTTAATTCCAGGCGGCCGTTACCACAGTTTTAAGGACTTTATTGGCTTTCCTAATCCTGGGAGGGATTATCTTGAGAACGAAAAACTGCATGCACTGAACAGCACTGGTTTTGCCCGCAGCGCCAACAGTTTCGATGCGATAAAAATGGGCGATATTATGCTCAATTATCCCTATCACAAATTTGCCCACTTTACTGAAATGGTACGTCAGGCAGCCTACGATCCGGCGGTGCGCTTTATACGGATTAACCTTTATCGGGTGGCGAAAAAATCCCATGTAATGCAATCCCTGATTGATGCGGTGAAAAACGGCAAACAGGTCACTGCGGTGATTGAGCTGCGGGCACGTTTCGATGAACAATCCAATATCGAGTGGACGCGAATATTAGCCGAAGCGGGGGTGAAGGTGCACCACGGTATTCCAAGCCTTAAGGTGCACTCTAAACTGTGTCTGATTGGCCGTGAAGAGCAAGGCGAAATGCGCCTCTATTGCCATGTAGGTTCGGGTAACTTTAACGAAAGTACCGCAAGGGTGTATACGGATTTGGCGCTATTTACCGCCAATCAGGAAATTGCCCGTGAAGTTGAGCAGGTGTTTGATCTCATTGAACACCCCTACCGCCGGGATAACTTCCAGCATTTGATTGTTTCACCCTACGATGCAAGGCAAAAGCTGAGCCATTTAATCGATAATGAGATTGTGAATGCAAAGGGCCATATCAAGGCTTCCATTACCTTAAAACTTAATAACCTGCTGGATGAAACCTTAGTTCAAAAGCTATATGAGGCGTCGGCTGCGGGGGTAAAAATCAAGTTGCTTATTCGCGGTATCTGTTCGCTCATTCCACAAATTCCGGGTGTGAGTGAAAATATCGAGGTTTACAGTATTGTCGATAGGTTCCTTGAACACTCGCGGGTGATGTTGTTCCATGCGGGCGGAGAAAACAAACTCTTTGTCTGCTCCGCTGACTGGATGAGCCGCAATATCGACAACCGTGTCGAGGTGAGTGTACCGATTTATGATCCACGTCTAAAGCAGATGGTGATGGACATTTTATCCTTGCAATTTAACGACAATACCAAGGCGCGCATCATCAATAAGGAGCAAACAAACCCCTATCGCAATCGTGGAAATAAACGTAAGGTGCGCTCGCAAATCGCCATTTATCAATACCTGATTAATTACGAAAAACGTTGCCAGCAGGAATTTATCGCACAGCTTGAAGAGCAAAAACAGGCTGAAGAATCTTCGCCAGCCATCAACGACGCATTACAGGCCAAGGCCAGCTAATCAACTGACCTTTATCATCACGATTGCCGAAGGATTATCTAATTGGTTGCCACACATCCACAATCACGACACTTTGTCGCTATCGATATGGGCTCAAACAGTTTTCACTTGGTGATTGCCCGCGAGCAGGATGGCAGCCTGCAGATTTTACACAAAGAAAAACAGCAGGTTCAGCTCGCCATCGGGCTAAATGCCCAAAACATCTTGAGTGATGATGCCATCAATCGTGGCCTAAACTGCTTAAGGGATTTTAACCAACGGTTCTCGAATCTTGACCAAGCGCAGGTTCGCCTTGTCGCCACCCATACGCTGCGGGTAGCCAAAAATCGTGACAAATTTATCGAGGCAGCGCTTGCGATCATGCCCTACCCCGTTGAAGTGATTTCGGGCCATGAGGAAGCGCGGCTTATCTACAATGGGATAGCCCAAAGCCAAGTACTCGGCAAACGCAATATCGTCATCGATATCGGTGGCGGCTCAACCGAGGTGGTACTCGGCCAGAAAAACACCCCAACCCAGTTATCGAGCCTGCGCTGCGGCTGCGTAAGTTTTAACGAACGCTATTTTATCGGCGGTCAAATTTCAGCTTCCGCTTTTCGCGCAGCCCAAAGCGCCGCGGATAAACAGTTCGCTTCTTTATCTAAGGAATATTTTCTTGGCGACTGGGACTTAAGCCTTGGCAGCTCAGGCACAGTGAAAGCCATCTGCGAAGCCATCAGTGAAGATCACGGCGATGAAACCATAACCCTTGCAAGGCTCAAGCAATTAAAGCTTAAACTCATTCGATTTGGTGCGATAAGCAATGTGCAATTTGCCAATGTGGATGATAAGCGCACCCGACTCGTACCCGCGGGACTTGCGATTTTAATTAGTTTCTTTAGACGTTTACCTGTAAGCCAACTTGAATTTAGCCCTGGCGCACTGCGTGAAGGCGTGCTCTACGAACTGGCAAAAATCGGCCAGTATCAAGATATTCGCCACCGTACCGTCGACAGCATCGCTCAGCTATACCATGTGGATATACCACACGCCTCCAAGGTGCGCGATACCGCCATGGCACTCTTTGAGCAAGTGGCCGATGACTGGGGCCTAAGACCCCATGCAAGGTTGTTATCCTACGCCGCCATGCTGCATGAAATTGGGCTCCACATAAACTCCAAGGCGTTGCATAAACATGGCGCCTATATCATTAGCAACAGTGACTTACCAGGGTTTGATGAAAGCCTACAACAGGATTTAGCACGGCTCATCGCCAACCATCGCAAAAAACCTAACGAGTTGTTTGTCGCCGAACTTGACCCTAACCATAAACTCACCCTGATAAGACTCGCCTGCCTGCTGCGTCTGGCGGTGCTCATGCACCTTGGCCGTTTCGCCAAGGCGTTGGTATTAGAGGAGATTCAAGTCATTGAAGGCGGTTTACTGCTGGTACTTCCGAGTCGAAAACGAAAAATCATACTCTTTATGAAGGATTTACAACGCGAACAAAAACACATGGCAATGCTAGGTATGCAGCTTCAGCTAGTCTCAAGCCTCGTGTCACACGATGAAAAATTCAGTAAAAATGCAGTAAAAAAAGCCATTTAGAGGCAAAACCAGCTTGCTCCCTTTTACGGTGAGGGAGCAAACATTGCTAAATCAATTCATCAACTTTTCGGCTTTGGCGGTTCGAGTCTGTCTAACTCACAACCACAGCGACTGCAAAAAGCAGCTTCGAGATCGTGCCCCATTTTATGGCATTGATTACACTCGCGAAGATCCCGATGACGCCCCACTTCCTGTGAAATCTCCGCACTTAAAATCCCCGTTGGAATGGCAATAATCGAGTAACCTAGCAACATAGTAAAGGCGGCAATTGCCTGACCTAGCTCTGTTTTTGGGGTGATATCACCATAACCAACGGTCGTAATAGTCACAATTGTCCAATACACAGATTTAGGAATTGAACTAAAACCGTTTTCTGGCCCTTCAACCACGTACATCACGGCGCTCAGCACCATGATAATCAGGCTCACGGAGAAGAAAAAAAGGAACACTTTACGACTCGATTGCAACATGGCTCGCAGTAATAAATTACCTTCGCTTAAATAGCGCAATAATTTAAGTACTCTGAAAATCCGAAATAGCCTTAATATCCTAATAACGAGCGTGAAATTCGCCCCAGGTAGGAACAGCGCCAGATAACTGGGGAGCACTGAGAGTAAATCTACCACGCCGTAAAAACTGCGGGCATAGAGCAACGGCTGAGTGGCGCAGTAGATCCTAGCCGCATATTCAATGGTAAAGATGATGGTAAACACCCATTCGAGTATACGGATAATATGGCCATAGTCCCGGTGGAACACTTCCACGGTGTCGATAAATACCAGCGCAACGCTCATCACAATGCAGACCATCAAGGCGATATCGAAGTACTTACCCGCGGGGGTATCGGTACCGAAAATGATGGTGCGGAGCTGACGCTTTAATGCACTCTCAGTGTCATTTTTTTCAGGTTGATGGTCGGACATCATGGTAAAACTTCCTTGCGGTAAATTGGGTTAACTGCTTTTAACCCATAATCATTTTCTCGAGTCTGCCACGAGCAGATAACTTGCTCAAAATATTCTAGTCACAGACGGCTAAAATTACGGTATGATGCCCAAAAACCTGAATGTTCTAATTTAGCTGCGTAATTTTCGAGGATGACATGCGCGTTTCTCTCATTTCCACTTTCACTGCCATGGCCGTTTCGCTCTCAGCACTGCTCTCCCCACAAGTGCTTGCTTCATCTGGAATTGGTAAAGTCGATTTAGT
This sequence comes from Shewanella acanthi, assembly GCF_019457475.1. Classification (NCBI taxonomy): domain Bacteria; kingdom Pseudomonadati; phylum Pseudomonadota; class Gammaproteobacteria; order Alteromonadales; family Shewanellaceae; genus Shewanella; species Shewanella acanthi. The sequence goes on from NZ_CP080413.1 coordinate 2,342,634, forward strand.
GGTGGTCACTAAGTCTGAATCCAACATGGCCTTGTTAAGGGACGGCAAAGTGCTTAAGCAATACCGCATTGCCATGGGCGATCTACCAACAGGCCATAAGATTAAAGAAGGCGATCAACGCACGCCCCAAGGGCGTTATATCCTCGACTACAAAAAAGCCGACAGTGCCTTTTATAAATCAATCCATATCTCCTACCCAAATGAAGAAGATAAGCTACGTGCAAAAGCCTTGGGCATTAAACCAGGCGGGATGATCATGATCCATGGCCAAAATCCCCGTTCACCATTGCCACCTGAACAGGCGCAGCAATATAACTGGACCAATGGTTGTATTGCGATTACTAATGCCGAAATGGATGAATTGTGGAAAGCAATTGATCCCGGCACGCCGATTGAGATCTGGCCTTAATCTCAAAATCTTCCTTACGCCCAGTCAAATGGGCGTTTTTATTTATCCCCTTCCCACCTCATTATCAAATTTTTTAGGAGCTTTTATGTCACTCCCTCAAACAGTTCCATCCATGCTGAGCTTGTCAGAATTACAGCGAAATTGGCCAGAATTTGAAGCAAAAATATTATCCCTGCTCACAAAGCTGCATTTGAAGGATCTTAACTTTTTTTGTGACCATGTCGCGCTAAGGGTTAACAGTATCGCAAGTGCCGATGCCCTGCGCGCCGAGTTTAGCCAAATAGGGAAAATTATCTCTGATAATCAGATCAATGGTCGCAGCATTCTTATCATTGAGCTAAACACACCGCTGAAATTAGGTGCATTTTCAATCGAGTGCGTAGAACTGCCCTACCCAGGTGATACTGTATATCCCCAAGAGGGATGGGAGCATATTGAGCTGGTGCTGCCAAGTGCTGCTAGGGATTGCGAGCGACTGACAGAGGAACTGCTACAACGTTGCCCCGCGCTCTTCCCATTACTTAGCAATCTTACAGCTAAGCCTGAGGAGTTTTCAGATATCAAGGTAAAGTTAAGCTCACCCAAGGGCGATAAAGAACGTTTAGCAAACCCCACCATTGCCTTTAAGGGGCCGGATGTATGCATCAAGGTGCATCCCCATGGCATTAAAGACGTGATTGCCAGCGAACAATAATAGCCAAACGATGCCCTAACGCTTTTGGTTTGCCCAGCTTCACAATTTAAAAAAATGGACCTATTTGATGTGGCTGTTTTTCTAAAATGCTCCACACTTAGTATGAAAACTTGATGGAATTCATGTTATTAATGTGATTGCATTCCTAACGCACGAATCAGTTGCAGATCATGACACTCCCAAAGCAAGTAAACGCCGACCATACAAAATACAAGGATGCACGATGAAGCCCCATAAAAATGAAGCTCAACTCTTTAAACTGGCGATGGAAATCGGCATGGGTTATGCCAAAAAACGGGGCTTCGATGAATTTGGTAAAGGCGTTTCGGCTAAAGATAAGGTGGAATGTATCTACCGGTTACTGGTAAACGATAACCTGATTCAACCCCTCGCCAAGGACAAAGAAGATGGTCCTAATATGAAACATAAACTCACACTCTGGATTATCCGTCACCTCCCCGAAAACCATCCGCTGTTAAAGTAAATCTATATTGTCGGAATGTTTGTATTTAACGCTATTTCTAATTGAACTATTGTGAGCACTCACTTGGATATATCAACATCCTTATATCGCGTATCCTCCTTTTTAATGATGCTCTTATATTCAATCATAAAATAAATCACTCTCTAATTAAGCGAGTGATTACCGATAAAATACCGCACATCACACCTATTATCATCCTGAAAAATAAACTCCCAGAATCAATATATAAAAATGGATGCAATAATGCATCCATTTATCATATAGCCAGTCATAATTAAGGCTGATTTTTAAACGCGTGACTTAAGAAAATCCTGCATCTCTTCTATTGACGTCTGAGAAACAACTTTACCATCGATATAATAGGTGACTAAGTTACCGTTACGCTCACCGGTTAAAATTGCCGTTTCACCGTTATTGTAAGTGATATCCATGCGTACCGTATTTTCATCAATTTGTTGCATTTGACCTTTGTGGATAATGCGATTGTTTGTCAGTGGCTTAACTGGAGCCGTTTTAAGTGAATCATGCACTTTATCGTTAATATCGATATAAGTGTCAGTGTGAGTATCAAAGATATGGGGCTTGCCATTAAGAGGGTTATGACCCGTCCAAAATTCAAGTGAGTTAAACACGATATAATCGGCGGCAATTGAAATCCCATATACTGGCGCCATTAGAATGTTAAGACCACCACGGGCATAACGGTTATCGACTGCCTGTAAGTTAAATTGCATAACATAACCGGTCACAGCATTACTGCCTACGCAGCCAGAAAGAATCGAAGTTGCAAAGCCAAGCAAACAAACTCTAATGATCATCTTTTTCATAAAACATCTCCATCTGTTAATTAATGCGCTCAGATAATCTACCCTTCGCACAGAATCTTACTCTTCATCCTAAATCATAATGGATTAAATAAATGGGCTTTTCCAGAGGTTTTTAAATGATAGAGAGTTTTGTGAGTTAGATTAATAAATTTTTCCGATAAATGTTAACTCTGCAGATAAAAACTTAAACGTAAAGTTTAATACCATTTACAGTTAGCAATACTGTTAATTGCAATTCAGCCCTAAGTCATGAGCAATAAATCGACCTAAAGATAACACTTACTTACAAAGAACAGCTAAGGGAAGTAAACCTGCTTGTACATTGGTTGGCGTTGAAGTCTAAAATTAATAGAATGCTTCATATTACATGCAAAACACAGTTCAGACAGAAATCGTAAACAGAGCTATTAAGTCTCTGTTTTGTAGTGAGTATTCTGAATGTCGTTGGAAATAATACATTTCTATGTTCGCGATTACTCATATCAGCCAGATGAGGTGAATCGTATGACTAATATAGAAAAACAGGGCATAGAACATTTCAAAACCCACTTTGGCGGTGACGTCCTTTTAGCCACAGATCCCAACTATGACGAAATAAGACAAATTTGGAATGCCATGATCGATCGTAAGCCTGCAGTGATCGCTCGTTGTAAATCCTGCGAAGATGTGGTCAAAGCTGTTAATTTTGCTCGGGAAAATCAATTATTGGTAGCAGTACGTGGCGGCGGACATAACATTGCGGGAAATGCGGTCTGCAATGATGGCATGATGATAGACCTCTCCCTCTTACACCAAATCAAAGTAAATCCAGAAACAAAGATAGCATTGGTAGAACCGGGTTGTACCTTGGCCGATGTCGATGACGCAACACAAAAACATGGTTTAGCGGTTCCCGTCGGGATTAACTCGACGACCGGCATTGCAGGGTTAACCTTAGGTGGCGGCTTTGGCTGGATAAGTCGTAAATACGGAATGACCATTGATAGCCTTGTTTCTGCAACTGTAGTGACCGCCGATGGCCAAGTTCTAAAGGCAAGCGATACCGAAAATGCCGATCTATTTTGGGGGCTACGAGGCGGCGGAGGCAATTTCGGGATTGTCACCGAATTCGAATTTCAGCTGCATACCGTAGGGCCCGATGTGCTTAGCGGACTCATCGTGTTTCCATTTACGCAGGCAAAATCCATCATCACCCAATTGGCCGCGTTTACAGCCAGTGCACCGGCTGATTTAAGTGTCTGGATGGTCACTCGCAAAGCGCCGCCATTGCCCTTCCTCCCAGAAGACGTTCATGGGAAAGAAATCGTTGCCCTCGCCCTCTGCTATCTTGGTGAACCGTCTGAAGGTGAAAAATTGATAGCCCCCTTACGCAAGTTTGGCACGCCCTATGGCGAGCACGTTGGCGTACAACCATTTAGTCTTTGGCAGCAAGCCTTCGATCCACTGCTCACTCCGGGAGCCAGAAATTACTGGAAGTCCCATAATTTTACCGTGCTAACTGAAGGTGCCATTGACGCCGTCATCAAGTACGCCAGTACGTTGCCCTCCAATCAATGTGAAATCTTTATCGCATCGATTGGCTGCGCAACGGCAACACCCGATCCAGAAGCCATGGCCTATTCTTGTCGGGATGCCAAATACGTGCTGAATGTTCACGGACGATGGGAAAGCGCAGAGGAAGACAATCACTGTATTCAATGGGCGCGTAATTTTTTCAACGATACCAAGCCCTTTGCAAGTGGTGGCGCTTACGTGAACTTTTTAACTCAAGATGAAACCGAGCGAACTGAATCGGCCTACGGCCCAACCTATCAGCGACTTCAGGAAATTAAAACCAAATACGACCCGAACAACTTTTTCAGGATGAATCAGAATATTAAGCCGCTTTAGCCCTGTGACAATAACGTACGGCTTCAATTCGTTTGAAGCCGTTGGCCACTTTCCCTCACTGCAATTACCCCTGCTCGAGATTAAACATGAGCTTAGCGAAACTAACACCATTTTCAGTTCACAATCGAACATCACATTAAATGATTGGCCAGCAAGGGAAAGGGTAATTTACTCGAAAATAACAATGTGATTGCATCTACGTGTAATTCGAGTTGCAGCATTGAAACAATGTAGAACTGAGTTTATCTCGCTTTTTGATGCCATTAACCTACTGTTGTGTATTAATTATTTGTTTTCAATCATTGAGAATTAAGGCAATTCAAGCTAGGTTTACTGAAACGTCTGAGTTAGATACTTAAGTAAGCCGAGGGATACAGCATGAAAGATTTAATTTTGGAACTTGTGGTTAAATTCTCAGAATCAGAAGCCCCTATTGAAACTGGCATCACGCTTCTTGTCGATGGATTTCTAGTGTCTGGATTTATCATTAGCAAAGATAAATTCATGGAGAACAATTTCATCACCTCCTCTATTGATGAAGGGATACGAGATTACCTGTCAAAAAATCAAAAAAATGAACCACTCGATAATGGTGAAAGGAATTTTATTCACCTTCGTGACGCTAAATATTATGCTCCTGGCCAACCCCCAATCCCTGAGAATGAGGCCATATTCTGCCGTATCGCGCTAGAAAAAATCTCCGGTTTTAACCTTGGCATTTTGCAATCCTCGTAATTAACCTACCAGCGGATTAAATTTACGACCTTCGCAGGTATCTCGTTCAGTGAATACAATCACTGGCTTCACGATGGCCAACCTTCCTTGGTGGCCATCGCGCTTATTGAACTATTTTTGCTTCTGCGCCTTTTCTGCCGCTAACACCTCAGCCATTGGCGGCACTATCGTGCTGGCATCGAGTCGCATTTGGAACCAATTTAAACGCCAGTCGAGATGCGGGCCATTGGCACGACCGGTTGCGCCCACCTCGGCTACAGCCTGCCCCTGTTTAACGGTTTCCCCAGACTTTACATAGAGCTTACTTAAGTGCAAAAAGCTTGAACTCACGCCATAGCCATGGTCGATAATAAGGGTACCGCCAGAATAAAACATATCAGGTACAGACAGGCTAATCATCCCATCGGCGGGCGCGACCACCACAGTGCCGGTTTTTGCGGCCACATCGACACCAAAATGTGGGTTACCCGGCACATCGTTATAAATCCGCTGACTGCCATAAACGCCAGAAATACGTCCCGTCAAAGGCCAGATAAAGGATTGTAAAAATGCGGTTTGCTCGCTAAAAGTATTACGCGCCGCTTTCACTTGAGCCGTATCCTTGGCCGCTCTTTCTTGAGCTACGGGATCGGGCTTCATGATTTTATTGCTGATCCCCTTAACACTTTGAATATCGTATTCACGCTTTACGACTGACAAAGGTTTAACCTCAGTCAAACCATCGGGATAAACCAAGGTTAATTGCTGTGAGAGTTGTGCGTCCCTATCAAACCCAAAGACAAAATGCCCATCGCTTGTCATCTTAAGCGCTTCGCCATTTAAACTGACTTTTGTGCCTGCTGGCGCTTTACCACGAATAAGAGCGCCCTGCTCAAATTTCCCTTCGAAGCTCACCTCCGCGGCAGCAGACAGGCTCACCAAGGATAATAATGCCAAAACTGCGTTGAATTTTTTTGATCGAATGAATGAAATTAAAGAGAAGTTAGCAGAGCTACTCACCACAGGTACTTTATTTAACCATGCAAACATTTTCACAAATCCTTATTTTAAGCTTAGGTAAATCGACATCGAAACCACAGGCTAGACACTGTAGGTACGCTCAACAAGTCGAACATTCGTAGTTATCGTAACAATAAAGCCCACCAAGGTGGGCTTTATTGAATGATTTATCTCACTTAGGCGCTAGCGTGATGACGCGCCCTTAGAGACGATGGCACCCTTACCGACACCCTCATAGGCAATCACAGTAAAGTGGCTACTTGGCACCTGAGTCGCTAACGTTGTTGCCATAAAATCGGCGAGCAGTTCTACCGTGGTATCGTGGGGAATGATATCGCAACTGCTCTTTGGCATAGCAAGCTGAAAATCCCCCTGCGGCGCCTGATAATGAAAACCATAGTGGCTATCATCGCTAATTTTAGTTTGCGGTGACAGATTAAGGCTCTTAACAGACACTAAATCCTCTTCGCTGCCTAAATAGATATCGTGCCAACGCTTAGCCCAATACTCATCCCATTTTGGCGCCGCAGCACCATTCTCGAACACGTTGACAGGGCTGCGATGTCCATGGGCGATACGTTGGCAGTTACCGTCGTGTTTACGCAGACCATGGCTGTAATGGTAATAAGGTGTCTCTAACACTTCATGTCTCAGGGTTAAAGTAATCCCCTCAACATTATCTGGCAGGGTTTCGCGCAGGGCTTTTTGCAGGAAGGCGGTCACGCTTTCGATATCAATCTGCTCGGAGGGAACCAGTGCAAAAGCCTGTGATGGACAAGCGAGGTGGATTTCACCGGCTTTACTATCAAAGTCCATCCAGACTCGGTCACCTTGTTGCTGCCAACGAACACTACTACAAGCGGTTGGCACTAATAAACGGTGATCGGCCACCGCATCTATGGTGTGCTTGATGGTACGTTTTACCTTGGCAAAATCGAGCACCATGTTTTGGTGATCCAGCCCGCCCTCAAGCAATACATCAACAATCCAACTTTCCCCTACCATGCCGCGAACTGGGCACAGATAGGAAAAATCAATCACAGTTAAATCTTTAACAAACAGTTGCATTTACGCTCCTCGGCGGAAAAACAGTCCACCACAACAGGGTACAGTGCCACTTGGCAATAGCCGAGCACACTCATTTGAGCAATCACACTTGAATAAGGTCACTCAAACAACCCAGATATAGACTCAGGATTTTAATCAATTATGCCGCGCACCGCGAGCAATGAATTGTCCTGCGGTGTTTTTTGCCCAAAGCAACAGCATAGGCCATAAAACCGAGTGATGAAATTGCCAGTTTTAGGAGCGAGTTAGGAACAGCCCAAAGGATAAGTGCGTGTAAGTTGCTCCGATTCCTTATCAATTGATGGAAAGTAAAAGCCGAGGATAAACCTCGGCTTTCTTTATCAATTCAGTGAATGGATTATTCACCCTTTAGACGACGGTCCAGCTGATCTTTTAAGTTTGCAGGGACACCTTTGATCAAAATCGTGTCCGAAATTGGGTCATAAATAACTCGCTGGCCTAAATGGCCGCCGTCGAAACTTAGGGTGACGCCACCGCCCGTGCCAGAGAATTTCTTCAGTTGTCTTAGGGTCGATTTATCGGCGGGAAATTCATCATCCAGCTCATAACTGCCGCCACGGGCAAAGTCATAGAAGGAATCCATACCTTGATCGGCAAGTTCATCGGCTAAGTCCTTGATCTCAATATCAGCACCCGCATCGAAACGCTCTGAGCAATATTCAAATACCTTATCGCGACACTGCTGACGCTCTTCCTTAGTGAGTTCACTGCTGGCGACAAAGTCTTCAACGGCGTTCATCAGGGTTTTGTTTTGCGCTTTAGTGTTAACCCCTTCGACGCAGCCCATAAAGTCGAGGAAAAAGTCGGCAACCTTACGGCCAGCGCGGCCACGAATGAAGGAGATATACTTACGTGACTCTTTATCGGCTTGCCACTCGGTTAAATCGATTCGAGCCGCAAGTTGAATGTTGCTCAAATCTAAGTGATTGTTTTGTGACAGCTCCATATCGTCAAGTACCGTCATCGACGATTTTGCACTCAGTAGCGCCACAAAGAGGAAGTCACTCGCCATATGGGTGTAGCAAGATAAGAGCAAAAAGCCGCCTTGGCTAAAATCGTATTTGGCTAACTCTTCCTGCAGCAATTTACTCGCCTGACCGGAGAAATCCACAAAGCCCAAGTTGCCGGCGCGGTATTCACTCAGGGCATTGGCAAAGGCAGGATTGGCCTCACCATCGTCACCATGGACACCAAAAAAGCCAAAGCCCTTACCGGATTTACTGGTGTAGGTTTGATGCAATTCATCCAACATCATCTCAACGGCTTGGCTGTTCAGCAATGGCTGGGGCCGTAATCGGCAACGTAATTGACCCTGACTGTCCTGGGAAATCTCGTGAATAATTGCTTGTTCGATGTTAATACTCATAAGCCCTGATAGTGATGCTGGAATAAATCCGTTATTATATGCCGCTAATCCATTCCAAAGTGAAACATTTTTTGATTATGGCAATCCAATCGAAATACTCAAATACGCAAGTTGAATCATTGATCACCGAGATTTTAGCGGTACTCGAAAAGCACAAAGCCCCCACTGATTTAAGTCTGATGGCCTTAGGTAACTGTGTTACCCATTTGCTGGAGCGCAAAGTGCCGAGTGAATCTCGCCAAGCCGTGGCGGAGCAATTTGCTAAAGCGCTCGCACAATCGGTGAAATCCAATTAAGTTAGACGAGTTATCATCGTTAAAACATAATAAGATACAACGTCTTTGAGGAATAAGCGGATCATTATGGTCGAGCGTAAAAAGCAAATGAGTCGCGATCGCGTATCTCGTCTCGTCAACTGGGGACATTGGTTCGCCTTCTTTAATGGCTTTCTCGCCATGTTAGTCGGTAGCCGTTATCTCAGTACCGTCGGATACCCCGAGACTTGGTTTGGTTGGGGCTACTTAGCCGTCAGTACCATTGGCCAGTTCAGCTTTCTCGCCTTTATCGTCTATTTGGTCTGCCTGTTCCCACTGACATTGATTTTACCCTATTCCAAGATATTACGGGGCGTCGCCGCCTTCATTGCGACCATCAGTCTGTGTATCTTGCTTTACGACACCATCGTTTACGCCGACTACGGCCTGCACTTAAGTCCCTTTGCCTTCGACTTGGCTTGGGCAGATTTAAGTGCCCTGCTCCATGGGACTTCCTATATTGTTACGCCTATTGCCATCGCGCTCATTGAACTCACCGCTGCCAATTTCCTTTGGAAGCGCATCGATAAAATTCAGCGCCTGCAATTAGGCAACAAGGTACTTGCTGTTGTCGGGATTTGTTTTGTCAGCAGTCATTTAGTGCATATTTGGGCCGATGCCGCTGACATCACTGAAATTACCCGTTTCGATGAAACCTATCCTTTATCATACCCTGCGACCGCGCGCTCCTTTATGGAAAGTCACGGGATTGATGGTGCGCCTCAGACAGAAGAAGAGGTCAATCGCCTCAATTCGACATTAAACTATCCGACAGAACCACTGCAATGTCAGGCCGATAGCAAACCTAATGTATTACTGCTCACCATCGACAGCTTGCGGGCCGATATGGTCGATGCCAAGACCATGCCCTTTTTAACTCAATTTATGCAGCAAAATCAGAATTTCACCGAGCATTTTAGTGGTGGAAATCAGTTTAAGTCTGGCATGTTCGCCCTCATGTACGGTCTGCAGGGCAGCTATGGCGATGCAAGGGTGTTTAACACCACTCGCCCCGTGTTAACCGAAACCTTTAAGCAGGCGGGTTATCAATTAGGTCTGTTTATCGGTGAAAGTAATATGAATCAGCGCTCAGCACAGGCGATGTTCAGCGACTTTAACGCCAAAATAGCTGTTGAAACGAACGGTAGCGCCGATGCGGATTTACATTCGGCCGCAAGCTTTACTGAATGGCAAGGTCAACAAACTGTACCTTGGTTTGCCCTCGTTAATCTTAAAGCGCCAGAAAACTTCGATACACCCGTAGGCTTCCTTGGGATTGAAACGGTAAAACCCACCAATCCGTTAAAACCAGCGCAAAAGGTGTTATTCAATCAATATCGCCAGTCGTTAAATTTCATCGACAAGCAACTTGAGTCGATAGTGACGCAATTGCCTAAGGACACCTTAGTCGTTATAACTGGGGTTAACGGAAAAGTCTTTACCAGTAACACCGATGAAGCCATGCGTAATTTATCCCCCGAAAGTGTCAAAGTGCCGATGGTTATCCATTGGCCAAATCCAGTTGCGGCAAAGGTTAACTATCGCACCAGCCACTATGGCTTAGTGCCAACCTTAATGACCCATGTACTGGGTTGCACCAACAATACTTCAGACTACAGTGCTGGGCGCAGCTTGCTGCAACCAAATCAAGAAACGTGGATTTATATCGGTGACAGCCGCATCTTTGCCATCTACCAACAACACGAAGTGACTGTCATCGACCGTCACGGTAAGTATCGCATTTATGATGAGCAGTTTGAGCGTCGATTACGCAAAAAAATGAGTGCGCCAGAGCTGATTGAAGTGATGCGTGAAGGCAGACGCTTATACAACCATTAAACAGTAAGCGGGATTGCCTTAAATATTAACAGCCCCACACTGTGGGGCTTTTTTATCGAAAAGTGAAACCCTAAGTGGATTAAACCGTCGAGTAACGCTCAAGCCAGTGGGCGTAGGATGAAGGCAACACCCAAGATGGGCGAGATACCTTAAGGATTTGCGCCATCTGATATGGGTAATTTGGATTGGCTAAAAACGCTTTACCAATCATCACCAAATCCATTTGCTCGTCTTGAATCGACTGCTCGGCATGGTGTGGATTATCCATTCCCCACGAAGTCGCCACAGGTAAGCCGACCTCACGGCGCACGCGCTCAGCAATCGGCGCGAGGAAGGCAGGGCTCCAAGGCACATTCGCCGTAGGGGTCGAGAAGCAAATACTCACGTTTAGCATATCCAAGCCCAGTTGTTTAAATTGCTTTACCAACTGAATAGATTCATTAAGGGTTTGCTCATCCTTATCATCGAATTCAATCACACCAAAACGCGCTGTTAATGGCAAATGATCTGGCCATACTTCGCGAACGGCGGCTAAGGTTTCGAGCAAGAAGCGACCACGACCAGCGGCATCACCACCGTATTCATCGGTACGTTGGTTGGCATAAGTTGAAAAGAAGCTTTGGGCTAAATAACCGTGGGCAAAATGCAGTTCTAGCCATTCAAAGCCTGCATCTAACGCACGCTTCGCAGCCGCCACAAAATCTGCCTTAACCCGCTCGATGTCCGCTTTTGTCATTGCTTTAGGCACTTTACCTAAATTAGCACCGAAGGGAACATTGGATGGCGAAATGGTATCCCAAGCCTCCTCACCGTCTTTAATATGGTCATCCCCTTCCCACGGAATATGGGCACTAGCCTTGCGACCCGCGTGGGCAATTTGGATACCTGCAACGGCCCCAGCTCCCTTAATTGAACTTGCAACCTTGGCAAGTCCTGCGGCCTGTTCATTATTCCAAAGGCCTAAACACCTTGGTGTAATACGTCCCTCTGGGGAAACTGCGGTAGCTTCAACCACGACAAGGCCAGCACCGCCACGGGCAAGGCTCGCATAATGCACATGGTGCCACTCGTTGGTTAAGCCATCTTTTGCCTGATACTGACACATAGGCGCCACGGCGATTCTGTTCTTCAAGGTGATACTTTTTAAACTAAAAGGAGAAAATAACTGTGACATGGGGATCTCTAGATTGTAATGAACAACATTGACGACAGACTAAGGCTAAAGTGTCATAATTAAAAGTATCTATAGATTATGGCTTTGATAAAAATTTATTATGGTTAATCCACTGTGGCTCCACACCTTTGCCGTGTTGGTTGAAAAGGGAAACTTTACCCGTACCGCTGAAACCATCGGCATTACGCAAGCAGCAGTGAGTCAACACATCAGTCGACTTGAAGCCGAATATGGACCACTGTTTATCCGCCGCAGTCGCCAACTCGAAATTACTCCGATAGGTCAAAGCCTCTTAGCCTATGTTAATGACATTTCCTGCGCCGAAAAACGACTGCAGCAAAAGCTGACAGAAGATGATCCCCATACCGGCGATATCAGTCTTATTACCCCTGGCAGCATTGGCTTAACCCTATTTCCACTACTGCTTGAATTACAAGCTAGTTATCCTAAGCTTACGATTCATCATCGGTTTGCGCCGGATAAGGAAATTCTCAATGCCATCCTTAACAATCAACACGAAATTGGCATAGTGGCTTTTAAACCAACGGATCCCAGTATTTGCAGTAGTCACTTTACCGAGGAGCCGCTTGAACTCGTGGTACCTGCAGGAATGCAAATTGAAGACTGGCAAGATTTACAACGACTTGGCTTTATCTCTCACCCCGATGGGGAAGCAATGGCAACTCGGCTATTGAGCCGAAAATATCCAGGAAGCCGCAGTATTCAAGAAATACCTTGTCGTGGTTTTACGAATCAAATCAGCCTTATACTCGAACCAGTTGCTAAAGGACTTGGTTTTACCGTACTGCCACGCTACGCCCGTAAAGCCTTTGAGCGGCAAGAGGAAATCAGCGTGATTGAATGTGGTAGTCAGGTCGTCGATACCCTCTGGCTTATTCACCGCGCCGAATGGCCTCTAACCCAGAGAGCGCAGAAAGCTATCAAGTTTTTAAGAAGTAAAATTTAGACTTTTAATTAAGTAACATAGAAAGTAATACCCTATCTATACTTGATAGAAATAAATCACCATAATCACAGTTAAATCATCTTATACATGCTGATTCTTTACGAGTATTCCTTAGAAACAACTTGGCACAATTGTTTATACATAGACTTAGTGTTTTATTGAATAACGGTTTCTCAATGACGAAAGCAACCCAGGGAACAAACACTTCCCACGATAAAGAAGCAATTGATACTATCCTGAACTGTTTGGACGCACTGGTTTATGTGTCCGATCTCAAAACATACGAAGTACTGTATCTAAACGACTACGGCCTTGCTCAATGGGGCAGCGCAAGAAACAAAAAATGTTATCAGTTGCTTCAATCGGGTCAAACCTCACCCTGCAATTTTTGCACTAATCATAGACTGCTTGATACTGAGGGGAATCCGAATGGGGTATATGTTTGGGAATTTCAAAATACCCTTAATGGTAGATGGTACCAATGTCGCGATCAGGCTATTCGTTGGACAGATGGACGCCTCGTAAGGATTGAAATCGCCTTCGACATTACGGACAGAAAGTCCATGGAAATGGAGCTGTTAATCGCAAAATCCCTTGCTGAAAAACAAGCTGATACCGATATGCTCACCCAGATCAATAATCGTCGTGCATTTTTTAATCTGGGTATACAAATGGTTCATCAAACCCATCGACTAAAGGAAAGTTTAGCGGTAATCATGTTTGATCTTGATCATTTTAAACAAATCAATGATTTATGGGGGCATGCGTCGGGAGATGCGGCTTTGATACACGTTGCTCACCTTGCACAGGACATTATTCGCAAAACCGATATACTGGCCAGAATTGGAGGCGAAGAGTTTGCCATTTTGCTTCCTAATGCCACTCAAGAACACGCCGCGCAGTTGGCAGAACGCATAAGGCAAGCATTTGCTAGTACGCCTTTGGAGTATGATGGGCGAAAAATCTACTGCACTGCGAGTTTTGGGGTTACCTCCCTAGCCCTTGAACACATCGCACCCGACTATGATCCCCTGCAGTTACTTAGTGCATTAGTCAATTTTGCCGACGAAGCTATGATTAATGCTAAACGACAGGGCAGAAATCGTATTTGTCGTTCATTAGAACTCAGCTTTGGTTAGTCCAATCACGCTTCCTAGTGGTTTATAGCATAAACTAAGCAAACTACTTACTTGTCACCCCTTTTGCCGATATTGGTGAACATAGCCAATTGCTGCTTGAACCTCATCAGGGTTCTGTTTGATCTTTCCATCATCTCAATTTAAAACATATCACACTGTAAAATAGTCAATTTAATTTTACGCTAGATCCAAAGGTTGATGTTTTCAAGCTTGAGGCCGCAGAATGCACAACCTACACTTAACTGCAGAAGCACTCCAACGCTCTGACGTGTATGCGCCCAACTATGCCGGCAACACCCGAATTAGCGAGCTTCAATCAACGCCAGCTGTTAATACTGGATCCCCATGAAAAGTTACCCGATGTAAAACAGCAGCTAGCGCCATTTGATTGGTTCGTTCTTACAGCACTGGATGCGCAATCAGCACTTAAGATTATGGATAATTATCAAATCGATGTGGCAATCGCCACGGTCGACGCCAAGCCATTGCATTTAAAGGAACTGACTGAAAATCTGAGTAAAATTAAAGTTTTTCATCCCAAATTACGCTGGACAGCCATTACAGAGGGTCAGCTTAATAGGGACTGTAAGCACATTCTAGCTGAGCATTTTAATGATTATTTTCATCAGCCATTAGATTGGTTACGTTTAAACGATTCACTGGGCCACGCCTACGGTATGGCCAAACTGAATGGTAAAACCTTAGCATCCTCTTTATATCCCCAAACACTGCCACCCATTCTAGGCAAGCATCCTAGTCTTCAAAAGCTAAGAAAGGATTTAGACAAATTGGGTCAATCGGATCAAACGGTCTTAATAAGTGGAGAAACTGGAACAGGGAAAGGATTATGTGCCAAATGGCTACACCATTTATCAGCTCGGCACGAAGGCCCCTTTATTGCACTAAACTGTGGAGCCCTTCCCCCCACATTAATTCAATCAACGCTCTTTGGGTTTGAAAAAGGTGCCTTTACTGGCGCAGAGAAACGCTATTTAGGCTATCTAGAGCAAGCACAGGGGGGAACATTATTTCTCGACGAAATCGCCGACCTCCCCCTCGAATTACAGGTTAATTTGTTACAGTTCCTCGATGAAAAACACATTTATCGCATTGGTTCAACCCAAGCTCAAGCCGTTGATTGTCGTCTTTTGTTTGCCTCACATCAAGATTTGGAGACTGCAGTTGAGGAGGGACGCTTTCGGGAGGACCTTTTCCATCGAATCAATGTGCTGCGTCTGCATGTCCCTTCTTTACGAGAATATATGAGTGATATTATGGTAATAGCGGAACTCTTTTTGGCTCAAGAACACCCAAGTTACCCGCTGTTGTCATTTAGTGATGAGGCCAAACATGCTATTAAACATTATGCCTGGCCAGGCAATGTACGTGAACTACAGAACCGGATCCGCCGTGGAGCCGTGATGGCTGAACCCCCATCAATTAGCCCACGGGATTTAGGATTAGAAGAGTTAATAACTTCAAGGCGACAAAATCCTTCCGAGAATTCCCTACTCAATGCGGAAAACTTACTTAAGGCCATCATAGACAATAAACACAATATTTCGGCCGCCGCAAGGCAACTTAATGTTTCACGAAGTACCTTTTATCGGCTGATAAAAAAGTGTCAAATCAAACTGTAATACCATACATCGCCTAACCTAAACAGCTGACATATTACGATAAAGCAAATGATTTTACGTGAATGATGAATGAGTGAAATAGGTACTTATGGCTTGGGGATAACGAATTGCGAGCACCGCAATTAAACTGAATCTGCCAAGTGACGAAAACAAAAAAGCCTGCAAACTAGCTAGTTGCAGGCTTTGATGTATTATAATTTGGTCGGTATGAGAGGATTCGAACCTCCGACCCCTGACACCCCATGACAGTGCGCTACCGGGCTGCGCTACATACCGAATATCTCGAGTAGTTAAGAGTTTATTTTGGACAACCTAACCACTTTACTTAGAACACAATTGATGGGGTTTATCCTAAGTGAGGCAGACTTTAGCAAGTGCCCTGCCACGACGCAAGTGGTTAATGTGCTGTTATTGCTTAACTGATTAGTTTCTAAGCTGAAGTGTTAGTTTTTTATGGATAATCCCGTTAATTCAGTGCAGTTCATACTTTTCGAGACTTAAAACGGAGTAACGAATGTATTAAAAGATCCAATCAACAAACATCTGCTAAGCTTGAATAGCTGAAAGTTTAGTGCAATCGATTGCTTTATAAGCATTATTTTGACTAAAGGGATTTAAATTTGCGTCTATCCGCTGTGAATGCCACACATTTAAAGTTGGCGACCGCATTAGGCCTGATTGGTCTGTTGCTAAATCTCTATCCGATACCACTTTTCGCTAACGTCCAGTTAATCTTGGGCAATGCTGCTGTGGTCATTGTTGCCATTTTACTCGGCCCTTGGTACGCCTTGTTTACCGCTTTATTTACGGCTACTGGCTTAATGATTGCTTGGTCGAGTGCCCACGTTTACTTAGTCTTTCTTCTGGAAGCGGTCTGGCTCGGTTATGCCAGACGCAAGGAATTTCCGATACTTTACGCCAATATTGGTTATTGGGTTTTCCTCGGGCTGCCTTTAATGGGTTTGTATCTTTGGTTGATTACCGGAATGTCAATCAGCCATATTCCTTTTACCACCATAAAACAGGCATTTAATGGGATATTTTACACCACGTTAGGTGAGCTTTGCGTTTTTGCCATTCCCAAACTGTGGCACATGAAAAATAAACTTGAGTATCACAACCGCCGCAGTTTTAGTTCCCATTTGAGCTATCTCTTTATCATTATCACTACCATCAGTTTACTGACCTCTTCTTTAGTGTTTAACCATTACTTTTTGAATAAGCAGCAAGAGCTAATAAAACGTAACCTTAACGATACAGGTATTTTTCTAAGCCATGCCACCGAGACCTACCTCGATACGAATACCCGTGCCGTATCTATTATGGGGAAATTTATCAGCGCAGCCAAAATCCCCGTCGACCAATGGCAGGATATGTTGAGTAGTGTGCAAAGCCTAAATAACAATTTTAATACGATGTTAATCGCGAATGAACAGGGAGAAATCGTTGCGGGTAGTCCACTTGAAAGATTACATCAAATCAACAATATGAATAAAAATATTAATGTTAAAGACAGGGATTACTTTATCGAAACCTTCAAACATCATAGAACCTTTGTTTCACCAGTATTCGTTGGCCGCGGTATCGGGCAAGGGATTATTATTGCCATCAGTGCACCTATATTCGATGAGGCTCAAGAAAAGGCCATCGGTATAGTCGAAGGTAGCTTAGATTTGAACTATTTCGACCATGTTGACAACCAGAACCAGCACCACGAAACCCAGTCAATTGTCATTCTTGACGATAAATCCAACATTGTTTATGCATCAGATAACTTAGCGCTGAGCCCTTTAACTAAGTTTAATTTCACCTTAGGTAACAACGATTATCATACAAACCTGCACTTAATGAACATTAATCAGGCAGATACAGAGACCCCAGAATTTATTTATGCCCACCATACTCTGAAAAATGGCTGGCAAATCTATGTGCTTGAACCTTTCATTCCGCTGCTGAAGTTAACGGAAGAACAATATACGAAAACGATTATGTTATTGCTCGTTAGCATGGCGGGCGCAATCATCATAGCTAAAGCGATAAGCCGACTGACAACCACCCCTCTAGCCCTACTCGCAAACCATTTTAGCCAAGGTGAAGATGGCAAAATCAATAAAGAAAAGTTTGCCAAGGGATTACTCGACAGCAGCACGCCAATAGAGATTTATTCGCTATATGAAAGCCTAGAGTCAAATCAACAGGCCTTGCTAAATAACCAACTTGAACTCGAAGATAAAGTTAAACAACGAACCCAAGATTTGGAAATTGCTAACCTGAAATTAAAGGAGATGGCTGAGCGCGACTCCCTCACCAACCTCTATAATCGCCGCTATACGGAGAAACAATTTTTACAAATTCAGGACTTATGTGAACGTGGTGATGATGCCATTGCGGTAGTACTCCTCGACTTAGATTTCTTCAAAAAAGTCAATGATACCTATGGTCATTTAGCCGGGGATGAATGTTTAAAAGTGATGGCTGAAGTATTATCGGGACACTTTAAACGGGATGTCGATTTGCTATGTCGCTATGGTGGTGAAGAATTTGTGCTGATCCTACCCATGTGCAATGTGTTTAAGGTGGAGCAACACCTTAATGAATTCCGTGAAAAACTTTCAACCGCAGCTATCATCAATCCTGTCGACGGCATGACCTTTAGTGTGACCGTAAGTATCGGTGCCATAATCGCCGATGCATCCTACAGTAATGATCTACAGTCTTGGTTAAAACAGGCCGATGAAAACCTGTATGCGGCAAAAGAAAAAGGACGCAATTGCGTGGTGTGCACGCTCATTGGCTAGCCTTTTCTGCACTAGAATTAACAACAGGGCTAAATCGTTAGCCCTGTTATCAAAATCAATCCTATTAAGCTCAGCCCAATCAGAACCAGAACACTCAACACGGATCAATTCTGTCTTCGAAACGCAAGCTGTGCTGAGTGAACACTATAGATATTCAATATCTCAATTGCCCATATGGGCCGTTTGATATTGATCAATGCGCGAAATCATATAGCCATAGAAGGGATTCCACTTTTGCCTCAGCATTTCGGCCGCGGGCACACTGTAAACACCCCGCTCTCCCCTTGGCGCAGATGCACCGATTTGAATGCGAGTCGCATTCTCACGGGTTTTATTACCATAAAGACTGTCATTATCCGAAAATGGCAATGCCACATGGGATAAGGAGTACACGCCAGCAGGCCATTCGAGACTGAGTGGTTCAATCTGAGGCGCGAGATTTTCCCCTGTCGAAATCCCAAACTCACGCGCTTGAACCTGCGTTGTGTCGCTATTGATGTTCTCAATTAATGTGCCGCGGTAATGCACCTGCTGCGAAACTGGCGGTAATAACAGTGCTAAAGGATCATCTGGCATCATCTTGCTGTTCAGCGCAATCCGATTGATATCAAACAACACTAACTCATGCCCATGTTCGGGTAATGCTTGATAAAGCTGCTGTAAGACCGCGGGAGTCGATACTGTCGCATCGACAACGGATTGAAAAGTCAGAATGGATGGGATTTGTAATAACTGCTCTGCGGTTAAACCACTCAACAGACTTTGGTTACGCAGTGCTAATTGATACACAACATCCCCCGCATTCACTGCAAATGAGGTGTACTTAAAAGGATCGTATTCCATCTGAATACTGTTCCATTGCAATTTATCCAAATTAAGCACCCGTCCTAACCAACTCTGCCAACGCGCCGCGGCAGCAATTGGGTCAAGGGCAATTGCTGGGGATAAAAAGATCATCCCTGCAAAATCCGCCGGCTGGTTCTGGTTAATCCGTTCTAACTCATGATTAAGCGCTGTTGCCGCCCCTGTTGAAAACCCAACAACAAATAAAGGTTTGCCGTTTAACTTTTGTTTCATATGGGCTGTCGCTAAATTTACGGCAGCGGCTAAATCCTGCCAATAAAGATTAACTAAACCGCTTGGAATCGTGCCGTGACCAGGTAATCGCAGCCCCAACACATGTGCCTTACCCTTAAAATGTAAGGCCAAATTCGACATCGCATAGGGTGAATCTGACATACCATGGAGCAATAACACCCCAAACTCGGCATTTTCCTTTGGCCACTCGAAACTGCGATTCCAATTGTTTCGCCAATGACTTGGATTTGAAAGACTGTCCTTCACATAGCGATTTACCGGAGAAACTTCCGACGCAGGCACTTTCTGTAACACCTTAGTTTCTAGCTCGGCAAACAATTTGTCCTCAAGGGCCAAGTATTCACTAAAGTGTTCAATTTTAGTGTTATAGCGAAATTCATTTTTAAGTTCTGTGGTATGCCACAGGGATAAATCGGGGCGGGAGTTCAAAAAATAAATGCCGCCGATCAGGGCTGTAAGTATAATCCCGAGCAAGGCATAGCCTGCAGCCATCAACAGATGTTTAGTCGAACCAATAATAATGGCTTTCATTTATGCCCCTAGGCGTTAAAAATCAAACAATGACAATGAATTGCGAGTCATAAAATTATCAAGGCTAATGCCGCTCTCGCTTAATTAACGTTTTCGCTCAACGGATTTCGCGTTAGTATGGCACCAGTTTTAACCAGTCAAGTGAACCTTCATGCTAATTGGCGCCCCCAACCCAAGCTATGCGTTTTATCTACCCAATGCCCCATTACTAGATACTAATTGGGATGTTCAGCACCCTGATGCCTGTGAAAAGCTTATCGCACTTAATGGGAATCATTGGCGTAAGGTCCTCACTATTATGGCAAAAATTTGTGTTGTAGGGGATGACTGGCGCAGCTATCGCGACAATTTACTGCTAAAGCAACATGAGGTTATCCTGATTGGTAGCCGCACATTTCACCCCCATGCACAAACCCATTTTGTTTGCGGTCAAGTCGCAACAACGCTTTTGGGGTTAACTCCGCTGTATCACAAGACATTAGATGCCGAAGGCAAAATCCATATCATCCAGCCTGAATTGGGCAGTCCGAGCATTAAGCATTGCCTATCGACTCCCTATCTGGATTATCGCCAATATTCCAATGCGTTAATCGAACTCACCCGTGCCTATATTGCCGCAAACTAGCACCTTAACCCACAAATTTATGCCAACAAAAAAGCACCCGAATGGGTGCTTTTTAAAAGACTGACTATCAATCGTAAATCGTTGGTATCGCTTGGCGCTTATGCTGAGTCGCTTTATAGATATTGATAAGCTTCTCTTCCACTGCCGCATCCACCGCTTTGCCTTCTAAGAAATCATCGATTTGCTCATAGGTTAAGCCGAGGGCGACTTCATCCTCAAGCAGCGGCTGATTGTCTTCTAAATCCGCGGTAGGAGCCTTATAAACTAAGGATTCTGGCGCACCTAAGTAGGCTGCTAATTGGCGCACTTGGCGTTTATTTAAACCAAATAAAGGCGCTAAGTCGCAGGCCCCATCGCCCCACTTAGTGTAAAAGCCAGTGATGTTTTCAGCGCTGTGATCGGTTCCCACCACTAAGCCGCCTAAAAGGCCCGCCATTTCGTATTGAGCGATCATACGCATTCGCGCTTTGACGTTACCCTTTACAAAATCCACCTTTGCCGCGTCCGGTGAGCGTAGACCAGCTTCCACAAACGCTGTTAATGTGGATTGATGCACACCGTCCACTCCTTGGTGTACGTTTACCGTGACCAGTTTAGTCGGCTGGATAAATTGGCAGGCTAATTGGGCTTCATGCTCATCTTTTTGGATCTGATAGGGTAAGCGCATGGCAATAAACTGATAGCCGCCCTCTGGTTGCTCGCTGTTTAAGCTATCTACCGCTAATTGGCATAAACGGCCCGCGGTGGAGGAATCTACACCACCACTTATCCCAAGCACCAAGGTCTTGCTGCGGGCATCTTTCAGTTTAGTTTTAATAAACGCCACACGGCGCTGCACTTCAAATTCAGGCTCGATAGCCTGAAGCACCTTCATTTCTCTTAAAATCTGCGCTTTCACCGAAAATTCCACCTTAACCATTCACTGTTATTGGGAGCACGTAAATGGTCTAACACTACCACTTATTCGATATGGGCTGTAGCAAAAATTGGGCAGCCTAAGTTTAATTGTTGATAAAATGTCACACAGTCACTAAGGGCGTTATAGCCCTAGAACAAAAAGGGCAATAACGCTAGCCGCTACTGCCCTTTTGTACACTTTTGGAAACTTATCTTTCCCAATAGGATTCTTCTAAGCTGTCTTCACGCTCAGGTAACCCACGGGATAAGCGAGGGCTGTGCTGTGCAAGCACCTCATAGGCCACGCGGTTAGCGTATTTACAAATTTGCGAGAAGGATGAATAACATAGGCCGTCACGCTTATGCTTGCTCGAACCTGGCACATTGGTCTTGTGGAACGTGTTTGCCGCAAGGTCATGTAATAGGGCCGATAGCGCGCCATCACCGGCACCATTAGTGTTACCGATTTTTTCAGGGCCGCCCATATAGGGTGAAATATGCGCATAAACCTTGATGGGGTTTTCACAGTCACGCTGAAGTTTTGGACGCGAAAATTCATAGCGGTTAAATTCAGGAATCGCGCCTGGCAGCAAGGTATGGGTGGTTTGGCGCTTTTCAGCATCATCGGTGTAACCTGCGGTATAAAGCCCAATGGGCCCAGCGGTGGTGAGCACCATATCGCACCACTCCAGTGCTTTTTCACTGGCAAGCAAAGGATCACGAAAGCCGGTTAACGCCTCGCCTTCATCCTCGTTCATGGCGAGCACTGTGACATGCTCACTGATAAAGTTTTGCCACCAAACCGGGTCTTCTTCAATTAAGAAGCGGGTGCCTAGTGTTAATACCACAGGCACGTCGGCTTCTTTTGCGTATTCGATAGCACACATGGCGGCATCGGTAATGCGATCGCCACCGCTCGCACGCATCAAATAGGCGGTTAACACCAACGCCGCACTGCCCTGCACCACATCTTTATCGATATATTCAGGCGTTAATTTATCCATCGCCCCCTTACTAATTGCAAAGGTACGCTCGCCGCAATCGGAAATCAGGGTAAAGCAGCGACCAATAGGACCATTTACTGGCTGGAGGAAATTTAAGTCAACTTTTGAGGAGGTATTACACAGATAACGATAGGCGTAACTGCCGACTTCAATGTTTTGGCTCATTACGCCAAACAACACTGAGCGATCGTCGGCCAAAATCGAATAGTTATGGACGGTATTCCCGATAGTGCCACCAGCAAACTCGTCACTAATCATATTGTTCGTTTTGAGTTCTTGGTAAAGCGCATGGGCCTTAGCATCATCGATTAAGGTGGAATTGCCCTTAGGTAAGTTATAACGACTTAGCAGCTCATCTTCTACCTTGGCCTCGATATCCACCAAGGTTTGGTCGATACCGCTGATATAGGTCGCAAAAGGCTGAGGTTGCTGAGTCAGTTGCTCAAGCAAAGGATCTCGGGTTTTGACCGGAAAATAATGTTTCGATTTGCGCTGACCGGGAAACTTCATAGTGGCTCTCTTTTCCTGGCATCCATGCTAATGGGCATAATGACGAAAAATATCCGCCATGTCCTAATAAATGATGAGTCTAGGCGAGGAAGTGTAAAAAACCACTCCCTGCCTCAGGGGGCGCAGATTCTACCATAAAATCAGCATGAAACTAGAGGCTTAATGCTGAGATTAAGGCAGTAAAATCGACTGTTTACATTAACACCAGGACTGTGCCTGTTCCTGTACTAATTGTCTTAATAGCTCGATGTGTAACTCATCATCATTAAGACAGGGAATAAATTGATACTTCTCCCCGCCCGCATGCAGGAAGGTTTCAGCGCCGCCGATGGAGATTTCCTCTAGGGTTTCGAGACAATCGGTGGCAAAGGCAGGGCAAATCACATCCACACTTTTTACGCCTTTTGCAGGCAATTGACCGAGTAATTCATCGGCATAGGGCGTTAACCACTCTTCCTTACCGAATCGAGATTGGAAACACACCTGCCACTGGTCGTCATCAAGCCCTAGGGTTTGCGCCAGTAACTTGGCCGTAGCGAAGCACTGCTGTGGATATGGATCACCCTCGGTGGCATAACGCAGCGGAATGCCGTGGAAGGATAAAATCAGCTTTTGCGCTTGGCCGTTTAGTTTCCAATGGCGGCGAACCGATTGCGCTAGGGCTTCAATATACGCGCTATGATCGAAATACTGCTTGCTAAAGCGAAGCTCTGGAATATCGCGCACCTGAGTGCAATAGTTCGCCACCGCATCGAATACGCTCGCCACGGTAGAGCAGGAATACTGTGGATATAATGGCAGCACAACGATACGCTCAGCGCCTCGAGCCTTAAGTTTTTCAATACCGGCATCAATGGAGGGATTGCCGTAGCTCATGCCAAGTTCGACGGGGATGTGTTGATTAAAGGTGGCACTGAGATCGGCTTCCAGCTTCTGTGCCTGCTGCTCGCTAATCACCATCAGCGGCGAGCCCTGCTCTGTCCACACGCTCTCGTAGAGCTTGGCCACTTTTGCGGGACGGGTGTTTAGGATGATGCCCTGCAGAATTGGCTGCCAAAGCCAAGGGGACATATCGACCACGCGGGGATCACTTAAAAATTGTTTGAGAAAGCGTTTAACCGCGCGAGGAGTAGGTTCATCTGGAGTGCCAAGATTCACTAATAACACACCAAACGCAGGAGAAGGAGAAGTCAAAGTGGTACCTTTTATCAGCCAATTACCCCCGCAGGCTAACATCCACTCAGCCATAAAAAAAGCCTGCAAATGCAGGCTTTTTCCTAATTTGAGAACTTGTTCTCGTAATTAGTTTGGCTAGGGCTTATTTCAGCACGCTGGCTAATTGCTCGCTCACGGCAGCAACAGATTGAGTACCGTCAAACTTGTTGTACTGGGTATTACCCGCAGCCGCAACATTGCCATAGTATTCAACTAATGGCTTAGTTTGATCGTGGTAAATCGCCAAGCGCTTACGTACTGTTGCTTCTTCGTCGTCTGGACGAATAGCTAAGTCTTCGCCCGTCACATCGTCTTTGCCTTCCACTTTAGGTGGATTGAACACAACGTGGTAAACACGGCCAGAACCCGGGTGAACACGACGACCACTCATACGCTTAACGATTTCTTCGTCAGGTACGTCGATTTCAATCACATGATCAATGCTGATACCGTTAGCGGCCATTGCGTCTGCCTGTGGGATGGTGCGTGGGAAACCGTCTAATAGGAAACCTTTAGCACAATCGTCCTGGGCGATACGCTCTTTCACCAGTCCAATAATCAGATCATCAGAAACCAGTTGACCCGCATCCATCACCTTTTTCGCTTCTAAACCCAGTGGTGTGCCCGCTTTAACTGCAGCACGTAACATGTCACCAGTAGAAATTTGTGGGATACCGTACTGCTCCATAATGAACTGGGCCTGGGTACCTTTACCGGCACCTGGGGCGCCCAATAGGATAATGCGCATCTCAAGAGTCCTCTTTTCGCATTGATATTGTTCTTAGGCCGGCGATCTTCGCACATCTGACCGCCATTTAGAAGGCTTTTAACTTCGACTTTAGCCTCAAAACCCACTATTTATTTACGATTTTGTAGTAAATATGTTAGTTAATAGAGCAAAGAATACAGCTTACGACGGTATTGATTCGCGAGGGCATTACCCTGTCCTATCGCGGTCAAAATCTCCATAAACAGTTGTTTAACTTTACCATTTTCTGCAGTTAAGTCCTTGAGTAGTACCGCGTATAAATGCTCCAACGCTTCCTCTTCGCGGTGGGCCGCATGCAGGGCTTTACTGAGTTCGAGTAATAACACTAAATTTTGTGGTTCATTCGCTAATTGCTGCTGTAATGCACGAATTTCAGGCGTATCTGCCGCATCTAAGGCGAGTGTCAGTTTGGCTTTAAGGCTCTGGTAGTAACTATCTTGATCGGCAAGGCCGATAGTCTCAAGTAGACTTTGCGCCAGCGCTAATTCAGCCTGCATCAGGTACACGTCGGCGAGCATCAGGGTGACTTCTGCGTTCTGATTAGAACTCGCGTGTGCATCCTTAAGCAGCACAGTGACCGTCGCTAAGTCCTCATCGGATACTTGGCTTAAGCCTAATACGGCTTTGGCTTGCTCTAATTGCAGCTTCCACAGTGGCGGTAAATGCTTCTCAAGCATGGCATTGACCTGCGCGGCGTCCTGCTGGCCCGCAAAACCATCGATGGGTTGACCTTTGTCGAGCACTAAGGTCGTTGGCAGCGCCTGAATGCGGAAATAATTAGCAATTTCCAATTCGGTTTCGCAGTTCACTTTCGCCAGTACAAAACGGCCAGCATTTTGCGTCGCAATTTGCTCGAGTGTCTGCACCATGGCCACACTCTGTGGCTGAGGCTGAGCCCAAAACACCATCACCACCAGTTGCTGCATTGAAGCATCAACGACTTGCTGAATATTTTCTTTAGTTAGATCGAGGATATTGTCCATGGTATTCCCTTTAGATCCAAAGTAGGCAATTAATCTGTCGCAGCTTGCACTGCCACATGAAAGTGAGTCGTCGCTAAAACAGCTTAAGTGCCAACTTTGTTGAGTATCACATTGTTTAGCAGTGATACGGCATAAATGCTTTGGGGCGCCTTAGCCTAAACTAATGCGCCCCAGGGTTGACATTATGATTACTTCATATTCGCCAGTAACATCTGATTCATCAGCTTAATGAAGGCCGATGGATCCGCAAGGCTGCCCTTCTCAGAAAGCTGCGCCTGCTGGAGCAACAGATTCGACCAATCGGCAAAGACGGTTTCGTCCTGAAGATCATTTAAGCGCGCCACTAATGGGTGAGCAGGGTTAATTTCAAAGGTCGGTTTAACCTCTGGCACCGGTTGACCCGCTGCCTGCATCAGTTTGATCATCTGGCTCGACATCTCGCCTTCACCGGTTACCACACAGGCTGGGGTATCGGTTAAACGAGACGTTACCTTCACATCGGCCACAGCTGCGCCTAATGCTGCTTTAAAACGCTCTAGCAGCGGCGCGGATTCCTCTGCAAGCTTCTCCTGCGCTTCCTTCTCAGCCGCATCTTCAAGCTCACCTAGCTCTAAATCGCCACGGGTCACTGAGTGCAGTTGTTTCTCTTTGTACTCAGTTAAGTGGTTGATTAGCCACTCATCGATTCGCTCTGACATCAGTAGTACTTCGATGCCTTTCTTACGCAGCAATTCTAGGTGCGGGCTATTGGCCGCCGCATCGTGGCTGTCGGCAACGATATAGTAAATCTTGCTTTGGCCTTCCTTCATACGGCTTAGGTAGTCATCGAGTGACACGGTTGGCGCCGCGCTGCCGGTATGGGTCGACGCAAAACGCAGCAAACCTGCGATACGCTCGCGATTTGCAAAATCTTCCGCAGGACCTTCTTTTAAGACTTGGCCAAACTCAGCCCAGAATTGTTGGTATTTTTCTGCATCGTCTTTGGCCAGTTTTTCCAACATACCTAGCACGCGCTTGGTGATACCGGTGCGCATCGCTTTCGTGATGTGGTTATCTTGCAAAATTTCGCGAGACACGTTCAGTGGCAAGTCATTCGAGTCAATCAAGCCCTGCACAAAACGCAGGTAAGATGGCATGAACTGCTCAGCATCATCCATGATAAACACGCGTTGAACGAATAACTTCAGACCGTGCTTGCGGTCGCGGTTCCACAGATCCCATGGTGCTTTTGATGGGATATACAGTAGGTTAGTGTATTCCTGTTTACCTTCAACGCGGTTGTGGCTCCACAAGAGCGCGTCGGTGTAATCATGTGAAATGTGCTTATAAAATTCTTGGTATTCTTCATCTGTGACGTCAGACTTATTGCGCATCCACAGCGCAGTTGCCTTGTTCATCACCTTCCAGAAGCCCTCGGTTGCTGGCACTTTTTCGCCATCAGGACCATCGCGCTCGGGCGTGCCTTCTTGCCACATTTCTACAGGCACAGAGATATGATCTGAGTATTTAGTGATGATCGAGCGTAGGCGCCAATCATCGGCAAATTCTTTTTCTTCATCACGCAGATGCAGGGTAATTTGGGTACCACGGCTGGCCTTAGTGATGGTTTCAACGGTGAAACTACCTTCACCTTCCGATTCCCATAATACCGCTTCATCGGCCTTATGACCCGCCGCGCGGGTACGCACGGTAACTTTCTTCGCCACGATAAAGGCGGAGTAGAAACCGACGCCGAACTGACCAATTAATTGCGAATCTTTAGACGCTTCACCGGATAAATTTTTGAAGAACTCGGCTGTGCCCGATTTCGCGATCGTGCCTAAGTGTTCAATCACGCCATCACGGGTCATACCCACGCCATTGTCTTCAATGGTCACAGTGCCTTTGTCTTTATCGGCACTAATGCGTACACGTAACTCGCCATCACCTTCATAAAGGGCGTCATTGGTCAACGCTAGGTAACGCAGCTTATCGGCCGCATCGGCAGCGTTAGAGACTAATTCACGCAAGAAAATTTCTTTGTTGGAATACAAAGAGTGGATCATCAGATGTAACAGCTGTTTGACTTCGGTTTGAAAGCCATGAGTTTCGACTTGTGACATGAAATTTTCCTTTTTTGTTACGCAAGTTAATTAAAGCAACCGCTTAATGATGAATAAATGGGGCTGTAAAATGGCTTTTCAAGGGGCAGGATAAAATCAGGGTTTAACTGGCTAAAAATAATGCACAAAATGGATAAACGAATTTTAGAAACGACTAGAAGACGGAAAAAAGAAAACCCGCATAGCCGTGGCGGTGCGGGTTATTTCGATGAGTTCAGCAATTGCGCTACTGCGGTTATCTATAACGGTACGCGACCATTAAAGGATAACGCTAGGGTTGTGCTATCGACATATTCAAGCTCGCCACCCACAGGTACGCCGTGGGCGATACGGCTAATGGTCACTTGGTGGCGCCTTGCCATATCAGCAATAAAATGGGCCGTCGCTTCACCTTCCACCGTAGGGTTAGTCGCAAGAATGAGTTCAGCCACATCACCCGAGGCAAGATGGCGCTCGAGTAGGGATAAGCCCAATTCATCTGGTCCTATGCCATCTAAGGGCGATAAGTGCCCAAGTAAGACAAAATAACGACCAGAAAAATGTCCACCCGCTTCAATGGCAAGTACATCGGCTGGGGTCTCGACCACGCAAATGGTCGATGAGGTACCGCGCTTGTGGCTTGCACAAATCGGGCACAGCGACTCTTCAGTGTAAGTACGACAGGATTGGCAATGACCAATCTCACTCATCGCATTCGACAGTGAGGTCGCAAGCTTTAAGCCCACCTTTCTGTCACGCTCAAGCAGTTGAAACGCCATACGTTGGGCCGATTTTGGCCCAACTCCAGGTAAGCAACGCAGGGACTGAATTAACTCGTCGAGCAGTGGACTGAATTTCATGCTCTTCCCAATTAGAATGGCATTTTCATGCCTGGTGGTAATTGCATACCGCCAGTCACTTCGGCCATCTTGGCTTTTTGGTTCTCTTCGATTCGACGGGCAGCATCGTTACAGGCTGCGGCAATCAAATCTTCTAACATTTCTTTGTCGTCTTCCATCAGGCTTGGATCGATTTCTACTTTACGCACTGTGTGTGCACCTGTCATGGTCACTTTAACCAGACCGGCACCCGCTTCACCGACCATTTCCATGCGGGCAATTTCTTCCTGCATTTTTGCCATTCTTTCTTGCATCATCTGGGCTTGTTTCATCAGATTGCCCATACCGCCTTTTCCAAACATAGTCATTTCTCTTCTATTAAGGTGAATCGCAAGCTTTTAAGCTGGCTAATCTTACTGAAATAAATGGGATTGGCAATCAATGCCACGCTCCCAAGGGTAAACTTGTGCACTCAGTCTGAGTGATGTTCCCCCATCGGCATAACCCACGAGGTAAAAAACATCAACCTAATTGAGTGCCAGCCTCTGGCAGCGACTCGATAAGGCTACTGCGCTGAGTTAGTAATTCCTGCGGATACTGTATCGTATCGTTGTTAAGCTCGGCACCAAATCGCTTAATTAACCACTGCACATTATCATCTGTCA
The DNA here is from genome assembly GCF_019457475.1 of Shewanella acanthi. Lineage (NCBI taxonomy): Bacteria > Pseudomonadati > Pseudomonadota > Gammaproteobacteria > Alteromonadales > Shewanellaceae > Shewanella > Shewanella acanthi. Next base: position 2,372,215 of record NZ_CP080413.1, read on the forward strand.
TTAACGACTTCTGCGCCTGTTGTAACAATTCCTGATGGAAACGTTTACGCATGTCTAGCGGCGTTTCGCGGCTATTATCGCTACCTACGCTAACCAACACTTGCCTTGGGCTACCAAGGGCATCGGTTAATGCTTGTTCTAACTGCTCAATGGCAATATGTGCAGCTAAGTGTTTTTGGTCAGGTTTAAGCAGCAGTGGCAATGGGTTTTCCAATGCCTGACAAATCGAGTTGACCGCCAATTGCCGTACCCGGCCACCAATTTCAAGGCTTGCCATCAACTTGTACCAATGCAGATCTAGCGGATGACCGGTGATTGGCACCGCCAAACTGATGGCTGTAGCATTACTCATCGACGTTTCACGCGATGTAGAATGCAAAGGGATCACATTACTGGCAACTGCACTGCCTTCGTTTTGATTCTGCGGTTTACTCTCTAAGTTGTGGCTAGCGGCAAGAATTTCAATACTCGTATCGACTTTCTTCGCATTGATGGCTTCGATTTCAGTCCCTTCAATAACCGCCTTAGCCTCAGTCGATGGTACAACAGCCGGCTGCTGTTCTTGGCCGTTGACATCGGACAAGTTAGCTTCAGTACTGTCTGCCATAGGCTGAATTGCAGCCTCACCAGCCAAATTATGAGTCGCTGACCCTTGCTCTACTGAAAGTATTGGAGCTAAAGGTTCTTCCCAAGGCGGGCGATCATTGGGATCCAGTTTATGTTCCGGATGAATGCCTCGATTAGCGGTTGTGTCAATGGCCGATGTCGCAGCCTCCATCGTTGTCTCTGTTGCGAATGAAACGTTTTCAGAATGAGATTCAGGCGCAAAATCAGCATCCACATCAAGGCCAAAGTCATCATCGAAATCAATATCGCTTAAGCCACTAACTTGAGCAGGCATTTCTACCGTGCTTTCACTCATACTGTGTGACTCAGCCTTTGGTCTATTCATCGACTTCGGCTGGGATTCTGATTGGAATTGCGGCTTTACTTTGACATCAATCGAACGCTTTTTTTCTTCACCGTCCTTGGTGCTCAAGGCATCGAGGTCGGTTAACAGTAATTCACGGGCAGCTAATACTTGGGATAAAATATCATCGTCATCGAGGGCAAAGCCTGAAGAGTTGATATTTTGAGATGCAGTGATCGCAGACTGAGAGTTATCTTTAGCTAAACCACCTGAGACCGGATTACCATTTTGCAGATAATCCGTTACCGAGGCTTCTGCAATTGAGTTTCCAGTTACTGCACCTGCAGAATCAGCACTGTTCGAAACATCGGCTTGCAAGTCTTGACTTTGCACATACTCATCGCTTGGGGAATATCCATTGCTTTGAACATAATCGTAGTCAAACTCGCCCTCAGCATAATCATTCTGATAGGCCTCTAAGGGGGCTTCAGATAAATAAAATTCTGCCTCAATTGCAGATTGGGTATCGGTGGCACTATCTACGCCATCGCTAAAGGCGTCTACACTTGATGGTGTTGACGAGCTTGCGGTAGCTCCAAAACCTTGGCTCTGAGCTTGGCTTAAAATAATTTGCTGCTCAGTTTGGAGCGATGCACTTAGCGCCTCGTCATCGACTAAATCGTCTGCTGCTTCAGACTGATGAAGCGAAGGCGCCACTGAAGTTAATTCTACTGCAACGGCCTCCGACAGGGCGGCACCGCTCCGCTCAGATCCATTTGTTGGTTCACTTCCATGTTTAGCCCCGTTCCCGTGATCCATGTTTGCCTGTGGATTAGCAACTAAGTTATCTGGGGTTTGTGCCGTTTCAGACAATGACTCTCGGGGTTCAAGTGTTTTTTTTTCCAAGCTGTTTGGCTTTGCGCCTGTACTTGAAATGATTTCACTTTTGCTTTGGGTGTAGTGTTGACGGTTAGTTTGGCTCGCTTGCTCCTCAGCAGAAGCAGCTGCCGGCAAACTTACATTAGCGACATTTTCCACCTGCCAACGCTGAACACTTTTTTCAGGTACAAAGGCAACGGCACGTAACAGCGCCATTTCAAGGCCCGATTTTGGATCCGGCGCATAGGCTAAATCCTTACGGCCGGTCAGCAAAATTTGATAATAAAGCTGCACTTGTTCAGGCATTAACTGCTCGGCAAAAGCTTGAATTTGCGTGCTATAAAGGGATTGCTGAGCCGCTGCTGGCGCAAATTGAGTAAGCGTTATTTGGTGTAATAACTCGAGCAAACTACGCAGCACTTCTTGTGCATCGGCGCCATAGGCCAACACTTGGCTGCAGGTCTGCATCAACACCGCAATATCGGCATCGGTGAGTGCTTTTAACAGCCCTAATACATGTTGCTCATCGATACTGCCCAGCATAGATTGCACTTGATTGAGCATCACAGTGCCGCCGCCAAAGGCGATGGCCTGATCGGTTAAACTTAAGGCATCGCGCATACTGCCATTAGCAGCCTTAGATAACAGGTTTAAGGCTTCCTGCTCAAACGGCAATTGCTCTTGGGACAGGATATGCTCAAGCTGGTTACCTATTTCCTGCTGGGTCAGGCTTTTTAAATTAAATTGCAGACAGCGGGATAACACTGTCACGGGAAGCTTTTGTGGATCTGTGGTCGCCAGTAGAAATTTAACGTGCTCGGGGGGCTCTTCCAAGGTTTTTAACAGTGCATTAAAGCTACTTCTCGAGAGCATGTGCACTTCGTCAATGAGATAGACCTTAAATCGACCACGGGTCGGGCGATACTGTACGTTATCGAGTAATTCGCGGGTATCATCGACCTTAGTACGGGACGCGGCGTCGACCTCTATCAAGTCCACAAAACGGCCTTGGGCAATTTCGACACAACTGCCACACACACCACAGGGGGAAGCGGTTACGCCCTTCTCACAGTTTAAGCCCTTGGCAAAAAGCCGCGCTAAGCTGGTTTTACCCACACCACGGGTGCCAGTAAAAAGGTAAGCATGGTGTAAACGCTGCTGACTCAAGGCATTGGTTAATGCATGAAGTACATGGCTTTGACCAACCATTTGTTCAAATGTGGCAGGTCGCCATTTTCTGGCTAACACCTGATATGACATGTCACTCCCCAATGTGCAATATAAGAATGGCGTGGTACAAATAAGGGGATCGCGCCCCAGGATAATGGCAAGATAACATGTCACTTAACGACATGCCATTAAACTATCCCAAGGCGCCTTTAGCTGAAGAATTATTCGCCTTCAAACTCACAAAGTTTAACCAACTCAAGACCTAAGGCTTCTAAACGCGCTTCACCGCCTAAGTCAGGTAAAGAGATAACAAAAGCCGCATCGTTTACTTCACCGCCGAGTTGACGGATAAGTTTCACAGTGGCTTCGATGGTACCGCCAGTGGCTAATAAATCGTCCACCACCAGTACTTTATCACCGGAGTTAATTGCATCGGTGTGGATTTCTAAGGTGTCGTGGCCATATTCAAGCTCATAGCTTTGGCTTACCGTAGCACGGGGTAACTTGCCAGGCTTACGCACGGGCACAAAACCGATACCTAATGCTAGCGCTAGAGGTGCCCCGAACAGGAAGCCACGGGCTTCAGTACCCACAACTTTAGTAAAACCCTGCTCACGGTATTGTTGATACAACAAATCAATCGTGGCTCTGTAGGCTTGCGCATCTTCGAGTAGACTGGTCACATCGCGAAAAAGAATCCCTTCCTTAGGATAATTTGGAATGGTTTTAATGCTCTGTTTTATCAAGGATAAGGTTTCGGTATTCATAGCCATTTAATTTACTTCAAAAGTTACTTAATCATGCCGCCATACTATTTGCAGGCAATAAAAACAAAACGTCCACAGCGAGTGTGGACGAGCGTTGTAATTCGCACCAAGCTTATGCCGCTTTGTCTAGAGTTGCAACAACCAGCACACTCTAGGGTCAATTTGGTCGATATTTTGTGCCTTAGATCAAATCAGGGTTAACACAAAATCGCGCTAAGTCAGTCAATTTCCGGTATTGATTTCAAGTACCAGAGTAGGCCCAATGCCATTAACAGTAGTAAAAACTTCACCCACACAATAGGCACAATGGCGATACTGATACAAAAACTCAGTCCCGTTAACCACATCGCCTTTTTCTTCAGTGTAGGGCGCATAGCCCGTTTCTCTTGCCACTGCAAAAGTGCATCGCTAAACCAAGGATGGTTCATTAACCAATGGTGTAAGCGCTCGCTCGAGCGCGCAAAACAAAAAGCCGCGAGCAGAATAAAAGGCACTGTCGGCAGCAGAGGCAACACAATACCGAGCAATCCTAGGGCCAGAGCTAAACAACCTAGCAATAGAAAGAAACCACGCTTCAGTACCATAGTGTTAAAAAGCCCCAAATTGAAAAACAAAAGCCACTCATTGAGTGGCAGTATTATACTCAATTTGAGATTAAAACCCGCTTAAATTAAACCAAATTGCTTTAACAAAGTCAGGCTGGCAGGCAGCGTAGGCAATAGTAAGACTAGAATAAAACCGATGAAATACATAAAGTTAAACGGGTCTTTAAACGGCTGACTGCTCATTACAGCTCCTCAAATGTGTGTAAGATTTAGTTTGCAGAAATTAGACAGTGACCGAGATCACAAAATGCGCGCCATTGTAGCCGCTAAAGTAGCCAATAAAAACACTTTTATTGTGTGGGTATTAATTTTTTTGATGATTTTTACTACATTTCGCTTAGTGTGCAGCCAATACACCTTTACCGACTAATTGTTCAACTAAGGGTAAACAGCCAGAAACCAGTGTGGTTTTATCCATCTCGGGATACGTAACATTGAGCCAATCGATGAGAGCAGCAAACTCTACTCTTCCCTCCTGTGCGATATATCCCAGTACTTGAGCGCTTAATGGCGTTAACTGTAAAAATGTCACGTCACAATCTTCATCCTGATAAAGACAGAAAAAGACCGGACTGGATAAAGGGGCACTTGGACGAAAGTCAGGGCTTATTTGATGCACAGGATAATGATACTGCGCTACCCTTGCCGAAATGCTAAAGCTGAGTATTGCGGTTTTAATGTCACGGGGCGTCGTGCTCTGCGTCTTTGGTTCGGCTTTCGCAGTGGCGACCACCAGTTCCAACCATTCATAGTGGGCCAGTTCCAGCATAAATTGAGGATCATCTTCCTTCTGCTGGTACTCGAACTGCAAAAAATGTAAAAACTCCCCCGCGATATCAATAAAAATCGGTGACTGACAATCATGTTGACTGAAGAACGCCTGCACGAGGTCAAGCCATTGGTTAGCAGAATAAAGACTTTTTAAGACAGGAAAACCATTAGATACAAAACCAAATACATTATTAAAAAAGAGCTCGCGATAAACCTGCATCCGCTCAAAGGCAATCCCTTTAGGCAAAGGGTTTTCGGGATTACGGATATAGTCCATAAAGACTTGCTGATGGGCCTTAAAATCCATTTGTTTCGTCTGGTTCACGAGGCAAACCTCTTTTCTACACTCCCCGCTTGCAGCGCAGCGTCTTGGAAAAGGTGAATTTGCTCGATTTCGTTGATAAGCTTTGCTGTTTCCGGCAGATTAAAATCACGCTCTAACAGGGTGGGAAATACCCCATGGTGGGCATAACACTCCTGCAAAAGTTGCCATACGGGGGAATTAATCTCGCTGCCGTGAGTATCAATCAATAAATCTTCTGCCTGTTGATAGTGCCCAGCAATGTGCAAATAAGCGATACGCTCGCTGGGCATCGCCTTCAAAAATGCACTGGCATCGTATTGATGATTCACCGAATTCACATAGATATTGTTTACATCCAGCAGCAATCGACAATTTGCCTCATCTAGCACCGCTTTAACAAATTCAAGCTCTGTCAGCTGCGCTCCAAGGGCGGCATAGTAGGAGACATTTTCGAGGATGAGCGGCCGCTCTAAAATATCCTCGACCTGTTTTACCCGATTTACCACATACCTTACGGCGTCATCGGTAAAGGGAATGGGCATTAAATCGTAGAGATGACCAAGGCCTGAGCAATAACTTAAGTGCTCCGAGTAAACCTGAATCTGGTGTTCATCTAAAAAGGTTTTGATGCGGCGGACAAAGTCGACATCAAGCGGTGCCGGGCTACCGATGGATAAACTTAATCCATGGCAATAAAATGTGTGCTGCTCGGTCAATTGTTTAAATTGCTTGCCGTATTTGCCGCCTAAGGTCATCCAATTTTCGGGGGCAACCTCGAAAAAATTGATTGGACTTGGTACAGCATTGCAAAATTCACTGAGCATTTCCCGCCTAAGCCCAAGGCCGACGGTGCCAAGATGTGATTGCATATTCCCCCTAATACTTAAGCCGTACTGCGTATAGACCTGAAAATGTAATTACAGCTCAACTCGCACGTCAATAAGCGAAACATAAGGCCAGCGTCACCTGGCCTTAATGTAAAACCAGCAGGTTCTGAGCTAGAACACCTTTGTTACTTGACTTCTTTTTTAACGGCGTCGGTATTCGCTTCAACTTTGTCAGCGGCTTTTTTCATCTCACCACCGCATTTACCTTCTTGCATTTTGTCGGCCGCTTTTTTCATGTCGGCACCACAAGTGCCCTCTTTGGCTTTGTCTGCAGCGGCTTTCATCTGAGCGCCACAACTGCCTTCTTTGGCTTTATCACCCATCGCTTTCATTTCAGCGCCACATTTACCCTCCTTGGCTTTTTCGGCTGCGGCCTTCTTCATATCTTCACCGCATTTGGCTTCACCGCATTTCCCTTCTGAGCCCACAATTTGATAACCCGCATCCATGGCTTCAAAGCCAAAGGGATTGGTTTGTGCGTTAACAGTAAAAGCCGAGCCTACCACTACCGTTCCTAACGCCACTGCGACTGCTGTTTGTTTGACTGTTTTCATAACCTATCCTTCTTGTTTATTGAGTAATAAAGACCAACAACAGTTTACGAAGCTGGTTTATCAAAAAGACCCGACTCCAGCTAAATTCATTTCAAAAGTAACACTAAATCACAGAAATGGACAAAAAATCGAGGTAGGCAACCTCCATTTAAGGGCATATTCACAATATTCCAGGGACGTTACTTGCTGTGCTACTTTGTAACCCATGGCCAATAGGATAGAATGCACGCCCTTTATAAACTGATGTGGGTAGTGGCAGTGCGCGTAATTTTGGCTCCGATGGAAGGTGTTGTAGATGATTTGATGCGGGATATCCTGTCTTCAATCAACCCATACGATCTCCTTGTTACTGAGTTTGTTAGAGTCGTTGACCAGCTGCTGCCAGAAAAAGTATTTTTAAAGCTCTGCCCTGAGTTACTCAACGGCGGCTTTACCCCATCGGGCACACCTGTGCGTGTGCAATTACTCGGGCAAGAACCCCAATGCATGGCCGAAAATGCACTGCGCGCTATCGAGCTTGGCTCCCACGGCGTAGATGCCAACTTTGGCTGCCCAGCAAAAATGGTTAACCGCAGCAATGGCGGCGCCGTGCTCCTGCAATACCCTAATACGATTCACGATATTGTCCGGGCCATGCGTCAGGCCGTTCCTAAGGAGCAGCCCGTTACCGCCAAAATCCGGTTAGGGTATGAAGACAAGTCCCTATTCATGGAAAATGCCCTCGCCGTATATGAAGCGGGTGCGACTGAACTTGCGATTCATGCCCGCAGCAAAGTCGATGGTTACAAGCCGCCTGCCTATTGGGAATACATTACCGAAGTAAGAAACCGCCTGCCGATCCCCGTGATTGCCAACGGTGAGATCTGGAACAGTGAAGATGCCAAGCGCTGCATGGAAGTCACTGGTTGCGACAGCATTATGATTGGCCGCGGCGCTATCTCGCTGCCTAACCTTGCCGATACCATTAAGACAGGTGCAGTGCCCTATAGTTGGGAGCAAACCTTAGGCCTAATGTTAAGTTACACCCAAAGGGAACTCAGTGGTCGTAAAAGCGATTATTATCCCGCCCGCATTAAACAGTGGTTCAGTTACTTAAACCGCCAATATCCTGAGGCCGATACCCTGTTTAGGGAATTAAGGGTATTTAAAACCACTGAAGAAATCGTGCAGGTATTAGAAAAAGCACAACAATCACTGAATTAATCCCCAAGATTGATAGCATTACAGCATTATCCGTTGATAGAGGGATAAATTGTTATGTCAATCAATGTAAAAAACTGAAAATCGTCTCGAGACTTGATCTTTATCATAGTCAGTCAGGGTTAAAACATTAGACTGAAAACTAATGTCATCTAACACAGGCGATTTTTCGTGAGTATCACCCACATCAGACAAGAATTGTCAGAGCTTGAAGTGAGTCTAAGGAAGGAAATCGACACGCTCCCACAGTTTATTGATGTACTGGGAGCCCAAAACCCCCACCTTAGCCTAGGCGAAATGATTGATAGGCTCGCATCGAGCCACCTTACCGAGCATCCACTGTTTTTGCGGTTAAATCGCCTCGATGCTGCCCTATGCCAATTGGATTTAGGCCTCTATGGGCTGTGCTCCGATTGTGAAGCCGAAATTGAGCAGGTACGCTTGAACCAAGATCCCACCGAGCAACGCTGCAGCGCCTGCGCCGAGCATTATCAGCATGAACACCGCCATGAGCTGCGCTTAAGCCATTAATGTAAAAATGATGGGAAGTTTGCTCGGTGCAAATGAACCAAAAATCAATGCCACCCGAGGGTGGCATTTTTTCATTCTGGCACGCGTTAGGATGACAGCGTTTGAACACTTAGCTAAGCAGACGCAGCTGTAACCAAGTACTGATATCTTTTAATTGCGCAGGAATGACCGAATGGGGCATGGGATAAGTTTGCCACTGCACTTTGTAACCCGCGTCCACTAAAGCATCCTTAGCTAACTTGCCGGCAAATAATGGCACTACATCGTCCTGTTCACCGTGTTGATGCAATATAGGCGTGTCCTTATTGGCGGCGCTTAACTGGGCAGGCAGCACGTCTCCAGTTGGCAAATAACAAGAGAGTGCCATAATCCCCGCAAGCTTATGCTCAAAGCGTAGACCGGTGAAAAGACTCATCACGCCGCCTTGGCTGAAACCTGCCAGCACAATACGCTCACTTGGAATACCTGCAGCAATTTGCTCTTCAATCAGCGCTTTAACACTCAGTTCCGATGCCATCACGCCCTGCATATCGGCGCGATCGTGCAAATCCATACTCTTAATGTCGTACCATGCGCGCATGATATAACCGCCATTAATGGTTACCGCTTGCTCTGGGGCATGGGGGAAAAGAAAACGAATGCTATGCCCCGCGGGTAACCCCAATGCGGGTACCACGGGCGCAAAACCGGCCCCCGAATCCCCTAAACCATGTAACCAAATCACCGCCGCCGTGGCGGTCGTTTGCGGCTCAACAACAATTCTTTCCAGTGTCATGCTGACAAATCCTTCATAAAGCTAAATTAAAAAAGCGCTATTGTTCCTAGTCTTACGGCTATTGCACCTCTACTCCTAGGATTTCGGCCAATGTGTGAAGCTGGATCTCATTATCTAATTTAAGGCTCCAACGCACCGAACCCCCATTGGCAATTAACATTGGGGGGGAATGACGCAGGCTGATATCCTCAGCCTGCGATTGCAGCACCACATTGGCAACATTTAGGCGAAGCTGAACTTCATGCTCAGTCACAATCAGCTTCCCCTGCGAAAAATCGATGACCATCAAATACACCCACTCTGTGTTAACGCGCGCCATATTAACAAAGATATCAAAAGAGTGTGACCTTTCCCGAGCAAATTTAGCGGCCAATAAGACGTCACTATGGCTAACAGGGAGAATCGAAGGGTGCGAATCTCATTAAGTGCAAATAAGACAATCTTGGCGATAAACCACGGGCTTTAAAGTCAGAGGCTGTTCAGTTTTGTGGCCAATAAACGTTGATTACATTTTTGTGTGGTGTAAATGCTGTCGTTTTCTGGCATCTCGTTACAACCCTCGCGTAGAATCGCCCTTAAAAAGCTGGATAGCTAACGATAGTTAATAGTGTACTGTACTCTGCACTCCTTGAGCGTGAGTAAATATGTCGCGTTAGGTTTAGCTTACCGACTTAGATTGCGACGACTATCCAAGCACATACCCAGCCCTATATCTTGTTAATACGGACGACTATGCCAATTCGTTTATCAACCCCATCAAATCCATCGAGCCTGAGCAAAGCGCTCTTTGGTGCTCAGCTGGTGTTCGCTGCAGGCGTTACACTTGTCAGTCACAACACATTTGCCCTCGCGCAGACGCAACTCATTCACCACGAACAACCCCAAATAACGACGCAGAAGCAAGGAGAGCCTCGATAGACTCTTCAGTGATGTTGCATTGACTGCGCACCATGATGACTAAACTAACCTTTATTAAGCAATGACCGTCAAACGGATAAATAAAAAGCCCAAACCTAAGGTTTGGGCTTTTTATTGCGATTAATTTAAAACTTAAATTAATCGACTTAAAGGGCATCTCGCGTGAAGATTAGCCCCTTAAGATTAGTGGTGATGGCCACCTACCCCGTGGGCATGACCATGGGCGATTTCTTCATCGCTAGCATCGCGAGCACCTACGATTTCGATATCGAAGGTCAGTTCGCGACCCGCTAATGGATGGTTAACATCCACAGTCGCCATAAATTTACCCACCTTAACGATAGTCACTTGACGTTGACCATGGTCAGTATGCACCACGGCTGTCATACCTGGTTTCCACGCAGTTGCGCCTAATAAGTGTTTTACCGATACGCGTTGCTGCGCCGCTTCACCTTCGATGCGCTCACCGTAGGTTTCTGTGCAAGGTAAAGTCACTGTAAACTTTTCACCAATGGCTTTGCCATTAATCGCGTTTTCTACACCTGGCATCATGTTATCGTGACCATGTAAATAGGCGATTGGCTCACGGCCTTCGTTAGTCTCAATCACATCGCCTTTTTCGTCGCGCAGGGTGTAATTAAACTGCACAACCATATCGTCTTTAATGCTCATCGAATATCCTTTGATCTACTTCGATTTTAAATGTCGGCCGAGCTTAACAAAACTGGCCCTGCCACTCCACTGTTTTATCCCAAGCTTAGAGGGCGATACCGAGTGCATTAAAGACCTCGGGGCTTGGAAAACCATCGGCAATCATATTATTACTGCGCTGGAAAGCTTGGATCCCAGCAACCGAGTTACGCCCAAGCACACCATCAGCGGCGCCAACATCAAATCCCGCCTCATTAAGTTTGGTTTGCAGTAACTTAACCTGCTCACGACTTAAACGGGGAAGATCCGGCGGAGTCACCTTGAGCGGCTCACCACCCATAATCCGGTCGGCCAAATGCCCTACCGTAATGGCATAAAACTCCGAGCGGTTCCAACGCATAATCACGTTAAAGTTTTCATAGCCTAAAAACGCGGGGCCTGTATGACCGGATGGCAAATACAGTGCTGCCTTCATGGGCAGAGAAGGCAGCAGTTTACCGTTAGTTTCACGCACTGATTCGCTAGCCCATACGGATAAAGGTTGCGCCTGCTTTGCCCCTAAATGTTGATAATTAAAATTCGCGGGCAGCGTTACCTCACGCCCCCAGCGCTCGCTGCGCTGCCAACCAAGCTGTTGCAGGAAATTTGCCGCAGAGGTTAAGGCATCGGCGGTGCTGTTCCACAGATCGGCCTTGCCGTCACCATCGCCATCAATGGCATATTTCGCATAGGCCGATGGCATAAATTGTGTATGGCCCATCGCCCCAGCCCACGAGCCGACCATGGTGGACTTATCAAAGCCATATTTTTCTTTGAGTTTAAGAGCTTGCATCAGCTCAGTAGTGAAATATTCAGCGCGGCGTTGCTCACAGGCGAGTGTCGCCAGAGAGTCCAGCACCGACATTTTGCCCTTATAGGTGCCATAGTTAGTCTCAAGTCCCCAAAATGAAAGTAGGTACTGAGGCGGCACGCCATATTGTTGCTCTAAGCGATTTAACAGTGCGCGGTTTTCACGAAGCAAACGCTGTCCTTCACTGATGCGCCAGTCGGTAGCGCGTTTCGTAAAGTAACTATAGAAAGTTTGGCTAAATTCAGGTTGAGCGTTATCTAGCTCTATCACCTTAGGGACAAATTGCAATTTCGCCACTGTGTCCATAACCGTATCATCTGAAATCCCTTCACGTGTGGCGCGATTTTGTAACTGCACTAAGCAATCATGGAATCCAGCAGCATTTGCCTCAATAAGGGCGTTAATGTCCACGGTTTTCACCGGTTTCGGGGGCTGAATTTGGGGGACTGGTGTTGGTGCGACTTGAGGCGTAACCTTGGTACTTGAACAGGCGTTGACACCTAAAGATGCCGCAATACAAACACTTAAATAGATAATTCCTTTCACGTTAATCAAAACGATGACTCCTAAATATACAGCCAAGGCGCTTCTTGGCGACAACAGGCAATGCCCAATAGAAGTGGCATTCACCGCGTGGGTTGAGAACGGCTACCATAAAATGCAATGAATTAAACATAGCCTTAAATACGCATCGGCAGCGAACTATATAAAAAATTGATTTCTCCCCCACAGGAAAATCACACAGCCTTGGTTCAAATCGAGCTATAGCAAGGCTTTGCCCCAACATCCTGACCGATAGCGACGAGTAACACAATGGTTAAAAGCTTAAAAGCGCACATATAATCGCTTTTTGCTCAGTTAAGCAACATCGACGAATTCTTACCAAAGAATCCCTTGGCCTCAGAGGATGTTGCCGTATAATGAGTGAGTTAACAGCATACTCAAAGAGACCTACCATGACTGAAATGAATGCGGCTTTAGCTGGCTTTATCGATAACGTAAAACAACATCAAACCCTGTGGGGCCTGATGGATGAAACTGGCGAAGGTTGGGTTGTTTGTGACTCGGGTGAATACGAAGACACAGATGTGATGCCATTATGGTCGACTGAGGCACAAGCCAAGTCACATTGCACCGAAGAATGGAAAGATTACCAAGCTGTTGCGATTACCTTAGATGAATTTCTGGAATACTGGGTATCCGATCTGAACGATGACGGCGTATTAATTGGCGTTGATTGGCAGACAGACGAAGACTGTTTAGAACTTGACCCAATCGTGCTGGCCAAAGATTTAGTCGATGTTGAAGAACTTAAATAACATCAAGCCTGCATTACTGACATCAAGGAATGGGGTATTCCAACCTTGATGTCATCCCCTCCCCAAATCGATATTCCCTTCGATAGGCGCTATCAATGTTGGTTTTGTGGTGAACCCTGCCGCAAAAACTTAGCCTATTATGCCGAAGGAAATGCCCCTCACCCATCACTTGCACTGCCCGCCTGTGATGAATGTGTAAAACTTGCTGAAAAACAACCGCTCACTTCCATTTGGGAATGCCGAGTCGCTGTTAAAGATGCCCTCATGCGGATCTACGCTAAGCATTTAGCCATTGGCATTAACTGGACAGAAGAAGAACTTGCCGAGTCGGAGTTTTCCTGCAAAGTCTTTGCAGGCTTTAAAAAAAGCGCTTGGATGATGTACCAAATTGCCCGTGATAGGGTTAATTACCCCGGTTGGCCTATTCACATCGATGGGGTCGAGCTGGATTGTCAGCATAACAGCACCAGCTTTGAATTTGATGGGGTAAATTACACTTCAGTACATGCTGCAATTCACTATTACAGTCAGCAATTTACCTTAGACAGTGAGTTTTTTGCCAAGCTAGTGAGACTCGTTGGCAGACAACGTTTTGGCTTTGCATTGCGTCTGGCGCGTATTCATATCGCCTCAGCCAAAGAGATGAAACGCCAAGTCCTCGCGGAAGTGCAAGCCGACGTTAAAGACTAACGTATTGAGATGACGAGGCTTAAAGCCTCGCGAGATCTGATGTGAACATAACCCTTAACAATGCGTTGTCTCATAGCGCCAATAGCTCTGGGGTCATCCTAGAGCGAAATTCGATCTGCGTTAGGTTTTAGCCAACACCTCTTTTAAACGTTCTTGAACCACTTCTACCAACATATCCGGTTGGAATTTTGAGATAAAACGATCGCAACCTACCTTTTCAACCATGGCATTATTAAAACTGCCACTTAAGGATGTGTTTAAGGTGATAAACAAGTCTGACATCGCGCTATCATTTCGTACTTCGTAGGTTAGGCGATAACCATCCATTTCGGGCATTTCAGCATCGGTGATCATCATTAACAGCTCATTGGGAATATCCTTGCCCTCATCCCGCCATTTCTGCAGTAAATGCAACGCTTCTAAACCATCGGACGCTTCAATTAATTCGATGCCAAGATACCCAAGTGTTTCGCGAACTTGACGTCTAGCGGTAGAAGAATCATCAACGATGAGTATTTTACGACCTTGCATTTCCGACAACAAATGCTCATCCAACACTCCGTCTGATAGACGTACATCATAGTGAATGATCTCCGACAGCACTTTCTCAACATCGATAATGGAAACCAACTGTTGCTGCCCCTGGTAATCAACACGCGTTATTGCCGTCAGATAATTATTTCTTCCTGCGGTTTTGGGTGGCGGCAGAATATCGCTCCAGGTCATATTTACAATGTGTTCGACTTTTCCCACTAAAAAGCCCTGCACACTGCGGTTATATTCGGTAATGATCATGTTGGCATCAGTGGCTGGCGGTATCGGATTAAAACCAATGGCCCCGCGAAGGTCAATCACGGGAATGGACGTACCGCGAATATTGGCCACGCCCGAAATATGAGGATGGCTGCCTGGCATTGCGCTTAAAGCTGGAAGTTTGACGACCTCTTTGACTTTAAAAACGTTGATGGCAAAAAGCTGAGTAGAATTTATTCTAAACAGCAACAGCTCGAGTCGATTCTCACCCACTAATTTGGTGCGTTGATCAACTGTTGATAACACATTTGCCATAACGCCATCCTAACAGTGGCTAAAAGAGCCCTAATCTGCATTTACCCATGAAGACACAATTATAGTGCGGGATAAAACAGACTATCCGTGCTCAATATCGATTTATCTAAAAATAACAATCAGTCAGAACAACAAATGAGGTCCGTACCGCCCAAGTGGCTAACTGATTCAGTAGGATGCTCCACCCAAGCGCAGGGTTTTCTGCGCTAAAATCATCCCGCCGAGCCCCAAAATATTGCGCTCACAGATTATCAACATCCCTGCTTCCCTAAGCTCAGCCAAAAACTCACCGTGATTAAACCGATTCTGCTGCGGATGCTCAAATAGTCTACGACTGATGGGATTACAGATAGCTGCGCGGTATAAATCCTCCACCACAAAGTAACCATCGGGTTTTAAAATTCTCACGACTTCCCGGATGGCTTGCTGCCAATCGGGCACATGGTGAAACACAGCAAAATTAAATACTGCATCAAAGTGTGCGTTTTCAAAGGGTAAACGGGTCGCATCTGCCACTGAGAAATACAATCCCTTATTAGCATTCTCCGTTTTCCAGCGCACTTTCGCGGCTTGCACCATGTCAGGATCGAGGTCTACAGCGGTAATTGAATCAGCACCGAAATGATGGCGAATCAACTGGATACCATTACCAAACCCACAGCCAATCTCCAGTGCCTGTTCAATATTGGCCATAGGTTTTGGCATCATAGACGTCAGTAATGGGGCTTCGATGTGATTTTGGATCCAAAAACGTATCGGGTGCTGCACCAATTTCTTTTCGAATTGGTTTAACTTCATAACATCCTCTTTCCGAGTCGATTAGTGCTTGAAAATGGCTACAACATTTCGCTATGTTCTTATCATATCCTGCTCAATAATGCCGAGGCCAGTATGAAGTTACCGCTCTTTCCTTTACCTATCTGTCTGTTACCAGAGGGGTTTACACAACTGCGAATATTTGAGCCAAGATATAAACGCTTAGTCGCTGAGTCCCTCAAATCCGCAGAAGGCTTTGGCCTATGCATGACCAGCGAAGACGGCAAACAGATCCTGCCGATTGGCACGATAGTGCATATCATCGACTTTGAAACTTTAGCAGATGGCATGCTTGGGGTCAGTATTCAAGGCGGACAACGCTTTACTTTTTCCGATGTCATGATTGAAAGCGATGGCCTAAAACGTGCCGAGGTGAGCCCACTTGAAAATTGGCCTGCCTGTCCTATTAAAGCAAAGGATCGTTACCTAAGCCGAATGCTGCAAAATATTCTTGAAGAGTATCCCAAACATCTACAACATTTTGATGTCAATAAATTTGAAGATATTAGCTGGGTATGCCAACGTTGGTTAGAGATCTTGCCGGTTCGACAGGAGGAAAAATACACTTGTATCAATTCGTTAGATCATCAATTAACCTTGGCACTGCTTGGCGATATGATGAAGGAAGAAAGCTAATTCAAGCTCGATATTATTCTAAAATAAAAGGTAAGTGAAAACTAAAAATAAACAGGCTTAAATATGGATTCACTTTCAACTCAATTTGTAGATATTAAGATCCGAATCGATCTCTATAAACACGCACTTTAAGCATTTACCCTCTGTTTTAAATAACATATGTTTAATTCGGCATTTCGCCCACATATATCGAACAAGAAAAAAACAAAAAAATAACATCAAACTATTTCAAACAGATTAAAAAATAAACTTGCCAACGGATTGTTTGCTGATATACTGCACATCGTTTTGAGATACATCTTGTTGTTACCCTCTTTAATCAGTGTGCGATATACCAGCAGAACTGAACCTCACAAAGAAAGCCTACTACAAGCAAAACCCCAGTTTAAATAGCATCTTAATGAATTTACGGTCCGGTCAAATCATTAATTATACCGACGTCATTGTATTGTCATCTTGTTATGTTTAACTGGCTAAAATGAGATATTCCATTGACACAATCGCTTTTATGCATTAATTATCAATAGGAAATCCCTTGAATACCCGTTAAATGATGGGTAATCTCAAAAATCATAAGTAACATCTTTCGCAAGTATGCTAAGGATATTTTATTGTTAAAACTTTCTCACCTATGGGTGAATTAATATAAAAGGAGTGTGACTATGTCATACAAATTTAATGGACATGAAATCACAGTAAACTTCCCTGTGGATTCTATTTCAGTTAATAAAACTTCCATCGCGTTTACCGATAGACAAGGTAAAAACAAACAGACCTTTTCTAAACGCACTGAAGCCCTTAATTTTATGAAATGGTTGTTAACGACCAATAAATAAAATGAATCCGCTTTAGTGGATAAAGCGATATAAATTTAGGTGATTGCGGTCTTCATTTTCCTCGCCATGCCGAATACCTAAGCTACAAATAGCAAGTCTGAAATCGCACTGCTATATCCTGTCGAATAGACAATCAAGTTTGGTTCTGGCGGTATCTAAATCACGCAGATACGTGCCGAACCAAACGTAAAATACCCATCCTGCTAAAATCAATTGCCTTTCAAAGAGTGTTATCTTAATGCCCCATCTATGGTGAGTATCCACCATCATGACAAACACAGCTGTTTGATGGAAATGCAGCTATGAATAGTCCTGATTGAACAACACATCCCATTTACCCAAGCCGCTGCATAGATATACCAAGGTAATTGTGATGGCTAGCTGAAAAACAAGATGGAGCTGCTTGAGACTGAACACAGTGACTGGGCAAAGCTCAAGTGACCGAGTTGGGTG
Source organism: Shewanella acanthi (assembly GCF_019457475.1). Classification (NCBI taxonomy): domain Bacteria; kingdom Pseudomonadati; phylum Pseudomonadota; class Gammaproteobacteria; order Alteromonadales; family Shewanellaceae; genus Shewanella; species Shewanella acanthi. The sequence continues at coordinate 2,389,805 of NZ_CP080413.1, forward strand.
AAAGACCTCAAAGAGTAAGATAACCTAACTATCCCCCATAAGCTGTTCAGGCGATATAAATTAATACCTCAAGGCAGAATTTAGTATTATACAGAAACAACTCTCTGCTTAAGCGACTTAACCAAATTTGCGCTGATAACGCGGCAACATGGTTTCGTTACCGAGCAGTCCTCCCTGATGAAGGTACAAGATGGGACTGTGAAGATCTGCCCTCAGATAAGATTCAAGCACTAAAAAACCGAGGGGATCATAAAGCAGCTCAAATTCGATCCCTTGGGCACAAACACGCCTCCACATGGCGTAAAATTCGGCATAAAGCTTACCAAAATGGTATTTTTTCCCCGTATTTAACACCACGGGATGCAGGGACTCATTGGAGTTTAATTGTAAAAACTGAAAGCGAAGATAGTCATCGCCTCCCACTGCAGCGCAGGTCAGTACTCGGATATCCGAGCCATTTTCAATAAAATATTGATTCAGAAATAACGCAGTCGTCCCTGTCCCAGAGGGAAAAAATACTTTTAATTTCGACAATGCATGTACTTGTCCCCAGTGAATAATTTCTGCGCCCAGTTTATCGAGTCCGTATTTGGCATAACTGCATCGGCCACCTTCTGGAATAAAGAGCGCATTTGGCTCATTAACAAGCACCCGTTGCTGAATATAATCCTCGCATCGCCACTTGTGTGACTCACCGGATTCGATAAGTTGTTGCTGCAAATCAATCACCCGAGCGCCTTGGGCTAATGCGTGGGCGTAATTTCCACTGGGATTTTCACGAATATGACTAGCAATATGGTCAACATAAAAATCACATTGCCAGCCCTTCATCTTCGCCAATACAGACAGAGAATAGAGTGAGTTGGCTTGGGCCGAGCCATACCCAATCACCTTAGTCACGCCATCAAATTGATGGTCGAGAAAATAGGCAAACTTACGAGCCTTGTTACCACTGAAACCAGGATGGAGCAAATCGTCCCGTTTAATATAAAGTTGCCTATTCGCAAACTGAAACGATTCGACAGGGCTCGTGGCAAACATCTATATCCTTTGGAGTTTTAGCCTAAAGAGCCATAGTGTATCCCTTGAACCTATGACCCTCAAGATTTAAGAAATTACACGACTTTTTAGTGTAAATGACCAGTCAGCAACCAGTGCAACAATATATCTTATTGAATTGTAATGTTTAAAATCTTGGCACGGTTATCGCTATATTGATTCAGCACTATTATGCATTCACCATTTGATCAGACTAAAGATTTGAAGAATTACCCACTTTCTAAAGGAGCGTTACATGCCAGTACTTCGCCTTATTTTTAATATTGCTTGGTTTATCCTTGGCGGATTTGTGATGGGACTAGCCTGGTGGTTAGCGGGCATCCTCTGTTTTATCAGCATTATCGGTATCCCCTTTGGACGCGCCTGCTTCGTTATCGGAGAGTTAGCCTTCTGGCCCTTTGGACAGGAACTGGTTAATCGTCGCCAATTAACAGGCCATGAAGATATTGGCACAGGAGCCTTTGGCATGGTCGGTAACATTATTTGGTTCCTACTATTTGGCATTTGGCTCGCGATTGGCCACTTAGTTCACGCCCTCGCCTGCTTTATCACCATTATTGGGATCCCATTTGGTATTCAACATATCAAGTTGGCGCTATTAAGCCTGACTCCTATTGGCCAAAAAGTCATTGCAAAAGCCTATTAAAATACAGGGCACGGTTTGGCGTGAATGCCCTAACGTGCCATGCTAGCCAATGAGTTGAATGTTTGCCCGACTGACAACAGAGGCCGTGATTTCGCATTCCTCTGCCAGTTATTAACTTGGCTCTAACTCCAACTCACGCCCTTGAATATCCTCAAGCAAGTTTTGCTTACCGGCGAAGCCATCAATGCTTGGCTCCCCTTGGTTATACCCACTTGTGATATTCGCAAGGCAATGGGCTAACTTGGCCGGAGCATCGATAGTCACATCGTGCCCGCAGTAGGCAAGCACTATAGGTTCTAACTTATAATGACGAGCCAAGGCGTTACTGGCTTTGATATTCACCAGTGAATCCCTATCACCACAGAGCACACTGACAGGCACCTTAAGTGCGTCAGGGCATTGATACTTAAAAGCAGCCCAAAGCTGGCGAAGTGCATTGTTAAACTTAGGCTTCAATTCCCCACGTAACTGACTCCAGTGAGCAATTAACTCATTATTATGCTGATGACGACAGCTCGTTAACCTGATGATGGTTGACTCTATAGGATGAAGCCTATCACCCCGCCTACGCAGTAAAAAAGCAGTTAACGAGTTGATAAGATTAAATCTGTGATACCAAGGAGACAGATTGGCGGCACTGCTATTTAGCAGCACTAAATGTTTGATGAGTACAGGACGCTGACGCGCCATTTCGAGTGCCACCATGCCGCCCATAGACAAACCAAGTAAATAAATAGGCCCAACATTTGTATCGCCAACCCGTGCAGTATCCGCCATATTGCCGCTCTCGCGGTAAGAGTCAGTCAACTCTATACCGCTTTGAGGAACGGCCCCCTGTTCTTCAAGCTGTTGCCAAACCGCAGCGCCATAATCAGCGATATTGAGTGGGCTCAATTCCCCATACAATTCCCCATTTCCGGGCAAGTCTGGCGTCACCACCCTAAATCCCCTTTGCCTTAATCTTTGGTCAAAACCGTTCCAATGACGCTTATCCCGCATCAATCCCCGCAATAGCACCCAAGTTGCCATCAGGTTTTCTCCCGATACCAGAACTGTTTGGCCGCGAAGGTTAAGGCGTCTAAACGTTCGGTGGTTAATTGTTCTAATTCCCGCGCATAGGCAGCTTCCATTAAAAACTGCATTAAGACTGTGTGCCTGCGCAAAATTCGATGATGTCGGTGTGTTTTTTGTGGGTTAAAAAACCCAGCAAAATTGAAAACTTGTCTTGGATTTTTCTTAATCCACGCCCATGAGCCCATCTCTAAGGTCAAAGGTAAAAAGGGGATCCTCGACAGTGACGAAAGGCGTTGATGCTGACAAAACAGGAAATCCCAAATATCGCCGTGGGTACGATAAAATTGGCTCTGGGGAGCAAGGCGATAATGCAAATGATGTGGATAGCTTGCCTCAAATAACTGCTTGAGATGGAAGATGATATTTGCGTTCTCGAAGGGGGCGCGGGTGTGGGCGTAGGGAAACCAGATATGATCGCTAAGGCCAAATCCCGAGTGAGCATCGAGTGAAATTAAACTCGAACTTCGATTGAGAAGTTGCTGTACGTATTTCACCAGCGCGGTGGTCTCCTGCTCCATCTCGCTCTGTCCACGAAACCAAGGTAAATATGCCGACCATTTCTGCCCACCCACAAGAAAAGACACTCTTTCTTGGGATTCAATCGGGGCATTTCGCATTAAATCCACATTATTGCCATTCCCACGACTGCCAAGGAGTAAGCCCACGGGATTCACCACAGGCACAAAGGCAAGGCGGATCCTCATCAGCAAATGCTGCAAATGCGTGTCCCAATGTAATCGCACAAGCAGACTACTCAATAGCGCTAAAATCACTTGGGTGCCAATCCGCTCAACGCCGTGAACACCACCGACAAATAACACCGTTGGACATCTTTGATGCCGAGCACCCAGTTCAATTGAGTAGAGGGGAAATTGTGCTTTTTTGTAGCGAATATGGGTCAGCACTTGGCAATCGAGCTGCGCTCTATGTAACTCAATCAACCGCTCAAGAGAGGCTAATTCGAAGGGGTATTCTAAGGGCAAAGATGGACGTTCAACGGAACATTCTCGCAGCGATTCAGGGGGCAATTTAGGCATATCATCCCAGCTAACAAAATGAAAACATTGAAAAGCTGGTAGAGATAGTAATGCGAGACTAAGACAAATTTATGACACTGACGCCAGGGAGTTAGAAAAGTTAAGGACTCTTGTAAGGTGTTATTTTAAAGATGATTTGACCTGTTCTTCCTCGCCAAATAATAGCTCCTCCATAATGGCTTCTACATCGACTTGCGCCAAACCTTGGTTGAAAATATCCCGCCAGCGTCTTCCCTCCTCTGTGTTATTGAAGGCAACGTATAACTGCTTATCCGCCAGTAATTGACGATTCATTTGCAGCCGGTTGACGAGGGATTTAAGATCCTGCTGCTTAAGCAAATAATTGAACACATGCACATCAATCACCGCCCCATCGATACGCCCAGCCGCAACCTTCTTGATATTTTGCTCATCTGAATTCACGGTTTCGACAGTTTGCACTCCCTTGGCAATCATGGCATCAAGGTGCCCGGTGTTGACGTAGTCTTTGACTACACCCAAGGTATAACGATTGAGATCTTCAATATGGTTCCAACTAATCGGATGTTCCTTCAGTTCAATCAGGCCCAATGGCCCGCGGCCTATAGGGTTAGAAAACACGAAGGCTGAGGTTTCAAAAAAGTATTCGGGAAGATACCCTATATATTCTGAATGGGGCATTAAGGCCACTTTTACCGCGCGGCTCCAGGGAAAGAACTCCACCTCCAGTTGATGCCCCATGCGCTCAAATGCGACTCTTGCCACGGCGATACTCGCGCCCTGCTGAGCCAATTTTTGTCCTGAATAGGGAGGCCAATAGAGTGTAGAGAGCTTTACGGTTTCCGCCCGGGCCTGAGTTTGTAAGCATCCTACAACACAGCAAAGTATCAGTACCCAGCGCGTTCCCATATCACTCCCAATCTCACCTTCTGCATGAGCCCAATGACTAAATAATGTAAGCTTGCCAAATGGATAGCGTATTACTCAGTATAATGCTACAAACCTAAGCTTAACTTTAAAATGTGGCCTCCTCGGCAATGCCAATATTTTTTCGTCTTTAATAGTCTGTTTTTACATGATAAAAAATCCCCCAAGTAAAACTTGGGGGATGAACAAGTCACACACGGGCTTTTGCGTTAACTTTCGCATAATCAAAGGCGGTTGCCCGGTTATGCATTGATATCCTCATACAACTCTTGGTACATCAGCTCACGCATCTTAAATTTTTGAATTTTACCCGTCACTGTCATTGGGTACTGTTCCACAAACTTGATGTAACGTGGCACCTTAAAGTAGGCAAATTTTTGGGTCAGGAAATGCCGCACCTCATCCTCTGAAATGGTTGAACCGCTTCGCACCTTAATCCAAGCACAAACCTCTTCGCCGTATTTATCACTATGCACCCCAAAGACAGCCGCATCTTGAACATCGCTTAAGGTGTAGAGTTTTTCCTCAATCTCCCGCGGGTAAATGTTCTCGCCGCCGCGAATGATCATATCCTTGATGCGACCAACGATTTGCACATAGCCTTGCTCATCCATTTGGCCTATATCGCCCGAGTGTAACCAACCCTCGCTATCGATAGTGGCTGCGGTCTTTTCGGGATCATTCCAATAGCACTGCATAATGCAATAACCTCGGCTGCAGACCTCACCGGGTTGATTGATGGGCACCACGTCGCCAAATTCATCGACAATCTTCACTTCGGTATGGGGCAGTGCGCGACCAACAGTCGATACCCGTTTCTCAATCGGTGAATCAATTTCAGTAATATGGTTAAGCGGGCTGCACTCGGTCTGGCCGTAGCCAATGAGGACTTCCTTCATGTACATCAGGTTTTGTACTCGGCGCATCACTTCCTCGGGACAGGTGGCCCCCGCCATGACACCTGTTCGAAGAGAACTCAAATCAAATTCACTAAATTGTGGATGTTCAAGCTCGGCAATAAACATGGTCGGCACACCATGAAGTGCGGTGCAGCGTTCCTCTTCCACCACTTGCAGCGTCGTTAAAGGTTCAAATGCCTCAGATGGAAAAACTGCGGCAGCGCCCGCCGCGATACAGACTAAATTACCCAGCACCATCCCAAAACAATGATACAAAGGCACCGGAATACACAGTTTATCGTGGCAGCTAAAATTCATTGCTTTTGCCACTAAGTAACCGTTATTCAATATGTTATGGTGGGAGAGCGTCGCGCCCTTGGGATTACCCGTTGTGCCTGAAGTGAATTGGATATTGATGGCATCATAGGGACTTAATTCCTTAGCGAGATTGTTTAGCCTTGCCCTGTCCTCACTTTCTACCGTCAGTAATAGATCATCAAAGTTCAGCATACCCTTTGATTTTTCAGCCCCCATGCGAATAACAAACTCTAGCTCAGGTAAGGCTGGCGACTTTAGCTTACCCGCTTCACAAACATGTAATTCGGGGGCTAATTCGTACAACATCTGCAGATAGTGGCTAGATTTAAATTTCTCGGCACAAATTACCGCGCGGCAGCCCACATTCGTCAGGGCATATTGCAGTTCTTCGGGGCGATAGGCGGGATTAATACACACCATAATGGCGCCAATTTTGGCGGTGGCGAACTGAGTTAAACACCATTCAATATTATTGGGTGACCAAATGCCTACCCTATCACCCGGCTTAATACCGAGTTTGAGTAGACCCGTAGCGAGGGAGTCAATCTGCGCCTGATACTGCCGGTAATTCCAACGAATATTTTGGTGTTTAACCACCACGGCCAATTGCTCAGGGTAACGAGCAGCAATCTCATCAAGATATTGGCCTATGGTTTTTTCGAGTAATACGCTTGAGTTTTCCCCACTGAACTCACTGTATGATAATGATTGAATAACTTGAGCTTGTAATTGTGACATCGAGGCCTCCGTGCATTTTTATTATGATTTACCACTTCAACCTACCCAATCCGTAGACGGTGTCACAAGCTAAAAAGCAGCCTATTAGACCAAAGCATAAGTCGCACGATTGCCCGTAAACATTTAACAAGACGCAATTAATTGGCAAAAATGGACAAAAAACGAACTTAGGATGCACTGCCAAAATAAGGTAAACTCAACAAATTGAATAAGTAAAAACAAAAGGAATAAGCATGAATTATTGGCTAATGAAATCGGAGCCCGATGAATACAGCATCGACGATCTGCGCACTGCCCCAAACCAAACAGAAATGTGGCATGGGATCCGCAATTATCAGGCCCGTAATTTTATTCGCGACGATTTACGCATTGGTGATTTGATTTTTTATTACCATTCCAGCTGCAAGGTACCTGGCGTGGTCGGGATTGCAGAAGTTACAAGTGAAGCCTTTCCTGATCCAACACAATTTAATCCCGAGTCACCCTTTTATGATCCTAAATCCACAACAGAAACACCACGTTGGATGAGTATCGATATCCGCTTTGTCGAAAAATTTGAGGATGTTATCCCACTCACTCTAATCAAGAGTAAGCCTCACTTAGCGAACATGTACCTGGTTTCAAAGGGGTCACGCCTGAGTGTGCAACCAGTGACCGCCGAAGAATGGCAAGCTGTGCTAATGTTAAAACGCTAATAAATCATACGACCCACTGATATTCACCACTGGTGACGTTCAGCTAAGGTTCATTTAGGCATGAGTATTGTGACTCTGAAATGGAACATCTACGGGAGCAATTATGAAGAAATCAACGGCAGTGATTATCGGTGGCTTAGTACTGAGTTTAGTTGCCCCGATAACGTCTTTTGCGAAAAATGAGCGTGAACACGAGCACGACAAGCACGATAAGTACGAAAAACATGACTCGGATAGACGAGGCGATTTACCCCCTGGACTTGAGAAAAAATACGACAAGGGTAAGCCATTACCACCCGGTTGGCAGAAAAAACTCAATCGCGGCGACATTTTAGATTACGACATCTATGACCGTGGCCGTATTGTCGTCCCCGTTGATAAAGACGGTCGTGTCAGTATCGAAGTCGAAGGTTCCATCATTAAGCTTGATGAAAAGAGCCGTAAAATCCTAGATATAGTCAATGTAGTGACCTACTAAGCTGACACTATTCATCAGAAACGCCCGCAATCGCGGGCGTTTCCTTTTATAGTGTTCGCATCTACCAGTCACCTTAAAAAGCTATCCAATCCTACAATGGATCCAGTCTTGGTTGCGTGCTCTTCGATAGTTAATATCAAATTAGCAACCGGTGTCCATCATCAATCAGGACCGTTAATCCTAACCTAACCCAACACCCTTAAAGGATTGGGCTTTGGCAAACTCCTCTAAAATCAACTCAGTAAACAATTTACCCGCGCGGCCTAGGGGACGTTCAAGGGTTGAAACCAGTTGTGGCGTAAAACGATAGCGACTTCCTCCGACAAAATCGATTTCAACTAGCTCACCGCTTGCAAGTTCCTCCTGGGCCAGAAAATCCGGCAACCAACCAAAGCCAAGTCCCTTTAATAGGGCGTTCTTTTTCATGATAAAGCCCGAGAGATAAAACACTTTATCGCCGCCAAATTGCATCTCATCACGATAGCTTTTCACCGGCGATGAATCCTCAATGGTGAGTTCAACGTGCTGCTGTAATTCGGTGAGGCTGATATCGGTCTGTGTCGCTAGCGGGTGCGTTGCACTCGCCACCAAAATACTGGTAATCGGCGGCAACGGCTGCGGATGATAATAGGGCCCTGTGCGATAGTCCTTTACTAACATCAAGTCGGAATTATCCCGCTCAAATCGGTGCTGCACCCCGCCTAAAAACTCCATATTCAGCTGAATCTTGGTGGGGATTTGATGCTCGGCCATGCGCTTTAGGGCGGTCATAATCGGCTCCATCGGCAGCGCGCCATCGATAACCAACTCCAGTTTTGGCTCCCAGCCTTCGCTGAAACGACTGGCCAAATGCTCAATATTGGCAAGATGCTGTAGTAGCCTTTGCCCCTCTGCCAGAATCACCCTGCCCTCATTGGTTAACTCGGCGCGATATTGTTCTCGGCTAAATAATGGCACCCCAAGGTGCTCCTCAAGTTTCTTCACTTGATAGCTCACCGCCGATTGCGCTTTATGTAAACGCTCGGCAGCCTTGGCAAAACTGCCTTCTTCTACAAGCACTTGCAACACATTGAAGGCATCAATATCGATGCGCATAGGGATTCCTTAGCATAAATAACAGTGCCCTTGCAGGCGCTTGAAAATGTCACGGAAAAACTACGAAGCGTAAAGCTGTTAATACCATCTATTTTTTTGATGGAGATAACAGATTAATTATTCTTTTTTTTGTTCATTCAAGCAACTAAATTGATAAGAGGATCACACTAATGCAACTTGCAACATAACAACTCGCGATGTAGGGAAACCTGCAGTGCAACATCGAAGGAATAACCATGCCATTTTATGTGAAACAAGGCCAAGTACCCCACAAGCGCCATATCGCATTTGAAAAAGAAAACGGTGAACTCTACCGTGAAGAACTGTTTTCAACCCATGGTTTCTCCAACATTTATTCGAATAAATACCACCACAACATGCCAACTAAGGCATTAGAAGTGGCGCCCTATTCACTTAAGCATGGCGCGCAGTGGGAAGATTCGTTAGTTCAAAACTACAAACTGGATTCTCGCGTCGCAGACCGCCAAGGTAATTTCTTCAGCGCCCGTAATAAGATCTTTTTTAACAATGATGTGGCGCTCTATACCGCAAAAGTGACGCAAGATACCAACGAGTTTTACCGTAACGCCTACGCCGACGAAATCGTGTTTGTGCACGAAGGTGAAGGCACGCTTTACAGCGAATATGGCACCTTAGCCATTAAAAAGTGGGACTACTTAGTTATCCCTCGCGGCACAACTCACCAGCTAAAATTTAACGATTACAGCAATGTACGCCTGTTCGTGATTGAAGCCTTCTCTATGGTTGAAGTGCCTAAGCATTTCCGTAATGAATACGGCCAATTATTAGAATCTGCCCCCTATTGCGAGCGCGACATCCGCACACCAGAGTTGCAGGCAGCGATTGTTGACCGCGGCGCCTTCCCATTAGTGTGTAAATTTGGCGATAAATATCAGCTTACCACCCTCGAATGGCACCCATTCGATCTCGTGGGTTGGGACGGCTGCGTTTACCCATGGGCGTTCAATATCACCGAATACGCACCAAAAGTCGGCAAAATCCACTTACCGCCTTCGGATCACTTAGTGTTCACCGCCCACAACTTTGTGGTGTGTAACTTTGTGCCGCGTCCATACGACTTCCACGAGCGCGCCATTCCAGCGCCTTACTATCACAATAATATCGATAGCGATGAAGTGCTTTATTACGTAGACGGCGACTTTATGAGCCGCACCGGCATCGAAGCGGGTTACATGACCCTACACCAAAAGGGCGTAGCACACGGCCCACAACCAGGCCGCACCGAAGCGTCTATCGGTAAGAAAGAAACCTATGAATATGCAGTGATGGTCGACACCTTCGCCCCACTGAAATTAACCGAGCATGTGCAAAATTGCATGAGTCAGGATTACAACCGCTCTTGGATTGAAAACTAAACCTTATCTAGCAATAGAGAGGTTAGTCATTCACCCAAGTCAGCCAACTCGCTCAAGTGGCTATTGATTTCGTCATCAAAGAATCAATTGCTTAAGCAATAGCCACTTAAGTCACCATTTAGCCAGAATTATGTCAACAACGGCCATTAAGTGACTGCGAGTTCAAATAAAACAATGAGGAATACACCATGGCAAGCGAACTCAACCCACTGGGCCTGTTAGGAATCGAATTCACTGAATTTGCCAGCCCAGACACGGATTTTATGCACCAAGTCTTTATCGATTTTGGTTTTTCATTGCTGAAAAAAGCCAAGAACAAAGACATTCTGTACTACAAACAAAACGACATTAACTTCCTGCTGAATAAAGAACGCACTGGTTTCTCTGCGGAATTTGCTAAGTCACACGGTCCAGCCATTTGCTCTATGGGCTGGCGCGTAGAAGACGCAGGCTTTGCCCATCGCGTTGCTGTGCAACGTGGTGCAAAAGCAGTTGAAGATGCAGCGAAGGACCTGCCCTACCCAGCCATTTACGGTATTGGCGACAGCTTAATCTATTTCATCGACACCTTCGGCGCCGACAACAACATCTACACCAGAGACTTTGAAGACCTAAGCGAGCAAGTGATCACCCAAGAAAAAGGCTTTATTGAAGTCGATCACTTAACCAATAACGTCTACAAAGGCACCATGGAACATTGGGCCAACTTCTATAAAAACATCTTTGGTTTTACCGAAGTGCGTTACTTCGACATCAGCGGTGTCCAAACAGCGCTAGTATCTTATGCTCTGCGCTCGCCCGATGGCAGCTTCTGTATCCCCATCAACGAAGGTAAAGGCAACGATAAAAACCAAATCGATGAATACCTGAAGGAATACAATGGTCCAGGCGTACAACACTTAGCGTTCAGAAGCCGTGACATTGTGAAATCATTAGATGCGATGGAAGGCAGCTCCATCCAGTGCTTGGATATTATCCCTGAATACTACGACACCATTTTCGACAAACTGCCACAAGTCACCGAAGACCGTGAACGCATCAAGCACCACCAAATTCTGGTGGACGGTGACGAGTCTGGCTACCTGCTGCAGATCTTCACTAAGAACCTGTTTGGCCCAATCTTTATCGAAATCATTCAACGTAAGAACAACTTAGGTTTCGGTGAAGGTAACTTCACCGCCCTGTTCCAATCGATTGAACGTGACCAAATGCGCCGCGGCGTACTGTAAGTCAATGCGTAAAGAAGCCAATAAATGACAACGCACCATTGGCTTAGGAACAAACAAAAACGGTACGCAATGCGTACCGTTTTTGTTTGTCTAATTTGTGAATAAACGAGCGATTAAGAGAAAAGTCCAGACGACAGATAACGGTCGCCCCTGTCACACACGATTGCCACTACCACAGAGTTAGGGTTCGTTCGCGCCACTTCTACCGCAGCAAATACGGCGCCGCCGGAACTTACGCCCGCACAAATGCCTTCCTCACGAGCTAAAGTGCGCGCCATCTGCTTGGCATCCTGCTCCTCAATATCCATCACCACATCGACTCGGCTGGCATCGAAAATGCCCGGTAAATATTCTACTGGCCAGCGGCGAATGCCTGGGATAGAACTGCCATCGGCGGGCTGTAACCCCACGATAGTGATAGCAGGATTTTGGCCTTTCAGGTATTTCGACACCCCCATAATGGTGCCCGTGGTGCCCATACTGGAGACAAAGTGGGTCATCTTACCAAGGCTTTGCTGCCACAACTCAGGCCCTGTTGTTAAAAAGTGAGCATTGGCGTTATCATGATTATTGAATTGATCCAGCACTTTGCCTTGGCCATCGGCCTGCATTGCTAGGGCTAAATCCCGCGCCACTTCCATATTATCCACCAGCAATAACTCGGAGCCGTAGGCCTGCATCGCATCCTTACGCTCTTGGGTCGAGTTCGACGGCATGATCAGGATCATCTTGTAACCCTTGATCGCCGCCGCCATCGCCAGTGCAATACCCGTATTGCCACTCGTCGCTTCGATTAGGGTGTCACCTGGGCTGATTTCACCGCGAAGCTCGGCCTGATTAATCATATTTAGCGCAGCACGGTCTTTCACCGAACCCGCAGGATTATTCCCCTCGAGCTTTAAAAGTACGGTAGAGCTACCGCAATCGATTCGCTGTAAACGCACTAATGGCGTTTGGCCAATACAGGCTTCAATGGTTGGAAAGTCAGACACTCGGTTTTTCCTTTACTTGATAACGACCCAATAATACTTAACAACAACAGTTAAGCACTAGACTATTCTAAGGGGGATAGCTAAGGCTTACACGGGGATTATGATCTTCAGCATACAATTAATCGCTCATAGTTATTCAAAAAAGTTCTATTTAACTGTCTTTTTATAAATAAATTCTTCTATTAATCTATTTGCTATAACAACTAACGCAGTTGCCAGACTAAGGAATGTACTATGCCAGTAAAATTGACCAAAGCCCTGCTGGGAACCCTCTTTCTGGGAACCACGCTCAATGTTGCCGCAGCGGATCAAACCCTGTTGAACTCTTCATACGATATCGCAAGGGAACTGTTCAACGCCTATAACCCTGTTTTTGCTAAACACTGGCAGGAACAAACTGGCAAAACCGTTGAAATTAAACAATCCCATGCGGGGTCATCGGCTCAAGCACGTTCTATTCTGCAGGGGTTACCTGCCGATGTGGTGACCTTTAACCAAGTGACCGACGTACAAATTCTGCATGACCGCGGTAAGTTGATCCCCGAGAACTGGCAACAACTGCTGCCCAATGCCAGCTCGCCATACTACTCAACCATCGCGTTTTTAGTGCGTAAGGGTAACCCTAAGCAAGTGAGCGATTGGGGCGATTTGGTTAAAGATGATGTTAAATTGGTGTTCCCAAATCCAAAAACCTCAGGCAACGCCCGTTATACCTACTTAGCCGCCTTAGGTTATGCCCAGAAAAATTTTGGCAAGGATAATCAGGCATCTCTTGATCAATTCCTCAAAACATTCCTTGGTAATGTGGCAGTATTCGATACCGGTGGTCGTGGTGCAACGACTTCATTCGTAGAACGTGGCATTGGTGACGTATTGATCACCTTCGAATCAGAAGTGAACAATATTCGCCAACAATACGGTGCCGATGACTATCAAGTTGTAGTACCTAAAACCTCTATCCTTGCCGAGTTTCCTGTGGCCGTGGTGGAGAAAAACGCCAAGCGAAATGGCACCGAAGCACTGGCAAAAGAGTACTTAAACTACCTTTACAGTGAGGAGTCCCAACGTCTGTTAGCCGGTTTCAACTACCGCGTGCACAACGAAAAAGTGGTAGCTGAATTTGCTAAGCAGTTCCCAGCGGTTGATTTGCTGACCGTTGAGCAAATTATTGGTGGCTGGGATAATGCGATGAAATCCGAGTTCGCCAACGGCGCCAAACTGGACCAACTATTAAAGCGCTAATCCCAATGGTGGTTCAGGCTTAAAATCAAACCCGGGCACCGTCCCGGGTTTATGGCTAAATGGCGTTTATAAAACGCTGGCCAAGGTGCAATTGCCTAGATTGACTCAATTAGCTAACTCATTTAACTCGCTAACACGACTAACTTTATAGGTGAATATTTAGTGATCTTTAAGAACGGACGATTACGCCACAAGCGGGTGCTGCCGGGGTTTACCATCAGTCTTGGGATTTCCCTGCTGTTCGTCAGCCTTATCCTGCTGCTCCCCACAACCGGACTGATTATGCAGACCAGTTCCATGAGCTGGTCCGAATATTGGGGCGTTATCAGCGATCCCCGTGTGGTAGCAAGTTATAAAGTCACCATTTTGTCTGCACTTGCCGCATCGATTTTTAACGGCCTATTTGGTTTACTCCTCGCCTGGGTGTTAGTGCGTTACGAGTTTCCTGGGAAACGCCTCCTCGATGCGTTGGTCGATTTACCCTTCGCCCTACCGACGGCGGTAGCCGGGATTACCCTTGCCACCCTCTATGCCGAAAATGGCCAAATCGGCAGTGTACTCGCCGAGCTGGGCATTAAGGTCGCCTATACGCCGCTGGGTATTGTAGTGGCGATGATTTTTACCAGTATCCCCTTTGTGGTGCGCACAGTGCAGCCCGTGCTTGAAGAGCTCTCCAACGATGAAGAAGAAGCGGGCATGACACTTGGCGCGACCGACAGCACCGTCTTTTGGAAGGTCATTTTACCTTCGCTTTGGCCTGCGCTAATGGTTGGTATCGCACTGTCCTTTACCCGCAGCCTAGGTGAATTTGGCGCGGTAATTTTTATTGCCGGCAATATGCCCTATATCAGCGAAATCACCTCATTGATGATTTTCGTTAAATTACAAGAATTTGATTTTGCTGGCGCTAGCGCTATCGCATCAATAGTGTTAATGACATCCCTGATGTTATTGCTGCTGATCAATATCTGGCAGGCGCGCTATTTGCGCCGTATTCATGGACGTTAAGGAGCAAGCATGAGTTCATTTAAACCCTTGAGGGTTGGCGAATCGCCCCTTATCAAATGGAGCCTGATTAGCCTAGCGCTATTCCTCGCGGTGCTGATGCTACTAGTGCCACTGCTCAGTATTTTCCAGCAGGCCTTTGCCAATGGCTGGCAGCAATACATTAGCCATTTGAGTCAAAGCGATTCACTGCATGCCATTGGTTTAACCTTGATTGTTGCCGCTCTGACGGTGCCGATTAACTTAGTCTTTGGTGTAATGCTCGCTTGGAGCGTTACCCGCTTCGAGTTCCCTGGTCGTAAGTTACTCATTACCCTAATTGATATCCCGTTTGCGGTATCGCCGGTTGTTGCCGGTTTATTGTATCTGCTGCTCTATGGTCAAAGTGGTTGGCTGGGGTCATGGCTGTTTGAGCACGATTTACAAATCATGTTTGCTTGGCCCGGCATTTTGCTGGTGACAATCTTTGTGACCTGCCCCTTTGTCGCCCGTGAGCTTATTCCCCTCATGCAACAGCAAGGGCCATCGGAGGAGGAAGCAGCCGTTATCCTCGGCGCTTCTTGGTGGCAACTGTTTCGACGCGTCACGCTGCCCAATATCAAATGGGCGCTGATTTACGGTGTTATCCTCACCAACGCCCGCGCGATTGGTGAGTTTGGTGCGGTAGCCGTTGTATCTGGAAATATACGCGGTGAAACCAACACCTTACCCTTGCATGTGCAATTACTTTACGAGGATTATCAGGCCGAAGCCGCCTTTGCCAGTGCGTCATTATTAGCCCTGATTGCACTGTGCACCTTAGTGCTTAAAGCCGTAGTTGAATGGCGTCAAGAACGCAGTTTATCCGCCAATGATAATAAAGAGCAGAGTCCAGTATGAGCATTCGTCTTAGTAATATTTCCAAAACATTTGGACAGTTTCAGGCGCTATCCCCCCTCAGTCTTGATATCCAAGAAGGGGAAATGATCGGTCTGCTCGGCCCTTCGGGTTCGGGGAAAACCACCCTGCTTAGGATCATCGCAGGCCTTGAGGGCGCCGACAGTGGCCAGATCCATTTTGGCAATCGCGACGTGACCCAAATCCATGTGCGCGACCGCCGCGTAGGCTTTGTGTTCCAAAATTACGCCCTGTTCCGCCATATGACGGTGGCCGATAACGTGGCCTTTGGCCTCGAAGTCATGCCGAAAAAACAGCGCCCCTCAGCGGCTGAAATTCAAAAGCGCGTCGCCCATTTACTCGAAATGGTGCAGCTTGGCCATTTAGCGCAGCGCTACCCAGAGCAACTTTCTGGTGGTCAAAAACAACGTATTGCCCTTGCCCGTGCATTAGCAACTCGCCCCGAAGTATTACTGCTCGATGAGCCCTTTGGTGCACTCGATGCTAAGGTACGTAAGGAGCTTCGCCGCTGGTTACGCGCCCTGCACGATGAGCTTAAATTTACCAGCGTGTTTGTTACCCACGATCAGGATGAAGCCTTAGAGCTCTCCGATCGCGTAGTCGTCATGAGCAATGGTCATATCGAGCAAATCAACACCCCAGTTGAGCTGTATGCCCAACCCAATAGCCGTTTCGTATTCGACTTTTTAGGTAACGTTAACGTGTTTGAAGCCGATTGGCAGAACAATCGCTGGCGCAATGGCGAGGCATTTTTAGTGCCGCCGGATGAGGCTGAATTCAAGCAAAATGGCGCTATCTATGTGCGCAGTCACGAACTCGCCTTGGCCGATAAACCGAACAGCCAGGCGCATCTGCCCTTCGAGATAGTCGCGATTAATCCGATTGGTGCCGAAGTGCGATTAGAACTCTCGCCTCGCGGTTGGCAAAGTGAGGAATTGTGGGAAGCTACTTTCACTCACCACCATCTGCAGGAGTTAGGACTGCAAAAAGGCAGTGTGGTTTACGGCACACCGCGCACGGGTTATTTCTTTAGCACCGACAAGGCCGCTAAAGGTGACGGTGCACCTGCGCGTCTCCACTGGCCATTCCTGCCACCGGGCAGCTTAGCCTTTGATATTTAATGAGTGAGGTTGATCATTTAGCACTGAGTTGATACAGAGCCAATCACTCGATGATTGGCTCTGCTTCGATTTCAGGCAGTAGATTTGCTGAAAATTGACCCATTGGCGAAATGAGTAATTTTCTTTACACTAACGCCCTCTACGAAGGCGCAATACGTTTTGCCTTAGCAAGGCGTGTAACATTGCAAAGTACTTAAATTCGCGAATCGTTTGATAAAACTCATCTAAATCCGTCATTAATATAGAAGTAAACCATGCCAGATTTTGCCTTACTCGCCGTGTTTATCCCGACTTTTTTCTTTGTTTCCATCACCCCTGGCATGTGTATGACACTCGCCATGACCCTTGGCATGAGCATTGGTGTGCGCCGCACGCTGTGGATGATGATTGGCGAGCTTGCTGGGGTGGCGCTAGTGGCCACCTTAGCCGTCATGGGTGTTGCTAGCATCATGCTTAATTACCCAGAAATCTTTCAAATTTTTAAATGGGTGGGTGGCATTTATTTAGCCTATGTGGGCGTGCAAATGTGGCGTGCCCGCGGTAAAATGGCCGTAGTATCAAGTGATGACAACACACCACGCGCCAGTAACTTTGCGCTGATGTCACAGGGTTTTATTACCGCGATTGCCAATCCTAAGGGCTGGGCCTTTATGGTGTCTCTGCTGCCGCCCTTTATCAATACCGACAGAGCCGTTGCACCGCAATTACTGGCGCTGCTGAGTATTATTATGGTGACCGAATTTAGCTCTATGCTTGCCTACGCCAGTGGTGGCAAGAGCCTAAGATTGTTCTTAAGTCGCGGCAATAATATCCGCTGGATGAACCGCATTGCCGGCAGTCTGATGATTGCCGTCGGCATTTGGTTGGCGGTGAGCTAAGGTTCAATAGATAAATCGACTCACCTATAATTTGAGTCCATGAACAAATTGAGCCATCACATTAATTAAGCCCGCTATCTGAAACAGAGGTGGGCTTTTTTATTAGTGTTAACAGCTGACTTTATAGGGAAGCGCACCTCGCATCTCTTCCATATACACCCGCATCTGCTCGGCTTCATCAAGGGTGAAATCGGCAATCGCGTCCTTAAAGCCTAAGTGGGCAATATTGTGGTAGGAATACATAGGCACAGGTTCAAAACCGCGTAACACCTTATGCTCCCCCTGCGCGCCCGCATCGAACAGCTCAATCCCATGCTCGATACAATATTGAATACCTTGATAATAACAGGCCTCAAAATGTAGTCCTTCAAGCTCGACCGTAGTGCCCCAATAGCGACCATAAAGGCAGCTTTGCCCCGCATCATTTCGACCAATAAAGTACAGCGCACCGGCAATCATCTCCCCTTTTGTATTCTTTACAACCAAGAGCACAATTTGTTTAGGCATTGCTGCGAGTAACTGCTCGAAAAAACGTGGGGTTAAATAACCTCGATGTCCAGAGCGTTTAAGGTAAGTCAACTGATAACAGAGCATAAAACGTTGCCACTGCTCAGGCTGAATGTGCTCACCTTTGACAAAGCTAAATTCAAGGCCACTGGATTGCAGCATCGAGCGCTCCTTATGGATATTTTTACGTTTACGGGAGGTAAGCGCTGCTAAAAAATCCTCAAAACCTTGATAGCCCCTGTTGTGCCAATGGAACTGAGTGCCCAGACGCCTTAGCACGCTGTGGCCCGAGTGTTCAAAAATCCCTTGCTGGTTTGGGCTAACGAATAGACTGTGCCAGGATGAAATGCCCTTTTGATTCTTCCTTTGCACTATGTGCTCCACTTGCTCACCCGGCTCTCTGGATTCTGCTTGAGTAAATTGACTATCAAGCACTTGCAGCAACAGCTTCACCATTTCGCGCTGCTCGCCTTCAGATAAACTTGCCGCAAAGCCAATACGTTTGCCCTGCACTGGCGTAAAAGGAATCGCATTAAGCCATTTAGGATAATATTCAATGCCATGGCGCTCATAGGCCTGAGCCCACGCCCAATCGAACACATACTCGCCGTAGGAGTGGGACTTTTGATAAATGGGCATCACAGCTAAAAGGGGCAAGGCTGCAAACTCAGTGGCATCGAGCGGGCTCAAGGTCACTGCATTTTCTAGCAGCTTTGGCTCTTGCGACTCGAGTTCCAGACCCTTTGGCTCTTCGATGCCTAATCCTGTGAGCTCTGACGCATCAAATACGCACAAATGCCTTGGGATCCAGCCTGTTTTAGCGCAGGCCGAACCGCTGTCTTCGAGGGTATGGATGAACTCATGGCGCGTAAAAGGATTATCCTCCCCCATCAGCGCATTCCAACGGGCAGGCTTAATACTGGCAACACCAGAGGCTAAGGCAACGATTAGGGGCTTCATCGGATAAATCCTGTCCTTTCAAGCATAAATTAGCTGCTTTCAAACAATGAATCGAGGGACCAAAGTTGCAATTAAGCCTAAATCTCGGCACATTGCATAGTCATAATGAAACAAAATGAAAATAAATTCAGGATTGAATATGCGTTCCGCCAAGCCATTTAGACCCCTTATGCTTGCCATCGCCATGGCATTGCCATTGCTATCTTCGCCATTGTTATCCGCGCCAAGCTACGCCGATGAGCCCATTTTTAGCTATATGGCCACAGCCCAGCCGGTTTGGGCCCAGCATGGCATGGTGGCGAGTCAAGAGTCGGTCGCGAGCCACGTGGGGGTTGAGATCCTAAAACAGGGCGGCAATGCGGTCGATGCCGCAGTCGCCGTAGCCTTTAGCCTTGCAGTGACCCTGCCCCGCGCCGGTAACATTGGCGGCGGAGGTTTTATGCTAGTGCACCTTGCCAAGGATAATAAAACCATTGCCATCGATTACCGCGAAATGGCGCCATCCCACGCCGATAAGGACATGTTCCTCGACGAACAGGGTAATGCTGTCGATAAACTTAGCCGCGAACACGGTCTCGCCGTTGGTGTGCCCGGCACTGTAATGGGAATGAATTTAGCCCTCGAAAAATACGGTACTATGAGCCTCGCCCAAGTGATTGCCCCTGCGATTAAGCTTGCCGAGCAAGGCTTTAGTGTTACTCCAGATCTTGCGGTTTCCCTCTCGGGCCTTAAACGCCGCGTGGGGCAATGGCCAACCACAGCCGCCATTTTCTACAAGGCCGATGGCAGCGACTATCAAGTTAACGAGGTATTAAAGCAGCCGGAACTGGGCCATTCTCTGCGTTTAATTGCCGAGCATGGCGTTAAGGGATTCTACGAGGGGGAAACCGCCACTAAATTGGTGGAGGCCGTCAAGGATGCGGGCGGCATCATGACCTTAGCCGATCTTAAAAACTACAAGGCGGTCGAGCGAGAGCCCATCCACGGTACCTATCGCGGCTATGAGGTAGTCTCTATGCCGCCGCCATCTTCAGGCGGCGTGCACATCATCGAAATGCTCAATGTGTTGCAGCAGTTCCCCATCGATAAACTTGGCCAAAACACAGCGCAAACCATTCACTTAATGGCCGAAACCATGAAACATGCCTACGCCGATCGCAGTGAATACCTAGGGGATCCCGACTTTTACAAGGTGCCGACCACAGCGTTAACCAGCACCGACTATGCCAAAAAGATTGCTGCACAAATTGCGGTCAATAAGGCCACGCCGAGCACCGAAATCAAACCAGGCAACCTCGCGCCCTACGAGAGCGACCAAACCACCCACTTCTCAGTTGTCGATAAGTGGGGCAATGCGGTATCCAACACTTATACCCTTAACTTCAGCTATGGCTCAGGTTTAGTCGCCAAGGGCACGGGCATTTTACTCAATAACGAAATGGATGACTTTTCCGCAAAACCTGGCACCCCCAATGGCTACGGTTTAGTGGGCGGTGATGCCAATGCCGTTGAGGGCAATAAACGCCCATTAAGCTCAATGAGCCCAACGATTGTGATGAAGGATAACAAACCCTTCTTAGTCACAGGCAGCCCGGGTGGTTCACGGATTATCACCACGACGTTACAAATCATTATGAATGTTATCGATCACGGGATGAATATTGCCGAGGCGTCCAATGCGGCTCGAATTCACCACCAATGGTTGCCCGATGAATTGCGGGTCGAATCTAGCCTTAACCGCGACACCATTTCCTTACTCGAAGCTAAAGGACACAAGGTGAAGGTGCAATCGGCCATGGGCAGCACTCAATCGATTATGGTGACAGACCAGGGCATCTTTGGCGCCTCGGATCTTAGAAGCTCCGGCAGCGAAGCGGTTGGATATTAAGTCGTTATATTCACCTTCGAACATAACCCCTTAACAAAAAAGCCCTGTTTCACTCATGAAACAGGGCTTTTGTTTAGCACTTTTGCCTTGGCACTTTACCTGTTGCAGTAAAAGCGACTTGAGATGAACTCAAGTTGAAGAATGTAAAACCTAGCGCTTAGCCGATAACTCGATAAAGGCGGCGGTATACATTTTCAGGTTCAGCATAAATTGCTCAAGAGTAATAAATTCCTTCTCCGTATGACCCGTGTATTCCGCACCCGGCATGGCTGGGCCAAAACTGAGGGCGTTCGGGAACAATTTGCTGTTGGTCGAGCCGCCAATGGCGATAGGTTTTGGATCGGGGATTTGGGTGTAATGGGCAAACACATCCAGCAGGGTTTGTTGGTGCGGCGCATCTTTCATCACCATAGGCTCGCCCCAGTAGCTTGTCACATCGTTCAAGCTGATTTGATGTTTGCTCTGCCACGCATTTAAGGCATCTAAGGTTTGGCTAGATAATAGCGCAGGGGTTTTGCCCACAGGGCGGCGTAAATTGATGGTTACCTCAGTGCCCTTATCGGTTTCTGCCACCACGGTTGGGGATAGCGTCATCGGGCCCATAAAGCTGTCACTATAGGCAATCTCACCAAACTGCTCGGCGTATAAACCTAAACCCACCAGCTCATTCATTGCCGTCATGGTCATCGCCGCATTGGTTTTTGGCCAAGGCTCGTTGGCGAGTAACGCTGCGAGATGCGTAACCGCATTCACCCCATCCTCAGGGGTCGATGAGTGCGCAGCCTTACCGTCGGCAAAAATATGCAAGTGGCATGGCTGGGTGTCGCACTGATTCTCAAAGCGATAACTCATGCCCTTCTGCGCTGCCGCTTTGCTCTTGAGTGAGGCTAATAACGCTGGGGTTGAGCCAACAATTTGTGCCTCGGCCTGTTGCGGTACTTGGCTCGCGAAATAACCGCCAAAGAAGGAGGTTAGAATCGGTGCTTGGGTATTCGCTAAGTCGTCATTATTAGGCATCATCTTAGGCACGGTAAAGCTGATCTTGCTCCACCCCTTTTCAGCCGTGACCACAGGGTATTCGGCGTCTATGGTGATGTTAATTTGCGCTGGCGTGTAATCCTTTAAAAATGCCTTCAGCGGCGCCCAGTCGGATTCTTCGGCAAGATAAACCACCAACTCGATACGTCTATCCAGCGGAATTTGCTTATCTTTAATCGCCTTCATTGCATACATGGCGGTGACGATGGCACCTTTATCATCCTCCGTACCACGGCCGATTAATTTTCCAGGCTCGGAGGTTGTGTCTAATTCGTATGGGCTTTTCGCCCATAGTGCAGGGTTAGCTGGTTGCACATCGCCGTGGGTGACAATACCGAGTTTTTTCATATCCTTGGTCAGAACATTGGCATCTAAGCCAATCAGCAGCACATAACCGTGGTCGGCATAATCGAGCCCAAGGGTTTGACTCAACTCCTTTAAACTTGCCTTAAAGTCCACAAACGCGGGGTTAGTGTCCGGCGTTTGGCCTTCGACCGCCTGGGTATTAAAACTCACCAATTGAGTGAGACTGTCGACCATGTCCTTTTGGTAAGTCGCCACGGCGTATTCCGCAACCGACATGGCATTTTCACTGAGTGTTGTTGGGGCCGATGCTGACGTTTGAACGGTTGCTGGCGCTTTGGTTTCAGACGCGACGGTTGGCGCTTGAGTCTGTGATGAAAATGTAGCTTGGGGCGCTAACACACTCGCAATAAAGAGTGACAGAGGTAAAGCACGGCTACGCTTGAGGAGTGAATTGGCGTGAGAATTAACGGGCGAGCTCATAGGAGTCCTATTTATTATGTAATTTTGAACCTGACCTAACGTCTTGATATGAATTATCTTGATATATAAGGGCTTTTGGCTATTGATTTCGGTTTTTGCGCCCATGATCGCGACATTCGTGCAGCAGTTTGCCACAAATTCATTCTTAAGTGCCCCATCCTAACCATTTGTTACAAACAAAACATAAAATCGTTGGAAGCCCTAAGCGGTTACATGTTAAACAGTTACCTTAAAATAAAATGAATGCAGCTAACTTGCATTCAACACAAACAACAATCAACAAACGGGGAATAGATAATGAAGGGATTAACCCTCAAACCGCGCGCTGTGACATTCACCTTCAGTGCCATTGCACTGGCCTTAGCCCTCAGTAGCATGAGTGGCTGCAGTTCTCAACAGAGTGACGCCGCCGTTCAAGCCGCCGCTGCGCCAAATGCGGTATCTACGCAAATCATTACCGAGAACGCCAGCAATCCATTCTTTAAGCCCTACGGCACCTTTGTAGAAATCCCAGACTTTGACAAGATCAAGGCCGAGCATTATCTACCAGCCTTTAAAGCGGGTATCGCCGCGCAGCACGAGCAAATTCAAGCGATTATCGATAACAAAGCCGCGCCAACTTTTGCCAATACCATTGAAGCGATGGAGTTTTCTGGCGACTTATTAGACCGCGTATCGAACGTATTCTATAACCTGACCAGCGCAGACACGACCCCAGAGCTGCAGGCACTCTCGAAAGAAGTGTCACCCATGCTGTCTTCCGCCGAAGACGACATTCTACTCAACGATAAGCTGTTCCAACGTGTTAAAGCCGTTTATGACGCCAAAGACGGCCTCAAGCTCAATACCGCGCAGGCTAAATTGCTCGAAGATACCTACAAAGCCTTCACCCGTGGCGGCGCTAATTTAAGCGAGCAGGATAAAACCAAACTGCGTGCCCTAAACGAGGAAATCGGCAAGTTAAGCCTAAGCTTTGGCGACAACCTGTTAGCCGAGACCAATGCCTTTGAATTAGTGATTGATAACAAGGCCGATCTGGCTGGCCTACCAGATGATGTGATTGCCAGTGCCGCCGAAACCGCCAAGAAGCGCGGCCACGAAGGCAAATGGGTATTTACGACCTCTCGCCCATCCATTACGCCATTTTTAACCTACGCCGAAAATCGCGAGCTGCGTGAGAAAATCTACAAGGGTTATATCGAGCGCGGTAACAACAATAACGCCAACGATAACAAAGTTATTCTGGCGAAAATTGCCGCCCTTCGCGCCGAACGCGCCCAGTTAATGGGTTACAAGACCCACGCCGATTTCGTGCTCGAAGAGCGCACCGCTAAGACGCCTGAAAACGTCTATGGCCTGCTTAACAAAGTATGGCCTGCGGCGCTTGCCCAAGCCAAGGCCGAAGTCGCCGACATGCAAGCCCTGATCGACAGTCAAGGCGGCAAGTTCAAGCTACAGGCGTGGGACTGGGATTACTACGCCGATAAAATTCGCGTTGCTAAATACAGCTTTAACGAGCAGCAAACCCGCCCTTACTTTTCACTCGACTGCACCATTCAAGGCGTGTTTTACACGGCTAACCGCTTGTACGGCCTGACCTTTAAGGAACGTACCGATCTGCCGAAATACAACAGCGAAGTCCGCACCTTCGAGGTGTACGATAAAGACGGCAAATTGATGGCGATCTTTATGGGCGACTACTTTGCCCGCGACAGTAAGCGTGGCGGCGCGTGGATGAACTCCTACCGTAAGCAATACCATATGAATGGCGTGGACTCGCTGCCTATTATCGTTAACGTACTTAACTTCCCACGCCCTGTAGGCAATGAACCCGCGCTGCTGACCTTCGATGAAGCCAGCACCCTGTTCCACGAATTCGGCCACGCCCTGCACGGTATGTTATCTAAGGTGGAATACCGCTCTCAAGGCGGCACCGCAGTGCCACGCGACTATGTGGAGTTCCCATCGCAGGTGAACGAAAACTGGATGACCCAACCTGAAGTGCTCGCCCAGTTCGCTAAACACTACAAAACCGGTGAAGTGATCCCGCAGGAGTTAGTGAAGAAAATCCAAGCCGCCAGTAAGTTCAACCAAGGTTTCGCCACCGTGGAATATATGGCTGCGACTAAACTGGATCTGGATTGGCACACCCTAACCGACACTACGCCAAAGGACACCGCCAAGTTTGAGGCCGACTCTTTAGCCGCGATGGGGTTGATTTCTGAGATCAGCCCACGTTATCGCAGCACTTACTTCTCGCACATTTTCGCGGGCGGTTACTCTGCGGGTTACTACAGCTACCTGTGGTCGGATATTCTCGGCGCCGATGCCTTCGAAGCCTTTAAGGAAAACGGCATTTTCGATAAAACCACAGCAGATGCCTTTCGCAATAACATCCTGTCACGCGGTGGCAGCGACGATCCTATGCTGATGTACAAAAACTTCCGCGGTAAGGAAGCAGGCATCGAGCCGCTGCTGCGTAGCCGTGGCCTCTTAGCTGAATAAGGAAGAAATCCAGCTACAAGCGACTGAGTAAGACCTTACTCATTCAGCCATAAAATAAGGGGAGCTAAGCTCCCCTTATTGTTTGCATTCAGCGCTACAATCACGTTTGCATTGATAGGCCGTGCGTAAACCGCTTAGCTTCCAAATTGATAGGTGTAGGATAAAATCAGCCGTTCATCTGCGCTGTCTAAGTAGGTGTTGTTATCCATCATAAAGGTCATAATGTTGAAGGAATGACGCTTGTTCACAAGGTAACCTAAGCCTAGTCCCATAAAATAACCTTTATAATGATCACCCTCATCGTTTTTCGAGCCGTAGGTACCGACCATAAAGCCCAATAAAGTCATTTCGGCTGACAAGGGTTTTAGGGCGAAGGCGCCGAGATAACCGCTGCTGCCAGAGACTTCCACCATACTAAAACCGTTTTCCGCATTGGGCATACCAGTAAAGTCAGACAGAGTCGAACAATCCCCTTCGGGATCGGTACAGCGTGGCGATTCACCGTCGTTATAGGTGTAACCCGCCGTTGGGAAAATCTGCATTCCCCAGGGCTGAATGCCAAAGTAACTCAATGGTACAAAGGTACCAATACTGTAGTTGGTCTGATCCGCGCCGTTGGTATACTCGTTTTTGCCTAAGTTAAAGTTCACTATCCCTAGGGGAAATAACCAAGAGCCGCCAATGCGCCACTCGCTACCGTCGCTATTAAGACGCACGTTAATTTTTCGGGCGGCATCAAAGGCAAGCGATCCCGAAAATGACAGGGCGTCATCATCAAAATCGAAGTTATTGGCGTAGGAAAGACCGGCTTTAGTGATAACTTTAGTGGGATCGTCGGCAAGTTTGGTTTCGTTGTTAGGGGTTTGCCCTTCAGCAGCCAAGGCATTGGCCGAACCGAGAAGCGATAATATTGAGATTAACGGCATCCATTTCATACTCACCCTCTTCACGTCATGTTAACTGGGTATCGACCTATTCAATCTATAGTGCCCCCACCACTACTTCAAGTTGTCTCGTGAAATAGTGGCGATAAAAACACCATAAAAAGCCCGTAAAACAACCAATAGCCTAGCAGGCTTTGCCATGAATAGATTTAAGGAAAAGGGATGAATAGGCAATAGGAGCATAAGCACCATCTCAATTCCTAATCTTCATTAAGTGAGTGTGCTACTAAAGTGCTTTCAAATACTTTAGGATTTAGCTCTAAATGATTGACTAAAGAACTCTTTAGAATATATGTGTGGAATGAATATCGAGAATTGAAGAAAGCCACCACCTTGCACAAAATCTTGAATAAGTAAGATGATGGTGGCTTGGTTAAGATAATTCGGCTTTTAGTTTAAAGTGACATTATCTGCCTTTAAGTTTACAGATGTCTGCTTGCCGTCAGCATCAACGAATTTCACAAGGCCGGGTAACAATTGCATTGGGGTTTCGAAGTCTTGCTTGTTATTTGACTCACCGTTTTGATAGTAGCGGATTGCATTAAAAGTCCCATTTTGCACTTTTACGGTTTGGAAGGTTACAAGACTATCCCCTTCACTAATTGTTTGCTGTTGATTATCACTTGTATGGTTATATTCAAGTACAAATCCATATTTGCCAGGTAGTAGATCTTCTAATTGGGCCATTCCACCTTGCAGCCACGCTTGCTCAAGCGTTTGCACCGCACTACCCCAGCCGTAAAACTGTAGTTTTGCAGGTGCGCCAATAACCGCCCCATCAGAATCACGCAGTTCCACTTGTGCAGTAATGGTCTGGAACTGATATTCAGACTCTTCAACCGGATTCTGGCGTAGTGTGTTGGTGACATTGTTACGAGTAACCTGAACAGCAACATCGCCACCATTTACTTCTTCAGGATCGAGTAACAAGAGAGTTTTCTTTCCTGCCGTAACAGTGACCGTATGCTTATTTGATGCACTGCCCCATCTATACCACTGTAAGCCATGATTGACTTCACTATCATCTTCAGACGCTTTTACTGATACAAAAGCAGCAATTTTATTGAAATCACATTCATTGATACTAACTGTCTGAGGGCCACTTGCAAAATTACTAAAATTAAACACGACATCACTCGGTAGCATATACTGTGGTGAACTAAACCAACCCGACCCACCATTTGAGCCACCATAAGAGATTGCACCACTATGGGCAAATGTTACTTTGCTGGCTTCCCACTCTACTGTCGGACTTGATCTGTCTACGTATACATTCTGCTTAACATTGATGCCGTTATTAAGTGACATTTCAAATGAATACACGCCAGGGAACAGCTCGGCGGTGCTCTCACCATTCACGTCAGTGTTGCCGCCAGGCCAGTGAGAACTAGAGTAATTACTGCCTGCACCATATCGAATATGAGCGTTCGCAAGACCCTCTCCTGTATCGCAGGCGGAGAGCTTCATCGTTACTTTTGCAGTTTGAAATTCCACAAGGTTTTTAAGAGTGACATTCGTATCGAGTTTGCGAACTTGTTTACTATTGCGGTAACGCGCCTCAAAACTGTAGCTGCCTTCTGGAATATCAGCTGTAGTCTTGCCAGCGGCATCGGTTTTGCTGCCAAAATACCATGTACTTGAGTTGTTTCCTACGCCATAGGCGATGGTCACGTCTTCAATAGGAGCACCGCCACTATCTTTTACAACAACGGTGACAGGGACTGCGAACGCAGCACAAGGTAACATTAAGCTAGCAATCATTAACGGTCTGTATAGGTGGTTTGGGCGTATAGACATAAGTTTTCTTCCATTTAGTTGATTGAACATCCTTTTGACCGTGCGCCCTTCAAAGGGTACGGCATACACTTAAAGTCGAAATAACTATAGAACAGAACTTTAAAAACGACGTAATTTTGACGAATAAATATTTAGTAAAGATATTTAGACTGTATGTGAAATTTTAATGTTATGATTTTAATGAAAAATTACCTTTAGACTTGAGTGTCAGATATTTATCAAAACGAGTACCAACTGGACAGCCAAACTTAGTCAGAATGGCATCGTCGATGCTGTCTAAGTTTTAGTCTGATACGAAATGCTGAACAGGCTTTAGAGGTGCTTATGCCGCTCCTTCACCAATCGTATGTCAGTTTTGAAGATAGAGCTGATTACTATTACGGAAGCGCGTAGTACTAAGATCCTTTTAATGTGATAACGTTCTTTTATTTGCGATAATCTATCAGTAGCGCCGAGCACAGTTGAACTTCAAATCATTTTCTCCATGGACTTAGCCTAGCCCTCACAGCCTCTCACTTTAGAACAGAAGCAGAACTGTCTCCGGGAAAAACCGTGACAATATCTCACGCTCAGTCAATGTGAAACTAATGACTGCTTTTGACTTTAATTGGTAGCTAATTAGCCCAGTTCGATTAACCCTATTACTTATAAATTAGCAACTAACCTTACACCTAGGGTCGCCATTCACCTTAATTGAGCCTAATCTAGTTCAACAATGAGTACGACATATTTACAGGGAATCGTATGTTAAATTGGAAACAGGTTATAGGGTTTATTTGGGCGAGTGTGGGTGCAGTGCAATTGGCGACGGCGGCTGACGAAGCCCCCATTGTGGGCCAGAGTTTACCCCGCGAGGGTGAAGTCGCCGAGCCTATCTCAACCCAAACTGCCATAACGGGCACAAATTCGAACTCGTCCAAATCAGTCAATCCCGAATTTGTAGCGGTTCCCTTTATTTTTGCCACCAAGATGCTGAGTACCGCAGTGGGCGCGGCGGGTGTGATCAAGCATGCAGGTCAGCAACAGGCGGTGGCATTAGGGATTGGGCTTTATTCCAGCAACGATAGTTGGATGAGTTACTTGGGCTTTTTTAATTATCAGATCCCACAATTATCCCAATGGTTATTTGCCCTCGAAGGTTATCGGGGCCATTTTCAAGAGGGTATCTACTATCTTAGTCTTCCCGATGACAACATTACTAACCCCGGACCGGACGACACCCAAAGAATCGTGACCGTTGGCGATGAAGCCTTCTATCGGTTGAAGATGAAATACATTGTGCCATGGGGGCATGGCCGCAATGGCGCTGTGGCGAGCCTCGCGCCAATCAAAGACAGCTTAACTTGGAACCCGTTAACCTCGGGTGTATCGAGTATTCAGTTGACGCCCTTTTACCGCAGCCAGAATTTAGAAAACTTCGATGAGCTGCCCGATGACGCAAAAGGGATTACCTTAGAGCTTAATTGGGATAACCGCGACAGCCGCCTCGATAGTACCCGTGGTGGGCAAACAACGCTGACCCTGAACCGCGATTTTGGCGATAGCAATAGTGCAAGCTGGACAACTTGGGAGTTCGAACAAAGCGCATTTTTGCCCCTTGGGGACAATAGCTGGTTCGAACAGCAAGTATTAGCGGCGAATTTTTACCTTGCAGATACACCAACTTGGAATAGTGGCGATGATGCCATGTTACATCGGCCTCCATCGTTCGCAGGGGTGTATTTAGGGGGATTTAGGCGTCTTCGAGGTTATACCTCCAAGCAATTTACGGGTCGCAGCGCTGTCGATTACGCCTTGGAATACCGCGTGCGTCCCCATTGGCAACCACTGCAACATTGGCCGCTGTTTAAGCTTTACAATGTGCCTTGGTGGGAATGGGTGGTTTTTGCGGAGGTGGGTAATGTGACTAATGAGTTTAATTTTAGCGATTTACACCAAGATATGAAGAGCATTTACGGCGTTGGGGCGCGATTCGAAGTCGAGGAGATCGTCGTGCGCACCGAATTTGCTTTTGGTGGTGATGAAAGTCAAGTGTGGGTCATGGTGAATCAAGCGTTCTAGTCTTTTCCGATTTATCCCCATTAAGTTTAATAAAGTTAACTCGAAACAGTCCTTTTCAAAGTGTTTATTTGATTGTCATCCACAAACCACCGCCGCTGGCGGTGCTGGGGCTAATACATCCCACCTCTTAACCCTTTTCGCTTTTAAATCATATGAATCTAGCTAAACAACTCAACAGGTTCATCATCAGGCGTGAGTTGGAGTGTAGTTTCAAACTGCATCCCGAGTTTATTGAGGAGGGATTTAGAAGCATCGTTGTGGGAACTGACGATGGCGACGATGCGCTCGATGCCGAGGCTTTTACCAAGTTCCAAAGAGGCCTTTGCCGCTTCGAAGGCGTAGCCCTGCCCCCAGTATTGGGGGAGGAAGGCGTAACCTAGGTCAACGTTGTCGAGGGTTGGCCGTTTGATTAAACCGCACATGCCGATAGGAAAACCATTGTCGGCTAACACCACTGCAAATAGCCCAAACCCATGTTCTTGATAGCTTTTAACGGGGCCGCTGGCAATATACTCCCGTGCATCTACCAGACTGCGTACCCCCTTATCACCGATGTTGTCGATAAAACCTTGGGTGTTAAGCAGTACCAGAATGAAGGACGCATCATCTTCGGTAAGCTGCCTTAAGATTAGCCTTGGGGTTTGTGCCACTTGCATAGCATCTCTCCAATCAAATAAGGAGGTTATAGATAACGGGCGTACTGACTGCCATCTTTTTGCGGTTTTATCGGCGCATTCACCGCTGGGGTGCCAACATACAAAAAGCCAACGATTTGATCCTCTGCCGCCAAACCTAATGCCGCATTCACATTCGCATTAAAGGCAAAATCCCCGGTGCGCCATACTGCGCCTAAACCTAAGGCAAACGCCGCCTGCTGCATCGCCATCGTCGCGCAGCCCGCCGCGATCTGCTGCTCAAGCACGGGCACTTTCGGGTGCTGCGCCGTTTTAGCCACAACAGTGATCACCATAGGCGCACGCATCGGCATGCCCTTGGCCTTATTGATAAAATCGTCATCCGCGCCATTGGCTTTAGCCGCGTTAACATAGATTTCAGCAAGCCTCTCAAGCCCATCGCCGGTGGCAATGATGAATTCCCAAGGTGCTAGCGCGCCGTGATCAGGAACACGAATGGCGGCATCTAAGATAATTTTCAATTCGCGCTCATTGGGCGCAGGGGCGGTGAGACGAGGCGTAGATTGGCGGGTCAATAAGAGTTCGATGGCGTCCAAGTGATTATCCTAGTTCGATATTAATTGGCAACAAGCATAGCAAATCCCATGAGGCAACAGCTAATAAAATCCCCTTAACCTCCCCTAGACAACAGATTGCTTTAGCACTTATTCAAAAATTCATTCGAGTGCTTAATCAAGTGTTCATTTTCTTTAAGAAATAGTCAACGCTGGTGTAACGCCCGCCCCCGAGACTGACCAGCGCAAGCAGCATGACAAAATAGGTGATGGCAAACTCCATCCCATTGTTGAGAATGACAATATTGCCAGACTCCGTGAGCCAGTCATAATCGCCGTGCTGCTTAAGGATATCCTTTGCTGCCGAGAGCTTATCCCCCGCCGCCAACACTCTGTCATTGGCAAGCCACGAACTCCCATCGGCAATCGCCAGCCAGCCGTTGTCGCCGTGCACCTTAAAGGCGGCCACCAACATTGTAAACATTAACGGAATGCAGATAAGCCGCGTTGCAAGTCCAATGAGTAACAACGCGCCGCCCACAAGTTCAGTCCCTGTTGCGAGCGTAGCCATTAAGCTTGGCAAAGGTAACCCTAAACCCCAATCTGGGTTGCCAAACCAAGTCACAGTGTCATCAAAGTGCAGCGCTTTGGTGTAACCAGCCTGAAGCATAATAGGAGCAAGGTAGAGCCGAATGGCAAGTGGGGCGAGCCCATCAAATGGCTGAAGCCACTTAACTATTGCTAATGTAACCTGTTCTAGCTTAAGTAGGGATTGTTTGGCATCGCCCCAAAAGCGGTGAGATAACATGCTGGTCTCATTTTTCGTTGGGAATTTACCAATAAGACCCCGGCATCGCGCCCTTGATTTCACTCCTTGGCAAGGTTTTCGATCCCCTCTTGGTTTAAGTCCTTAAGATCTTGAATCAATTTATCTAGCTTGCGGTAAAAATGCTTGGACTGCTTTGGGGTTAGCGAAGCATTGATATTAATCAGCATAGCGCCAAAGGCCACGGTATTTTGCTCAATAAGCTGCTTGTGTTTATCACTCTTAAGGCTGTTCGGACGGGTCATCAGTAAAGTTAAGCGCTCACGCAGCACAGAGTGGTAGGTGCGCTGACTAAGGGCAATATCAAACTGCCTAAGCCACTCGTGGCGATAGTCGAGCCACATATCCAAGGTCGAGAGTCGCTGCTGATTATATTGATGGATAAGCGCTTGTTGCTCGGATGTGACACTGCCGAGCCATTCATCGAAAAAGTCACCTAGCCTCTCATCGGCATCCTGTTGTAACTGCTCACTCGATTTACCTGCAAAGTCTTTTGAAAGTTCCTGCTCATCCTCACCTAGCTGCTTCAGGATTTGCTTTACCTGCGGATCTGTTAACGAGCTAATGATAGGCTGTAAGTCGGGCAGAATAAATTCAAAAATCCGATACCATTGCTGCTCGGCGAGCTTGACTTGGGCGAGCCACAACTCTGGGGTTAGGGTCTTTTGCTTAATATGACCTTCAAGTTCTGTGAGCTGACTGACATAGCCCTTAAGCTCTTCGGCTTGGTGCCAGAGGATGAATTTATCGACTAATGTATCGAAGGATTTTTGCTGCGACCGATTAAGACTTACATAATCATCGAGCTGCCAGCCAATGACCCAGTCTAGAAAATGGTAACTTAATTTAGTAGAACATGCTGTAAGCCCAAGGACTAACACCAACAGCGTTAGGTATTTTTTGATCAATCGCATCCATTCCTTTGTTATTACCCGCTGAACTCACACATCACTAAAGCTTGAGCTATTTAGCTTGATACTAGCCTAGCTTTTGATTTGAGGTAATACATGCAAAGAAGGAATCGAACCAATTTAGGTATTCCATTTGCTTACCTTGTTCGCTGCGCGCCGCCATTAATAGCGCCCAATAACAGGCAAACACCCAGTACATTTCAATCGCAGCGGGAAGTAACCGCTGCGCATCTGCCGATAAATGAGGATGGCTATCTAGATAATGCTGACTCAGATAGGCCTGCTGGCTTGGTGTTAGGTTGTGGGTGGCAAGCACCGCCGCGATATCACACAAAGGATGGGAGGCAATCGCATACTCAAAGTCGATGCAATAGAGGCGATTATCCTTAAGCAGCAGATTGTGGGGATTAAGATCACGATGGCAAAACTGCGGCGACAGTTGGCAAGCTTCTATTGCCTTAAGCGAGGCTGCAAAGTCATCATGTTTTGCGAGTAACGCATCCACCCTCGCCTGCCATATCGCATTTGTTCGGTTCTCGACTTTTTCGACTAAAGCAGTGAGCTGCTGGTGATAGGCCTGCCATTGCTCGGTAAGACTGATATGATAATCGCCCTTTGGCTGAATTTGTAGCGCCTGAAGCAAGCTGAGTAGCAACACGTGCGCCTGATTTGGGAAGCCGATATCGCTATTTTGCGAACACGGACTTTGATGAGAACGGCTTAAAGCAAAGCGACTTTGAGTAAAGCCAGCGGCACTGCACTGGGTTTCAAGGCATTGCCAGCTTAGGCTTGAAGAGCCAGTGTCAGCTAATTCTAGCGGCTTTTGCGCAATCGAATCGGTTTTAAGCAAGTCGATTTTATATAACTCAGTTTCTAGCCCTTGGCATAAAAGTGGCTCGCTTTTAATAAAATCGCTTAAATATAAACGCCTGTCGTCACTCACATAGTGCAGCGTTGGAGCAAGCCCTGCCTCGGCTAAATGCTGCCAATAAAAAAGCTCCCGCTCGCGGGAGCAGAGACTATCCGATGTTGGGGTGTTAATGCGCAGCACAAAGTCTGATGTTGGCGTTTTAAGATGAAAATTTTGATTACTCAAGCCACCGGATAGCGGCTCACAGT
Organism: Shewanella acanthi; assembly: GCF_019457475.1. Classification (NCBI taxonomy): domain Bacteria; kingdom Pseudomonadati; phylum Pseudomonadota; class Gammaproteobacteria; order Alteromonadales; family Shewanellaceae; genus Shewanella; species Shewanella acanthi. The sequence continues at coordinate 2,424,042 of NZ_CP080413.1, forward strand.
GGGTAATCATTTTAAGCGTGGCAACATCAGCAATAGGATCAGAGGTGTCGCTAGATATGGATTGAAAAATCGTATCTAAGATAGGCTGTAACTCCACCTTAGATTTAGGCAGAGTGGTGTCATCCTCTGATATCACTGTCGTTTTATCTGCCATTATTTCTACTAAATCCAATCTTTGTCTGATATCAGCACTTAAATCAATACGCTAACTGCCATCTAACAGGGGGCTTCATCGCTATTCAAACGCGCCTCAACCATAGTGCCGCGCCAGAGGAAATAACCGACTACAGCAAGACCCACGTAAAATACAAATAACAGTGAGGTCAGCATCAATCCTTTATTGAGGTAAAGGTAAATGGATACCAAATCGATAACGACCCAGTAAAGCCAATTTTCAAGCACTTTTTTGGCAACTAAATAAGTCGTCATCACCGCAAAACAGGTAGTTGCCGCATCGAGGTACGGAAAAGCAGCCTCGGTAAAAGTCGCCATGCCATGCCCGACGCCAAGGGAAACTAAGGCTGTTAGACCAATCAACTGCAGATGGGTTTTAAGGGGCCATGTGGTGACCTTAACCCCTTGATGCTTGTCGCCTCCCTGAGTCCAAAGCCAATAGCCGTAGAGCGCCATCGCCATATAGTAGACATTGAGCACTGACTCCATCAGCAGCGCCACCTTCCAAAAAAGCACGGTATAAATCGCCGTACTGACAAAGGCCGCCGCCCAGCACCAGACACTGGCCTTCATGGCGAGCAGTAAATAGGCCATGGCCATCAACACTGCTAACGCTTCCCAGGCGGTCATCACATGGATTTCGCCCAGCGCCGCATTAAGGCTACTGACTAAGGTTAACCAGAGATCTGTCATTGGCTCGGTCTCACTTACGACTTAAGAGCAGCGAGGCTGCGATTACTCACTGTGGGCTAAGTTCAGCTCACCACCGATAAACTTGACCACAAATACCGCCTTACCCCACTTTTCGTGGGCGGCCTGCATTTCACTGGCAAGCATGGCCATCACATCCTGATATTCGCCGCACACTTGGGTCGCCATTGCATTGGTCACGCGCTCAATATTGGCGTAACTGTCGACACGGCCGATAAACCACTTGATGGGATCGAGATAGTTTTCGTTAAAGGGATACATGCTGATTTCTGCGGTTAATTTCATTTTTCATCCTATTCATCTTATCGGTTGCGCTAACGCTGCACTAAAACTGTACGAACGCTGCACAAAAGCCGCAATGGCTTGGCAGCGTTAGCCAAAATTTAACTTTGCTTACATAAACTTAAAGTTAAAGGTCACGCCTATTTGGCGCGGATCGCCGTAGCGAATATATTGTTTATCGGCCCAACCGTTATCCGGTTCGTTACCGAAATAAAAGCCGCGCACACCGTATTCTTCATCGAATAAATTACGACCCCAGAGATAAGCCGCCCACACGTTAGCCTCGTAACCTACACGGGCATTCACTATAGTGTAGGGCTCTGAGCGCGAATCATTGCTGTCGGAGTAGTAAAACTCGCTCTTGCCGCTGAGATTAAGGTTAGCGAAAAAGCCTGAATTCGCGCGGTACGTGCCGCCAAGGCTGTAGGTAACATGCGGCGAGTGGGCCAAATCACGACCCGTTAAGTCCACTAAACCGCCGTATTTGTCTTGATACTCATAATTGCCGTAGGCGGTTTCTAACCAGCCCAGGCTAGTGTAAAGCTTAAGACCATCGAGAGCGTACCAATTGGCATCGAACTCGGCGCCATAGTTATGGGAGCTACCGGCATTTTCGGTATAAAGCACAAAACGCTGCGGCTTGTCGGGATCCTGCTGTGAGGCGGCGACCTGCTGATCTTGCCTATCCATATAGAAAAGCGCGAAATTGCTGTCGATAACGCCGTCTAACCATTGGGATTTTAAGCCAATTTCATAGTTATAGAGTGTCTCGGTATCGAACTCTTTCTTATCACTGAGTTCGACTGGCAGCGTCATATTAAAGCCACCTGCCTTATAGCCACGCGCCACGCGCACATAGGCATTTTGCGTGTTACTTAATGCTTTACTCAGGGCAAGGTGGCCACCCCACATGCTTTCGCTCGGGTCGAAATCATCGCCATTAGTGTCGCGATAATCGGTATCGCGGCGCTCTACACGCAGCCCCAGCGACAAATTATAATCATTCCCTAAATCGGTATCTAACTGGCCAAAAAGCGCGTAGTTGGTGGCCTCGTATTCAGAATCGAGCACTTCATCTGGCCAGGTATTGTATTCAGAATACAATTGGTTATCTTCTTGAAGGTTCATGGCATAAACGCCGAGTAACCAATCGGTTGAAGCTGAAAAAATGCGGCCCTGCTCGGTCGAGCTTACACGAAACTCTTGGGACAAAGTTTTACGTTGCCCCGTTTTATCCCAAAAATAATCGTATTGGCATGGCACACCGCCCTCGCCCTCATCACAGGTCTTTGCCGCCCAGTATTCGGGGTTAGCCCAATCGCCATCGTAACTGTAATGGTGATCGGTACTCGCAAATGAAGTTAACGAGGTTAATTCAAATTGCTCAGCACCCGTATAAGCAGCCCTAAAACCGACGCCTGTGGTGCGTTGACTGTCAACGCCCGGCGCATCCGATAAGGTATGCTTTGGATCGTTAGTCAGACTCCAAGCATCGTAGCCGTTATCAAAATCTGCGTGCATTAGGGTTAAATCGAGCTGCAGATCATCACTTGCGTACCAGCGCAGTTTGGCACGGCCAGTAAATTCGTCACGGCCATTGGTATCATCTTGATTCAGATAGAGATTATCTCGGTAACCGTTTTGTTGATGCTGCTGCAGCGCCACGCGGTATAAAAGCTTGCCCGAATCGGTTAATGGGCCCGAGCTGTAACCGCTTAAGGTCAGTAAATCATCATTACCCGCAGATACCTCAGCGCCATGTTCGAACACTTCAGTTGGGTCATTGCTCTTAAGGTAAATCAACCCCGCTAAGGCGTTGGCGCCATAGCGTGTGCCCTGCGGGCCACGTAGCACTTCGACCTGCTGCAAATCGTACATGCTCGACACCATACCAATGCCAGAAAGGTCAATATCATCAACGATATAGCCAACCGACGAATTAGGTGCGCCTTGGTATTGCTCCTGCTCACCCACGCCGCGAATTTGGAAATACTTAGGCCGCGAGCTACCGCCAGACCAGTTAAAGTTGGCAATAGAATTAAGCACATCTTCGAAGTGCTGGGCGCTTTCGTCCTGCATTTGCTCAGAATCAATCACAGTAATGCTCGAGGGCATTTCATCGAGACTGGCACTGCGAAAATCCGCCGTGACCACCATGACTTCCATCGATTTGGATGGTTCGGCGCGCTCAATGGTGTCGTTGAGGTTTTCGGTTTGTGCAAAGGCAGAGGTAGTTAAGGCCGCAGACACAGCCAGCGCCAACGGCGCTTGAGCAAAACGGATGGAAACAGAATTAACAAATTTTGTAGACATAGGACCTCAAATATATGTTTGAGATCCGGCATCGAATAAGCGATTCAGAAGTGTGCTATAGATTGGCCCATTCCTACGCCGGTATTAGCCGGATCAGGTTCTAAGGGTTCGTCATCTGACATCTCAGCCTGCCGCACATTACACCTTTTAATGCGTAAGTTTCGGCAAACACCCCTTGGCGGTGCTTAGTATACATGACAATCGGAAACAAAAAATACCATTAAAAAACAAAATGCCAGCATTTGCTGGCATTTTCATTCACTTAAGCGGCATAAGAGCAAACTAGTTGGAGAGGGTTTCGCGCACGTACACTTCAAACTTAATGGCTTCGGCATTAGGTGCAACGGCACTTATTTGCAGTTGCTGCTTGCCGTGGAGTTTGACCGATTGCCAGCTGGTTGAGCTCTCTTCAACGGTCAGCCCATTAGCGTCGTACCATGTAAATTTATACTGCACGCGCATATCGCCAGAGGCTTTGTTGATAAGTAGGGTCGAGCCTTGAAGTAAATCGCCGACGCGGCGCGTCGTAATGCCTTCGAGGGCAATATTGCGGGCGAAACCACCACTATCGATACCACTTTCACCCTGGGAATTAATCCAAACTCCCGCGGTGTTATGCACGCAGGCACTAAGGCTAAATACCGAGGCTAACGCCAAACTCAGTAGTAATCCGCATTTCATAGGTTTCATCCTGTTCTCCCTATCACTTGCTACCTGTTAATCGAGCAGGAAATGCGCCCGAGCGGTGGCAATTAATTGCTTTCGGTTAGTTTGCCAGCAGTTGATACTAACGTTGGCCACTCGGCGACCTTGGCGAGTAATTCGGCACTCAGCAAAGGTGTCCTTATGCAGACCAGCACGCAGATAATCAATCGAGAAGTCGACCACCTTCGGCACCTTAGTGGTTTGCATAAACACCATAAGTTGCACGATGGCAGACATTTCCATAAAGCCTGCAATCACGCCGCCGTGAATGGCGGGCAGGATCGGGTTACCGATATTGTCATCCTTGGCGGGCAGCTTAAACACCAGCTCATCACCGAAACGCTCCACCTGCATACCCGTAAATTTCGCGTAGGGAACATGTTCCAGCAGATAACCAAAATCGTTAAGCTCGGTCGCGCGTTTGACAATGCTTTGCACATCGAGCGCTCTGGCTTCGACTTGCTCTGGGGTTGCGGAAACATCGACTTTATTGACGCTCATCGGCAGCACGAGCGTAGTATCAGATTCACCCACAAGCGCTTCCCTAAAGGCATCCCCCACCATTTCTGGGCTTATTCGCATAAAAGAACCGACGGCGTGGGCAATTGGATCATCGATGCTGTCTTGATAGGCAATCGCACGGGTAAAAGCGATGTTAGAGGACAGACGATAACACTCGGCGAAACCATACACAGGGCGATTCGGCTTGGCCGGTTTCATATAATCGACGCGAAGATCTAGGGTGGGTGAAATCTCAACAGATTGATATTTTTTGAAAATTGCACTCACCACCGCACTGCCACAGGCGGTATCCATTAAGGTGGTGATCACCCCGCCATGAATAACGCCAGTTTCTGGGTAGCCGATGATCTCTGTGCTGTAGGGCAGCTCAATTAACACATGATGCTCGCTCGCCTCTAATACCGACAATCCAAGGCGGCGGCATTGGGCCAACTGGTTAACAAAGCGCTGAGCTAACTGGGTTAGCGGGAAAAATTCTGGATTAACTTTCATCGACCTTGGCTCAACATGGGTCCCAACGGCTCTCCGCCCACGAGGTGGATATGGATATGATAAACTTCCTGTCCACCATGCTTGTTACAATTCATGATGAGGCGATAACCATCCTCTGCAATCCCCGCTTCGGCCGCCAGTTTGGCCGCGACTGTCATCATACGTCCAAGCGCAGCTTCATCGGAGGCTTTGATATCGTTTGCGGTTGGGATTAGATGATTTGGCACAATTAAAATGTGGGTCGGTGCCTTTGGCGATATATCTCGAAACGCAGTGACTAGGTCATCTTGATATAAAATGTCGGCGGGAATTTCGCGACGGATAATCTTACTGAAAATGGTTTCTTCGGCCATTTGAAGTCCTCCTTGGTCCAATTGGCATAGTATACTAGCAATTCAACACTTTGTGTCGCCGTTATTTTAGTTTCATTTGCCTGTTTTGGGCATTTTTGGCAGCATGACGCCCAACAAAACGCATCGGTTTTTCAGGATAAAATATGATCCATTATCAAATCATTCCCATTGACCCCAAGGCCCATTTGTTTGCTGTGACGATGAATGTGCCAAACGCACTATCTGAACAAGTATTAAGTCTTCCCGCGTGGCTACCGGGCAGTTATATGGTGCGTGATTTTGCCAAAAACATCATTGAACTTAAGGCGATGGACAGCAATGCAAAGCCCCTTAGCCTTAAGCAGCTTGATAAACAAACCTGGGTTGTCAGCAGCCAAGGCGGTAATATCACACTCACTTATCAAGTGTATGCTTGGGATTTGTCGGTAAGAACCGCCCACTTAGACACTAACCATGGTTTTTTTAATGGCAGCAGTGTGTTCCTCGAGGCTAAGGGTTTTGAAGCATCGATCCATAAAGTGACTATGCTGCCACCCACTGCGCCAGAGCTTAGTGAATGGAGACTTGCCACCAGCATGACCCGCGAAAGTGGCGATGATTTTGCCTTTGGTGAGTTCAGCGCCGAAAACTACGACGATTTAATCGACCACCCTGTGGAGATGGGACTATTCACTTTAGCAAGTTTTGAAGCCTGCGGTGTTAAGCACGATATCGTGTTAAACGGACGTCACCGCGCATGTATGCCAAGGCTGTGTGAAGATTTAAAAGCCATTTGCGAGTACCAAATTACATTCTTTGGCACGCCCGCCCCCTTCAAACGCTATCTCTTTATGACCACAGTGCTGGATAACGGCTTTGGGGGGTTGGAGCACCGCGCATCGACCGCGTTAATGTGTTCACGTAAAGACTTACCGCTGTCGATGACAGCACCTATGAATAACGACTACCGCACTTATTTATCGCTTTGCAGCCATGAATATTTCCATAGCTGGAACGTGAAACGCATTAAACCCGAGTGCTTCTTGCCCTATCAATTAGAGGCCGAAACCTATACGCCGCAGCTTTGGGCCTACGAAGGCATTACCTCCTACTACGATGACTTTTTAACCTACCGTGCAGGACTGGTGGATGAGCAAAGCTACCTCGATATGCTGAGTGAAACCTTTACTCGGGTGTATCGCAGCCAAGGCCGCTTTAAGCAGAGCATTAAGGATTCCAGCTTCAATGCTTGGACCAAGTTCTATAAGCAGGATGAAAACGCCCAAAACGCCATTATCAGTTATTACACTAAGGGGGGCCTATTCGCGCTGTATTTAGATTTAACCCTTCGCAGTGAAACCCAAGGCAAATACAGCCTAGATGATGTGATGCGTATTTTGTGGCAGGACTATGGTCTTCAAAACCGAGGCACCACAGATAACTGCCATCAACGCATTGTTGAGGAGCTACTGGGCCGCGATTGCCAAGATTTGTTTGCCTATCTCGATAACACAGATGATATTCCGCTCGCGCCGCTGTTAGCCAAATTTGGTGTCGACTTTAGTTTGAGAGCAAGCCAAGGCGGACAAGACAACGGCGGCAAGCAATTTAAGGGATATGAGATTGGCTTTGGTGCTAAGACGCAGGCCGCGCCGCTCGGTCTTAAAATCGTGACAGTAGCCCAAGGCAGCCCAGCTCACCTTGCAGGCTTAAGTGCGGGCGATGTGCTGATTGCCGCCGATAATCTGCAAGTAACTGCACAGTTTGAAGCCCAGTTGCAGCAATATGCTATAGGTCAACGTCTGACATTACATTGGTTTAGAAGAGATGAGCTGATGACGGGCGAATTTGTGATTAGCGAAGCGGTCAAAGATACCGTGAACCTCAGTATTAATGATGCGGACAAACTCGCCGCTTGGCTAAAGCGTTAAGAATCAGTTTTCAGAACAGGCATTTAGACAGACAATAAAGGCAGACCACAATACATATGTGTCTGCCTTTTGTTGAATCATTTATTCACTTATATATCGGTTTAACTTGCTAAATGGCTATCGCTTAAACCACCACATCATGCAGATAAGTTTGCGCCCACGCAATTGCCTGACCACGGCTCGACACCCCTATTTTACGAAACACGCGGTAGAGATGTGTCTTAATGGTGCTTTCACTGACAAACAGCTGATTGGCGATATCAAGGTTTGTACTGCCCGAGAGCAGAGCCTGCAGCACTTCTCGCTCACGCACTGTGAGGGGCTCAGTATCCTCAAACAGGCCAAAGTCGTCGTTAACACCGTTAACCAGTTGGATTGGTAGCACTCGGTGACCACGTAAAATATTGGTCAAACCCAAACTTATTTCGGTTAAACCTGTATCTAAGTAAAATACACCTGCCGTTGTTGCCGCATTCATCAGGAAACGGGCGTCAACCAGTTTTGGAAATTGAATATAGACCACCCGCACACTAGGGTGTTCACGGGCCAGCATACGCTGAAATTGATAGGCTTTTTGTAGATCGACCGTTGCGAGGTCAATCACTACCAAGGATGCTTGGTTGTCATTAAGTTGATCACACATGGCCTCTGGGCTGACCTGAGTCAATTTAACCAAAAACTCCTGTGGCCAACGTCCTGCCAGCAGTTCCATTAATAATTGCGATCTTGACACTACCATCCAATGAAGGATTTTGAACATCCTGCTCACTCCCTGTCTTGTTTACGAATTCATGTCGAAAGCTAAGCTTCCCTAACACCACTTCTACATCCATTCAATAGACTTCCGAGTCTATTGCTGTCTCGATATTATCATCTAAAAAAACAGATTCAACTGCCGAGTAAAAAAATATTTACCGCACAAATATCAGTAATTTCAGCTGGATTGACCACAATAAATACCATAAATATATTTAATTAGCCCCAGAGCATGATGCTGCATTTTCATACAAAAAGGGTAATATGAATTCACCATATATTATAAGGAAATAACATGTCTAACCCTAAAGACGTCATATTCAGCTCCCATTCAGTCTGGGATAAACCGACAAGGTTATTCCATTGGTTGAACGTCATATTAGTGTTTGCCTTAACCCTTCTAGGCATAATGATGATGTTCAGAACTGAACTAGGCATTACAGAAACCTCTGGCCGAATAGGCTTAAAAACCCTCCATGTATTATTTGGTTATGGCTTTGCCATTAATTTAATTATCCGCATTATTTGGGGGTTTATAGGTAATAAATACGCCCGTTTTGGGCAAATTATCCCAAGCAGCAAAAGTCTCAATGCACTTAAAAGCGATAAAGCGGCGGTAGCCGCGGGGAATGTGCCGCAATATTTGGGCCACAGCCCTAAGGGCAAACTCGCGGTATTTGCTGTTTTGTTGGTGTTAGTCACTATGATGCTAACTGGATTGATTCGCGCGGGAACCGATATTTACTATCCCCCCTTTGGTGGCGCAGTTCAATCCTATATCGCTGCTGATAATGTCGATGCAAGCAGTATCAAACCCTATGATCCTACAGGCGTTAATGAAGAAAAAGCCAATGCCTTAAAACCGCTTAAGGGCTTTACGGGTGAAATCCATGAAATGGGTTTTTATTTGTTATTACTATTAATTGTCTTACATATTTTTGCGGTGATTTATACCGAAGTGAACATACAACCAGGCATCATCTCGGCGATGTTTTCGGGGATAAAACTGATACATGGCAAGGCTAAGGACGAAGAATAGCCTTTATCCCATAACAAAAACGCCAGCAAATGCTGGCGTTTTTTATGTTCAATTCAAGCGTGAATATAGGGCTATTTAGCCATAACTTTCTCTGGAGTACGGCCGTCATCATGGCAGCTTTCACAGGTAGGTTTTTGCCCTACATTCATATCATGTACAGCGTGACAGTCAGCACACACTAAATTACCATCGTGTGGCTTATGAACAGCGTCCATTTCAGCTAAGCCGCCGTGACAACTTTGACATTGTTCAAATTCAAAAGCACCGTCAGCAGATGGAGAACCGTCTTTATGACAGGTTTCACAGCCACCATTATTTTCAGCGTGAAAATCAGATAATTTTTGATCGGCAGCAAAAGCAGCTGGTGATAAAGCTAACGCAGCGAGACTGGCTCCGAACAGTGCACTCAATAGTTTTTTGCTCACAATTGTATCCTCCAATGGCGATTGACAGTGGAAATTCTTGTCAGGGTGACTTCCATCTCGCAACCAAATATACAGCACGACTCAACTTAACTTAGTTAAGAATTGAACAATAATCAACCCATAACTATGTGAAATAACTTTATCAATTAATTGAACATTAAACTGTGCGCCAAATCATGTAACCACATGCTTATATGGGAGTTTTACAAATTGTCACGGCGTAAAACTTACGTATTAAATTGCCCTATCCTAAAGCGTAAAAAAAGAAAAGCCCTAAATAAAAAGGAGACATAATGTCTCCTTTAAGTAACAGTACAGCAATCGAGATTAACGAGATTTTAAGGCTTCAATACGTTTTTCTAATGGTGGATGGCTCATCATTAATTCCGCCATTGAACGTTTGCCATTAATACCTAATGCTGACATTTGCGCTGGCATTGCACCAGTTTCGGGACCTTGGCGTAAACGCTCAAGGGCAGCAATCATTTTATGTTTGCCCGCTAATTTAGCAGCACCTTCATCGGCACGGAATTCACGAATACGTGAGAAGTAAGCGACGATGATTGACGCTAAAATACCAAACAGCATATCCAGTACAAACACCACACCCATATACGCAAAAGTACCCAATCCCTCACCTTCTTCATCGTTGCTAGAAACGACGTTATTGATGATACCTGCTACTATACGGGCAGCAAAAATCACAAAGGTGTTTACCACGCCTTGGATCAGGGTCAAAGTGACCATGTCACCGTTTGCCACATGGCTCACTTCGTGTGCAAGTACACCTTCGACTTCATCTTGGCTCATGCCGTAAAGAAGACCCGTACTCACCGCAACCAAAGAGTTATCTTTGCTCGGGCCAGTTGCGAAGGCGTTCATTTCTGGCGATTGGTAGATAGCCACTTCTGGCATTTTGATCCCAGCTTGCTGCGCTTGGCGAGCCACAGTATCGACTAACCAACGCTCTGTTTCGTCACGAGGAGTTGTGATCACTTCACAACCCATCGTTTTTTTCGCCATCCATTTAGATATGGCTAAGCTGATGAAGGCCCCGCCGAATCCAAAAATCGCAGCGAACACTAAAAGTCCACCCATAGTTGACGTGTTAACGCCCAGAATAGACATCACAATTGAGGCCACCAGCAACACGGCTAGGTTAGTCACAATCAATAAAAAAATACGCTTCATTTCAGCTCCTTTAGGGCATATACATGCCAATTAACTTTGCTTAAAGACATAATATGTCCAAATAACCGAATTTCAAGTAATTCAGATAAGAGTTTTTTCTGGTTGACGATAATTCTCTCAATTCAGCACTGTCTTTAATTGTGCGTGAGTCTAGGGTTCGTATATTAATCGAAACTTAAATCTAAGTACTGTCTGCTATTGGGGAAAATACATGTGTAATTCTCTATGTTTATCGGGATTGAACTTTGTTAACATGCCAACACATTCCGAGATTTTCAGGATACGAAGATGACAGTTAATGCCTTACTGCTGAGCAGTTCCAGAGTCGGTGATACGCCTTATCTTGCCCATGCAATTCCCTTTATCAAACCGCTGACCAGCGAAGCTAAAAAATGGATTTTCATCCCCTATGCTGGGGTGAGCATGAGTTACGATACCTACCTCGCCTCTGTGGTCACAGGACTTAGCGAGCTTGAGCTCGATATCAGTGGTATTCACCAACACGCTGACCCACAGCAGGCGATAAAAGAAGCCGACGGTATTCTGATTGGTGGCGGTAACACTTTTCACTTACTTCATCAGCTCTATAAGCACGATCTTATTCACCTGATTCGTGATGAAGTAATGAACGGCAAACCCTATGTTGGCTGGAGCGCGGGTTCGAACGTATCAGGGTTAAGCATTAGAACCACCAATGATATGCCGATTATTGAGCCGCCCTCATTCAAGGCCCTCAATATTTTACCCTTCCAATTAAACCCCCATTATTCTAACTACCAAGCGCCAGGCCATAACGGTGAAACCCGTGCACAACGTCTGCTGGAGTTTACCCGTGTAGACCCAGAAACCCCTGTGATCGGTATTGTTGAAGGTAGTGCGTTGTGGCGTCAGGGGGATACATTGTCACTGCTTGGGGAAAATCCCGCCTATCTGTTCTGTGGTGATCAGCAGGAAATCCTAATCCCCGTTGGTAGCAACTTATCTCATTTGTTGAAATAAGACAGACTCGACAGCATCAATCACAGCAAGCTGCTAAGATGATTGCTCGCTCAAAGGTTGAGATAAGACCGGCCTCTAACCCTACACCTTGGAGACCGGTGCAAACATTCTATCTCAACAGCCCCAGCCTCTCGCATTAACGCCGCGCATTGCAGGAGCAAATAATGGGGAAAAAGCCTAGGATCCAATGAACCTTTTGGCCTGCAAGTTTTAATTAATTATTACTGAGGAGTTTACATTTTGAGACTGCGTTTCCCTCTAAAGCATCCAAGTGCCAGCCCCCAGGTTAATCCAAGCCAGCATGGCCTATTTAACCGCCTTATTCGCACTCTTTTTGTTGGCGCAATCGCTGCAGGAACACTTGCTCCTGCCGTGAATGCTGAGCCTGTCTCCCCCAAAAAAGCTAGTGAAACAAAAGCCAGTACACCTAAAGCTAATAGTTTCTCCCACGAAACTGTAGTGGATTTGGCGCAGAAATTAGCGCAAAAGCCCTTTAAAGAAGCCCGAAAAGCCCCAAAAGAACTCGTCGATTTAGATTACGCCACCTATGGCAAAATCAACTATCAGGAGGATGCGGCAATTTGGGGGGGAACACCGACCAAGTTTTCGGTGCAATTATTCGCCCCTGGTTTTTTATATAAAAACCTCGTGGATATCGATGTGGTCGAGAACAGCCGCGCCATTCCAATTGAATTAACGGAATCATCTTTCAGTGTCCCCAGTGGCGCTATCGAGAAGTTACTGACCCAAGTAGGTCAATATGCAGGAGTTCGTCTGCACTATCCCATCAACGGCGATGATGTAAAAGATGAGTTTATTATGTTTCAGGGGGCCAGCTACTTTCGCACCCTATCTAAGGGACAAACCTATGGTCTGTCAAATCGTGGTTTAGCCATCGATGTCGCCCAGCCAAAGGGAGAAGAATACCCATTATTCAAACGTTTTTGGGTTGAACGCCCTTCGAAATACCAAACTGCAATCGTGGTACATGCCCTGTTAGACAGTCAGAGCGTTACCGGCGCCTATCGTTTTGGTATATATCCTGGCGAACCGACACGCGTCGATGTGGAAGTCACCCTGTTCCCTCGCCGCGATATTGCCCATGTTGGGCTAGCCCCTCTCACCTCTATGTTCCTCTATGGCGGATTAGATACTCCAGACAAGAGTGATTATCGCCCTGCGGTGCATAATTCTGAAGGGTTACAAATTGATAGGGGTAATGGCGAGCGTCTATGGCGACCACTCAATAACCCAAACAAACTCCAAATCAGCGCTTTTGGCGATGAAGATATTAAGGGTTTTGGCTTAATTCAGCGTCACCGTAATTTCGATTACTACCAAGACTTAAATGCCAACTATCAGCTCAGGCCTTCTGCATGGATTGAACCATTAAACGATTGGGGCAAAGGCCAATTAGTGCTGATTGAAATCCCATCGAATGCTGAAACCAATGATAATATTGTGAGTTATTGGGAGCCGCAGGGTGGATTAAAACAGGGCGAACCCTATCAGTTTAGCTACCGCATTAGCTCGTATAACGATAGCCCTAATGTAGCCAATAAGGCACGCATTGTACGCAGTTCAAAAGGGCAAAGACTCGCTAAGGGTAAAGAAATTCTGATTGATTACAGTAATATCAATCCACAAGATCTTGAAAAAGTTAGCGTTGAAGCCGGTATTAACCGTGGCAAAATTCTCTCGTCACGCATTGTGCCTCACCCCAGTATCAACGGCGCGAGGCTCTATGTGAGTTTCGACCCTGAAGGTGCCAATGTGGCAGAGCTGCGGATCCAGTTACGCAAGGATGAAAAACCCTTCGCCTCAACATGGCTCTATCGTTGGAATGGGGATGATTGGCCATAGATTAAAATCTGTTTGAGTTAATTTAATCCCCTAAACAAAACGCCAGCACTGCTGGCGTTTATTTTCATCAAATTTGACCATCGAAAATACAGCCTGGTTTTGATATTTCCATTAAGGATATTCGGCAACTAATTCGCCCATAAGGAAATTTTCAAATTCTCTTTTTTTACATTAAAAATGGCTTATTCAGCATTATCACCAGAGCATTTACTCTAATATAAATTAGCGGTATATTGCCGCACAAATTTGTCCAATATTGGTGCTGTTTTCAAGCGGTTCACCCTATTGCACCCATCTAATTTTAGCCGTCTAGATAAACCAACTTCATGAAACAGCTCCGCTTTGAATTATCGGATTTATATAAACCCTATAATCTTACCCTTATTATCGGAATTTTGATGCTAATTGCAGCCTTCCCTATGGTCGGCAGAATTTTTTGGTTAGCCCTAGTGCTGCTAAGCTATATTCTGATTTAATTTGGCGATTCGTCTGCAATCACTTATAGCAAGCTCGACATATCCAGATATTGTGCGGCATTTTTGCCGGTTGCTTCCGCTAAATGGGGAATACAACCCAAGAAAGGTGCACGCATTTCTTCTTTGAGGGTTGCAAGGTTCTCGTCGAACACACTCATATTAGGGTCAACACGATTGGCCACCCAACCCGCAATGATTAAACCATCAGCAATCAGGGCTTCTTGGGTTAACAGTGCGTGGTTCAAACAGCCTAATTTCATCCCAACCACTAAAATGACCGGCAGATTGAGTTGCTGAACCATCTCAGATAAAAAGCGCCCCTCCCCGAGTGGTAACCGCCAGCCACCAGCCCCTTCAATTAAACAAAAATCTGCGAGCTGAAATTGCGCTAAATCTAATGAATCAATAATCCGCTCTGGCGATAGCGTAACGCCCACCTGCTTTGCGGCCACATGGGGGGCGATTGCGGGTTCAAAACTAAAGGGATTAACTTGCTCGTAGTTTAATTTAACGCTGGATGACATCATCAGCTTTAGCGCATCGCTGTTGCGAAGCCCATCCGCAGTTTGCTCACAGCCCGACGCGATGGGTTTAACCCCGAGGGTTGAACAGGTAATCCCCGTCTGAGAGGCTCTTAGATTGACCGCCTCTAATAGCGCGCTGGAAACTAAGGTTTTACCGCTGTCGGTATCGGTGCCGGTCACAAAATACATCTTCTTTCCTCGGGATTTTGCTGCAGCTAACGGGTTATAAGCGGCGTACACGCAGCTGCGCAATTTGATAGGTTAATGGTATGCCCTCAGCCTGGCGTAGATTTTGCGCTTTAGCCACTAATGCTTGCCAGTCTTTTCGGCCACGCAACTGCACTTGCTGAGTATCAGAATGCAGTGACGTTTGACTCGAATGCACCGATGCCCCCACTCCTTTAATCGAATACAGCAAGTCTTTTAAGCTCTCGAAATACACCGTCATGGGGATAAGTTCGGCCTCAATAAATTGCCACTTAGAGTGACAAAACGCAGCCTTCAATACTTCAATCGTTAAAAAACCATTCACCCTTAATCCCAGCGTTGAAAGCTGCGCTAAACTGCCATCGGCCACTATGCTCAAATGGCACTCACCACCCACTTTAAGCACCCTCTCAAACTCGGCAATTGCTGCGGGGAAATTTCCGCACCACTGCAAAGCTAAATTAGAGTAAATGCTATCGATACTGTGTCCCAATAAAGGGAGTTGCTCGGCATCGGCACAAATTACCTGATAACGGGGGAAACTTTGTTTCAGTTTTTGCAGCATGCCAAGGGCAATATCAAGGGCAAATACCTTAATATCTTTTTCGCCATTCGACTGGGTTGAAAACGCAGTGCCAGGACCCGCACCGATATCCAGCACACACCCCCTAGGTTGGAACTGTGCCAATAAACTTGCAGCACTCATACGTTGCACTGAGTTGTGCTCATGGTAATGATCTGCCGCTGCAGAAAATCGCTCGGCGATTTCATCGCTCGCAGGCGCGAGCATTTTAGGACAGTATATCTGATTTGGGATCACAACTTAATCTCACCAAGCCTACGTGTGGTTTACCTGTGTTTTACTGTTTTCACAGTCATTGGGCCGCGTTTTTAAGCTCATCGGGTAATACCTTCGCGAGCGCAGCAATGCAGTGGGCAATATCGGCCTCACTGTGGGAAGCACTTAGGGTTATTCGAAGCCGCGCCGAACCCTGAGGCACGGTAGGTGGCCGAATCGCGCCCACCCATACCCCCAAGGATTTAAGCCTCAAGGCAATATCCATAGTTTGCTGTGCATCACCAATAACAAGTGGCTGAATCGCGGTATCAGAACCGTGTAACTTAATACCCGCAGCAGCACATAAGCCTTTAAATAAACTGATGTTAGAATTTAACTTTTCGACCAATTCGCTGTGCTGCTCGATATACTCAAGCGAAGCTAAAGCAAGCGCAGCATTCGCTGGCGATAATGCGGTGGAGTAGATATATTCCCGTGCATTACTGACTAGAAAGTCAATCAATGCCTGACTGCCTAAAATCGCCGCACCCTGACAGCCCAATGCTTTGCCAAAGGTCACAATTTGCACATCGATCTGCTCTGCATCCGTTGCATTATGTTTCGAAGTATCTTCTGCATTGATGAATTGGGTGTCAGTACCAAAGCCATGGGCATCATCGACAATCAGCCACACACCCTTTGCGCGGCAAAGCTTCGACAACTCGGCAATCGGCGCCTTATCTCCATCCATACTAAACACACTTTCAGTGATAAGCGCTGCAGCCGAATGGGTATTTAAAAGCCGCTCGGCCCCCTCTAGGGAGTTATGTAAAAAACGCTTAAACTCGGCGCCGCTTTCCTTGAGTCCATCGATAATCGAAGCATGAACGAGCTTATCGGCCAGCACCACATCCGTTTTATCAAACAAGGTTTTCATCAAGGTGGTATTGGCACTAAAGCCGGAGCTTAACAACAGCGCCGCTTCATGGCCTGTTTGCTGACAGAGCTTTTGCTCAAGGGCAAAATGCGCCTCGCTGTAACCTGTTACTAGTGGGGATGCGCCGCTGCCGACACCGTATTTCAGTGCGCTTTGATAGAGGGCTCTCGCAAGAGCTGGCTCGCGGGATAAGCCCAAATAGTCATTGCTGCTAAAATTCAGCATGACTTGCCCTTGGTGCACAAATTGTGTGCTTTTAGACTCAATGGGGTGAGGTGAGAGTAACTGTCTTCGCCGAAGCAGACCCTGACTTTCCAAGGTCCGCTTTCTTGCGGCAATCTTTGCTTCTAGGCTCGATGGTTGTGGCATTAAATGACATTGGCCATCATCAACACTCATTAGCGGCTGACTCATATGCTCATTCACATCACTTAATGTCACATTAGGCTTTGTCATATTTCGTTTTGCCAAATCAGGCTCGCCCAGTCATACCATCGGCTATCACAATTGAGACTGTGCTATCACAGCGCAGCAGCATCGTAGAACGGCGCACTGGCTTTGTCCTGATGGGCCGCGGCCTTTGCAAGTACCGCCTGCTCGTCATCCACAGTAGCGGCAGCGCCCTGCTCTGGACGTAAACCCAGACGGCGGAATAGGCCCATATCATCGCTTTCTTCAGGATTAGGCGTGGTCAGTAATTTGCAACCGTAGAAAATCGAGTTTGCCCCAGCAAAGAAGCACATAGCCTGCAACTCGTCGGTCATGTTCTCACGACCCGCCGATAAACGTACGCGGGATTTGGGCATCATGATACGGGCAACAGCGATAGTGCGAACAAACTCTAATGGGTCTAAATCATCGAGCTTTTCAAAGGGCGTACCCGCCACTTTAACCAGCATGTTAATCGGCACAGAATCTGGATGCTGAGGTAAGTTGGCTAATTGCTGAAGCAGACCCGCGCGGTCAGTGGCCTTCTCGCCCATACCCACAATACCGCCGGAGCACACTTTCATGCCAGACGCACGCACATGGCTTAGGGTATCTAACCGGTTTTGATAGGTGCGCGTCGTGATCACATCGCCATAGTATTCGGGCGAAGTATCGAGATTGTGATTGTAATAATCTAAGCCCGCTTCGGCTAATTCGCTCGCCTGCTCAGCACTTAACATGCCTAAGGTCATGCAGGTTTCCATGCCGAGGGCTTTGACTTCCTGCACCATTTGGGTCAGGTACGGCATGTCTTTTTCTTTCGGATTACGCCAGGCGGCGCCCATACAAAAACGAGTCGCACCCGCAGCTTTTGCGCTGCGGGCCTCGGTCAACACGGTTTCCATTGCTAACAGGCGCTCTTTTTCAAGGCCAGTGTCATAGCGGGCACTCTGAGGGCAGTATTTGCAATCCTCTGGGCAAGCACCGGTTTTAATCGACAGTAAGCGACTGATTTGAATTTCATTGGGATCGTATACTTGACGATGAATGCTGTGTGCTTGAAACAACAAATCATTCATCGGCAACGCGAATA
Source organism: Shewanella acanthi (assembly GCF_019457475.1). NCBI lineage: Bacteria > Pseudomonadati > Pseudomonadota > Gammaproteobacteria > Alteromonadales > Shewanellaceae > Shewanella > Shewanella acanthi. The sequence continues at coordinate 2,442,221 of NZ_CP080413.1, forward strand.
AGGCTTCGATTTCTTCCCGTTTCCAATCATGACGAATCTGCAACTGCGACATTTTTCAACCTTTTATTCTGTATTTTGTCTTGGCTAGGATAACCTCAGACCTTAAACTGTCAACGCCAACCAGTGACACCAGTTTACTAAAGTACATTTTTCAAACAGCATTGTGAGCTAATATGCAGCCGACCCTCGATTTCGATTTTGATAGCAACCATATTTGGCATCCCTACACCTCGATGACCCGTGCATTACCCGTCTATGGCGTGCACAGTGCACTGGGCTGCGAGCTGGAATTAGTCGATGGTCGCAAACTCGTCGATGGGACAAGCTCTTGGTGGGCCTGTGTGCATGGTTATGGTCACCCAGACATCCTAAGTGCGATGGAGCGTCAGCTACACCAACTCAGTCATGTGATGTTTGGCGGCATTACCCACTCACCAGCCATTGAGCTTTGCCAAAAATTGGTCGCCATGACCTGTGAACCGCTGACAAAGGTGTTTTTGTGTGATTCGGGGTCTATTGCAGTAGAAGTTGCCATCAAAATGGCAGTGCAGTATTGGCAGGGGAAAATCGCATCCAATCCGCAAGCGACTCAAAAGCAACGCATTTTAACCGTGAAAAAGGGTTACCACGGCGATACCTTTGCCGCCATGAGTGTCTGCGATCCCGAAGGTGGCATGCATACCATGTTTGGTGATGCTGTTACAAAACAGTGGTTTGTCGATGCGCCCCAAACGCCCTTTGGTGAAGTGCTACAAGTCGATGATCTAAGTTCGATGCGGGAGATGTTAGCCAAGCACCATCAAGACATCGCCGCTGTGATCATCGAGCCTATCATGCAGGGCGCAGGCGGCATGCGTTTCTATAGCGCCGACTATTTGAAAGGCCTTCGCAGCCTATGCGATGAATTCAAAGTGCTGTTAATTCTTGATGAAATAGCCACCGGATTTGGCCGTACGGGTAAACTCTTTGCCTATGAACACGCCGATATTACGCCGGATATTCTCTGCCTCGGTAAAGCGCTCACGGGGGGGTATATCAGTCTTGCCGCGACCCTGTGCAGCGATGAGGTGGCACGCGGCATTAGTCAATCTCCTGCGGGAGTATTTATGCACGGTCCCACTTTTATGGGCAATCCCCTCGCCTGCGCGGCCGCCTGCGCCAGCCTTGATATCATCAATAGATGTGAGTGGCCCACGCAGGTGAGTGCGATTGAGCAACAAATGCGTGAAGAGCTTAAAGATGCAGCCAATATTCCCAGCGTTAAAGATGTGCGGGTATTAGGCGCGGTGGGCGTACTTGAGATGCACCAGAGTGTTAATACCGCCCAGTTGCAGCAACAGTTTGTCGACCTTGGCGTGTGGGTTCGCCCCTTTGCCAATCTGATTTATATTATGCCACCTTACACCATTAGCACTTCGCAACTCAGTCAACTGACTAGCGCCATGAAACAGGTTGCCGCGACAATTGGAGCGGCAACCTCTTCAGAAGATTCAAGTACTATTAGCCATGGTTAACCATGAGTACTGATATAGTTAGGCTATTTCTTTACCAGACTTGAGATCAGCGCGCGTAGTGCTGCGGGTTTAACCATTTTTGCCATATAGTGATACCCGCGGCGCTGCACATCCTCAATCAGCTCCTTACTGGTATTGGCGGTAATTAAAATGCCCGGTAAATCTTTACCATAGAGGGTTCTGATCCCATCCATCGCATCCACTCCATTTTGGCCATCGTCTAAGTGGAAATCCGCCAAAACGATATCGGGGGCTACCCCCTTAAGGCCGAGTTTGATTCTCGCATCGGATAAGTCCCGCGCGCAAATCACCTCACATTGCCAGCGGCTCAGTAAACTCTCAAGTCCCGCCAGAATCGCTTCCTCATTGTCAATACACAGCACTTTTATGCCCGCAAGCGGTTGTAGCAGACTTAAGGTAACTTGAGGTTGCGGCTGACTGACGGTTTCACCTAGCGGTACGCAAATCGAAAATACCGAGCCTCGCCCCAACTGCGACGAGACTTGAATACTGTGGTCAAGAACGCGACTAATACGATCGGCAATCGCAAGCCCTAAACCTAAACCACTGACACTATTGCTACGAGGGTTATTTAAGCGTTTAAATTCTTTGAATATTTCCCGCGTTTCAACCTCATCAATCCCGCAACCCGTGTCCACGACTTGGATTTCTAACTCAGACCCACGGCGTCGGCAACCAAACAGCACCCGACCGCCCCTGGCATAACGATAGGCATTGGTTAGAAAGTTCTGTAGCACCCGTCTAAGTAGCGCGGGATCGGAGTTGACCGTCGCGCTACAGGGCAACATTTTAAACCGAATTTGGCTATCGGATGCCATGGCCTCGAACTCGACCGATAACCCATTGAGCAATTCCGAAATCGCAAAATCCCGGCGATTGACTTCCACCATGCCAGAATCCAGCTTGGAGATATCCAATAAGTCAGTTAAGAGCTCCCCTGCGGTTTTGAGCGAACTATTCACATGGGATAGCGTGGTGCGTGCCTCCTGATCAAGATTTGGATATTGGGACAAGGACGCGGTAAACAGTCTGGCTGCATTAAGCGGCTGCATTAAGTCGTGGCCAACGGCGGCGAGGAAACGGCTCTTAGAGGCGTTGGCCATTTCCTCCTGCGCTTTTGCCTCAAGTAACTCACTGTTTAACATTGCAAGCTCAAAGGTACGCTCTTTTACACGACTCTCTAACGTCTCGTTAGCCTCCAATAACGCACGCTCTTGATCGCGGTACTGGGTAATGTCGGTGAAGGTCATGACAAAGCCGCCGCCCGGCATTGGGTTGCCTTGAATTTTGATGACTTTGCCATCACGGCGTTGACGCTCTGAGGTATGGGGGGTGCCGTTTCGCATATGCTGAACTCGCTTTTCGACGTGCTCATCAATTTCACCCTCACCGCAGTAACCCCGAGCGGCATTAAAACGGATCACCTCACTAATTGGCATCCCTTGCTGTAAAAAGCCTTCAGGATATTGATATAACTCGGCGTATTTAAAGTTCCATGCCACCAGATTCAGCTCCTGATCAATCACGCTCATGCCCTCATAGGCATGCTCAATTGCACCGCGCAGCATATCTTGGCTCAGCATGATTTTGGATGAAGCCTCATCCACTAAGCTGAATACTTCATCGAGCGCCAAGTCACGACCTTCGAGTACCGAATCCATTACTAGCGCCGCGCTCGACACCCCAAGCACCCCAGCAAGCAAGCGTTCGGTATGGGAAATAAGCTCAGGGGTTGCAGCCTTATGCCAACTGTCGCTTTTAACTGACTCGTTGGAGAAACGGCTAAAACTTTCGAATGCCCGGGTTGGGCTGACAAAGCGGCTCGCCAGAATCAATAAATCCTGCTGGGAAATCGGTGCATTCTTTTTATTGTCACTTTTCTTAAGCTTGCCAGGGCTTACAAACGCGCTAGCCTGAATACGCTCGGCAACCCCAGCCCTGAACCACATAGATCCAATAATATAACAGGCGGTGTTAGCAAAAAGCGCCGTTAAGGCATCGCGCACATTGGGGGTAATTGAGTCAAGCATATCGAAGTTAGCTATACCACTCCCAATACCACTCCCCTGCAGCATGATATAAATCCACAGGCTAAAGCCAACGCCCAAACCTAAAAATACCCCTCCACGATTACCGTGTTTCCAATACAGCCCCCCCACTAAGGCAGGCGCCAGTTGCGCGAAGGCGCCAAAGGACAGCATACCTAAATGAGACAGAGAGTCGCTGTCAGCCAGGGCCAAATAGCTGCCATAACCTAAGCCAAGAATAATCACAATGGCTAAACGGCGGGCATTGAGCAGCATGATGGAGAATTGGCTGAAGTTTTTCTCGCGAATATGCCCAGTGCGTAACAGCATGGGAACCAGCCATTCGTTACTGATCATCACGCTGATGGTCACCACAGCCACTATCACCATCCCCGTTGCCGCAGATAATGTCCCTAATAGCGCAATGATCGCAAGTAAGGGTTGATCGAGCGCAAGCGGTAAATTGATCACATAGGTATCGGCGGAAACGCTATCGCCAAGGATGAGCTTACCCGCCAGCGCAAGCGGCCCAACAAACAGTCCAAAGAGTGCTAAATAAATCGGGAATAACCACCGCCCCTTAGAGAGCACTGACTCGTTGGCGCATTCCACCACCATCACATGGAACTGGCGCGGCATGCATAAAAAGGCAGCGATACCCACCAACAGCTCAGGCATCAGGGCTTCGATGCGAGGATTAGGGTAGTTGATCAATGACCGCGACATAGCCTGATCCCATATGTCACCAAAACCATCGAACACCCCAAAACTAATCACGATACCGACAATTAAAAAGGCGGCGAGCTTGACCAGAGACTCAAAGGCAATCGCGAGCATCATGCCAGGGTTATGCTCAGAGGCATCAAGTTTTCGAGTACCGAACAAGATTGCAAATATGGCCAATAACACTGTAATTAATAGGGAGATAAATCCGCCATTGAGGGGCGAGTCCACCGGTTGGAACAGGTTAAGACTGAACACCATGGCCTTAAGCTGCAGTGCGATATAAGGCATGATGCCAAAGAGTGCAATCAAGGTTACGATGGCCGCCAAAGTTTGGGATTTGCCATAGCGTGCGGCGATAAAGTCAGCCACCGAGGTGATATTTTGCGCCTTGGACACCAACACCATCTTGCGAAGTAACCCAAAGCCTAGGGTAAAAATCAGAATCGGACCGAGAAAAATCGGTAGGAAAGACCATAAATCCTTAGCGGACTGCCCGACTGTCCCCAAAAAACTCCAAGAAGAACAATAGACAGCAAGACTTAGCCCATAGATACTCACCTGAAGTTTTTTAGTCACGCCATTAAACCAGCGCTCCGCACCATAGGCTAATAGGAATAACAGGGAAACGTAACAAACCGCAATAACAGCAACGACGAGGGTTAAATTCATATTTTACTCTTTTTTCCCATTATTGTGCGCTAAACAAAGTATGAAATCTAGCCAGATATTAACGGCAACAGCCTAAATATAAAGGGGATTTTAAAACTAGACCAAGGTCTAATGGAGTTGCATCCCCCTTGCATACCATACTCAGAACACGCAAATTTTAGAAAGGGAAGCCCTATGAGCTCGCAGTCTCTCTACAAAGTCTCCAGCGATACCGCTGCTAATGCACTTATCAATAACGATCAGTATAAAAAAATGTACCAAGAGTCCGTTGTTAATCCAGAAGGCTTTTGGAGAGAACACGGTAAGCGTATTGATTGGATAAAACCCTACACTAAAATCAAAAGTACGTCCTTTGATGATAATAACTTATCTATCAATTGGTTCTACGATGGCACACTAAACGCATCCGCTAACTGTCTCGATCGACACTTGGGCGAAAACAGCGATAAAGTTGCCATTATTTGGGAAGGCGACAACGCCAGCGAACAACGCAAAATCACCTATGGTGAGCTACATACTGAGGTGTGTAAGTTTGCCAATGCCCTTCGTAGCCAAGGCGTTCGCCGTGGCGATGTCGTCACTATTTATATGCCAATGGTACCAGAAGCCGCAGTCGCTATGCTGGCCTGTGCCCGCATCGGTGCGATTCATTCTGTGGTGTTTGGTGGCTTCTCGCCAGATTCCATTGCCTCACGTGTCATCGACGGTAAATCAAAGGTACTTATTACCGCCGATGAAGGCATGCGTGGCGGCCGCGCCATTCCGCTTAAACGCAATATTGACGATGCACTAAAGCATCCCGATGTGACGACGGTTGAACGCGTCATTGTGCTCAAACGCACAGGCGGCAATATCGATTGGCAGGAAGGCCGCGATGTGTGGTGGCACAATTTAACTGAAACTGCCTCTGAGCATTGTGTCGCTGAAGAGATGAACGCCGAAGATCCGCTGTTCCTGCTCTATACCTCTGGTTCTACAGGCAATCCTAAGGGCGTATTGCACACCACTGGTGGTTATATGGTGTACGCCTCAATGACCCACGAATACGTGTTTGATTACAAACCGGGTGAGATTTACTGGTGTACTGCAGACGTGGGTTGGATCACAGGTCACTCCTACATGGTTTATGGACCGCTCGCGAACGGCGCAACCGTATTAATTCACGAGGGTATTCCTAACTATCCAAGTCCCGCCCGTTTAGGCGAGATGATTGACCGTCATAAAGTGAATATTCTCTACACAGCGCCAACCTTAATTCGCGCCTTAATGGCCGAAGGAAGACAGCATTTCGATAAATTTGATGGCAGCTCACTGCGCATTATGGGCTCGGTTGGTGAACCGATTAACCCAGAGGCTTGGCGCTGGTACCATGAAGTGATTGGTCATGAACATTGCCCGATTGTCGATACGTGGTGGCAAACCGAAACCGGCGGTATCTTAATTACCCCGCTGCCGGGCGCAACCGATACGAAACCCGGTTCAGCGACGCGCCCCTTCTTTGGTGTGCAGCCCGCACTGGTTGATAACATGGGTAACATTTTAGAAGGTGCCACCGAAGGTAACTTAGTACTACTCGACTCATGGCCAGGCCAAATGCGCACTGTATATGGCGACCACGACAGATTCGTACTGACTTACTTTAAAACCTTCCGTGGTATGTACTTTACCGGTGACGGCGCCCGCCGTGATGAGGATGGTTACTACTGGATCACTGGCCGTGTCGACGATGTGATTAACGTGTCGGGTCACCGTTTAGGTACCGCAGAAGTCGAAAGCGCCTTAGTTGCCCATGAGTTAGTGGCAGAGGCCGCCGTTGTGGGCTATCCCCATGATATTAAAGGTCAAGGAATTTATGCCTATGTCACCTTGACCCGCGGCACGCCAGAAAGCGAAGAGCTACGCCAAGAGCTACGCCAATGGGTACGTAAGGAAATTGGCGCCCTCGCCACACCGGATCTTATCCAATGGGCAACAGGCTTACCTAAGACTCGTTCTGGCAAGATAATGCGTCGTTTCCTGCGTAAGATTGCCGCCAACGAAGTCACTAACCTAGGCGATGCGTCAACCTTAGCCGATCCTTCTGTCATCGACACCTTGATTGAAACCCGCTTAAATCGCACCGAATAATGTTATACCGCGCCCCATTGCTCAACCCAATGGGGCGCTTTTTTATCCCACCCTGGAAATTGATTCCACCCTTAGAGACTGCTTTCTCTCTTGCCCCTTCAACCAAGGGGCATTTTTTTGCTTATCGGTTTTGCTTATATGCTAAGCTGGCACTCCTTTAGATCCAAATGTCCCAGCAAAACAGTAAACCTAAGCATGTCAGTTACCCTACGAGACTATCAACAGCAGGCCGTTGACGCCGCAATCAGCCATTTTAAAAAGACGACAGCCACCGCCGTGTTAGTGTTACCAACGGGTGCCGGAAAAAGCATTGTGATAGCCGAGCTTGCGCGCATCGCCAAAGGCCGCGTACTGGTGCTGACCCACGTAAAAGAACTAGTCGCGCAAAATGCACAAAAGGTGGGTCTGTTAACAGCAGAGGCCAGCATTTATTCGGCGGGGCTTAATCAAAAAACGACTGAGGGTAAAACCGTGGTCGCCAGTATTCAATCTGCGGCGCGCGCGCTCTCCCAATTCGATGAGCCCTTCTCACTGGTGATTATCGATGAATGCCACCGCGTGAGCCTTGAGAAAACCAGCCAGTATCAACAAGTGCTAACTCACCTACAACAAAAAAATCCGCAGTTGAGGCTATTAGGGTTAACCGCTACCCCCTATCGCTTAGGCTTAGGTTGGATTTACAAACAACATTACCACGGCAGGGTCGGTTCGCCTGAACTTGGGATTTTCGAGCACTGTATCTTCGAATTACCGATTCGTCCTTTAATTAAAAAAGGCTACTTAACGCCCCCCACGCTGTTCGATGGCTTAAGTGCCCAGTACGACTTCAGTCAAATCAAACCCAATGAAAATGGCGAGTATCCTGAGGCAAAGGTCAATGATTTGCTCAATCATGCAGGTCGCGCCACGACGGCGATTATTAAGCAGTTAATTGAGCTAAGCCGGCATCGCAAGGGCATCATTATTTTTGCAGCAACGGTGAGACATGCCCAGGAGATATTTGCCCAGCTTGAGAGAGACAGCCCAGAGCAAACGGCGCTTATCACCGCTCAGACCCCAGATGATGAGCGTGATAACCTGATTGAAGCCTTTAAGAGGCAAGAGATTAAGTTTCTGGTTAACGTGGCGGTGCTCACCACAGGCTTTGATGCGCCCCATGTGGATTTGATTGCAATATTAAGACCCACGGCATCGGTCAGCCTTTTTCAACAGATGATCGGTCGAGGACTGCGTATTTGCGAAGGTAAAACCGACTGCCTTATCATCGATTACGCCGCCAACGGTTACGATTTGTATTTCCCCGAGGTCGGCCAAGTAAAACCTAACAGCAAATCAGTTCCCGTGCAGGTACACTGCCCTGTGTGCCAATTTGCCAATATTTTTTGGGGCTTGACCGATGATGATGGCGATATCATTGAACACTTTGGCCGCCGCTGTCAGGGATTAGTCGAACATAATGGAACTAAACAGCAGTGCGATTTTCGATTTCGTTCTAAATCCTGCCCCGATTGCGGTGAAGAAAATGATATTGCTGCTCGCATCTGCCAGCATTGTCAGTCGACACTGATTGACCCCGATAAACGCCTAAAACAAGTACTGAATAAGCAGCACCACCATCTGTTTCGCTGCCAGCATATGGCCTTGATTGATGATGGGGGCAATCTCAAAGTGCGGTATTTAGATATCGATGGCAATGAATTTTGCAGACGCTTTTCACTGCAAACACCCGCCCAGTGGCGCGCCCTATATGCGCTATTTATCCATCCCCATAGCCGTACACCGGGGTTAAAAGTCAAAAAATATCGAAACGTAGCAGAGCTTATTGCAGACCGTGGTGCTTTTCGCATGCCAGATCTGTTGCTATTGAAAAAGCAGAAAAAAGGCTGGGATTTGGTAGAAAGCTATTTCGATTACCAAGGACGCTATCAAATTGAAAATAAATTCAGCTGACATTATCAATTCGCCAAGGCGTATGGTATAAAACGGCGAGAGTAATCCAAAGGAGCAATTATGTACGTTGTTATTTTTGGCCGTCCTGGCTGTCCTTATTGCGTGCGCGCAGTGCAATTATCTGAGCAACTCGTTGAAAAACGTGATGACTTTAAATTCAGATACGTTGATATCCACGCTGAAGGCATTTCAAAAGCCGATTTAGAAAAGACTGTGGGTAAGCCTGTTGAAACGGTTCCGCAGATTTTCGTTGATGAGAAGCACGTAGGTGGTTGCACCGACTTCGAACAATATGTTCGTGAGAACAACCTGTTAGCATAAAGCTGGCGTGAAATAAAAAGGAGACCTTAGGTCTCCTTTTTAGTTTTGAATGTCACATTAGAGCACGTATTTCGCCGAGAACATAATACGACTTAACTCGCCATCGTCACCATTCTCTTTGGTGTTTTGGGCATACATGTATTCAACCCCGAAGGTTAACGGCTTGCTCGGTGAATACAAGAGGTTGATATAACCCGATGTGGCGTCCTTATTCACTCCAGATCCGGTTAAGCCCACATCGTTGTCAGCTTCCATCGCCGAGAAAGTAATGCTGGAGCGCCACTGTTCATTCCACCAATGGCGGTAGGAAACAAAGCCGCCAAAGGTGCTGATAGTTTCAATATCGCCATCGGCATCAAGCACACCCGCATTGATGTAATTAAGGGCCATATAACGCCCTAAACCATCACCATAGGTCACGGTAAAGCGTAAATCATCCTTACCCAATGGAATAATACCCGCCGCGCTTAAACCGTAACCAAAGGTAGAGCTGTCAACCTCAGTTGTCCCCACCTTAGTTTCAAGATTAAGTTGTCGCACTATCCCCGCAAAGGAATAGGATGCGCCACCCTCGGTCTTTAGGTTATAGCGGGCAACAAAATCGGGCATGACACCGTTACCACTGGTGATGCGTCCACCAGTTTGGTAAGGAGAGACTGTTGTCTCTGGGTTTTCGACAGCAAACTGGAAATTCCCCGTGGTGTAACGTAACTGAGCCTGGCGCACGAAGGGCGTACCATCGGCCGCCCCCACAAAATCGAGGTTTTCAGGTAAGGCGGCCGGATTTTGGAAGGTGGTCCACGTTTGGCCAACGGTCCAATTATCGTAAGACACATAGGCATGGCGAATGCGGGGAGAATAGCTGTTAGATACCCGTTCGTTACCATCGGTATGGGTCATAAAATCCAGCTCAATAAAACTCGATAATTTATGACCCTCAAGATCGGTGGTAGTTTTGAAATTAAAGCGGGTTTCACGGGCTTGGAAATCGACAACCTGCTTACCATTTCCCTCTTTGCCATAAATCGTGCCTGGCACATAAAACTGGCGCGATAGATCCCCAGAATCTGGCGCGCCGTTACTGTAATCGCTGAACATAATGTCAGCTTTGATATATCCGCCAAAGTCCACATCGGTATCTTTCAAAGATGCCGCATTGGCTGCGCCTGCAAACACCAACCCCATCGCACTGCATAACAAGCTAAGTTTTGCCTTTTTCATTCTTTTTATCTCCCCTTGTTATATTTACAAGGGTCAATATGGACAATTTAACAAGTGTGAAACATTAGCAATAAGTCTATGAGACAAAAGTAGAAAGTAAATTGACCGGTATTGTGTACGACCTAACGAAGTTATTTCAAATGTATTTATGTGAGATAAAACAGAAGGGGCATATCAGAAGCATTATCTAACGAAATGAAGTAAAGCAATGCAGAGAATAACAAAAAAAGAAAGTTATAGCTGACTTAAAAGCTAACTTGGAATTGTATAACAAGGAGAGTGGTGGGTCGTGAAGGATTCGAACCTTCGACCAATTGGTTAAAAGCCAACTGCTCTACCGACTGAGCTAACGACCCATTTAAGGATTCTGATTTTACACTTCAGATAAGTGGTGGGTCGTGAAGGATTCGAACCTTCGACCAATTGGTTAAAAGCCAACTGCTCTACCGACTGAGCTAACGACCCATCTTAGGATTCTGATTTTACACTTCAGATAAGTGGTGGGTCGTGAAGGATTCGAACCTTCGACCAATTGGTTAAAAGCCAACTGCTCTACCGACTGAGCTAACGACCCATCTTAAGATTCTGATTTTACACTTCAGATAAGTGGTGGGTCGTGAAGGATTAAAACCATTCGACTGATTGGTTAAAAGCCAACTGCCCTTGCTTTATACATAAGCGACTGAGCTAACGACCCATCTCAAGATTCTGATTTTACACTTCAGATAAGTGGTGGGTCGTGAAGGATTCGAACCTTCGACCAATTGGTTAAAAGCCAACTGCTCTACCGACTGAGCTAACGACCCATCTAAGGATTCTGATTTTACACTTCAGAAAGTGGTGGGTCGTGAAGGATTCGAACCTTCGACCAATTGGTTAAAAGCCAACTGCTCTACCGACTGAGCTAACGACCCATCTAAGGATTCTGATTTTACACTTCAGATAAGTGGTGGGTCGTGAAGGATTCGAACCTTCGACCAATTGGTTAAAAGCCAACTGCTCTACCGACTGAGCTAACGACCCAACGATTTACTTATCACAACAAACCAACTAACTTATTCTATTCACTAGAGTAAGTGGTGGGTCGTGAAGGATTCGAACCTTCGACCAATTGGTTAAAAGCCAACTGCTCTACCGACTGAGCTAACGACCCATTTACTGGTATTTTGCGCCCCGAACGACCTCGCCGTTCCGAGGGCGCCTATAATACCGTTTTCATTTTCTCATGCAAGCGCAAATTCCCAATTTTTTGTCGTTTGCATGAAAAACAGACTAAGAGTATGTTTTTTAGTTAATTACGCTTTAATTGCAGCCAATTGTTGCTGGGCAATTCGCGCCGCAGCGCTGTTTGCGTAATCATTCACAACCTGCTGATAAAATTGAATCGCAGTGGCTTTATCACCTTTTTTCTCGGCGATCATGCCAAGCTTCACTAAACTATCACCGCGTTTATTAGAATCACTAAAACGGGTTACTACAGTATTGAAAGCCTGCTTAGCCTCGTCAAACTCACTCTTATTAAATAACAGCTGACCTAACCAATAGTTAGCATTCGCTGCATAGACTGAATCTGGGTATTGTTTAATAAAAGAACGAAATGCAGGAATAGCCTCATCGTATTTACGTTCTTTGAGCACCAGATTCACAGCACCTTCATAACTTGCCGTTTCGCTTAAGCTACTGGCTGCTGCATTGGCCGTTGCGGTCGCAGCCGCAGGTGTTGTTGGAGTGGATGCTGCAGGAGCTGACGCAGCTTTAGAGGATAAATTAGCAATTTCATCGTAAAGCTGACGCTGACGTTGCTGCATCTGCTCTATTTGATAATTTTGTTGTTCGGTTAAACCACGTAAGTCGAGTACTTCTTGCTGCAATGTATCGAGACGACGCTGCATGTCAATTTCGCTTTGTTGTCTTGATTTTACAATGCGCTCTAAACGAGCAAGTCTGTCATCACCAGAACCAGAACCACCACCAGCAAGATCTTCAACAGGTGCAGGTGCTGCAAATGCAGCACCTGCGCCGAAGAACATTGCCGTCATTAATACGGCACGTTTCATCTATAACTCTCCGTTATTCAATCTTAGTAAACTAAAACTGCACGACGGTTTTTAGCAAAACCATCATCGGTACGAGTGAAATCGAGAGGCTTCTCTTCACCGTAGCTGACGATGCTCATTTGACTTGGTTGTACGCCCATACCTTGCAGGTATTTCGCTACAGCCTTAGCACGACGCTCGCCTAGAGCGATGTTGTACTCTGGCGTGCCGCGCTCGTCAGCGTGACCTTCAATTAATACGCGTACGCTTGGGTGCTCTACTAAGTAGGTACCGTGAGCTTCAAGAACGGCTGCGTATTCAGTTTGAACGTCGCTGCGGTCGAAATCGAAGTAAATGATGTGTTCTTTACGTAATTGGTCGAGTTGTTGACGTTGTTGCTCTTCTAATGAAGACATGCCGCCCACACCACCAGTTTGAACGCCACCATTATACTCGCTACCTGAGCCGCTGGTAGAGCCCATTGCATCAGTTTCTGATTCTGAAGTTGAGCTACAGGCACTGATAGCCATAACTGGAATTGCGACCAACATAGCTTTTAACAACTTGTTCAGATCCATTACATGTTCCTTTTTAAAATTAAATGTTAATAATTCAAACTAATACATTAGAGAAACGGAGACCAAGAAGGTGATTTCACCTCACCTTGACCTACCGGTAATCTCGCTTTGAAGCGTCCGTCCGTAGAAACAGCTGCCAATACTTGCTTGCCTTGGTACGTAGTGCCATAGATCACCATAGTACCGTTAGGCGCAACACTTGGAGATTCGTCCAAGCGTGTCGATGTCAGCACCTGCATAAAGCGCGTACTTAAATCCATACGTGCAATATTGAATTTACCGTTTGTGCGATTCACAAAAATCATGCTGCGACCATCAGGGGTAATAGACCCCCCTAAATTCCATTCACCTTCAAAGGTTTCACGGGTCACTTTGCCTGAATTTAAATCTACACGATATAACTGTGGTCTACCACCGCGTTCGGAGGTAAATAACAGTGACTTACCATCAGGATACCAAGATGGTTCAGTATCGATGGAGTAATGATTGGTAATACGTTTTGCTGCCTTTGTGGCGATATCGATGACGTAAATCTCAGGTTGACCGTCCTTCGACAGCGTCACCGCTAAAGAGCGGCCATCGGGAGAGAACGTCGGCGCACCATTAATGCCTGGGAAGCTACTGACCTTAGTACGCACTTGGGTGTAGAGATCCTGTACGAAGATCTCAGCCTTCTTGTTCTCAAAGCTAACATAAGCTAAACGGCGACCGTCGGGTGACCAAGATGGTGACATCAGCGGCTCTGGCGAGCGCAGTAACATTTGCTCGTTATAACCGTCGTAATCGGCAATCATTAGCGAATAAGCCGCTTTTTGCGTATGGTTAACTACGACATAGGAAATACGGGTTAAGAATGCGCCACGAGTACCGGTCAGTTTCTCATAAACGATATCGCTAATTCGGTGGCCATATTGGCGAAACTGGGCTGCAGAAATAACAGTCTGGCGGCTATCCATCAAATACTCAGTCGCGCTTGTACCGCCCTTAAGGCCTTGGTTCTGCGCTTTGACTAAGTCAATCAGATCGAAACTCACCAGATATTGGTCTGCTCCATAGGGCTTAACCGAACCAACAACTAATGCTTCTGCACCCACATTACCCCAAGAGCCAACTTGGAATTGGGCGAGAGAACCAATACCGCGTTGCGGCAGAGCTAACTCATCCAGGGGTTTAAAAGTACCGCTACGGGTTAAATCCGACATCACCACATCGGCAATCGCCTGCGGTGGTGCACCAGCACCCTGCCAAACGAATGGCATAATCGCGATGGGACGCGCCGCGTCCACACCCTCGGTAATGACAATATCCAGCGCTGCTTTTGCTGGCATAGTGCACAGCATCACTGCCAGTGCGAACCATTTTGCCAAAGTTTTCATGGGACTCCTTTAATTAAACTCAGGTGTAACGATTAAGTTAACTTCTTTCATCAAGTTATAAACGGCTGGGTCCGGTGAGACAGGCAACTTACCCGCTTTTTGAATCGCGGCCTTAGTTGCACGGCACACATTAGAATCGCCGCCCTGGGTTTGCGCACTGATCACAAAGCCATCGTTAGCTAAACGCACAGACACAGTACAAGTTTTACCTCGCATCGATTCATCAACTACTAAGTTACGTTGAATAGTCGACTTAATCATGGCGGTATATTTACCCACTTCGCTCTGCATCTGCTTATTCATCGTTTGTGATAAAGCAGCTTGCTCAGCCGCTAATGCATCGGCCATTTCCTGTTCTTGCTGAGCGCGCGCTTTGGCTTCTGCATCCGCTTTTGCTTTAGCCTCTGCTTTGGCCTTCGCTTCTGCATCGGCTTTTGCCTTAGCCTCTGCTTTGGCTTTTGCCTCGGCTTCTGCCTTCGCTTTGGCCTTGGCTTCAGCATCAGCCTTAGCTTTTGCTTCTTCCTTCAGCTTGCGGTCGGCTTCCGCTTTTGCTGCAGCGGCTTCTTCAACCTTGCGCTTTTCAGCGGCTTTTTGAGCGGCTTCTTCAGCGACTTTGCGTTCCAGTTCTTTTTGCTTACGGTCGGCTTCGGCCTTTTGCGCCTTTTCCTTTTCCTGTTGCTGCTTCACTTGGGCTGCTTTCGCCGCTTCATTAGCCTTTTGCGTTTCAATTTCCTGCTGCTTACGTTCTTCGGCTAACTTTTTAAGTTGTGCCTGTTCACGCTCACGTGCTTGTTTTGCTTCCTGCGCTTTACGCTCAAGCTCCGCTTGACGATCACGCTCGCGGCGCTCCTCATCACGCTTTTGCTGCTTTAGCTTTTCAACCTGATTGGCCACTTTTTGTGAATCAATCATCACGGCTTGTACCGCAGGGGCGCTAACTTGTTGCACAGGTTCAGGTTTATGGGTGAAATCTACGCCAATGGCCAACAGTATAATCACCCCAATATGAATACCTGCTGAAACTGACAGAGGTAATGCAACATTTGAATTATCCGCCACCTATTTCTCCTTTGGTGAATCCGTCATCAAACCAACAGAAGGCACGCCAGCACCCTGCAGTGTTACCATTAGCTGAATCACTTTATCGTAAGGAATATTTCGGTCGGCCTTTACCACAACTGGACGCTCAGGCTCTGTGACCATCAATGCCGCGACTGCCGTTGCAAGCTCTTCTAATTCCATTTCTTCATTATTAGAGCCGCCTAAATTTAAAAAGTAAGTGCCATCACCGTCGATAGAAGCCACAACCGGTGGTTTGCTATCGGTCGGTAACTTTTCAGCCGCCCCCTGTGGCAATTCCACCTTGACCCCTTGCGTCACGATAGGCGCCGTTACCATGAAAATGATTAACAGCACCAGCATGACGTCGATATAAGGCACTACGTTGATTTCGGCAACGGGACGACGACGTTTACGCTGATAACCAACTTGCATTATGCGCCTTCCTTCTCACTGTACGCTTGGCGATGCAGGATACTTGAGAATTCTTCCATAAAGTTTGCGTAGGCCATTTCCAGTTTTTCGACTTGGGTAGCAAAACGGTTGTAGGCAATAACAGCTGGAATAGCCGCAAATAGACCCATTGCCGTTGCAATCAAGGCTTCGGCAATACCTGGAGCAACCATTGATAAGGTTGCGTTTTCCATTGAGCCAATCGCGATAAATGAATTCATAATACCCCATACCGTACCAAACAAACCGATATAAGGGCTAGTCGAACCGATAGTTGCCAGTAGTGGTAAATTGGCTTCTAACTTCTCTAATTCACGGGATAAGGTCACACGCATTGCACGGCCAGTACCATCCATTACGGCATCTGGCACTTTGCTGTTTAATTTATTTAAACGAGAGTATTCTTTAAAACCGGTCACAAACAGGGATTCTAAACCCGTATTATCTGGACGCGCAGATAACTCTTTATACAGGCGATTCAAATCCACACCCGACCAAAATTTATCTTCAAATTTTGCCGATTTACTTTTAGCAGATGCCAATAAGCTACGGCGTTGTAAAATGACCGTCCATGACATAATTGACAAGCACAGCAGCGTGAACATCACACATTTCACGAGGAAACTGGCTTGCAAAAATAACCCAACAATCGACATATCAGCTTGCACTGTCAAACTCCTGCACAATATTTAACGGAATAGCTCGGGGACGCATACGTGATAGGGATACACAGGCTACAAGCACAGTGCCTTCACAATAACAGTCACCTTGATGATCAACCAAACGTTGATGGAATACCAACGAGGCCTTTTTCAACTCGATAACCCTCGTTTCTACAATGAGGTTTTGTTCAAAACGCGCGGCTTTTTTAAAATCCAATTCCGCCCGCTTAACCACAAACGCCGTATCATCGGCTAACAATGCAGTCTGACTTACCCCTAGGGCTTTTAACCACTCGGTTCGTGCTCGCTCAAAAAAATTGAGGTAGTTCGAATGATAGACAACGCCGCCTGCGTCGGTGTCTTCGTAATAGACTGAAATGGGCCAATTAAACGTCATTTGAAATCAGCAAATTTTGGTTGAAAAATTGACGCTTACTATACCTAGTGATTCAAGACTTGTGAATGACCCAACAAAGATATAGATAGGAATAACGCGGGTTTGCGGTTAATTTCGGTAGTTGTAAATCAGAATTTTGTCCCGCATGCCATTTTAATTAACAAACTTCACGCTTATTACTGTAATTTGGCCATTCTGCCCATTGCCATCCTATAACAAAATTGCTCACATTAGCCCCTTTATCGAGCTCGAGCGCAAAATTGAGGCTTAATGGCTTACTCCATGCCCCAGTTTACACAGCAGCTTCACCTTAATGACAAATACTTATCAATTTAAGACCACAGTCTAGATTGTTAGACATGCACGGCTAATGAAGTTGGGAGAATTGCATGCGGTTAAGTGAAAAAATATCCTTTCCAACTCCCTGCTTTAAATAAGCTTTTCTATGGCAGCGTTCAAATTTAATAAAGTAATAACAAACCCTAATATCATGAAGTGCATTTTTATTCACTTATTTTGGGTATACAATTACATTTAGGACGTTATAATGACTTTTGTGATTTAGCTCACCCTATCCATCATTAGTTTTGCTAATGTATATGGGCAATTTTTCTCGTTTGTTACATTTCGATGCAAGCCCTACAATGTGCTTGTTTTCAGGAGATATCCGAATCGGATATGGAAACAAAGAACTTTTAAACTGGTGTTCTCTGAACGGCAGTTTCATTTTTGGTTCTTATGCTTGACTTCCTTCCTTCAATTTGTTGATTGCAAATGCATTTTATTGCGGCCCACTTAGTTTTAAGTGGGCTTTTTTTACTCTAAATTCAACCACCTTACTTAACAATCATCAATAACAGTTCAAGGCTTAATGCTAATTAGAACAACAGTCTGAAAATGAAAAAATGCCAAGTCATTGACTTGGCATTGATTCAGCGAACCTGCAGTATCACGGTAGCATATTTCTCACAACGACTCAGATTCCTACATTGGCTTAGTCAAACGGATCACCACTCGGCGGTTTAAGGCACGATCCTCAGGATCGTCATTAGATGCCACATGACGACGTTCACCATGACCTGCGGTTAAAATTCTGTCCTGCGGAATACCGCTAGCAAGGAAGAAATCCTTAACTGAATTTGCCCTTTCTTCAGACACTTTTTGGTTAACTGAGCGGCCACCATGGCTATCGGTATAGGCATCCACCAGCACTAACTCCACGTCAGAATCGTAGGAGAGATATTCCTTTACTTTATCTAACTGCTGTTTAGAAAAACGCGTTAGTTCAGTACCACCTTCTTCATAGTTAAGCACGGTAAAGGCGATATCATCAAAGCTATAGGGCAATAAGTGGGATAGACAAGCTTTAAACTCGGCGTATTTACGATTAAAGTTAGCGGCAGATAAACCCACAGCTATCTTATCGGCTTGGTTATACCAATCGGCGTAATAAAAAGTCGGCTGCATACCACGGCTCAATTCGTTCAGCATTGACCAAGCCGCGCGCTTTGGCACTTCACCATTGAAATACTTTTGGTAACTTAAGGAGGTAATTTCTTTAGAGGTCACCCCTGGACGCCACTTTGGCGCCAGACTCATTAACTTAGCTTGGGTCACCTGATCGGGCTTCACCCACATATCTAAGGTGAAATTGAGATTAAGTTTTTTACCTGCTTCGCTAGTGAAAATGGCCTTACCATAGGATGGGATGTCATGTTCAAGGCGGCAAACTACTGGGGTATTTTGGCTCACGCGCCATTGGGATTCGCCCATAGTGGCCACATAGTGGCGCAGTTCTGCAATAGCCGTTGCTGGAACGCACAAAATTGATACTAATATCAGTTTTCGCCACATAGCCCTTTCTCGATAGAATTCATTACTAGGATTTATCGGCAAAGAAATTAGTTTCTTTAGCTCATAAAACCAGCAATCAAACATGACAGATCCTAGTTCATTTAGCATAATAGCGACCTGCTATTTTACTGGGATCCATTCATGAGCGATATCTGCAACGCAAACAAATTGAAACACCGATTTCGAGGCTACTTCCCAGTAGTGATTGATGTCGAAACCGCGGGCTTCAACGCGAAAACCGATGCGTTACTGGAAATCGCTGTGACATTATTAAAAATGGACGATGAGGGCATGTTAGGGATAGATAAAACCCTGCACTTCCATATTGAGCCCTTTGAAGGCGCCAATCTTGAGCCCGAGGCATTAGCCTTTAATGGCATTGACCCGACCAATCCTCTGCGCGGCGCAGTCAGTGAGAAAGAAGCTTTTTTAGAAATTTTTAAGGCGGTGAAAAAAGCCCAAAAGGCGTCCGATTGCCATCGTAGTATTATCGTGGCCCACAATGCCGCCTTCGATCATGGCTTTGTGAGTAAGGCGATTGAACGTAACGATTTAAAGCGTTCACCTTTCCACCCTTTTGCCACTTTCGACACTGCATCTCTTGCAGGCCTTGCCATTGGTCACACTGTACTGGCAAAAGCATGCATTATGGCGGGCATTCCCTTCGATAACAAAGAAGCACATTCAGCCCTTTACGATACCGAACGCACCGCTGAACTCTTTTGCTACATAGTTAACCGCTGGAAATCCCTAGGTGGTTGGCCATTATTAGCCGATGATGAAGCAGACGCAACTGATACGGATGCTACGTTAAACAATGCCGAAGAGTAAATATTAAGCGGCTGTAATTAGAGCAATAAAAAAGCTGCCTTAAGGCAGCTTTTTTTTGTACACCAGATAATTAAAAAATTACAGAGAGCCTGCGTTCTCAGATAGGTAGGCAGCAACACCTTCAGTGCTTGCATTCATACCTTTGTCACCTTTTTCCCAACCCGCTGGACAAACATCGCCATGCTCTTCGTGGAATTGCAGTGCGTCGATCATACGCAGCATTTCGTCAACGTTACGGCCTAATGGCAGATCGTTAACGACTTGGTGACGTACCATACCATTTTTGTCGATGAGGAATGAACCACGGAAAGCCACGCCCGCTTCTGGGTGCTCAACATCGTATGCTTTACAAATGTCGTGCTTAACGTCAGCAACCAAGGTGTATTTCACTTGGCCGATACCGCCCTTTTCGATTGGGGTGTTACGCCATGCGTTGTGAGTGAATTGAGAATCGATAGAAACACCGATCACTTCAACACCACGCTTGGTGAACTCTTCCATACGGTGATCGAAAGCGATCAACTCAGATGGGCAAACGAAAGTGAAGTCAAGTGGATAGAAAAATACTACCGCTGGCTTGCCTTTGATAGCCGCAGTCAGGTTAAAACTATCAACGATTTCGCCTGAACCTAAAACAGCTGCAGCAGTAAAATCAGGAGCCGGACGGCCTACTAATACGCTCATTTAATATCTCCATCTATGAGTTGAACTATCTATTTTAGAGTAAACATTAGCACTGAATATGTAATGCAACCACATAGCAATCAATCCTATGCGCATGCTTACCAATCAAATCTTTAGGCATTATAAGTCGTGCACTCTGCCTGACAACCTATTTAAGAGCATTATCACAATTTTCAAGGCAAATTAACCACCACTGCTCAACGATACAGCAAACTGCCTATCCTATAAGCATGTCAACACATTAACGTAACACTAAAAAATCCTCATTTTCACATTTTCAGATATTTTTAAGATATCCCATTTGTAAACTGGACAGATTAGGCTTTTGCAGTCAAAAATAGCCCTTTTGGATGACATAATTAAGAATTTCGCCTATGAATGCAGTCGTAATCGCTGTTTGTTTGATGTTAGCCCTGAGTTTAGCTCGGGTGAACGTGGTCATAGCCCTTACCGTGAGTGCCCTCGTTGCCGGTTTGGTTGGCGGTATGGAATTACATCAAACTATCGATGCCTTTAACACAGGTCTAGGTGGTGGAGCCCAAATCGCCCTGAGTTATGCCCTGCTCGGCGCATTTGCTGTCGCCCTTTCCCATTCAGGTTTAACCACACTACTGTCTAACGCTATCATTAAAGGCTTAGGTCAAGATCCAAACGCGACCAATACCAAATGGGTACGTTGGTTACTGCTGCTGGCACTGCTGGCGATGTCTATGGCATCACAAAATATTCTGCCCATTCATATCGCTTTTATCCCCATTTTAGTGCCTCCGCTGCTGCATGTGATGACCAGACTCAATATCGATCGTCGTTTGGTTGCCTGCGTCCTTACCTTCGGCCTTGTCACCACCTATATGATATTGCCCATTGGATTTGGTGGCATTTTCTTAAACGATATTCTGTTATCGAACCTAACCAGTAACGGCTTAGAAGCAGTACGTGAACAAATTCCACCTTCAATGCTTATTCCTGCCGCCGGCATGCTGCTTGGGCTCATAACGGCTGTCTTTTTTAGTTACCGTAAGCCCCGCGCCTACGATGAACAAAAGGTTCTACTCGCTGAGCCCGAGGAAGCACTAAACAAACGCAATATGATAATCGCCGCGATTGCCATAGTGGCAACCCTATTTGTACAACTCGAAACCGACTCAATGATCTTCGGTGCCCTCGTTGGTTTTATGATTTTCAGTTTTTCCGGTGCACTCAAGCACGTCGCCGATCAAGATATTTTCAATCAAGGCGTGCGGATGATGGCCAATATTGGCTTTATTATGATATCCGCGGCGGGTTTTGCCGCTGTGGTCAAAGAAACCGGTGAGGTTAGCACGCTAGTATCGTCATTAAGTGCCATTATTGGTGACAATAAGGCGTTGGCGGCATTTTTGATGTTATTAGTCGGACTGCTCATTACCATGGGGATTGGTTCATCATTTTCGACTATCCCAATTATCGCCACGATTTATGTGCCGCTAGCGTTAAGCTTTGGTTTTTCAGTGCCAGCCACGATTGCTTTGGTGGGCACAGCGGCCGCGCTCGGTGATGCGGGCTCGCCAGCATCGGATTCGACCTTAGGCCCAACATCGGGGCTTAATGCCGACGGCCAGCACGATCATATCCGCGATAGCGTTATTCCAACCTTTATTCACTACAATATTCCACTATTAGTATTCGGCTGGATTGCCGCAATGGTGCTCTAAATCGAATAGTCTCTTTTGAGCTTACGTGTACAAATAATAAAGGGAGCCCAGGCTCCCTTTATTATTTGCTAGCATTGATTGGCTTATTTAGTACCGAAAATTTTATCGCCGGCATCACCTAAACCAGGCAGGATGTATCCTTTCTCGTTTAAGCACTTATCGATAGAAGCGGTGTAAAGCTCGACATCGGGGTGAGCCGCTTCTAGCGCTTTTAAACCTTCTGGCGCAGCAACAAGGACGAGCGCTTTAATAGAAGTACAACCGCGTTTTTTCAACAGGTCGATGGTTGCGATCATAGAGCCACCGGTTGCCAGCATTGGGTCAACAATCAGCGCGATACGCTCGTTCATGTCGCTGGCAAGCTTTTCAAAATAAGGCACTGGCTCTAATGTTTCTTCATCGCGGTAGATACCCACAACAGAGATACGCGCACTTGGAATATGCTCTAACACGCCGTCCATCATCCCCAAACCCGCACGCAGGATAGGCACAACGGTCACTTTTTTACCTTTGATTTGGTCGACTTCAACTGGACCATTCCAGCCTTCAATCGTCACAGTTTCAGTTTCGAAATCTGCGGTCGCTTCATAGGTTAATAAGCTGCCCACTTCTGCGGCGAGCTCACGGAAACGTTTAGTGCTGATGTCGCCTTCGCGCATTAAACCAATTTTATGGCGCACTAACGGGTGTTTAACCTCAACAACTTTCATTTTTCTCTCCTACTGTTCGCGTTATTTCTCAGGCAAATTTTTCAGAGTTTAGATGATTTGTTTACTGGGTAAAATATATAGTTTTGCTAATCGAGCTAATCGTGAGCAATATCCCAAGATTTGGCCTCGATCGCTTAAGATACGGTCGCTAAGGTATCAATAAATGAGCAATCGACATACGGAGCAAGACCGATATGGCGAAGGTTACGCCAAAAATAATCTCGCATTCAGGATTAATCCAAATCATGACTTTCGACCACTAGCACAAACTGATAGAATACGGCCGCATAAAAATCCAATAACGATGTACCCGAGAGGATCCTCCGTGAGCACTCCTACCCCACTGAGCTACAAAGATGCCGGCGTTGATATCGATGCTGGTAATGCACTGGTAAGTAACATCAAAGCGGCTGTTAAACGTACCCGTCGTCCAGAGGTAATGGGCAACCTAGGTGGTTTTGGCGCACTGTGTGAATTACCCACTAAGTACAAGCAACCTGTATTAGTGTCTGGCACCGACGGTGTTGGTACTAAACTGCGTTTAGCTATCGATTACAAAAAACATGACACAGTCGGTATCGACTTAGTGGCAATGTGTGTGAACGACCTGATCGTTCAAGGCGCTGAGCCGCTGTTTTTCCTCGATTACTACGCAACTGGTAAACTGGATGTTGAAACTGCGACCTCTGTCGTTAACGGTATCGGCGAAGGTTGTTTCCAATCAGGCTGTGCATTAATCGGTGGTGAAACCGCTGAAATGCCAGGCATGTACGAAGGTGAAGACTACGACCTCGCAGGATTCTGCGTGGGTGTGGTTGAAAAGGCCGACATCATTGATGGTAGCAAAGTGGCTGCTGGCGATGCGCTAATCGCGCTAGCCTCAAGTGGTCCACACTCAAATGGCTATTCTTTAGTACGTAAAGTATTAGAAGTGAGCCAAGCGGATCCTCAACAGGACCTCAATGGCAAGCCATTGATTGAACACCTGTTAGAACCTACTAAAATTTATGTTAAATCATTGCTTAAGCTTATCGAAGCATCTGACGTTCATGCAATGGCCCATATCACTGGCGGCGGTTTCTGGGAAAACATCCCTCGTGTGCTGCCTGAACACTGCAAAGCAGTTATTCAAGGTGATTCATGGCAGTGGCCTGCGGTGTTCAACTGGCTGATGGAAAACGGCAACATTGCCGAGTACGAAATGTACCGCACCTTCAACTGTGGTGTTGGTATGATCGTAGCGCTTCCAGCCGACAAAGTTGACGCTGCCCTTGAACTATTGGCCGCTGAAGGCGAGAACGCATGGTTAATCGGTGCTATCGCTGAGCGCCAAGGCGATGAAGAGCAAGTGGAGATCCTGTAATGCCTCATAGCTGTCGTGTAGTAGTATTAATTTCTGGCAATGGCGGTAATCTTCAAGCGATTATCGATGGTTGTGACGATAACTTGCAGGCCGATGTGGTCGGTGTAATTAGTAATAATCCCGATGCCTATGGCCTTGTTCGTGCCCACCACAGTGAAGTTGATACCAGCTGCGTGATAGCGCACCAAGGCGAATCCCGCGCTGACTATGATGCACGCTTAACGGCGACGATTGAAAAATACCAACCTGATTTAATTGTATTGGCTGGATTTATGCGTATTCTGACCGACGAGTTCGTGAACCGTTATCTAGGTCGCATGATCAATATTCATCCGTCGCTACTGCCAAAGTTCCCTGGGCTAAAAACCCACCAGCGCGCCATTGACGCGAAGGAAACGGAACACGGCGCCAGTGTGCACTTTGTGACGCCAGAGCTGGATGCAGGCCCTGTGATTTTGCAGGCTAAAGTCCCTGTTTATGAAGAAGATACCGCAGAGATTCTGGCTGCTCGCGTCCACGAACAAGAGCATGCCATTTACCCATTAGTGGTGAAATGGTTCAGCCATCAGCGCCTAAAGATGCAAGATGGCAACGCCTATCTCGACGGTAACTTAATCGGACCGAGCGGCTACGCTCCCGATTAAGCTTCCAAACCAAAACTGTACTCACGTCATTGTTAGCATGCAGAATAAAAAAGAGACCCTAGGGTCTCTTTTTTTATGCCTATTCATTTAAATGGATTGTTTTCTCAGGTAAGTTGGCATTAGATAACCTAAAGGCTTTTTCAAGTTCGGCATTCACAGGACATTAAAATGAGGCGCTCGAGATCATAGCAAGCGCCTTAGCATTAAATCGATACGGGACTTTTCGATGAAAAATATTATTTGTGATATCGACGGCGTACTACTGCACGACAATAAATTAATTCCTGGCAGCGACAAGTTTATCGAGCGCATTTTAAAGCAAGGTAACCCCTTGGTTATCTTAACCAATTACCCCGTACAAACGGCAAAGGATTTGCAAAACCGCTTAAGTGCTGCCGGTATTGATATCCCTGAGGAATGCTTTTACACCTCGGCCATGGCGACCGCTGACTTTTTAAAACATCAACAAGGTAGCAAAGCATTCGTTATAGGCGAAGGGGCCCTCACCCATGAGCTATATAAAGCCGGTTTTACTATTACCGATATTAACCCCGACTTTGTGATTGTGGGCGAAACCCGCTCCTACAACTGGGACATGATCCATAAGGCCGCGGGCTTTGTGGCCAATGGCGCCCGCTTTATTGCCACAAACCCCGACACCCATGGCCCAGCTTACAGTCCAGCCTGCGGCGCACTCTGCTCGCCCATTGAACGCATTACGGGTAAAAAGCCCTTTTATGTCGGAAAACCCAGCTCTTGGATTGTGCGCTCGGCGCTAAATCATATCGATGGCCATTCTGAAAATACCGTGATTATTGGTGACAATATGCGCACTGATATTTTGGCTGGCTTTCAAGCGGGGCTTGAAACCATTTTAGTGACCAGTGGCGTCAGTAAAGTTGAAGATATCGATAAAGAGCCCTTCCGCCCGAATCACGTATTCGCCTGCGCTGGCGATATTGACGTGGTCTAATTTATTGCGATGTGAACGGCTTGGGTATAAATGCCCAAGTCATGTCATGCAGTGATGCTTCTTTTGACAAAAACCTCACCAAGATAACTTGAGTAACACTGTCCAAGCCATAAAAGCCAAGCAACATTAAGTAACACATTTACGAATCGACTTAGCTTGTGCCCCCTCGCAGCTTGCTTCATCATTAGGCCCGCATACGCCTTAAAGTACCGTCTAAATTCATCATATTTAGACTAAAAATCAGCACAAACAATAACAGTAGGATTAACCTATGCGACGTTTAACGCCCCTGTGCGCGCTTGCCCTTCTTAGTGCCTGTAGCCCAAATTCGGCCGAGACTGAAATCCAAGCCGCAACAGAACTCAAACCCGTTCAAATCAACGAGACTCGTTTTAGAAACGATATAAAAGCCCTGTCTTCAGACGAATTTGAGGGCCGTGCGCCAACCACCCACGGTGAAAAGCTCACACTGGAATATCTCTCTAAAGCGTTTGCCGACATGGGACTAAAAGGTGCCTTCCAAGGCAGCTTTTTACAGCCAGTACCTATGGTGACCTACACAGCCGACGAAAACCAACAAATCACCCTTG
The DNA here is from genome assembly GCF_019457475.1 of Shewanella acanthi. NCBI lineage: Bacteria > Pseudomonadati > Pseudomonadota > Gammaproteobacteria > Alteromonadales > Shewanellaceae > Shewanella > Shewanella acanthi. Next base: position 2,468,701 of record NZ_CP080413.1, read on the forward strand.
CGGATCTCCCCTTCCAATACCGTAAGGACATCGTAGTATCGAGCCGTCATGACAACGGTGGCGTCGATATCCAAAACGCGCCGCTCGTGTTCGTTGGCTACGGTATCAACGCCCCAGAATACGGCTGGAACGATTACCAAGACTTGGATATGAAAGGTAAAATCGCCGTTATCCTCGTGAATGACCCGGGCTTTGCTCGCCCTGATTCGGGCAAGTTCAATGGCAAAGCCATGACTTACTACGGTCGTTGGAGCTACAAGTTTGAAGAAGCCAGCCGCCAAGGTGCGCTGGGCGCTCTGATCATCCACGATACTGAGCCTGCGGCTTACCCTTGGTCAGTCGTGGAAAACAGCTGGACAGGGCCGCAGCAAGACTTAGTGCTCAGCAAAGCCGAGCAAGACAGCCGAGTACAGGTTGAAGGTTGGCTGACCCTCGATACTGCGATGAAATTTTTCGATAAGGCCGGCTTACAATTGCCGAATCTCATGGCACGCGCCGCCGACAGCCCGATTAACTTACCGCTTCAGCAAACGGCCAATATCGCGTTTAAAAATAAAGCCGAGTACGCCAATAGCTACAACGTAGTCGCCACCCTTCCTGGCAATCAGCAAGCGGATGAACACATCCTGTTTACCGGCCATTGGGATCATATTGGCATGGATGACACCAAAGAAGGCGATAAAATCTATAACGGCGCCATGGATAACGCCTCTGGTATTGCTGGTATTTTAGAAATCGCCAGACAACTGTCCGACAATGCCAAACAGGGCCATGGCCTTGCGCGCTCAGTGACCTTTATCGCCACTACGGGTGAAGAACAAGGGTTATTAGGGTCACGCCATTATGCCGCCAACCCTATTTATCCTATTGATAAAACCGTTGCAGTGTTAAACCTTGATAGCACCAATATCTTCGGTAAAACCAAGGATTTTACTATCGTCGGCAAGGGTAAGTCTGAGTTAGAGCGCTACCTTGAGGATGCGGTTAAAGGTCAAAATCGTGTGGCCACTGCAGAAAAAAATCCGGCAAACGGTGGCTTTTTCCGCTCAGACCACTTCAGCTTTGCTAAGTTAGGTGTCCCTGCGGTATTTGCGGGTGGCGGTAGCGAGCCCGTGGATGAAGCGACTGCCAACTACAAAACCCAAATGCAGGCGACCATGAAGGGCTGCTATCACAATGTGTGCGACGAGTACCACGAAGAATGGGACTTAAGTGGCGCCATTCAAGATTTGGAAGTTTACTATCAAGTCACACGTACTCTTGGTAACAGCCAAGATTGGCCGGGTTACTATGCAGGCACTGAGTTCAATAGCCTTCGCCCCGCGAAAACGGAACTAGCAGGCGCAACTAAATAACTCAGTTATTTTGACAAGTTCCCCTCTGAAAGGCACAGCGAGTTCTGTGCCTTTTGTTTTTTAATGCTTTAACTGACGCTTTCAATAATGGTTTAAACGATATTTTCATTCATATTAAATTCGGTTAGATTAAAAAACGAACTAAATCAGTGGGTAGTATCTGTAAATTTGATTAGGTTTTTAATCCAAAATTGCGAATTGTCACTTAGTTCACATCCATTGTGAATTCACCAAAGTCCTTCAACACAGCACTCCTCCAATTGTTATTAATTTAAAAACAAACAGGATTTATTGAATATAATTAATTTAAAGCATGACATAACAACGATCAAAATCATTAATTTGATACAGTTTTAGATAAAAACGCAAAAATAACATTTGGCAAATCGAAAAATCACTGGCACATTGATACTCAATTGAGTTACCTCAAATCTAATACTGTGGTCAGGAGTTGCGTTATGTGTTCTATTTTTTCGATTCTCGATATTCAATCCGATGCGAAGGAACTGCGCCAAGTCGCACTGGAAATGTCAAAATTACTGCGTCATCGCGGCCCAGATTGGTCAGGCATTTACGCCAGCGATAAAGCTATTCTTGCCCATGAACGTTTGGCGATTGTCGATATTGAACATGGCGCCCAGCCACTGTTAACTGAAGATGGCAGCCTTATCTTAGCCGTTAACGGTGAAATCTATAACCACAAAGAACTTAAAGCCCAACTGGGTGATAAATACAGCTACCAAACCAATTCCGACTGCGAAGTGATTCTGGCGCTGTATCAAGAATATGGCACTGAATTTTTAGATAAATTAAACGGCATTTTTGCCTTCGTACTCTACGATAAAGCTAAAGATGCCTACCTCATCGGCCGCGATCATATGGGCATCATTCCACTCTACACAGGGCGTGATGCGGCGGGTAACTTTTACGTGGCATCGGAAATGAAAGCCCTGATGCCGGTGTGTAAAACCGTGGCAGAATTTCAACCCGGCCAATACCTCTACTCGAAGGATGTAGAGCCCGTTAAGTATTACACCCGTGATTGGCAATCCTATGATGCGGTTAAAGATAACGGCGCGAGCCAAGAAGAGCTACGTGACGCACTCGAAGCGGCCGTAAAACGCCAACTGATGTCAGATGTGCCCTATGGTGTGCTGCTGTCAGGCGGTTTAGACTCCTCGGTGATTTCGGCCATTACCCAAACCTTTGCTAAACGCCGTATTGAAGATGACGATCAAAGCGGCGCTTGGTGGCCACAGCTGCACTCTTTTGCCGTGGGCTTAAAAGGCGCACCAGACTTAGTCGCGGCAAAAAAAGTAGCCGATGCTATCGGTACGATTCACCATGAAATTAACTTTACCTTCCAAGAAGGCTTAGATGCGATTAAAGAAGTGATTTATCACCTCGAAACCTATGATGTCACGACTATCCGCGCCGCGACGCCAATGTACTTAATGGCGCGTAAAATCAAGGCGATGGGCATTAAGATGGTGTTATCGGGCGAAGGCGCTGATGAGCTCTTTGGCGGCTACTTATACTTCCACAAGGCGCCAAACGCCCAGGCCTTCCACGAAGAGTTAGTCCGTAAGCTGGATAAACTGCACCTGTTCGACTGCCTGCGCGCCAACAAAGCCATGGCGGCTTGGGGACTCGAAGCCCGTGTGCCCTTCCTCGATAAAGAGTTTATGGATGTGGCAATGCGTATTAACCCAGAAGCCAAAATGTCTAAGGATGGCCGCATTGAGAAACACATAGTGCGCCAAGCCTTTGAACATAAATTGCCAAAAGAAGTCGCATGGCGTCAGAAGGAGCAATTTAGTGACGGTGTAGGTTATTCATGGATTGATGGCTTGAAGGAACATGCGGCGGCGCAAGTGGATGATTTACAATTGGCAAACGCCAAATTCCGCTTCCCATACAACACCCCTGAAACCAAGGAAGCTTATTTCTATCGCTGCTTCTTTGAGGAACATTTCCCACTGCCAAGTGCAGCAGAAACGGTTCCAGGGGGTAAGTCAGTAGCCTGCTCTACCCCAGAGGCACTGGCGTGGGATGAAAGCCTTCGCGGCATTATCGACCCTTCGGGCCGTGCCGTTCGCTCTGTGCATGCGGCAAGTTACTAATCCCAAACCACTTATCACAAGTGACTAATAAATACTTTTCAATAGCTAGATTTTAAACACACAAAAGCCACCCTTGGGTGGCTTTAGATTTTCTTAAGTTTGCAAATCAAAATGACGGATTAAACTCCCCTTAACCGCCGACGTCAACCTCCATCCAACTACACCGCCTGTGATAACAGACTATGCGCTAAATGACTGCTCGCCAAAAATTGTCTGCCCGCCTTAAGCCCCTGCTGATAATCAAATCTTAAGTTTGCATCGCTGCTCCCGAGCAGCTTACTTTGCAGCGTGTCATTTGCAAACACTTGTACTATATCCACATCCGCAGGGGGATTGGCCATAAAATCAAGTTCCGCCTGATAGGCCCTTTCATGCTGCACTAAATAATCAATCGTCCTTGGACAAAAGGATGAGCCGCAGATCCACGCTTTGAGTTTATGAACCCAGACCGATTGCAGCGCAAAACCATCATTTACGGTGCGGATAACCACAATCTTACGGGCGCCGCGACGGTATGCCTCCATCACAGGTAATGGTGCGGCCAAACCGCCATCGAGATAAACCTGCTCCATCGCCTCTTTAACGCCGATATCATTGCTGTTAGCAGCTTCGCGCTCAAACCAAGTGGTTAATTTCACGCCCTGCTTGTATAAGAAAGGTAAGGCGCTGGAGGCTTTTAACAACTCACGCCAATGCTGCCGCCCCTGCGGGCTAAAGAAGTATGCCTTACGATCACTGGCATTAGTCGTTGAGATAAACAGCTCCCGCTGTCCTAAGGATTGACTTGCTGCGGCTAAATCCAATTTAAAGCTGCCGCGACTAGTCTGCTCAAAATACCAATCTAAATCAACAATATTGGCACCTACTAAACCACGCCCGAGTTGATAAAAACGTTTATGGCGAGTAAGCCCGCGAATGAGTTTTTTAGCATAGCCCTTTTGCCGAGCCAGAAAGCTAGTGAGATTCTGCGAGCCCGCAGAGGTTCCAATGAACATATCGAAGGGATCAAACTGGGCTTCTAACCAGGCATCTAATACTCCCGCGGTGAAAATCCCACGCTGGCCGCCGCCCTCAGCCACTAAGGCCACTTTTGCGGACTTTTCAGCATCAAGAGATGGGGTATTAGAAACAACTAGCGGCATGGCAATAACTGGTTTGTGAATCGTAAATTCAGTCTAGCCACCTAGCTTAAAAGTTAAAAACGAAGAATATCTATCGATTTAAAAGATAAAATCTATTAAAACCCATGTGGATATAATAAAAAACCAGCCCTTATTTGATATAAGCGCTGGTTTTTAATGGTTCACAGTTTGATGAATGCCAATTCAATCCAAATGGATTAGAAAATAGACTCATCGACTGAGGTTAACATCTCACTCGAAAGTTCCAATTGTTTACGCAGGCTACGGCTCTGTACTGCCCAGTAAGCCATGTAGAAATCCGCTGTTTTGAGTTTTGACTGATAAAACGCGTTATCTGACGTGCCCTGCTCAATCGCGTCTAACGCCACAGCCGCCATACGTGCCCACATCCAAGCTAAGGCAGTAACACCAAAGAGCTCAAGATAGGCCATCGACGCCGCACCGATAATATCAGGATTACTACCCGCATTCGTAGCGATATAAGTGCTGGCCTTTTGCAGGTCGGCCGCACATTCCATTAAGGCGCCAACATAGGGCTGCATTTTGGGATTACTGCTTTGCGCTTTAATAAACGCCGTCACTAATTCGGACCAATGCTGCATCGCCGCGCCGCGATCGCTTAATAACTTACGACCCACTAAATCCAGTGCCTGTACACCATTTGTGCCTTCGTATATCAACGAAATACGGCAATCACGCACAAATTGCTCCATGCCCCACTCATGGATATATCCATGGCCACCAAACACTTGCTGCGCATCCACACAGGCATTAAAACCACGGCCCGTGATAAAGCCCTTCACCACTGGAGTGAACAAGGCCGCTAATTGGGAAGCGACTTTGGCTTTCTCGGGAGAGCTGTGACGCTCGGCTTCATCGAGCCACAGCGCTTGCTGACCCACTAAGGCACGGGCTCCTTCATTAAAGGCTTTTTGTGAAAGCAGCATACGGCGCACGTCACCGTGAACCAAAATCGGATCCGCGGCCTTTTCGGGCGCCTTAGCGCCACTCAGCGCGCGGCTTTGTAATCTGTCTTTTGCGTAGGCAAGCGCATTTTGATAGGCGATTTCGGATACACCAAGACCTTGAACACCTACGCCTAAACGAGCTTGGTTCATCATAGTGAACATAGCGCGAAGGCCTTGGTGCGGCTCACCAACGAGCTCGCCTAAGGCGCCATCGAACACCATCACGCAGGTCGAGTTTCCGTGGATCCCCATTTTGTGCTCAAGGCCGCTCGCATACAGGCTATTGGCTTCGCCCAAAGAGCCATCGGCATTCACCCGATATTTAGGCACGGCAAAAAGGGAAATCCCCTTCACACCTTCAGGTGCGTCTGGTAAACGGGCAAGTACTAAGTGAACGATGTTCTCAGCAAGTTCATGGTCACCCGCAGAGATAAAGATTTTCTCACCGCTAATCGCAAAATAACCCTCAGCAGCAGGTACGGCTTTGGTTCGCAAAAGGGCTAAATCGGTACCCGCGTGGGATTCAGTCAGGTTCATGGTGCCTGTCCACTCACCACTTACCAACTTGCTTAAATATTTGTTTTTAAGAGCATCGCTGCCATGGGTATGAATGGCTGAATAGGCGCCATGGGTCAGGCCGGGGTACATGGCAAAAGCCATGTTAGTCGCAGTTTGCATTTCGGTCGCAAAAATACCGACCACTTCGGGCAGACCTTGGCCACCAAAAGCAGGATCGCAGGTCAGTGTCGGCCAACCATTCTCAACAAATTGCTGGTAAGCATCGGCAAACCCTTCGGGGGTTACCACTTTACCATCGACTAATTTACAACCCTGCACATCGCCAACACTGTTTAGAGGTAACATGACCTCAGTCGTAAAGTCTGCCATCCCCTGAAGAATCGCATCAACCAGATCGGGGTCGATTTCATCGAAACCCTGAAGCTCGTTTTGTTGATAAATATGAAGGAGTTCATCGAGGATAAATTGATAATCGCGCAGCGGCGCTTGGTACACAGGCATATTGGCTTCCCTTTTTCTAATCTGCTTCTATCTTAGAGCTCTGACCACTGTAGCGAAATCTAATGAAAAAGAAAGTAGTGTCAACTTAAGCCTTTATTATTTGTTACGGATTTATCCCACAAATTCGTAAATTGATCGCAACAAGGCCTTATGCTCGTGGGCAAAAGTTTGTAAGCTAAGTGTCTGTATTTCTATTTGTCATTAGGGTTGAGGATTTTGTGACTATGGGTTCTGTTACAACTAAAACGCACGCCAATGGGCTCGAATACATTGAGGTAAATACTCACCTCTGTGAAGCCAGAATATTTTTGCAGGGCGCGCAAATTGAGCATTTTCAACCCGTAGGTAAACCGCCACTGCTGTGGGTGTCATCGGCTGATGATTATCAGCCGGGTAATGGTATTCGCGGTGGCGTGCCTGTCTGTTGGCCATGGTTTGGTATGAGTAGCGAGCCTGACTTTCCGCAGCACGGATTTGCCAGAACCCGTATTTGGACACTGGATTCGGTGGAGATGCGTGGTCAGCTTGTAGATTTACGCTTTAGCCTGACGCTAACAGAAGAAGACTGTGTCTATTGGCCTCACAACACACAAGTAAAAGTGCTTTTCACCTTAGGAGACAGCCTAAGTATTAGCCTAGTGAACACCAATTTAGATAAGGTGCCTGTAACCATCACCCAAGCACTGCACACTTACTTCCCGATTCAGGATATCCACCAGTTAAGGGCCACGGGTTTTGAAGGGGCTAAATATATCGAGTTTGCCGAGGGCCCTTACCCTCAAACCACCGATGAGGTGACATTTACCCGTGAAACCGACCGGGTATACACCGATTTAACCTTAGTGCAGCAGCTGCATACTCCACAGGGCATCATTGAGGTCAGCCGTGAAAATAGCCACTCGGCGGTATTATGGAACCCTTGGATTGATAAATCCCAGCGCTTGGCGCGCTTTAATGATGATGATTACCTGACCATGGTGTGTCTAGAGGCGGCTAATGTGTTAGAGGACAAACTGATTCTCGCACCGGGCGAAAGTCATACCCTAGTGACCCATATTCGCTGGCTAGACTAATAGATTCATTTTCTGAAATGACACATAAAAAAAGCCCAGTGCTTATTCTGGGCTTTTTAATTCAATCACCTAGTAAGATAAATACATTATTTCGTGGTCTTCTCGAAACGCGCCAATAGGCTTGAAGTATCCCAGCGATTACCGCCAATGGATTGCACCTCAGAATAAAATTGGTCGACTAATGCCGTCAGCGGTAAATGCGAGCCATTGCGACGGGCTTCTTCAAGCGCAATACCTAAATCCTTACGCATCCAATCAACCGCAAAACCAAAATCATAGGTTTGACCCCACATGGTTTTGTAACGATTTTCCATCTGCCAGCTTTGCGCCGCGCCTTTGCTGATAACCTCGACCACTTTCTCGCCATCAAGACCCGCTTTACGGGCAAATTGCAGCGCTTCGGCTAAGCCTTGCACCACACCTGCAATACAGATTTGATTGACCATTTTAGTTAACTGACCCGCTCCCACCTCACCTAAACGCTCGGCGCAGCGAGCAAAGGCTTCAATCACTGGCTTAACACGCTCAAACACCGCTTGCTCACCACCGATCATAACGGTTAAAACGCCGTTTTCAGCGCCCGCTTGACCGCCTGATACTGGCGCATCCAGAAAATCGATGCCCTTCTCAGCCAACACTTTATGTAGTTCACGGGCCACATCGGCAGAGGCCGTTGTATGGTCAACGAGCACTGTACCCTTGTCCATACCATGGATAACGCCTTCGCAGCCTAAAACCACTTCACGCAGATCGTTATCATTACCCACACAGGTAAACACGATGTCTTGGCCTACGGCCGCCTCTTTTGGCGTTGGGCAGCAGCGGCCGCCGTAATTTTCAACCCAAGCCTGCGCCTTAGCAAAAGTGCGATTATAAACGGTAACCTCATGGCCCTTTTGCAGTAAATGCCTTGCCATGGGATAACCCATTACACCTAAACCAATGAATGCAACTTTTGCCATGGAGGGAATTCCTTAATTTAATTCGAAGTGGAACGATTCTAGTCAAACCTGTCAGACACGCGTGCGCTGCCAGAGGTTTGCGCGGCTATCTTACGCCGAGAATACACCTAGCCAAACTAAAAAATGCTAGCAAGTGTTTCAAATCAGGCGTAATTCGCTTTAACAACTGTGGTAAAAATATTGAACGGAGTTTATCACTGGCAAATAATCACGTCAGGGTAAAAATGCCCCCACGGGCAAACGCTCTTTTCGCGCAAAGCAACAGTGAAAGTGAAACAAACAACAAAGGCGCACTAGGCGCCCTTGTTTACATTTAAACAATGTTAACGGTGTAAACAGCTCTTACTTCTGTACATGGGCTTCCATTTCAGCGCCAATCTTCTTACGCATTTCCATCAAACGCAGCGCCGAATCACGTAGGTGAATATCCTGCTCAGTTTGTGGCACCCATTCTGGCACTGGCGTTGGTTGACCGTTTTCATCCACCGCCACCATGATAACGATACAATGGGTCGTTAACTGACGCTCGGACACCTTAGGATCGCCCGCGCGCACATCGATACCAATGTGCATAGAGGTTTTGCCGGTGTATATGACCTTGGCACTGACTTCGACAATATTACCCACCAAAATGGGCTGTACGAAACGAATGCCACCTGCATAGGCAGTAATGCAATACTTACCACTCCAGCCCGCCGCGCAAGCATAGGCCGCAAGGTCAATCCATTTCATCACGGCACCACCGTGCACTTTACCGCCAAAATTCACATCCGCGGGTTCAGACAAAAATCTTAGGGTAATTTGTCTATCTACACCTGCCATATAACCTCAACTTAACTGCCTTAGGGCCGAATCATTTGTTGCAATGAGCTGAGTTTACGATAGAAATCCCTAATTGCGTAAGGATAATTCCGATTGAATTGGTTGATATCACCCATTCAAGCAAAATAGCCAATAAGCGTGAAACTGGCTAAGAAACTGGGCAATGCCAAACGGTAGAGCCAAAGCTGTGCGTTTGAATTAAGGAAACGTGTTGCACGTAATTTCTGATAACCACCAAGCCCCGCCATAAATAATCCAATAATCGTAAATCCCGCAGCAAAACCACTATCTCCTATGTGAATAGCGGTGACTAGCAGCGCAAACCAAACAACGACATAGGCAATGATTGCCACTGTAAATGTTTTGCTGCCAATCTCTAGTGTTGGATGCCAATGCTTACTGTCACCTCGGATAAGTTCAGTTAGATTTGCAGTTATGGCGCCTATCATCAGGGCGAAGGGGAAAACGATGGGATTTAACATATCAGGCTTCCTTACGTTATGGAGTTACCTGAGATTATTGGGTGTAAAACCTTGATTACAAGCTGGATGAACAAAGGTTAATCAGTAGGAGATCAGATGTTTAGCTTTTAATTTACCCCATGATAACACCCAACTCTTTGATTCATAATTCATCTAAATAAGCGCCTTAATTCGAAAACAAAAAATGCGCCCTGAGGCGCATTTATTTCGTTGTTCTTTAATCTGGATTAACAAAAGTCATCGACTTAGCTTAGACCTTCTTAAACAGCAATGAGCCGTTTGTCCCACCAAAGCCAAAAGAGTTACACAGAGCATATTCCAAGGTAACGTCGCGAGCCGTGTGGGCAACAAAGTCTAAGTCACAACCTTCATCCGGATTATCGAGGTTAATCGTTGGCGGCACCGCTTGGTCGCGAAGCGCCAGTAACGTGAAAATCGCTTCGACTGCGCCCGCAGCGCCTAACAGGTGACCCGTCATCGATTTGGTTGAACTCACCAGTAATTTATAGGCGTGGTCGCCAAACACCGATTTTACCGCCGCGGCTTCGGCCTTATCGCCCGCAGGAGTCGATGTGCCATGGGCATTGATATAACCAATTTTATCGAATGGCAGTTTAGCGTCGTTCACGGCATTTACCATGGCAGCAGCTGCGCCTGCACCATCACTTGGTGGTGATGTCATATGGAAGGCATCGCCGCTCATCCCAAAGCCGACCAGCTCACCGTAAATGGTGGCGCCGCGCGCCTTAGCGTGCTCGTACTCTTCCATCACCATCACACCCGCGCCATCACCAATTACGAAACCATCACGGTCTTTATCCCAAGGACGGCTCGCTGCTGTTGGGTCGTCATTACGGGTCGACAGGGCCTTCGCCGCGCCGAACCCACCAACACCGAGTGGAGAGGTCACATCTTCAGCGCCGCCAGCAATCATCACATCGGCATCGCCATAGGCGATGGTGCGCGCCGCAAAACCAATGTTATGTACGCCAGTTGTACAGGCCGTGGTGACAGCGAAGTTAGGACCCGTCATGCCGTACATAATAGACAGGTGACCTGCAATCATATTGATGATGGTACTTGGCACAAAGAACGGAGAAATCTTACGCGGGCCGCCAGACAGCATTGCATTGTGGTTTTGCTCAATTAGCCACATACCGCCCATACCCGCACCAATGGCAGTACCGACACGACTTGGGTTTTCTTTACTCATATCCAGACCCGAGTCTTGGATAGCTTGGATGCCAGCAGCCATACCGTACTGAATAAAGAGGTCCATCTTTCGGGCTTCTTTTTTCGATACGAACTGCTCGACATCAAAATCTTTTACCGAACCACTAAAACGAGTAGTGAATTCGCTGGCATCAAATTTTGTTATAGGTGCGATACCACTTGTACCCGAAAGCAGTGCTTTCCAAGTTGTATCGACGGTGTTCCCAACGGGGGTTACTAATCCTAAACCGGTTACCACTACACGACGTTTAGACACGGCAGTCACCTTTTGAATGCTAAATAGATAAAGTTATGACAGATAAAAACGGGATTTTCTATCATTTACAGGACTCGCCAATCTGCGGCGACTATCTCTTGGAAAAAGACCTTGAGATCCAGAGATAAATGAATGGCACAAATGCAGAATGAGGCGGGGTTAAAACAGATGTTTAAGTACAAAGGCCCAAACAAAAACAGGCGGCATAATTGCCGCCTGTTTTCAAGAATTCAGGATTACTGATTCTTAGAAACGTAATCGATCGCTGCTTGAACAGTAGTGATCTTTTCAGCTTCTTCATCAGGGATCTCGGTGTCAAACTCTTCTTCCAGAGCCATAACCAACTCAACAGTGTCCAGAGAATCTGCACCCAGATCGTCAACGAAAGATGCCGCTGGTTTAACGTCTTCTTCTTTAACGCCCAGTTGCTCTACAATGATTTTCTTTACACGTTCTTCGATGTTGCTCATTAGTTTTCTTTCCTATTCAAATTACGCACTTGCGTAAGATTGCGAGTAGTTTATTAGATTTGGCTGACAATGCAAGCTTAGATTTCGTGGTCTAACCACGAAATCTCGCGCCAATAGATACCGATCACTACTCAAGTTGCGACAGTATCCCTGCCATCCGCCTTAAACCATGTACATTCCGCCATTCACATGCAATGTCTCGCCTGTGATATAAGCGGCAGAATCCGACGCTAAAAAGAGTACGGCATTAGCAATTTCTTGCGCCTGCCCTAATCGTTCCATCGGAACCTGAGACATGATAGCTTTTTGCTGATCTTCGGTCAGCTCATCAGTCATATCGGTCTGGATAAATCCAGGAGCGATAGCATTAACCGTAATTTGACGAGATGCAACCTCTCTTGCAAGAGATTTTGTGAATCCAATCAAACCCGCTTTTGCAGCTGAGTAGTTAACTTGACCTGCATTACCCATAGTGCCAACCACAGAACCAATGTTGATGATACGGCCAAAACGCTTTTTCATCATGGTACGCATTACAGGTTTAGATAGTCTGAATAATGATGTTAGGTTGGTATCAATAATATCTTGCCATTCATCATCTTTCATTCGCATCAGCAAATTATCACGGGTGATACCCGCATTGTTGACTAGAATATCAACATCACCCGCTTTTTCTTTGATCGAGTCGAATAAATCGGTGACGGATTGACTATCGGTAACATTAAGCACTAAACCGAAACCTTTGTCACCCAGATATTCTTGAATTGCTGCGGCGCCCTTCTCACTTGTTGCAGTTCCGACTACAACAGCACCAGCATCCACTAAGGTTTCAGCAATCGCACGGCCAATACCACGGCTCGCACCAGTGACTAGGGCAACTTTACCTGTTAAATTCAGGTTCATACAAACTCCTTATTCAGTTAAGGCGGCCAGGGAAGCTACGTCATTAACTGCTTGGGCAGAAAGAGATTTATTAATGCGTTTGGCAAGACCTGTCAATACTTTACCAGGTCCACACTCGACTAACTGAGTGATACCTTTTTCCGCCATTAATCCAACGGTTTCACTCCAACGCACAGGGCAATATAACTGACGCACTAGGGCATCTTTGATGTCGGCAACATCCGTTGGTGATGCCACATCCACGTTATTAATGACTGTGATGCTTGGCGCGTTAAACTGAACATCATTTAATGCAATAGCCAGCTTGTCTGCAGCAGGCTTCATCAACGCGCAGTGTGAAGGTACGCTAACCGGAAGCGCTACCGCCATTTTGGCGCCGGCGGCTTTACAGGCGGCAGCGGCACGTTCAACGGCATCTTTTTGACCCGCGATAACCACTTGGCCTGGGCTGTTGAAGTTAACAGGGCTGACCACTTCACCTTGGGCTGCTTCTTCACAGGCAGCAGCAATACCCGCATCGTCCAAACCGATTATGGCGTACATAGCGCCAGTGCCCGCAGGCACGGCTTGCTGCATCAGTTGACCACGCAGTTCAACTAACTTGATGGCATCTTTAAAATCAATCACGCCAGCACAAACTAAGGCTGAGTATTCGCCTAGGCTGTGGCCCGCTAACATTGCTGGCATGGCTTTACCAGAAGCGACATAGGCGCGCCAAATAGCCACACTGGCTGCTAATAATGCAGGCTGTGTTTTGTCGGTTTCGTTTAAGGTTTCGACTGGACCGTCTTGAATAAGCGCCCAAAGGTCATAGCCTAAAACGTCACTCGCTTCGGCAAAGGTTTGTCCTACAATTGGCTGTGTTTCTGCCAGTTCAGCTAACATGCCGAGGGCTTGTGAGCCTTGACCAGGAAATACAAAAGCTACATTTTCCATCTCAAATTACCTGTGACGAACTTAACTTAATGAACAACGTCCGTACATTTTGAGACTATCACCCAAAATGTACGTTATTAACGATCTGCAAGTCTTCAAGATATGCGCTTAAAAACGAACCAGCGCACTACCCCACGCAAAACCTGCACCAAATGCTTCAAGCAGTAATAATTGTCCACGTTGAATGCGACCATCGCGAACGGCTTCATCGAGTGCAATAGGCACAGATGCGGCTGAGGTGTTACCGTGTTTTGCAAGAGTGAGCACCACTTTATCTAAGCTCATATCGAGCTTCTTCGCGGTGGCATTGATAATACGGAAGTTGGCCTGATGGGGAACTAACCAATCGATATCTGCTTTATCGATATTATTCAAGCGTAATGTTTCAGTGACAACGTGGGATAACTGGGTTACTGCCACTTTAAACACATCATTACCTTTCATGGTCATAAAGCCAACGGCTTCTGAAGTTTCACCAACTCGCGGAGGGAAAGCGCATTTCAGTAAATCGCCCTGACGCCCATCGGCATAGATATGAGTCGAAATAATCCCCGGCTCATCTGAGGCACCAATCACCGCAGCGCCCGCTCCGTCACCAAACAGAATAATGGTAGTGCGATCTTCAGGTTCACATAAACGAGACAGTACGTCGGCACCAATCACCAGCACTTTTTTAGCCGCGCCAGTTTTAACGAATTGGTCTGCAACAGATAACGCATACACAAAGCCTGAACAGGCCGCCGCGATATCGAATGCAGGAATGGTGTGAATGCCAAGCATGGCTTGAATTTCGCAGGCCGCCGCAGGGAAGGCATTTGCAGCACTGGTCGTGCCACAAATGATCATGTCGAGTTCAGAGGCTTCTATTCCCGCCATCTCGAGCGCATTTAATGCCGCACGGTAGCCCATAGTTGCAACTGTTTCATCTTCAGCCGCAATGCGACGTTCTGAAATACCTGTGCGTTCAACAATCCATTGGTCACTGGTTTCCACCATTTTTTCCAAATCTTGATTGCTACGCACCTGCACTGGCAGATAACTACCAGTTCCGAGAATTTTTGTATGCATAAGGAGGAATCAGTTATTAATATCTAAAAGAATCGACTCTAAACGATCTTTTATCATTTCAGGGAGTCGACGTTGCGCCTCAGTCACTGCCAGACTTATCGCCTGTAAATATGCAGTTTCATCAGCATTTCCATGGCTCTTTACAACTATTCCGCGCAATCCTATCAGACTTGCACCATTATAGTGGTCGGGGTTCATTTGACTAAGAACAGCCTGAATACGTGGGGCGATGAGTTTAGCCAATAAACGGACGAAGAAACCTTGCGTTAGACCACGTTTTAACTGATGAACGAGCAGCTTGGCGATGCCTTCAGAGGTCTTAAGAGTGATATTTCCCACAAAGCCGTCACATACTATGACATCGACATTACCGGAATAGATTTCATCGCCTTCGATAAAACCGGTGTAATTGATTTGATGGGTCATCTGTAGAATTTGTGCAGCCTGCTGCACTTGGTCGTTACCTTTGATTTCCTCAGTGCCCACATTGAGAAGCGCCACCTTAGGGCGAGCACGCTTATCGACCACTTCACAGAGCACTGAGCCCATCACGGCAAATTGGAATAGGGTTTCAGAGTCGCAGGAAATGTTCGCGCCTAAATCCAATAGATAAACGGGTTTGCGGGTCACCGCGGGTAAACAACTAACTAAGGCGGGTCTATCGACACCAGGCAGTGTCTTGAGTAGCACCTTGGCCATGGCCATTAGCGCACCGGTATTCCCCGCACTCACGCAGGCATCCGCTTTACCATCTCGCACCAATTCAATCGCTAAACGCATAGAGCTGTTTTTACGCGAACGTAGGGCGTGCACGGGTCTGTCAGACATGCTTACCACTTCATCGGTGTGAATAACGTCTAATCGAGAAATTAATTGGGGATCTGCATGACGCAGTAAGGGGTCTATTTCAGTCTTATCGCCGACTAAAATGATATTAAGAAAAGAGTGAGATTTTAGTGCCCGCAAGGCTGCAGGCACTGTGACGTGGGGGCCATGATCGCCACCCATCGCATCTAACGCGAGCGTCAGACTCGTCATTAGGAAACCAACAAATTACTTGTTGATTACCTTTTTACCGCGATAGAAACCATCTGCAGTCACGTTGTGACGCAAATGAACTTCACCGCTAGTAGCGTCAACAGACAGCTGAGCAGTGCTCAGTGCGTCATGTGAACGGCGCATACCGCGCTTTGAACGAGATTTTTTATTCTGTTGTACAGCCATTGGCCCTGTCTCCTAGATTACTTGCTCTTCAGTTTTTCTAACACTGCAAACGGATTTGGACGCTCCTCTTGAGCGGGTTCGATCTCGCCTACAACTATGTCCATAGTCCCGATGTTGCAGTCAGTATCTTCATGCATTGGAATTATCGGCATAGCGACTATCAATTCATCTTCGATCAATTGATGCAGACGTACTTCGCCAATTTCATTGCACTCAATTGGGTCATACGCATCCGGGAGCTCATCGATTTCTGCCTTAGTCCGGCATGGACCGAAGCAAAACTCGACCGTAACCTCAGTGGTATAAAGCGTCATGCATCGTTGACAAACCAGAGTGAGCTCCGTCACAGCCTTCCCTTTCAGGTAGACTATCCCCTGCAAATCTACGCCACATTCAATCGACACTGCCACATCGGAACAGTCGCCGGCACATAACTCATTTAATCTTTTCAATTGCTGCCCAGGCACAATCCCCTCATAGGTTGATCGGCTCGAGGCGGCGCGGATAGGATCAATTGAAACCGGTATCTTTACTGTTTGCATAAGGCGCGCATATTATAGTTTGAAAACGCTAGAGTCAAAGAAAAATTTCTCACTTAGGTCGCAGATTGCGACATCCATGCTTCTCCAGCCCCAACATTGAAATTGACGGAAGCGAAATTTTACCCAAGCACAGGGCGACACACAAGCATCAGACGTCTAAAATAGCCGCACTTATAGAAAAAGATCCGCGCGATCGCACGCAGAACCTGCAGAAATTCGTTAAGATTGCACTCAATATGTCATGTTTTCTTAAGGATCGTCCATGTCATCGCAATTAGTATTGGCTTCCACATCAGTTTATCGCCAGGCGTTACTGCAAAAACTCGCCCTCCCTTTTGAAGCCTGTAACCCCGATATCGATGAAACTCCAAACTCGAACGAATCGGCTAAAGAACTCGTGTTACGCCTTGCCAAGGCAAAGGCAAAAGCGGGCGCGAAAAACTTTCCACAAGGTTTAATTATTGGTTCAGATCAAGTCGCCGTTATCGATGGGAAAATCATTGGTAAGCCGCTTAATCGCGATAATGCCATTAAGCAGTTAAGCATGGCATCGGGTAAATCCATCACCTTTTATACTGGGCTTGCGCTTTATAATGCAAACACTAATGCGATGTGCGCTGATGTTGAAGCTTTTACAGTGCATTTTCGCGTGCTTACAGCAACTCAAATCACCGCCTATGTTGATAAAGAGCAGCCATTTTATTGTGCAGGTAGCTTTAAGAGTGAGGGACTTGGCATCGCATTGTTCGATCGACTTGAGGGACGCGACCCCAATACCTTGATTGGACTGCCGCTGATTCTACTCACTGAGATGTTACTTAGCCAAGGGGTTGATGTACTGTCCTAAGTCTTAGCTCTTAGGCCTTATTGGATCATTAAAACTGCCCGATTAAGGAGTTCAGTCACCTTATTGGGCAGTGCTACAAATATTTCAGCAGTAACTCAGGGGAATCTATCAAACCAATGTGATTTGCCTGATTAAGCTTAGCCGCACTGTGGGCGCCGTAAGTCACGCCAACACAATCGACACCCGCGTTACTCGCCATGGTTAAATCGAGCAGCGAATCACCCACCATTAATGTCCGCTCGGCAGGGATATTATGTTCTGCTAGCAAACTTTGGATCATCTCAGGATGGGGTTTACTCATTGCTTCATCGGCGCAGCGTGCCCCAATAAAATAATGGGCTAAACCCGATTGCTCCCACACGCGTTCTAGCCCAGCTCTTGCCTTACCCGTCGCCACGGCCAGTAAATACCCTTGGCTTGAAAGTGTTTGTAAAAGAGGGACTACGTTATTGAATATCGGCGTTGGTGTGGTATCGAGTTGCAGATACTGGGTTTTAAATTCGGCGCGCATGGCAATGTAATCGTCATCACTTCCTGTCACTAGGCGTGATGCCAACTTTTGCTGATAAGCTTTGTGGGATGCAGTCTCTTGCCTAACATTTTGTTCCACACTTAACTGCGAAGTCAGTCCCGCAGGAAAAAGTGTCTGCAGCGCCTGCGTCATAGACAAACCGATAATATCGCGGATAGCCGCTTGCGATGGCACTGGCAACGCCAATGCCATCGCCATATTCTCAATACAGTTAATGATTTTGCCAATAGAGTCCATCAGAGTGCCATCCCAATCGAAAATCACTAGGTCGTATTTTCGATCGCTTTCAAGCAAAGACGGCACTTTTAGGTTATTTGGCACACAAGCTTTAGGGTGGTTAGACATATAAATAAAGGAAAACTTAAGCGCGTTTTAGCTTATCTAATACCATCTTTAGATTGTCATCTAACGGCGCCGACACTTGCATCACTTCATCATTTTCTGGATGAATAAACTGAAGCTGCGCTGCATGCAGGAACAATCTACTTAAGCCGATGGCACGCATGCTGTCGTCAAAGGCCTGCTCACTGTACTTTTCATCACAGGCTATAGGATGACCCGTATATTGGCAATGTACGCGAATTTGATGGGTACGACCCGTCACAGGGCTTGCCTGCACAAGTGTACAACCTTGGTAACGCTGCACAATTTTAAAGCGGGTTTCAGATGGCTTACCCTCGGCATTAACGCGCACAATACGCTCACCGGATTTGAGTGTCAGCTTCAGTAGCGGCTGTTTTACCACTTTATCCTTGGCCGACCATTCACCTTTAACGAGGGCCAGGTAATCCTTTTGCATCTTCTTATGACGCAGTTGGTCATGCATATGCTTAAGCGCGCTGCGTTTCTTGGCAACGAGTAACACACCCGATGTTTCTTTGTCGAGGCGATGCACTAACTCGAGGAATTTTTGCTGAGGGCGCAAGGATCGCAGCGCCTCAATCACACCATAATCGACACCACTACCGCCATGTACCGCTATACCAGCAGGCTTATTTAGTACGATCAAATGATTGTCTTCATGCAGTATTCGATCTTCGAGCTGCGACACTCGACTCAAATTGGCAGAAGGCGCGGTACGGTTATCCTGCTCGGCCATTCTGACTGGCGGCACACGTACGACGTCGCCGATTTGCAATTTGTACTCAGGCTTAATGCGCTTCTTATTCACCCTTACCTCGCCCTTTCGGACGATACGGTAGATCATGCTCTTAGGAACACCTTTAAGCACTGTGATTAAAAAGTTGTCGATTCGTTGATCCAGGTTGTCTTCGTCAATCGTAATTAACTGCACCTGCTGCTGTGAAGATTGTGTATTCATGATGTGCCATCTGCTTATAACGGCGGTCATTGTACAACAAGTCACAAGAATTGTGCCTTTCCATTGCTGAATTTTTTGAATATTGCTATATTTCGACAGCGATTAGGGATAAGCCGTGAATAAAGTGTTCACATGGTCCCAGTCCCAAGTGAAAAACTTGATAGATTGAAAATGAATTTCTCGATAGCAACTCATTGATTTGCAAATCGTATACAGAGTAAAAATACCAAAATGCGTTTTTTACGATTAAATCGAGATTCAACCTTATTATTACAGGGATTATCTAGAGTTTTTCTCACCGATTTCGAATAAACAAATTTTAACTTGTCGTCAGACAAACCGATTCGACTTGGGCATTACCGGAACGAAACTAAAGAATTTATGGGGTTGGTTGATGTTTTACAACGAATTCCTTGTTTTTGTAATCATTAAAAAATAAGCCATAAATAGGATGCGACACGCAGCGACTGCGTCTTACAGTAATGCGCACCTTTGCCTAGCCACTAGCCGTGAGGCTTTGTTTATCTACTGCTAGGCCCGTAATGCAGCGAAACGCGATTGTTTGATGACCTCTATTTAAAGAAGAATGACGTCATCATGAAACGTATGTTAATCAATGCAACTCAATCAGAAGAGTTGCGTGTTGCCCTTGTTGACGGGCAACAACTGTACGATCTGGATATCGAAAGTCCTGGTCACGAGCAAAAAAAATCTAATATTTACAAAGGTAAAATTACCCGCGTAGAACCATCCCTTGAAGCCGCCTTCGTTGACTACGGTGCTGAGCGCCACGGTTTCTTACCATTAAAAGAAATCGCTAGGGAATATTTCCCTAAGGGCTATTCTTTCCAAGGTCGCCCAAACATCAAAGAAGTGGTCAGTGAAGGACAAGAAGTTATTGTTCAAATTGACAAAGAAGAACGTGGTAACAAAGGCGCGGCACTCACCACCTTTATCAGCCTTGCAGGTTCTTACTTAGTATTAATGCCAAACAACCCTCGCGCAGGCGGTATTTCTCGCCGTATCGAGGGTGATGAGCGCACCGAATTAAAAGAAGCGATGGCCGATTTAGAAGTCCCAGCCGGTATGGGGCTTATCGTGCGTACTGCGGGTGTGGGCAAAGAATCTGCCGAGCTTAAGTGGGACTTGAAAGTACTGCAACACCACTGGGCGGCAATTACCGAAGCAGCACAAAGCAAAGCCGCGCCATTCTTGATCCACCAAGAAAGTAACGTGATTGTCCGTGCAATCCGTGACTACCTACGCCGTGATGTGGGCGAAATTTTAATCGACCACCCACGCATTTTTGAAGAAGCCAAACAGCATATTGCTCTTGTGCGCCCTGATTTCGTTGAACGCGTAAAACTCTACGAAGCCGAAGTGCCATTGTTCACCCACTTCCAAATCGAATCGCAAATCGAATCAGCCTTCCAACGTGAAGTGCGCCTGCCCTCAGGCGGCTCGATTGTTATTGACCCGACTGAAGCCTTAACTTCAATCGATATCAACTCTGCCCGCGCAACTAAGGGCGGCGATATCGAAGAAACGGCATTGAACACTAACCTTGAAGCCGCCGATGAAATTGCCCGTCAATTACGTCTGCGTGACCTAGGTGGTTTAGTCGTTATCGACTTCATCGATATGACGCCAGTGCGTCATCAGCGTGAAGTTGAAAACCGCCTGCGTGATGCTGTGCACCACGACCGTGCCCGCGTGCAATTAGGCCGTATTTCTCGCTTTGGTTTGATGGAAATGTCGCGCCAACGTCTGCGTCCATCATTGGAAGAATCTGCTGCGCACATCTGCCCTCGCTGTCATGGTCAAGGCACAATTCGCAGTACCGAATCTTTAGCGCTGTCGATTCTGCGTCTGATGGAAGAAGAAGCGATTAAAGAGAACACCTCACAAATCGAAGCTATTGTGCCTGTCGATGTGGCGGCGTTCCTGCTGAACGAAAAACGTAAAGCGATTCGCATCACTGAACAACGCCACGATGTGGAAGTCTATGTGATCCCTGATCCGCATATGATGACCCCAGATTATCGCGTGATTCGTCACCGCACCGACGATGAAATCGATGAATCAAGCTACAAACGTATCGACAAGCCAGAAGCCAAATTATACGAGCCACGTAAACTTGAGCGTACTGCGGCCCCTGCTCCTGCCTTAAAAGGCTTCACTGCTCCGCAAAAAGTTGAGCAAGTAGCCCCTGCTGCAGCAAAAACTGATGACGCTAAACCTGGATTCTTTAGCAAACTAATTGGCGCTATCAGTGCACTTTTTGGTACAAGCGAAAGTGCTCCTGCGCCAAAAGCACCAGAAGCGAAAGCGACCGACAGCAAAACCGCCAATGCGAATCGTCGTAACCGTCGTAATGACGTGCGTCGTAACCGCAACAGTCAAGATACGGACAAAGCGAAAGAAACCACCCGCGAGCCACGTGCACGTAATGCGAAGAAAACCGCTGATGCCGCGCCGGTACAAGAACGTCAAACACGTGATAAAGACGATAGTGCCAAACGTAATACTAAATCTGAGGCTAAGAGTCGTAATCAAGCGCCAAAAGAGGCCGCCGTTGATCTACAAGACGATTCACCTAAGCAAGAAGTGGCCCGTGAGCGCCGTCAACGCCGCAATCTGCGCCGCAAAGTCCGTATCGACAATGGTAACGAGGCCGTAGAAGCAACTGCAGAAGAAGCGGTATTAGCAGAAGTCGCTGCAGTAAATGCTGCAACAGAATCCGTTACTGAAGTTCAAGCAGAGCCGAAAGCACCACGTCAACGCCGTCAACCACGTAAAGAAACGGCCGTTACTGAAGCGGAAACCGCTGAAGAAGCCGTTGAAACCAACGTGGCTGAAGTGGCTACAGACGCAAAAGTAGATACCAAAGTTGAAACCTCTGAGGTTGCCACTGAGTCAGTATCTACTGAAGGCAACGATGCCGATACCGATGAACAAGGTAAGCGTGAAGCCCGTGACGGTCAACGTCGCAGTCGCCGCAGCCCACGTCACTTAAGGGCTGCTGGTCAACGCCGTCGTCGTGATGAAGATGAACAAGGTGCTACAGCACCTGCTCAATTCATTCCAAATGATGCCTTAGGTGCGGATCAAGAATACCCAACTGCCCAAGCGGCTATGGTTGGATCTGAAGAGCAAACTGAAACTGTCACAGTTGAAGCCGTTACTGAATCGCAAAGTGCAGCAGTCGCTGTGCAAGCGCCAATGACAGAAACTGTTGCGATAGAAACGCCTTCTGTTACTGTTGTTGCGACGGAAACCAAAGCAGTTGAATCTGAAACAGTTGCACCTGTATCGGTGGCTGAGCAACCCGCTGTTGAAGCCGCTATTGAGACTAAAGCCGTTCAAACTCCTGTAGTTGAAACTGTTGTAGTTGAAATGCCAAAGGCAGTAGAAGTTGTGGCAGAGCCTGTTGAAACGGCACCGATTGTTGAAACGCCAGTGGCAGTAGTTGAAGCACCCGCTCCTGCTGAAGTAGAGGCGCCAGTCACGATTGCTGAGACCGTTGAAGCTAAAGAACCAGCTGTTAAGTCAGTCGCTTCTGCGCCAATGGCAAAACCAGCACCAATCATTAAGCCACAGGCTAAAGTTCAAGTTGCCAGCGCAGCCGCGCCAGTCGCTAACGAAGCCACCGCGACCAAGCCAAAAGTGGCAAGCCGTTTTGGTTCTATGGTCTCTTCAGAGATGACCAAACCTGTGGTTGAAGGCCGTGCTCAAGTGGAAGTACCAAAGGGCCGTGAATACGAGCCAAGTACCGCAGAAGCCGCAACGCCAAAGGTTAAGCAAAGCAACAGCGCAGAATCGGGTATGGCTCGTCCATAATCCTTGATTCATTGAAAAAGCCATGCAATTGCATGGCTTTTTTATTTCCGCCAAATTAAGTCGTATTTAAGGTTCAGCTCACAAGCGATTTTTGTTAGTATTCGCGGCTATTTTGGAAACAACAAGTTAGTAACAGGGGTGTCATGTTCGATCTCTTTCGTCACAAAACTTCCAGCCATAAAGCCGATATACTTTCTGGTTTAACGGTTGCTTTAGCCCTCATTCCCGAGGCCGTTGCCTTTGCCTTCGTGGCAAATGTAGAACCTATGGTCGGTTTGTATGCCGCCTTTATCATGGGATTGGTGACCGCGCTCATTGGTGGTCGTCCAGGGATGATTTCCGGTGCAACCGGCGCGATGGCTGTTGTCATGGTCTCTCTCGTTGTCGAACATGGAGTGCAATATCTGTTTGCTGCCGTGGTGCTCGCAGGACTTATCCAAATCTCAGCCGGTGTTTTTAAATTGGGAAAATTTATTCGCATCGTGCCCTATCCTGTGATGATAGGTTTTGTAAACGGTTTAGCGATTGTGATTTTTCTCGCCCAACTTGGGCAGTTTAAGGTGAAAGATGCGGCGGGTAATCTCGTTTGGCTACCAGCTGAGCCTTTAACGCTAATGTTGGGCTTGGTCGCGCTCACGATGGCGATTATCCATTTCCTGCCAAAACTTACCACTGCAGTGCCTTCTTCTCTAGTAGCGATTCTTACTGTGACCGCCATCGTAGTCGGTTTAGATTTAGACACTCGCAATGTTTTAGATTTCCTTAAAACCATGAGCGGTGATGACAGTGCAACCATTGCAGGTTCACTACCCAGTTTTGCTATACCAGAAGTTCCAGTTAACTTTGAGACGTTAAAAATCATCCTACCCTACGCTTTTATTTTGGCTGCAGTGGGATTAATCGAATCATTACTGACTTTAACAGTCATCGATGAGATGACTAACACCCGTGGTCGCACGAATAAAGAATGCATTGGCCAAGGTGTCGGTAACATTACCAGCGGATTTTTCGGTGCCATGGGCGGCTGTGCGATGATCGGTCAATCGATGATTAACATCAACTCTGGTGGTCGCGGTCGTTTATCGGGCATTACCGCTGCTATTGGACTGTTGACCTTTATCCTGTTTGGCGCTTCTTTCATCGAAGTCATCCCGCTCGCAGCGTTAGTTGGCGTGATGTTTATTGTGGTTTTGGGCACATTCGAATGGGCAAGCTTTAAGTTTATGGGCAAAGTCCCTAAACATGATGCCTTTGTGATTGTACTGGTAACCACGGTCACTGTGTTTACCGATCTCGCCTTCGCCGTCTTTGTTGGTGTTGTCGTATCCGCATTGGTATTTGCTTGGCAGCATGCTAAACACATTAGCGTGCGTGAGACGCAAAACGCCCAGGGCTGGAAGGTGTATGAATTAAATGGTCCACTGTTTTTTGGCTCAGTGGCAGGATTCCTTGAGCTATTCGATGCGGCTAACGATCCACAGGATGTCATAATCGACTTTAAACACTCACGTGTTGCCGATCATTCAGCCCTCGAGGCCATCGATACCCTCGCCGAACGCTATGTGTCGCTAGGTAAGAAATTGCATTTGGTGCATCTCAGCACCGATTGTAAGGCTCTACTTAAAAAGGCGGGCGATTTGGTTGAAGTAAACCTTCTTGATGACCCCCACTATAAGGTGGCTGACGATAAACTCGACTAAGCAATTAACTTAAGCACGCTCTGGTCATTACCACAGTCAAGTGAATTCTTGGCTGTGGAATTTTTAAAACCCTATCACTTGCCCCAGACAGACATAAATTCCCACACCAGTGTATCACTTAACTTGTTCTCACTAACCTTACACGCACTAACATAGTTAACAGTTTAAGCGCGTTTGAAGTTGAAGTGTTTTAATGGAAATAGCGCTAAATGACTTGCTGTGTCGCTGGTTAGCGAATGGAACTTCATGGGAAGAAAATCAGAAAAAATAAAAATTAAGTCGAAGAAATAATAGCTGGGAATTAAAGCAGGAAGTTAAAAGCAGCACAAATAAAAAGAGCCATGGTATTAACCACAGCTCTAATAATCCATTGCCTTTAGCACTAAGCTAAAAGCACTGAAAATTAACCGATTACAGTTACGTTTTCAGCTTGTGGACCTTTTTGACCTTGGGTCACAGTGAAAGACACTTTTTGACCTTCGTCAAGAGTCTTGAAACCGTCAGAGTTGATAGCGCGGAAGTGTACGAATACGTCTGGGCCAGACTCTTGCTCGATGAAACCAAAACCTTTGTCAGAGTTGAACCACTTAACAACACCAGTAACTTGAGACATGATATAAATCCTGTAAATAAAATATTAAAGCCTTAACGGCGGTGGAGCTGGAAAATGCCGGTATTACTTATGTTTACAGGACGAACTGGTCGTATTGAACACATAAATATAAGCCCAACCTTCAAGCTAGTAAGACTATAAACCATTCTAAAGATAAGTCAACCTACTGCGACACTTTGAAAAATTTATTTAGACACCAGCTAAATTAGGCTTTACAACCGGCTCATAGAAGAATTCACTTCTATGAATTTAGCTGTTTCAGTTAAGCATTTTAAATTCATAATTTCAATAGGTTAATATCAGTCAGTCGACTGATTTACGGTGAACCTCTATCTGAAAATCAAGCTCGCAAAGTAAGCCATTTTGGGTGAATTGCTGTTTTTGTTCACTGCTGAACTTCCAGGCGTAGGGTGTCATTTCGAGAAAATGCGCAATATGCTCGCTGTTTTTAAGTTCAAGTTGAGACCTAAGTCTCTCTTGGTGTAAACATTCAAAGCCATCAATCTTGGCAACTGACTCAGGGTGCAACCTTGGTTCAGCATAAATCTGCTGTTTCAGGGCAAAATGATGATAAGGACCAGGAGAAACCGTGATCAATACTCCCCCCTGGGTCATTACACGCTGTAATTCTTCAACCTTCGATGGTGCATAGATACGAATGGCTAAATCCACACTTTCGGTTTCAATGGGCATCTCATATGCGCTTGCGACACAAAATCGCAGTTCGGGATAACGCTTGGCCGCATATCGAATCGCCGATTTGGAAATATCAATCCCCTGAAGTGTGCAGGCTTTATCTTGACTTAGTGTCTGATACAAACGGTGACTGTAATAGCCTTCACCGCAACCAATATCGAGCAGCTGTATGGCTCCTTTGGCATATTCCTTAGCAAGCTCATTTACCCTATCACTTAAATGCTGATAATGACCGGCATTTAAAAACTCTCGGCGAGATAACATCATCTGTTGATTGTCACCGGGCTCCTTTGAGTTCTTCTTTTGCACGGGCAAAAGGTTCACATAGCCTTCTTTAGCCATATCAAATTTATGGGAGTTAGCGCATCCCCAGGTGCGATCAACGAGTGATAGCGGCGAGGAACACAGGGGACATAGATATTGCATACTGATACTCTGAAAAATTTAAAAGCAACAAATGTAACAAGTTCGTGATAGAGCTAAGCGATCAATTCTTGCAGCTAAACTTCATCCTCCATTAGACGCTCTACCATTTCCGAGAGCTCTGGTGACGCAAGCAATTCGAAACATTGTAGTTTTCTCATAGCTTGATCGATATCGTGACCGTCATTTGAAGCTCGGCCATAGCTCGAACGTTCAAAAAGATGGGTATAGGTGCGATACAGCCACTGGCGCTTTTGTTGTAGCAAGGGCTCAAGTTTCATTGCATCGCTGGCAAGCCCTTGATGACAAACGCCCAATTCACCACGCCAAAATGCCTGTAGTTCTAGGCGAATTTGTTCAATTTCTGCCAAATAAACGGCAATGGTTTCGGCACTCACATCATAATCGTATTTTCGCGCCAATAACGCCTTGGCTAACGTTAACACTTTAGGCTCCTGGGTGCTTCGAACATCCGACTCAAGTGTTATTAACTCAAATTTAGCGCCTTGATTAAGGGCGATTGAGAGCCCTTGCCCAATATCGATATTGAGCGATAAGCCCTCGCGTAATTCTTGGGTATAAAACTTAGGCGCAGTGCCCATGCGGTTATAGAGCCTAACGCCCTGCCCCACACCGCGAACCACACTATTTTCGATTAATGTCTGATTGGGCTGTACAGTAACATCACTTGACGGATGGATTTTAAAAGCGAACAACGGCTGAAATCGCACTGCAATTTGCGGTTTATCGCCGATAGAAACCACAATTAACTCGAGTAAAGGCGCACCTATTGCCTGTAATAGCGAAAAATCACTGACATGCACAGGCAGGGTTAAGGTCAAAATGGATGTCTGTCCAACATCGAGTAACATAGGTTCGTTAAAATATTGATGATGCATCAGCAAGACATCTCCCTTATCGAGGCGAATTGTAACGTCCATTTGTGCTTAAGGTCACCCGTTAACCGCTTCTCTTTTCAATATAATTTCTCTTGGCGATTTCATGCAAAATATTATTACAGGGAGTTTAAGTGTTAAGATGCTATGATTCGACAAAACAGTCATTCGATTTATATTATGTATACACAATCCCAGCCAAGTATCTTTTGGCACGATTATGAAACCTTTGGTGCCAACCCCGCTAAAGACAGACCTGCACAGTTCGCCGGGATCCGCACTGACTTAGACCTCAATATCATCGGCGAACCAGAAACCTTTTACTGCAAACAGGCAACGGATTATCTGCCGTCCCCTGAAGCCATCTTGATCACAGGGATCACTCCACAACTGGCCAATTTAAAGGGATTACCCGAAACTGAATTTATGGGCCGCATTCATGGTTTATTCAGCCAGCCCAATACCTGCGTTGCGGGTTACAACTCTTTAAGATTTGACGATGAAGTAAGCCGCTATGGTTTTTATCGCAATTTTATCGACCCCTACGCCCGCGAATGGCAAAACGGCAATTCTCGCTGGGATATTATTGACCTGGTACGTGCATGTTATGCCTTTAGACCCGATGGAATTAACTGGCCGCTTAGGGAAGATGGCAGTCCCAGTTTTAAATTAGAGCATCTCACCGTTGCAAACGGCTTAAGCCACGATAAGGCCCACGATGCGATGAGTGACGTGTACGCCACTATTGCACTGGCAAAGTTAATCAAAGAAAAACAACCTAAGCTATTTCAGTACTACTTCGATTTACGCCGTAAACAACATGTCGCGGCGCAAGTGGATGTGCTGAATATGCAACCTCTTGCCCATGTCAGTTCAAAAATTAGTGCCCTACACGGCTGTACAACATTGATAGCGCCCGTTGCATATCATCCGAGTAATAAAAATGCCGTAATTTGTGTTAACTTAGCCATGGATTTAACCCCATTGTTTGAGTTGGACGTCGAGCAAATCAAAACGCGTATGTATACGCCGCGAAGCGAGTTAGCAGAGGATGAATTACCTATACCGGTAAAACAAATCCACCTGAATAAATGCCCTTTTATTACCTCAGCCAAAATTTTGGATGATGCTCAGGCCGAGCGCTTAAATATTGATAAAGCCTTTGCCCGTGAGCAGTATAAACGCCTAAAGAGTCAACCAGAGGTTCGTGAAAAATTAGCCCAACTGTTTGAGCATGACGGCGACTTAAACACAACTGACCCCGATTTAATGCTCTATTCCGGCGGCTTTTTCAGCCCTGCGGACAAAGCAAAAATGGAAATCATCCGCCATACTCTGCCTCACAATTTAGCGGCACTCGATCTGCAATTCGATGATGAACGTATCCCTGAGATGCTATTTCGTTTTCGGGCACGCAACTATCCCGAGTTACTCGATGATCAAGAAGCTAGACGCTGGCGGAATTTTTGCCAACAGCGACTATCGGATCCCGATTATCTGCTAAAACTTGAAAATCTGTTGCAAGATACTGAGGAAGATGAGCAAAAACAAAAGCTGTTAGCCGCATTGTGCCATTATTTACGGGGTCTTTAGAAAACTGTCGATATTGCGCTCGATGATGAGTTAGTGTCAAAAGTCGTCCTTACTCAAAATAAGAGCACCCGCGGCTTGTGAGCACGTTACTCACTATACCAAGCTATTTAATACAAGGGCTTGCTCACCGTAAGTCTCTAACGGGAACAAGCCTCAAAACAATGGCTAAACGCGATTTTGCTCGCATTTAGTCTGAAACAGAATGACTAAAATGTTCGCCCATACATTCAATTTACAAGGAGTCGGGAGATGCAAGACAGATTTATTCGCAGCATAACCCAACTGCCAAGGCCTTTGGCCGATGCAATTATTCCCCTGCTGCACCACAACTTTGCTGGGCATATTGATGCGCAGCAACTCGCTGACTTAAAACAAAGCTGTCAAATGAGTGAGGAAGCATTGTTACTCGCTCTCCTGCCGATTGCCGCAGCCTTAGCTAAACCACCCATCAGCGAGTTTTATGTCGGTGCTATTGCTAAGGGAAAAAGTGGTGATATCTATATGGGCGCCAATTTGGAAGTTCCAGGCGAAGCCCTATTCCATTCGGTGCACGCCGAGCAAAGTGCTATCAGCCATGCTTGGCTGAGTGGTGAAACTCAAATCGTCGATATGATTGTCAATGCCACGCCATGCGGCCATTGTCGACAATTTATGAATGAGTTAGTTGATGGGGGGAAAATCAAAGTTCATTTACCCAGCCAAGATACTCACATGCTATCCTACTATTTACCCTATGCATTTGGGCCAAAGGATCTCAACGTTGATACTCCTCTACTGGCAAAACGGCAAATCGAATTAGCCCTAGATAGTAGCGATCCTATGGTGATTGAAGCCTTAGATCATGCAGGATTAAGCTACGCGCCCTATACCCAAAGCTATGCTGCCGTCGTACTTGAAACCTCCGATGGCGCAACCTATTGCGGTCGTTATGCAGAGAATGCCGCCTTTAACCCTTCTATGCTACCAATGCAGATGGCGCTATCTACCCTCATTCGCCACAACCGTGATTTTAGTGAAATCCGCCGCGCGGTATTAGTCGAGTCGTCCCAAGGGAAAATAAGTCTCGTGGGTGCTACCATGGATGCGCTGCATGCCGTTGCCGCCATTGAACTTGAACATATTGTAGTCGATCCTATTTAGTCCCCAGCTTAAAGCGAATGCCCTATTTAGGCTTGAACTAAAACAAAATGGAGATTGGTCAGGGTGTTTCAACCCAGTGGCTTATCTCCATTTTAGCGTGCGCTGAAACGTCGCTTTACGCTCCGCCATTCGCTGATAACAGGCAAATCGTTCCTCATCCGTAAAGGTGCGCCAGCCTAATATCTCGTCTAAATGGCGAAAACATCCCATGCAAATATCCTGCTGATCGAGGCAACAATTTCGCACGCAGGGATTACTGATGCTGTCACTATTATTCTTATTCTGACCAGACTGCATATTCGTTGCCGCAGGGTTCAGTAAAATGGAATCGCCGTCCACCAGGAAAACTAAAAATAGCCTTGCAAATCGTACCGCCGGCCGCAGTTATCGCCGCTTGCGTCTCATCTAATGCTTTGCTGTACAGCACTATCAGGGGAGAGCCCTTCTCTAGGGTAAACAGCGCATTGGATTGATAAAAACCGCCGTTGATACCTGCGTCGAGAAAGCAACTGTATTCGGGACCATAATCTTGAAACTGCCAGCCAAACACCTTGTTGAAAAATGCTTTTGAACTGGCGATATCTGCAGTTGGAATTTCTAAATAATTGATGCTGTTGTGTCTATTCATAGCCATCCCTGAAATCATCGAACAAAAAAGGGAGCCTATGCTCCCCTTGTTAGTATAGTCGGTTGCCAGATTACCCCTGGAGCAAAGCGGCAACAAGTCCAATGGCGCCACCAAATACCCCGCCCCAGACCACTAACCAGCCCAAATGGGTTTCAATCATTTCCTGCACTATGCGCTTCACCATCTGCGGCGTTAACTCATTGAGGCGTTGCTCGACAATGTTAGCAATTTTACTCTGAAGATCGGCCATCATTTTAGGCTGCTCAATTTCTTCCTTGAGTAATTCATGAAATTTCTCGCTATTGGCCAATTCAACTAAAGAAGCCTTCATCTTCTCAATAAACGGCTCCTTTAAGGGCACGAGCGCTTCTGTGCCACCAAACATGGCCAGCATGCCACCGAAGGAAGATTGCGCGACGGTATTCACCAGTGCATCGAATGACGGCGCTAAATCCACCTTATCGATTACCGGCGCTAAATCGAAGTTGGTTAATCCTTCTTTCTCGGATAGGAAGCGGTCAATATTTTCGGTAGTAAAGAATTGATTCATCATCAAATGGGCAATGCCCGCCTTAAACTCTTCGAAACGCGACGGCACCACACCCGAACCATATAATCCCGGAACTTTTTCAAATAACATGTACACCGCAAGCCAGTTGGTTATCGCCCCCGATAACGCAAACAACCCCACATTAAAAACGATTGGCAAACTAAAACCGTAGCCCACAAGTACAAAGATGGCCGCTAACGCATTAGTCACTAAACTTTTATTCAATCTTTCATCCCCTTAGATGCTTATGAACTAATAGCAATGCTGGCTATTTTACCCATGGATGAACACTTTGGTCTAATGATGCGAGGTGATAATCGACATAAATTACCTGCGACGACTCACCTTTAAATACCGTCAATATCACACAGATATGCTAACTTATTCAGTACTGCATCTCGCTAACCCTGTGGATTTAATCAAGATTTTATAAAACATCTAGTGTACACTTGCCCATCCTTCAAAAACCTAAGCAGAATTCACCGACAGATTTGTGCACTTTTCATGCATTGGAGCCTTAGACTTACCATGCCTATGCAACTTTCCCGATTAAAACTCGCCTTCAGCAGTCGCCCTCGTTATCAACGTATTCTCTTCTATACTTCAGCGGCTTACCTTGGTTACCTTGCCACCTTGGGATGGATAATACCCCAATCGATAGTTGCCATAGCACCCGAGAAGATTTCAGCACTACTGCATCGCCCAGTAAATCTTCACGATGTCAGTATCAATCCCTTCAGCACAAGGGTAAAAATTGTCGGGCTTGAACTTAAAGAAATAGATAAAAGGCCATTTGCAGGAATAAGCCAGCTAGAGTTTGAGCTCAATATCTGGGAGTCAGCGCTTAAACAAGCGTTGGTCATTAAGGACATTAAGCTTGAAGGCCCGTACGCAAATATTGAACGCGCCTTATCCCCGACGGGTGAAACCCAATTTAACTTTGACGATATCCTCGCAGCCCTAAACACACCAGCCGTAAACAATGAACCCGACACCGCCGTTAACACTAGCCCTGCACGCATTATCCTAGGGGATTTCACTCTAACGGCCGGTCAGGTACATTTCTTCGACAAAACGACCAATGCCGAAATCCACTACCCTGATATTGCCTTGTCCCTATCGCAGTTCGACTCAGCTCATTTACTGGTCGATACCGCAGTAAATCCCCCCTCAAGCACAAACGATAAGCCAAGCGACAGCCCAAACACGCTTGATGTCAATCTAAATGAAGATCCGCAATCACCTACAGATAATACTCTTAAGTACAATCAATTAAGCGCTGCACTTAAGGATAACCACGACGGAGTTATCACCCTCAAAGGCGAGTTTCAGCTATACCCCTTTAAACTTGTAGGCGACAGCCAAATCAGTAAAATCAAATTTGCACCGCTTTGGTCCTTTATCGACGAGCAATTTACGGCCGCGCTGACAGATGGACAGCTCAGCGCCAATAGCCAATTCCAAGTTATGTTTAACGAAGGTAAACCGCTCGAACTGACAACCCAGAACGGCAAAGTTACCCTCGAAAACCTTACCTTTACTCATCAAGGGCAACCCTTTGTTAAGCTGCCATTGTTCAGTTTGAATGACATTAGTAGCGATTTGGCATTGCAAAAGGTCAATATCGGCAAACTGTACACAAAGGGCTTAACCCTAAAAGCCATTTTCGATGAACAAGGCCTTGATTTAGGCTCACTATTTACCCCTAAATCCATCGAAAATATCACAGCTCAGCAAACTGCAATCACGCCGCAAACCACCACTGAAAATCCAAAATCCCACCCTTGGTCTGTCACGCTCAATAGGATCAATGTTGAAAATTACGATATTCAGTTAACGGAGCACAAACTCACCGCCGATGCGCTGCAATGGCGTATTTACCCACTGAATCTGGCAACCCAAAAAATCACCAGCGCACTGAATAAACCCATTGATTACCAATTTTCTTTTAACATCAATGATAAGGGACAGTTCGCATCCCAAGGGCAACTGGATCCGAGTAATGAGGCAATCGATGCCAAGTTACAACTGGATAAACTCGATTTGGCTCAGTTCCAACCCTACCTTACGCCCTACGTGAATGTTTATCTTAAGAGCGGCCTGTTAAGCTCTG
Source organism: Shewanella acanthi (assembly GCF_019457475.1). Lineage (NCBI taxonomy): Bacteria > Pseudomonadati > Pseudomonadota > Gammaproteobacteria > Alteromonadales > Shewanellaceae > Shewanella > Shewanella acanthi. The sequence continues at coordinate 2,502,172 of NZ_CP080413.1, forward strand.
AAGGACAGCTCAGTGCAGATGCCAAGGGCAAAGCGATTTTTCAAGGCAGTATTGGGATAGATGAGCTGACCGTTACCGATAAGAGCCGTAAGTCTCCGCTGTTGAAATGGCAAAAGATGACAGTCAATCAGCTCGATTTTGACCAAGCGACAAACCATATCCAAATCGATAACCTCAGCTTAGATAAACCCTATGCGAAGGTAGTGATTGCCAAGGATAGAACAACCAATATCAGCCAACTGCTCGTTGAACAGCCAGAGAGCCAAGCAGCGACAACCCAGCCTAAAGTACAAACCGTTACTCACTTGGAGGCAAGTGAGCATTCCGCAACACAGATCGCGAGCACTGGCGGCGCTAACACACCCGAGCTGACCTTAGATATACAAAAAATCACTGTAAACGATGGCTCAGCCTTTTTCGCAGATAACTCACTGACGCCCAATTTTGCCTCGGGAATCGAGCAACTTTCAGGTTATATCAATCATTTATCGTCTAAACCAGGCACCAAAGCTTCGGTTAATATTCAAGGGAAAATTGACAGGTATGCCCCCGTGACGCTGAAAGGCGATATCAACCCACTGCTAGAGAAACCCTATCTCGACTTAGACTTAGTGTTTAAAAATGTGGAGCTTACGTCGGTTAACCCCTATTCGGGCACCTATGCCGGTTATTACATCGACAGAGGACAGCTATCCCTCGCCCTCAATTATCAGCTAGAAGATAACAAACTCAAGGGCAGCAACCACTTAGTGGTCGACAAACTTAAACTGGGTAAGCGAAGCAACAGTGACTTAGCGACCAGTTTACCCGTCACCCTTGCTATCGCGCTGCTCCAAGACAGACATGGTGTCATTGACCTAGGCCTCGATGTTTCGGGAGATTTGAACTCCCCAAGCTTTAGTATTGGTAGCATTCTTATGACGGCGCTAACCAATGTGGTGACTAAGGCGGTAACCGCGCCCTTTAGCCTGTTAGCAGGGCTTGTCAGTTCCGATGAAAGCTTAGATCAAGTCAACTTTGCCCCAGGTAAATACCAGATAAATGCCAAAGAGGAAAAGAACCTAGAGAAACTGGCCAAGGCATTAAACGATCGTCCGATGCTCAAGCTCAATCTTGAAGGCAGCGTCGATCTTGTCAGTGATAGCCAAGGCATTGCCGAACGGATCCTAAAACGCAAATTGGCACGGACGGCTAACGTGCAATTTAATGACTTACCGACGGATTTAAGCCCAAGCCAATTCCCAACACAGGGTCCTTTAGCCGATGCGCTTGTGACACTCTATGAACAGGATCTGAAAACCGATCCCAAGCTGATTAAAGAGGACGTCATTAAGGAGGCGCAAACAAGCCTATCGGATGAGGAGCTCTTAACTCGTTGGCATATCGCCCTTTATAACCTGATTGTAAAAAACCAACAGGTCACCCAAGCCATGCTCGGTGATTTAGCTCAGGACAGGGCAAAAGCGGTAAAAGCCTATCTGGTAGATACTAAGGCGATTGCCCATGAGCGGATATTCCTGCTAGAGAGTCGAGTCAGTCTCAATCAACAGGCGGCGCAGGTCACCATGAGCCTAGATGCTAACTAACACTTTGCCTTAATTGCGACAGAGTCCATCAAGACTGGAAGCATTCATTCTTGATGGACTATTTGAAGTATTCGCCATTTTTGATACGGCATGTTGGACGCTTACCTCCTGGGTTAATCCTCAATTTACCCAAACTCGATGACGCTGATGCCTTGGCCTCAACAATCGCTTAGGTTACACTGCCAAGCTTTATGTGCGCAGTATCAGAGACATCTTGAGTGAATCTAACCTGAGCAGATAACGAAGGTTATGCTCAAGATAGATGAGCTGCATTACTCACCCCTTTTAAGAGGTCAATATGTTCATTATTCGCTGGATTTTAGGCAGAATTATCCTGTTACTTAACTTTGTATTCGCCCCTAAAAAGCGCCATCGCCCAAGCGCAGAGCAACAACAAATTGATGCTCAAACTCAATCACTGGCCCTTTATCAATATCCAGCCTGCCCCTTCTGCGTAAAGGTGCGCCGCGCCATGCGTCGTCAAGGTCTGAACATCCAAACCCGCGATGCTAAACAGTCACCTTTTAAAGAAGAATTGCAAAACCTCGGTGGAAAACAGCAAGTGCCTTGTCTTCGCATCGAAGAAGCTGGCAAAGTGCAATGGCTATATGAGTCTAAAGACATTATTCAATATTTAGATCAACGCTTTGCCTAATCACTTATAACTCGACTTTTGTAGAGTGTTGTGTCCCTGAGCATATTGAGGGCGTCTTTGGTTAATTACCAAACGACCAAAAGCGCCCTTATTAGGAACGCCAAAGATATTCCCTGTCTGAAAAATCAATTAACCACTGGGGCTGATACACCACCATTAAAGTGACGGCCATGCCATTTAACAGCGCCTCGGGAAACGCCAATAAGGGGATAAGAACAAGATAATTGTCCAGCAATACGCTCCATTCATAATCCGAGGATATCCACATCCAAATCGCCCAACTGAACTGGTGGGAAACCATCGACAACCCCGCATTAATAAAGGCGCCGACGAAGATAAACACAAAGATATGTTTGGGTAACAGGTGATAGCTGCGGCTGTAGAAAATAAAGGCGCAAAACAACGGTATCGCCACGGAAAAAAGGCTAAAAGCGGCGAATTCTGCCGGCTGCTTTAATACAAAAACACTAAAAAATGCGCTGGGAAGAAGCAATACCACAGTGGCTAAACGCCAGCCAAACATTAACAGAAAAGTGACTATTCCCAGAAAGTGCAAATGCAGTCCCGATTGGATACTGGCATTGACCAGCCAAAGCGTATTAATGGCTAGCAACACATAAAGCAGGCGCCACTGTAGGCTTTTTTCACGCAGCACCTGTTGCAGTTCGCTGCGTGGCCAAATGGCATATATCCAAACGGCTAATAGCACCATCGCCACACATTGAAGTAAACTGATACTCCAGTCGATTTGCGCAAACCAATTAGACCAAGATCCCCTCATCGACTCACACTCCTTAGCCACTCAATTAAGTCAACATTGATTTGCTTCTGTCCCCATGCCCCCCGTTAGCCTTCCCAAGGTACGCCTTAACTTTACGAGAATTTACATTTAAGTTGCCGAACTTCAAGACATTTACCCTATCCAATTTCAAGCAATTATTGAGCGGATATTTAATCGGTTGATACCGAATAATTGTATGATATTAATAGGCCTCTTGAGGTATTCTTCACATAGTTAACTGACAAAGAGTAGAATCGCTATGCCACTGAGAACCATCGGTCTAGGCCTATTTGGCTGCTTTTCCCTGATCGCCTGCAGCTCAGCGCCCGTAAAACCCCAGGATTTTGCGGGTAAGTTAAAAGATAAATTCACCACAGATATTCGCGCTGACGGCCTCAAATTTTTTACCTATCAAGCCAGTATCGTAGAACAAAGAGGCCTTAGGGGTGAGCCCGATGGTGACCAAGATATGTCACGTCAAGGTTCACGACCAGAATCAGGCACAAGACAAGGACCGATGCGCCAACATAGTCAAGGTGGCCGAGAACAAGGCCGAAATGACATGAATAAAACTGAAGATTTGGAGCTTTGGGGTCAACAGGTTGAATTGGGATTGACTAAAACCCTTGAAATGACAGGTTATTGCCGTGACGGTTACTTCGAATTAAGCCGCTATATCGAATCGGGCCGTGGTGAAATACGTGGAGAATGCAAAGACGGTGCAACGGATGCAGATAAGCAAAAGTTTGTACGCTATTAACACGTCGCGTTAACGGCTATGGCTTGGCTAAAAAAATACCCCGCCGCCACTGATAAACGAAAGGCGCGTCCTAAAGTTGAATCGAGAAGATACACCTAAGGCCGCGCTGTCTTAAATTCTTTATCAATAACGCCTTTTTGGCTTAGGCGTTTTCACTTAAGGGTACTGCACGGTTTTCAAGCAATACTGGAATTCCTTCGGTAATAGGATATGCCAGTTTATCGGCTTTACAGACTAACTGCTGCGCCGTTTTATCGTATTCCAGTTTTCCCTTACACACAGGGCAAGCAACGATATCTAGTAGTTTTTTATCAAATGCCATGGGCTTATTCCTTCAGTTTGCGTCTGTTATTGCAGTCTGCCTCGTTTTTAGCAGCAATCACTGCGCGCAGGCGACTCATTAGCTGTTCATCAAAAGTGGGTGATAGCTTGGCATCCACGGCCAAATACCACCAGTTTTCTTGTGCAAAATCGCGACATTTAACCGCATCTTTTTCAGTCATGAGCAACGGTCGCCCAATTGCCACATCGCTTAACTGCGTTTTATCGTAGGCCTGATGATCATCAAAGGCGTGGGTTAACGCTATTTGATAGCCTTGCTGACGCAGGGCATCAAAAAATCGCTCTGGATTACCAATCCCCGCCATTGCCACTAGGTCTTGATTTGCATCAAATTCGAGTACTGAGTGAGGTTTGACCGGCAATACACCGCATGGTACAAGCTGCATCTCAAATTGACCTTGGGTTGCAGGCCCGCCGTTTACCACCACAAAATCCGCTTGGTTGAGCCGCCATGCCCCCTCTCGTAAAGGGCCTGCTGGCAACAGATAGCCATTACCAAGCTGACGCTGACCATCAATCACCACCAGCTCAATATCACGGCCTAGAGCATAGTGCTGCAAACCATCATCACTGATGATCACATCGACACCAAACTCAGAAATTAACTTATTTGCAGTATCGACGCGTTTTGAGCCCACGACCATAGGCACACCTGTGCGGGCAACGATCATCGCAGGCTCATCGCCTACATCTTTAGGCGTTGCATCGGGCGATACGACTTTTACCCCTTGGATATCCGCGCCGTAACCTCGACTGATCACCCCAGGGTTAAAACCATGATGTCTCAGCAATTCGATAAGATAAATGACGGTTGGCGTTTTACCACTCCCCCCGACGGTAATATTACCAACAATAATAATGGGCACAGGAAGCTGGGTTTGAGACTTAATTCCTAAACGAAATAAACTGCGACGGAAAGTCGTGATAAGCGCAAACAGTAAAGAAAATGGCAGTAACAGCCACCGTAATGGGTGGCCTTGATACCAAATTTTATTAACCAGCGACTGCATTTAGCTACCAAACTGCATTTGATAAAGCTTGGCGTACATTCCGCCCTGCTCTAACAACGACTTATGGTTGCCACGTTCGACGATTCTGCCCTGCTCGACCACGAGGATTTGGTCGGCATTTTCAATCGTCGAAAGACGGTGAGCAATCACCAATGAGGTACGGTTTTGCCGCAGGTTATCTAAACCCTGCTGGATGGCTTTTTCAGACTCAGTATCCAGTGCAGAGGTTGCCTCATCAAGGATAAGCACCGGCGCATCACGGAGCATCGCACGGGCAATCGCGATACGTTGACGTTGACCACCCGAGAGGAGTACACCGTTTTCACCCACTTGGGTATCTAAGCCCTCGGGCAATTGGTCAATAAACTCCATTGCATGAGCAAGCGTCGCCGCTTCGATAATCTGTTCGCGGGTCACTTCTCCGGGATATGCATAGGCGATGTTGTTGGCAATCGTATCGTTAAACAACGTCACCTGCTGCGACACTAATGCCACTTGATTACGCAATGATTTCAACGAGTAATCGTAAATACTGACATCATCGAGCTTAATATCACCCGACTCTAATCCGGTATAGAAACGGGTCACTAAACTGGCAATGGTCGATTTACCCGAACCTGAGCGCCCCACCAGTGCCAGTGTCTGGCCCTGAGTCACCTCAAAATCGATATTATCCAGCGCAAGGCGCTCCTGCCCTGGATAGCTAAAGGTCACGCCGCTAAAGCGCAGGTTCCCCTGAGCACGCTCGATAGAATAAGTACCCGTATCCGATTCGGGCGATGAGTCAAGCAACTCAAATACTGTGGTACAAGCCGCAATACCCCGTTGGAACTCGGCATTAACGCGAGTAAGGTTTTTAATAGGTTGCAACATGGCCATCATGGCACCAAGAATGGTCGCGAAGGTACCCGCGGTAAGCTCAGACTTCATGCCATCAAAACTTGCCGCATAGAGCACAAAGGCCAAGGCAAAAGAGCCTATGACCATAATAAGCGGCTGACTGATGGCTTGCGCTACGGCCAACTTCATGTTTTGGTGACGGTTTCTATCGTTCACCTTAGCAAAGCGCGCCGTTTCGGTTTCTTGTCCACCAAAGGCAAGGACGTTTTTGTGGCCTTTGATCATCTGCTCGGTCGCCGCGCTAACATCACCCATCGCAGTTTGGATCTGCTTAGACACTTTGCGGAAACGACGACTCACAATGGTGATCACTAAGCCCATCACAGGACCTATCACTAAGATACAGAGTGACAGCTTCCAAGAATTGTAAAACATCAGTGCCAGCATCCCAATCACGGTCACACCGTCACGGACAATCGAAATCAAGGCACTGCCCGATGCACGGGCGATTTGCTCGGTATCGAAGGTCACTTTCGAAATTAGGTTACCGGTATTTTCCTTATCCATAAAACTGACGGGAAGTCTAAGATAATGTTCAAATACTTGCTGACGCATATTCATAATGAGCTGGGAGCTCATGTAAGAAATACCATAGGTCGAGACAAAGTTTGCAAAACCGCGCAGGGCAAACATGCCGATGACCACCAGCGGTGCCATCAGCAGCACCTTGTTATCGGCACTGAATCCCTGATTAGCGGGTAAGGCAATACCGTTACTGATTGCAGGGGCGCTGCTAAAGCCCTTATCAATAAAAGGGCCAATAAAAGAGATAAACGCCGCGTCGACCAAGCCGTAAACAATGAGGCCTGCGACTGAAAGCATAAACATGCCTTTCATGGGTTTGAGATAGCCGAGTAATCGTTTGAATACTACCCACATTTCGTCATTAGGAGATGCTGTCATGGAAAACACTAAATTATGGCAAAGTGCCCATTCTACTCTGGATTAATCAAGTCACCAAATCTAAACAAACGGTTATACCAAAATGGCGCCAAATCCTGCCGATAGGTTTTCACTATTGGCCCATTTTCATCAATAGTCACACTGATTTGCCCTGTTATCCCCGTAGTGAAAGTGTCAATACCCAGCGCCTGATATCGGTTGAGCACATCCGCTTTTGGAAAACCGTAACGATTTTCTAACCCTGCGGGGAAGAGCGCGATTTGCGGATTTACGGCTTGAATAAATGCTTGAGTAGAAGAAGTGCGACTGCCATGATGCGGTGCAATCAACAGCTGACTCTCAAGCTTAAGAACTGAGGATTCATTGAGAGCCATTAAGGCTTGCTCGGCCTGCGCCTCAATATCACCAGTTAACAGTACACTGTGCCTTCCATCATCAATCCGTAGTACGCAAGAACTGTTGTTGCCTGAAAAATGCTGCTGAGCCACCCAATGTAACTTAAGTGATTGCCACTCCTTTTGCTTGATATGACAGGGCTTGGCATTAATCGAGGATACATCACTGATTCGAGTTGCCATAGGGAATCGTTCTATTAAACTGCTGGCTCCTCCAGCATGATCATTATCACTGTGGCTGACAAAAATGTAGTCTATTTCATTAAGACCTCGATAATGCAAAAAGGGGATGATGACACGCTCGCTATAACTAAAATCCTCACCATAACTTGCGCCGGTATCATAAATTAGTGCCCTACCGTCCTTTTCAACTACGACGGCAAGCCCCTGACCCACATCGAGTAGATGTACATTCCACGGATAAGACCTCGGCTGAAACCATTGTCCAGCATACAATCCCATTGGCAGTAACAATAACGTCATTAACATATGCCATTGCCAATATTGACGTTCCCTCGGCAGATATCGCCAGACAATCCCCGCGAGGATAACCAAAAAGGTCAGCCCAAGTAGTCTATCGGGAGTAACTTGCCAATATGCGGGCAAATCAGCTGAGTGCTCTAGCAAATAGGCATAGGGTTTCAGTGTCCAATCTGCCATTTGAAGCAATCCTAACCAGGATTGGCTAATGAGCAACCCGATACACCAAATCACAAAACTCAATATGGCAAGCGGGATAACGATGAAGCTAAACCAAGGCACGACAAGCAAATTTATCCAAAGACTGTGAATACTCACGCCCCCAAACAATATGGCCTGTAGGACGCCCAAAAAAAGCGTTAATCGCCATTGAATGGCCCAAAACTGCCAGAGCTTAGGTTTTAATCGCCCCCAAAGCGTGCTCTCTTGCGTCACACTTAGTGTTATTTCCTTAGTCATTAAGGGCGTATCTATAGTGAGAATAATAATGCAAAGGGCACAGAAGGATAACCAAAATCCCATACTCAGGCAGGACAAAGGGTCAATCAGTAACACCACGAAAAGAGCAAACAGTAATCGATCCCAAGTCGTTGAAAAACGACTGAAAAGGCTGAGGAAAATAATTAATAAAATCATCACAATGGCCCGCTGAGTTGGGATCCCAAACCCCGCTAGATAGGCATAAAGCAGCGCAGCGAGTCCAGAGAACACCACGCTAATAGCCCAGTTTCGGCGGCCAAAGGTAGGTGCAAAATAACATAGGCTGAAAAAGGAGATGGCGTAAAACCAAGCACAGACCACCGAGAGGTGTAAACCCGATATTGCCACTAAATGCCCAGTACCAGTCTGCCTTAAATCCTGCCATTTATCCTGTGTAATTAGGCTCTTATCGCCAAGCAGTAGTGCGAGTAAGATATCCCCTTGAGATAAGTGGCTAAGCTCTGGTGACAATCGTTCAATCAAGTGGCTTCTTAAGGAATATCGCGATTCAATGAACTTTGCTTCAATAATTCGCCCTTTACCGACAATATGTTGGCTGAGTAATTGCTTTTGCCCGTTATAGCCACCTTGATTGAGCACACTCGAGATTGTTTTTGGGATTATCTTAAAAGACCAAACCTGGCCAACTTCAACCTTTTCATATGCTTGCCAACTTAAGCGTAACCTTCGTTTAGGGCTGAAGATTAATTTTTTCTCATCGACTTCGATATCCAAACTTAGCCAGTCGCGGTTTTGAGAAACTAGTGATATGATTTCGCCCCGCACCTGAATAGGTTCTTGTGAGAATGGCCCTTGTGAAACGGGGACGCCCTGCCGAGATAACAATAAACAAAACCCTGTGAGCCACAGAACAGCAAGGAGCGCACCTGAGACAATAGGCGCTCTTCGAGTCAACACAATGGCCCCAAGGCAGAGAAAAGGGAGAGAAACCAGTGGCGGCAGCGATGGCCACAACATCGCTGACAATAAGGTGGCACTAAAGCCCAACATGAACCGATTCATAGTGAATTAAGTTAAGACAGCAAATTCATCCTATGCCAAAAAAATTATTAAAAAGAATTATGCCTAAGCCTGAAACCTTACGTGAGCATAAACACTTACGCATGTTCGGTAGCTTGTTACATAACCCAAATCTGTGGGCACTTAATCGTAAGTCAGCGCCCGGCGCCTTTGCCGTTGGGCTCTTTGTCGCTTGGCTCCCTCTGCCCTTTCAGATGATCCTCGCCGCAGCGCTAGCCATTATGTTTAATGTGAATATTCCAGTATCCGTTGCCTTAGTGTGGGTTACTAACCCCATCACCATGCCGGTAATGTTCTACGGCGCCTATCTTCTAGGGGCGAAAATTCTAGGCCATGCGCCGCAGGAATTTGCCTTTGAAGCAAGTTGGCATTGGATTGAATCCTCATTGGCAACCATTGGCCCTGCATTTTTACTGGGATGTCTGGTACTGGGAGTAGTATTTGCAGCCGTAGGATATTTAATGATCAGTAATATCTGGAAATACTCGATCATGTTTAAATGGCAAAAAAGAAAACAAAAATAAAATTTTTTATTAATGGCTTAACCATTTTTACCGATGCGTTAAGCCAATAATTCCCGCCCGCATCGTTATGTCTTAACTTACACCCAATTCATAAAAACAATATCTAGCGACTTTCTTGATTAATCGATGAACTCTGGTTTGCGATAGATTTTAATCTAAGCTGCTGAGATGCTTGCTATTGTTGTGAATAACATCACAGATGTCTGGCTCCTCAGCTCTCAGCTATACTCATTTTTACTGTTATTATTAATAAAAATAATGAGTAGGGAATCATCATGCCTTTTTATCGCCAGTATGGTGCCAAAGGTTTAAAAGCCGTTGAGCATTTTGTGTTAGTGATCATCGCCATTGCGACCGTTGTCGCTATCGGTCAGGAAATAGTCCATATCTTCGAAATGGGTAAAGTTGCCCTCGCCGATTTGCTATTGCTCTTCATCTACCTTGAAGTCCTAGCCATGGTCGGAAACTACGCCGAATCAGGGAAATTACCCGTGCGCATGCCAATTTATATTGGCATCGTCGCCCTCGCCCGTTACCTGATCTTAGACATGAAAAGCATGGACGATTGGCGAATTGTGGCAATTTCAGTCTCAACCCTTGTCCTTGCCAGCACAGTCATCGTTATCCGTTGGGGACAATTAAAAATGCCCTACCCTAAAAATCAAGAATACGATAACTAAGGCAATTATTGACTGCACACCAAGGCTTGAGCCTTGGTGCCTTAGAGTCTCTTTTTAAAATAATTATCAAAGACCTAGGATAAGGATTGGTATTCTGCTAAAAAGCAATTATGCTAGTTTCATTAAGATCAATTATTTAACAGGGCAATCGTGTTATGGGTGACCAACCAACGGAATTTGAAGAAAAACGCGGGTCGCTACGTGTGGATTTGGAAGCAGAACGCGTACTTTTACATTGGAACGATCAGACAGGCGTTAATCATACTGAAGAAGGGATTTGTATCGATTTATCCCGTAAAGGCGTTCTGTTCGAGTATAAAAAACCCTTCGCTCTGGGCGAATTAGTTAGCGTGACATTTAACCCCAACACAGAAACAGAAAACACCGTTAAAGGTCAGGTATGCCGCTGCTCTAAGCGTCACGATCTTAGCTACCATATTGCGATGCAACTGCTTTAATTTTTAACAAATTACGCAGGCTTGATGGGTCTGTCCTACACTAAATACATTGAATTTTCGCGAGGGTTATAACCATGATTTTGCTGGTAGGTGGAGAAAAAGGAGGAAGTGGCAAAAGTTGCCTCGCACAGAACATGGCTGTTTATATCAAACAGAAATTCGATGCCAATGTTCTGATGGTCGATTGTGACCCTCAACGAACTACATCTGACTGGATCCAAGCTCGGAACAACGACCCTTCTCTGCCCGCAATTAATTGTATTCAGCTCTACGGTAAGATCCGTAACGACTTGTTAAGCCTCAATGAACGCTTCGATTACGTCATTGTCGACTGTGGTGGTCAAGATAACCTTGCAATGCGTGCCGCGATGTCCGTCGCAACCTATGTAATGATCCCACTGCGCCCCAAACGTCGTGACCTAAAGACCCTTCCCCATATGGAAGATATGCTCAGCACCTGTAAAATGGTCAACCCAAAAATGGTGGCTAACATTGTGCTTACCCAGTGCCCTGCACTGCCAACGCAGGTAAAACGAATTTTAGAGGCTAAAGAGGTTGTTCAGTCATTTGGCCTTCGAGTCCTCAATTCGGTGACGTTCTCTCGCAACATATACGATGACAGCGAAGAGAAAGGCTCCTCGGTAATGGAAATCGAGCCCGATGGCAAGGCAGCGGAAGAAATCCGTGCCATTGTGGATGAGATATTTAACATACCGCCAGAAAATAGCTATGAGCTTAACTGATCTTAAACGTAAGAAACCAAAACAGGTTATCAAGTCTGTTTCAGTTGAAGATTTTATTGAAGATGCCAATAACTACGCTTTTGGTAAGGCAAGTATTTTGTCGACTCAGCCCCCGCCGTTAGTTAAGGGGCTCGATAAAAAATCGACCAAGATGTATCGCCATGCAACCTTTACGCTAACAGAAAGCAGCATCTCTCAACTTGATGAACTCTCCAAAGAAACCAAAATCGCCAAATCACGCTTGGTGCGTATTCTGATTGACGAATTCAGTCGTAAATCCTTTGATGAACAGATAAGTGTGGTCAATAAGAATAAAAACTGATTCTCTAGGCAACCCTTAACCACTCTATGATACCCGCAAATCTGTTATTCGATTAACCCGATGTTCAACTTGTCGTGCTTTTACCTAATAGCGTGGTCTTGTGTTACACCACGCAACTCATAGCTTGAATGATTACAACGCATCCCTGCAAGGGAAATCCCTTCAGTTGTCTCGGTCAGTTTCCCCTTACCCATGAGAAAAAGAATAAGCCCCTCTGCAGTGAGATTATCTGCGCTGCAGGTGTGATAGCGCGCATTTTCACCAAAGGCGTGTGACATTTTGCTCAGCAATTCTACTTTTAAAACAGGGGTAGCTTGCGCTACCATCAGCGCCATCACGTCATGGCCGTGGACAGAATCAGACATAAAGCCTCCAAAGATGCATATTATATTTAGCTTTATATCCTAACTGTTAAACTTTAACCCTGATCCTGCGCACAGACTGCTAAACTAAGCGGCAGCGCAGCTCGATGTGATGATAAAGTGAGCGAGTATGTCTCTAATTCTGCTATTGACCCAACAGATGTCGCTGTACCTAGTGATCGTCTATCTGTTCAGTAAAACCCCCCTATTCAAAGTGTTTGCAGAAACCTCGTCACGCCTGCCTCACAAAATTTTAATCTATCTCATCTTTTCAAGCTTTTGCATTATGGCCACCTATTTTGGTGAACAAACCTCTGGCGCGATCGCCAATACCCGCGCGATGGGAGCCGTATTAGGAGGTCTGTTAGGTGGCCCCGTTACCGGATTTTTGGTGGGGCTTACTGGCGGATTACATAGATACAGCATGGGAGGCTTTACCGATGTGGCCTGCGCGATATCCACCACCTTTGAGGGGCTCTCTGCGGGGATGATAAGTTACTATCTGCGCCGCGCTGGGAAAAGTGAACTCTGTTATAACCCTTGGTTAGTCTGGGGCGTGACCTTTTATGCCGAGATGATGCAAATGAGCATTATATTATTAATCGCCCGTCCCTTTGATGATGCATGGGAATTAGTGAGGCAAATCGCCCCGCCTATGTTATTAGTCAATTCGATTGGTGCCGCCCTATTTATGAGCATGGTGCGAGATCAAAAGACCATGTTCGATAAACTGTCTTCGGCCTTTTCAACTAAGGCCTTAAAGATTGCCGAACGCAGCGTCGGTTTGCTTTCTAAGGGATTTAACGAAGACAGTAGCGGTAAAGTCGCTAAAATTGTGATTGAAGAAACCAATGTCGGCGCTGTTGCGATTACCGACAGGGAAAAATTATTGGCCTTTATCGGCATAGGCGCAGATCATCATATTCCCGGCACCCCAATCTCATCACAGATCACCCTCGAAGCGATTAACCAAAATAAAGTAATGTTCGCCGATGGTGTGGAAACGTCATACGCCTGCTCAATTTCAAGTCATTGCAAGTTAGGCTCGAGTTTGGTTATTCCCCTTCGCAGCGACAACGAAGTGATTGGTACGATCAAGTTGTACGAGCCCAAAAATAAGCTGTTCTTAAACATTAACCGTACCTTAGGTGAAGGCATCGCCCGTTTGCTGTCTAACCAGATTCTCTTTGGTCGTTTCGAGCAGCAGCAAAACCTGCTCACTCAAGCTGAGTTAAAACTCCTGCAGGCACAGGTCAATCCGCACTTTCTATTTAATGCCCTCAATACCATTAGTGCGATTATTAAACGCGATCCGGATATGTCCAAACAGCTACTGCAGCAGTTATCGCAGTTTTTACGGATCAATTTAAAGCGCACCACAGGGCTAGTCACTTTAGGGGATGAGCTCGATCACATTGCCTCATATCTAACGATTGAAAAAGCACGATTTATTGATAAATTACAGATAAATATCGCAATCCCTGAGTCACTGTATCACTGTAAGGTACCAGCGTTTACCCTGCAACCGATTATCGAAAATGCGGTGAAACACGGCACCTCGCATATGATTGAGCAAGGGCAAATCAAGGTCTCTGGCCGCTTAAATAATCAAGTGCTAGAACTTGAAGTGACCGATAATGCGGGGTTGTATCAACCCAGTGCCCGCTCCGAAGGCCTAGGCATGAATCTTGTCCATAAGCGGATCCAAAACATGTTTGGGACACAATATGGTATTGAAGTCGCCTGTAAGGCGGATGAGTTTACCCAAGTGACCATTCGCTTACCCATAGAACAAACGGAAACAGTTACGTGATCACTTGTCTTATTGTCGACGATGAATTATTTGCCCGCGAAGAGCTTATCGATTTGTTAAGCACTGAGGCCGATATTGAGATTATTGGCCAATGCAGTAATGCCATTGAAGCCCTGCAAACTATTACGAAGGAAAAGCCGCAACTGGTTTTCCTCGATATCCAAATGCCGCGGATTTCAGGCATGGAATTAATTGCGATGCTCGAGCCTGACACTTTACCGAAGATTGTATTTGTTACCGCTTTCGATGAGTTTGCGGTAAAGGCCTTTGACCATCACGCCTTCGATTATCTGCTCAAACCTATAGATGCACTAAGACTTAATCAAACCCTAAAACGGGTGCGAAAGGACTTAACTCCGCAGGCGGTGAATTTAATTGCGCCAGCCAGCCTTGAGCATTTACCTTGCTACAGCGGTAATAAATTAAAAGTCATAGCAATTCAGGATGTCGAATACGTGTTTAGCGATTTAAGCGGTATCCACGTTGCCAGTAATAAGGGTAAGGTTCACACCCAATTAACCCTTAAAGTACTCGAAGAAAAAACCCCATTGGTGCGATGCCATCGTCAATATCTTATCTCACCAAAGGCCATTGCCGAGATTGAAATCCTAGATACGGGCGCAGAGGTCACTACGCTACTGGGTGATAAAGTGCCTGTATCACGCCGTTATCTTAAAAGCCTCAAGCAACTCTTTGGCTTTCAATAGTCCTTTCAATACGCACATTCAAATTAAAGCCCCACATCATGCCGCACTTATCATCTTTGGCGGTTATGTGGCCGAATGTTCCCTTCCCCTGTTAAAGTTTAAAGATTCCTCTAAGCGTCGGGTCAATACCATTAAGTTAAGCAATAGCACCGCTTAGTCCATTTCCATACCGCTTGGTGCTAAATAAGGGACCACTCGCATACGTATTCAACCGCTCAGTCCCCGCTATTACCGCTGACATTGCATTATCGACCGCTCAATCAGAATCCGCTTTTTTGCCTTTATTTGTCATTTAGACTCTGCACAACTCAAAATGGGGAGATAACTAAAATGATGTGGTTCCTACTGTGCGTCGGTCTATTGATCGGCGGCTACTTTATCTATGGTACTTTCGTCGAAAAAGTATTTGGCATCAACGAGAAGCGTCAAACGCCCGCCTTTAGCAAAACCGACGGTGTGGACTATGTTCCAATGTCTAAGGGCAAAGTATATTTAATTCAATTACTCAACATCGCTGGGGTTGGCCCAATATTCGGCCCAATTCTAGGTGCACTCTATGGTCCTGCGGCCATGCTGTGGATTGTGATCGGCTGTATCTTCGCCGGTGCCGTACACGATTACTTCTCTGGCATGCTTTCTGTACGTAATGGCGGTCAATCTGTACCAAACCTTGCGGGTAAATACCTGGGTAAGAGTGCGAAACACTTTATGAACGTGTTCGCCATCATTCTGCTGCTGCTTGTTGGTGTAGTATTTATCTCGGCTCCTGCGGGTCTATTGGGTAAATTAACAGGTTGGGATGTCAGTATTTTCGTTGGCATCATCTTCGTTTACTACCTGATTGCAACTGTAGTACCCGTTGATAAAATTATCGGCCGCCTGTATCCGTTCTTCGGTGCATTGCTGTTCTTTATGTCCTTCGGTCTAGCATTTGCGATTATTCTTTCAAACGACCATGCATTGCTGCCAAATGTCCAAGCGGGTGACTTCTTCCAAAACCTAAACCCTAAAGACATGCCACTGTGGCCTGCCCTGTTTATCACTATTGCCTGTGGTGCGATTTCAGGCTTCCACGCGACACAATCACCGCTGATGGCGCGTTGTGTTGAAAATGAAAGCAATGGCCGTTTCGTATTTTTCGGCGCCATGATTGGTGAAGGGATTATCGCCCTATTATGGTGTGCGATTGCCCTGTCTTACTTCCACGGTGTTGAAGGCTTAAGTGAAGGTATGGCGGGTAACCCTGCAAACGTAGTTTATGAAGCATCAACTGGCCTGCTGGGTGCTATCGGTGGCTTTATGGCAATCCTTGGCGTTATCATTCTGCCAATCACCTCCGGTGACACCGCATTCCGCTCTGCCCGTCTTATCTTGGCTGAATTCTTTAATATGCCTCAAGTGGCACTGCCAAAACGTTTAATGCTCGCTATTCCATTGTTTGTGATTGGCGGCCTGTTAACCCAAGTCGACTTTGGGGTAATTTGGCGCTACTTTGGTGTCGCTAACCAAGCGACTGCAGTATTAATGCTGTGGACTGCTTCAGCTTACTTACTGCGCCACAATAAGCTGCACTGGATCACCACTATCCCAGCGATGTTTATGACAACAGTCGTCATTACCTTCCTGCTTAACTCTGCCACTTTAGGTGCAGGTCTGCCAATGACGGTATCAACCATTGCGGGTGTGGTATCGACCCTAGTGATCACTGCCCTGCTTATTGTTAAGACCAAGGGTAAAGGCGAAGTCGATAGCGATAACGAATTACCGAAAGAAGCATAAAACGTAACGGATTAGTTAATAGCTACCATTTAACGGGCACTTAGGTGCCCGTTTTTTTATCCACAAGTAGAAACATCTAGCACCGTAAAACTGCTATAATCGCGCCAATATTCATCGTGATTAAGACAATATGACACAGGCAAATAATCCATTACACGGTATCAAGCTGGAAACCATAGTAACCGAATTAGTCGAGCACTACGGTTGGGAAGAGCTCGCTGAGCGCATTACGATCCGCTGTTTTACCCATGATCCCAGTATCAAATCCAGCCTACGTTTTCTACGTAAAACCGACTGGGCGCGGGAAAAAGTGGAATATTTGTACCTTAAGATGAAAAAACTGCCCCTGCCTGCGCCTAAAACAGCTGTGGCGCCCATAAAAGCCGCTAATAAATCGGCTAAGCCTGCTGGCAGGCCTGAAGCTAAAGCGGCATCACAGGTAAATAAAAAGCCTGTTTCAAACACTGCGTCGGATTCGGCTGAACCGATCAACAGCCATATCTGGGGCAAGCGTGACTAAGCTTTTCTGTATGCTGCTGTAAAATGTTTTAGTGGAATGGTTTAGTCGTTGGTTTTGACTAAACCATTTAAATGGAAACTTTTTACTCTGCTGTACCAGCGTCTGTTTAATATTGAGCAGCACTCGTATTCATCTCTTCCAATAATCTGCTTCACTTTTTCCGCAACAAGCCGATAGCCATAGGATAACTTGTTACGGGATTGCCAACATGAGTATTGAAGGATTAGGGGACTATCAAACTCTGAGTAACAGTGGTGCGTATCGCCAGACAGAACTTGCTACGTCCACGTATTCTTCAACACAAACGCTCAACATCCCACATTATTCAAATCCCGCTAGCCGCTTTTGTGCAACTGAAAGTTCTCAAACCTCATTTTCTGAGACGATTGATTCTGGAACAATAGTTTCTGAAACAACTGTCACTATCTCCGCAGCAGGTAAACAAGCACTGGCCGCCGAAATCGGCCAAACGCTACATCAACAACAGCTCAACCGTAGCGAAAAAAGTGCTAAAGCCAATGAGACCAAGGAAAGTGAAGAAGACAGCGTTATCGATAAAGAGATAAAGCGCATCGAGGCACAGATGGAAGCCTTAAAGGAGATGCTGAATAAACTCGCGGGCAATCAGTCTGAGGCGGCCAAGCAGCAACGTACGCAATTACAACAACAAATGATGCAGCTCAGTCAACAGCTGATGGGATTAGTAGAACAAAAGATACGTGAGGCGCAGCAAAAAGCTCCAAATGCCTAAATGCGAACCCAACTAAATCGGAAAACTAAACAATAAACGCCAAATATCTAGGCCATCACCGGTTCGATAACTGATGCCGAAACGATCAATGCCAAACATCTCAATGATAATGGGTTTTGAGAACGCCAGCGTTACACCCATTTCGATACTGCCCGACACTAGGTTTTGATCCTCCTTATACTGGCTAAAATCCAGTTCGTTAAAATACCAATAGGCAGCGGCAAACAGGCGTGGTTGCACCTGAATATTCCTCCATTGCCAACGGGGTGAAAGACCTATATCGACACCGGTCTGCAGCACAGCAAATTGATCTGTGACTTTATTAATTTTCTCGCTATATCCTGCAAAGTTAAGTCGCGAAACCCAAACACTGTCCTCCCCTGCGAATGAAAAGTCATAAAGATGGCTTACCCCTGTCGCAAGAATTGCCACATTAGTACTGGCCTCGAAATTAGTTCCAAAACCTAAATCGAGGTATACCTCCATTCGCTGATTCTCACTCGCATGCCAGTGGTGCTCAACACCTGGGGTGACCGTCATGGTGCCGACCGATGAAGGTAGCTCTCCATCAGCAATGTCTTTGGCCAAATAATCAAAGAAACCAAAAGATAAGGGTAAACGTATCCAGGTTTGACTCTCACTATTCTTTTGCAGATCGAACGTTAACGGGATACTGACTACCGTCGCATTTTGCTCAGGCGCGCGATAAACGCCCGTACCTAAGTAACTGCCAAAGGCATAAACGGAATTGGGATTCTTTTGCGCATCGATAGGAAGCTCCGCGATAAAGCTAAATGACGAGGACTGGGGCTGAATTGATGTTGACGCGGTGGATATTTCTGAGGCACAAAGTGTAAGTGGTACGGCACAGAAAATAGCCGACAGTAGGAGAAAAGGCGAGGTTTTTATTAAGCGCCAAAATTGTGGTTTTAAACTACGCAATCAAATCCTGCTCAATTGAGGAAAGGCAGCATAACACTCGTGCTGATACTGCCTATATTGCCCTAGGCTTACTCTTCGTCGTTAAAATGATACTCAGACATCATATGCCCAAGTTCAGTCGACTTAGTCTTTAAATAGGCTTCATTGTAGCGGTTCTTACCTACTTGCAGAGGCACCCGCTCAACCACCTGAATGCCGATTTCCTTCATCGCCTTCACTTTACGGGGGTTATTGGTCATGAGACGAACCTGCTTGACCCCGATTTGTTCTAGCATCGGCTGGATCATATCGTATTTGCGCATATCCGCAGGAAAACCTAATTGCTCGTTGGCCTCAACGGTATTGGCGCCTTGATCCTGTAACTCATAGGCACGGATTTTATTTAACAGACCAATACCACGCCCTTCTTGGCGCAGATAAAGGATAAAACCGCGGCCGGTCTCTGCAATATTTTGCATTGCCGTTTGCAGTTGGAAACCACAATCACAGCGTAAGCTAAACAGTGCGTCACCTGTTAAACATTCAGAATGAATACGGCCTAACATTGGCTCGTCGCTACTGAGGATTCCAAAGGTGAGTGCAACATGCTCCTTGCCCGTTTGAGTGTCCTCAAAACCGTGCATGGCAAAAACGCCCCAAGGGGTGGGTAATTTTGATGTCGCGATATATTTTATCGACATGACTTAACCTTAACGACTACTCTCATTCCTTGAGACAGAAGGAACATCCATAACTAAAATCAAAATCGGCCAAAATAGCCTGTTGTGCACTTATTCTAAAGCGTTTTACGCAATCACGGAATACTTTAGTAATTTTATCAACTATTGCCATATCACTTATTAGGACAAACGGCTGACACAGAAAATCCGTTTGTCCCTATGGCATTAAGCGCAATTAAAACTTCGCAGGTGCAAACCCTGTCACAACGGTTAACCCCATCTCACGGCCAAGTGCCGTCATTGGGTGAACAACCACCAAACCTTTAACGGATTTCTTCAGTTGCCCCATATCGGCTTGCTCAGCCTTTGTTAAGGCTCGGCTAAACGGCAGATGTTTAATATCATCGCCTTGACGTTGTAAAACACGGGTTTGCTGGGTTTTAACACTGTTGATTTGCTTAGTGACTGCAGCGATTTCGCGTTTGAACTGGGCAATCACTATGGCATCGCCACGTTGCTCAGCCGCCGCTAATTTACGACGAAACTTATCTAACTTATCGTTTAGCTGCTGCAGCTCTTGCTTTAAATTCATGTTGTTACCTTAAATTACCTAAGTGGTTCAGTATTATCCATGGGATAAAACTCAAACACTGTTTCTAGGAAAGGGATTATAACAGCAAGTTTACGATCCTCGTTACCGCTTTTATAACAAACGGATTATTTGATTACTGCTCCCCCGAAATGGCAGGCTGGGATCCGCTAAACTCTGCTCAAATTTTCCGTCTACCAGCACATCAACGTACTTCAGCACTGCGCGCTGTTTATCACTCAGTTCATCCCACACATAACCCGTCCACAGCCAAATATCTTTATTGGGACATTCGGTTTTAACCCGTTTCACTAGGGATAAAATGGTATCCAAATTGGCCGGCAGGAGTGGATCGCCCCCGGATAATGACAAACCGCGGCGATTAATGCGCGTATCCTTGAGATCGGCAATGATGCGCTCCTCCATGGAGGAATCAAACAAATGCCCAGAGCGAACATCCCACGTGCTTTGATTATAGCAACCACGGCATTGGTGCTCACAACCAGAAACAAAAAGGGTGACTCTTGTGCCAGGACCATTGACGACATCAACGGGATAATATTGGTGATAATTCATCATCGGTTTCCAACGGGATAAATGGAAAACGCAGCCGAAGGGTCGACTGCGTTAATCAGTGTAACAAGGGATACAGGCTAAAAATGTTACAGATGTTTGATTCTGCGTTTCACTTCTTCCTGCTTGCCATGGTTAAAGGGCCTTGCATCTGGGCTGCCTAAATAACCACACACACGGCGCGTCACCGATACCCGGCTCGGCTCATGGTTACCACATTTGGGGCAGGTAAAGCCCTTGCTGGTGCAGCTAAATTCACCGGTAAAACCACAGTCGTAACACTCATCGATTGGTGTATTAGTGCCATAGTATGGCACGCGGCTGTAGCTGTAATCCCAGACGTTTTCGAGCGCTTCTAAATTGTGCTGCATATTGGGGTATTCGCCGTAGCAAATAAAACCGCCGTTGGCGATTTCAGGGTATGGTTGCTCGAAGTCAATTTTATCGTAAGGATTTACCCGTTTTTCGACATCCAAGTGGAAGCTATTAGTGTAATAGCCCTTATCCGTTACCCCCTCAACCACACCAAACTGTTTGGCGTCGAGTTTGCAAAAACGGCTACAGAGGCTCTCGCTCGGGGTGCTGTAAAGACTAAAGCCATAACCGCTCTCCTCCTTCCAAGCCTGAGTAGCGGCCTTAAGGTGGGCAACAATAGCGATGGCTTTTTGGCGCAACACTTCATCATCAAACACATGGGTCTTGGTGCCATAAAGTGCATTCACGGTTTCGTGTAGTCCAATATAACCTAATGAAATTGACGCTCGGCCATTTTTAAAGATTTGAGCAATGTCATCGTCAGCCCGAAGTCGCACGCCGCAGGCCCCTTCCATATAGAGAATGGGCGCCACGCGGGCTTTAACGCCGTTTAAACGCTCGATGCGAGTATCTAAGGCTTTACGCGCCAGCACTAAACGCTCATCGAGAATGCGGTAAAACGCAGCTTCATCGCCCTTAGCTTCTAGTGCGATACGCGGCAGATTAAGGCTCACCACACCTAAGTTATTCCGCCCTTCATGGACTAACTCGTTGTTCTCTTTATAGGCGCCTAAGAAGCTTCGGCAACCCATCGGCGTTTTAAAAGAGCCTGTTACACGCTCAACCTGTTCGTAGTTCAGGATGTCGGGGTACATGCGCATGGTCGCACACTTAAGCGCCATTTGTTTTACATCGTAATTGCAATCGCCCGCTTTATGATTAATGCCATCACGAATTGCAAACACCAATTTGGGGAACACCGCCGTTTTACGGTTTTTGCCAAGCCCCGCCATGCGCACTTTGAGCATAGATTGCTGAATTAAACGCGACTCCCAGGAGGTCCCTAAACCAAAACCAAAGGTCACAAAGGGCGTTTGGCCATTGGCGGTATGCAGGGTATTGACCTCATATTCCAGCGACTGGAAGGCGTCGTGACATTCTTTCTCGGTTTGCGCCGTGGCGTAGGCCTTGGCATCTTTAATCTGCCAATTTAGGGCGATTTGGTAATGCTTGTCGTAACTTTTAGCCACGAAAGGCGCCAAGACTTCATCGATGCGATTGATGGTGGTGCCGCCATAAATGTGGCTCGCCACTTGGGCAATGATTTGCGCCGTAACCGCAGTCGCGGTAGAAATCGATTTAGGGGTTTCAATCTCGGCATTACCCATCTTAAAGCCATGGGTCAACATGCCCGCTAAATCAATTAGCATGCAGTTAAACATTGGGAAAAACGGCGAGTAGTCTAAATCGTGGTAATGGAGCTCCCCCACTTCATGGGCGGCCACCACATCCTTTGGCAGAATATGACTCTTGGCGTAATGCTTAGCCACAATCCCCGCGAGCAAATCGCGCTGGGTGGGGATAACCTTGGAATCTTTATTGGCGTTTTCGTTCAACAAGGCGGCATTACTTTGCTCGACTAAACCTCGGATTTCGAGGTTGAGTTTGCTGGTCGCTTCACGGCAAATATCACGGTCGTGACGATACTCAATATACTCCCTTGCAATCGATTTATAGGGGCCTTCCATCAACAGGTTTTCGACCGCATCCTGCAGGTGGTGGATATCGACTTCAGTCAAAGAGGCAACGCGCTCTTTCACACAGGCTGCAATCGTTGCGGCATAGTCTGCATCCTCTATCCCAACTGAGCTTGCAGCGGCGATAACTGCATCTCTTATCCTTGTTTCATCAAAAGGTGTGCGGCAACCATCCCGCTTGATCACGACTGGCATTGTTCAGTTCCTCTCCATCCTGATTAAAATTGATACTACATATAGTGATTACCAGAAATATAAACACAATATGTAGACAATTAAGCGCCAATGAAGGGCAAACTTCCTTGATCCAGATCATGAATTTTAAATGGGTTACAAAGAACAAATCAGAACTGCAGCCAAGCCCAATGATCTAGAAGTCTGTCCTTGACCTAAAAGATAAAGCGGGATAGTAAGCGGTAAAAACAGTGGTTTAGGTGATTAAAGATTAACCTTCATGGTACACATAAGCTTGGTAACAAACACGGAGCGAAAGCGCTGAACTCAGATGCGCTACACTGGCTGATACAGGCTTTAATGCAGAAAATACACTATGACTGAGGAGCTGATTAATCCATTAAAGGGGTATCACCAAGGCGCCACATCATAGTCCCTAGATGCAGCAATCAACTATTAACGTTTCGCTAATGACAGATATTGGCTGACTTGTCCCATCGGCGATTGGGCGTTACCCAATAATGCAGCAAACTGCATTGTAATTTGCAGCCCCTGCCATAAACGCCGCTCTATTGTATTTAACTCTATTATTTTTAGCTCAGATGAAGATTCGTGGGATTGTGCAGCCTCTAAATTTTGGACTAAGCTGGCATTCTCTACGCCTAGGTACACTGCGCTAAGATTCTCTGCGCTTAGGTTCTCTGAACCAATACTCTCTGAACCAATGCGCTCTGAATTAGCCCTCTCATCGTTTGGGCTGTCATCATGAGTGCTCTCAAAGTTGAGATACTGGCCGATTCGCCGACTCACCGCATTTGCCAGAGCCGACATTTGATTCGATTGAGCATCTCCCATATTGGCCAGTACCGTTTTGGCATCCTTAAGTGCTTTAATCATTTCCGGTCGCAAAACCATGATGCCAGTCCTCGTGGAACCATTTGCGTCACGCACTTCAGCCACACCCTCAGATATCAGACTCTCTTTTGCTGACAATGGCTTAAGCTTGTTATCAATAAAGGTGTTAAGCGATGGTAAGGCACTGGAGTCCTTAAAGCTTGTTGCATTTTCCTCAAGCCTTGCAACCTGTGATTGGGTTAACAGCCCTTCGGCATTGGCTTGAGTAAGCACCGAAGGTAAGTTTGCTAGTTTAAAATCCCCCCTAGCAAAATAGACCTCAGACAGCGCTTGGATCCTTTGGGCTCGCATCGCCCGAGCGGAAAATGCAACCTCTTCACGATTCCCTTTCGAGCTAGCAGTGTTAGTCGCTTGCACATTTTTAGTGCTTGTAGAAACCGACGTAGCACGCTCGCTTGCCAATGCTTGACCTAAGCCCGATTGCGCTTTGCGGTTAGGTTCAGCCAGTCCATAGGCATCGGCAACACTGCTGCGTTTAAGGATAAAAGCATTGAGAAGGGAATTCATCGTCAAAAAATGAGTAAATAAAGGCAAAAACAACTGAAAGCAAGATACAAGCCAGTAACCCATTGACTTACAACTTATTTGGATGAAAATCGAGCAATCAGACCAAAGGCTTGAAAGCTGATAATCACTTAATCTTGCAGACTTACCCTTTCCAGATTGCCGCTTCGATAAGGTGAGCGACTTTTGCCACCGCGGCTTCACCCGCGGCAATCGCTTCATCGGCTCGATGAAATTCCATCGTACCAATATTGGCCACCTCAGGTACGACACAGA
Organism: Shewanella acanthi; assembly: GCF_019457475.1. NCBI lineage: Bacteria > Pseudomonadati > Pseudomonadota > Gammaproteobacteria > Alteromonadales > Shewanellaceae > Shewanella > Shewanella acanthi. Next base: position 2,526,808 of record NZ_CP080413.1, read on the forward strand.
TATCAGGCGGATCGCCCATCAGCCGCGCCCGTTTATGGCGCTGCTCTAAAATCCCCATTGACTGCGACATCACCGCTATCATCCCAGGATTTGATTTTGTGCCTAGGGAGAATTTGTCACTTAAATTGCTGACATACTCTCGCCCCCTCGCAAAAAGGTCCATAAAACCCGTTTCTTGACGGACAAGGGGCTCTCTATCTTCTGGCAATTCTTTTTGACTGGTGAGATTGACGGGCAACACTTGTAAACGCCCCGACTGAAATCCACTTAAATCCACCGCAATGACGATATCAACGCCCATGGCACGGCTGACTGATACAGGAACGGGATTGACGACCGCACCATCGACCAACCACCTATCACCATGGCGAACAGGAGATAATATCCCAGGCATAGAGCAAGAGGCACGAACCGCTTGGCGCAAGTCCCCCTGACGGAACCAGATTTCCTGTCCGGAGTAGAGATCCGTAGCCACGGCTGCAAAGGGGCGCTTTAGTTCCTCAATATCGATATCCCCTAGGCGAGATTGCAGCACGTCGAATACTTTTTCCCCACCAATCAATCCCCCCTTTCGCCAACGAATATCCATTAGGCCAAGCACATCCCAGCTGGAAAAACTCCTGACCCATTCCTCAAGTTCGGATAGATGATCGTGTGCATAGGCAGCGCCCACCAAGGCGCCGACCGAGCAGCCCGCCACCTTGTCGGGTTTAATCCCCATAGCCGCAAGTCCATTAAGCACCCCAATATGCGCCCACCCTTTTGCAGCGCCACTTCCTAATGCAATGCCAATGGTTGGCGCGGTGCCCTTAACCATCAAAATTCTCCTTGTTTATAAACCCAAGCATTAACCTAAATGGCGTCCTCTACTTATGTCAATCTGAAATGATTAACGCCATTAAATGTTAGGTAAAACTAGAAATTACGACAAAAAGCGCTGAATCAACAAGGATCAGAATCAAATTGTAAAGGGAATTTTAATCCACACGCCATGGGCGATAACGCCCAAAATCAACACAAGTCTTGGGATAAGCTTAAGATAATTGGTAATCGAGATAGCTGAGAAAGGCCGTTTAAGGCTATAATCTGCCCTCACTCAGATTTAGGGGATATACCTTTGCAGTTTACTGATTTTTCTCTGGACCAGCGTCTGTTACAAAGCTTAAAACACATGGGGATTGCAACCCCAACCGCCATCCAGAAACAGGCCCTGCCCATCGCATTGGCAGGTAAAGACTTAATGGCATCATCAAAAACTGGGTCTGGTAAGACCTTGGCGTTTTTGCTGCCCGCCATGCAAAGGGTTATTTCCACCCGCGCGTTAACAAAACGCGATCCTAGGGTTTTGATTTTATTACCGACCCGCGAGCTTGCTCACCAAGTTTATAGCCAACTGCGTTTACTGGTCGCCAATACCCAATACAAGGCCATCAGTGTATTAGGCGGCGAGAACTTTAACGACCAAGCCAAAGCGCTGGCAAAAGAGCCCCATTTTATCGTGGCAACCCCTGGCCGAATCGCCGATCATTTAGAACAGAAAAACCTGTTCCTCAATGGTTTAGAGCTGTTAATTCTCGATGAAGCCGACAGAATGTTAGACCTAGGCTTTGCGCCGCAACTCAAGGCCATTAACACTGCGGCGGATCACAAGCGTCGTCAAACCTTGATGTTTTCAGCGACCTTAGATCATGGTGAAATCAATGAAATTGCCGCCACACTGTTAAAAACACCGTCCCATGTGGCGATTGGTGCCGCCCACGCAGAGCATAATGATATTCACCAGCGAATTTACCTTTGTGATCACCTCGACCACAAAGAGGCATTACTGAGCAGAGTATTAAAGGATGAAACCCATAAGCAGGTCATCATCTTCACCGCCACCCGTGCCGATACTGAGCGACTAGCCGCTAAGGTATCCGAGCAAGGTTTTGCCACCGCAGCACTCAGCGGTGAGTTAAAACAAGCGGCCCGTAATCAAATCATGGATCAGTTCGCCCGCGGTCAACAGCAAATCTTAGTGACTACGGATGTCGCATCACGTGGTCTGGATTTACTCAATGTATCTTTAGTCATCAACTTCGACATGCCTAAATTTGCTGAAGAATATGTCCACCGAATCGGTCGTACTGGCAGGGCTGGCGCAAAAGGTGATGCTATCTCCCTCGTTGGGCCAAAGGATTGGGAAAACTTCAACAAAGTCCAACTCTTCCTTCGAAAAACCTTTGAGATCAGTGTCATTGAAGGACTTAAAGCCAAATTTACAGGCCTGAGGGACAAACCGAAATCGGCGCCAGTGAAACGTCAATCCAAAGCGGCAACGGCGGCTAACACTAAGGCTAAGGCCAAAAGAACTAAAGCAGCACCATCCCGTGATAAACGCTTCATTACCGGCGTAGATGTAGGTGATGCGCCAATGCGTAGAAGAGCATCAGCGCCCGTATTACAAGACGATAGCGACGAATAGCCCTTAGCAGTTTAGCGTGACGTCTTAATGAAATTAGCCAACATCCCTAAGCTAACTTAGGGAACAGTTTTGGCAACATGTTGGTGATTCAAGTAAAAACCAACAATCTGCAGCAAAGTTTAGATATTGAAAGGTGAAACATGCGAATTTGTGGTGTTGAATTAAAAGGTGGCGAGGCCATCATCAGTCTACTGAGTTACGAAGGTGAAACCTTCAACGTACCTTCATGCCGCAAGGCATCATTTGCGGTATCTCAGTCAGCCTCAGCGGAAGCGATTCGTGAGTTTCACTTTGCTTTCCACAAACTGATGGAAGACTACAAGGTCGATGAAATTGTGATCATCGAGCGCGAGCAAAAGGGCAAACTAGCAGGTTCTGCCACCAGCTTTAAATTAGAAGCCGCCATTCAGTTAGGCGATCTGCCTGTAACGCTGTTATCACCTGTTGCGATTAAAGAGCAAAACAAGCGTAATCCACCACAGGTTGATTTTGAGACATTAGAGCTAAAACGTGTGCAACTGCCCGCCTTCGAAGCCGCATTTGCCCAGCAAAACCGTCGTATCTTCGGTAAGATTTAACCCTTCAAATGCAGGGCTCCTTTATGAGGAGCCCCATTTCTATGTCGACTCTTAAATACTTAAGTGGCTATAGCCCCGATATTCAGCACCAGGTTCAAAACCTATTAGACAATGGCAAGCTTGTCGATGTGTTGCTGCGCCGTCACCCCAATATTCATGATGTACGAACAGACAAAGCCCTCTATGACTACACCCAGGGAATAAAGAATCGCTTTTTACGCCAGTCGGCGCCACTATCCAAAGTGGTATTCGACGACAAAATAAGCATGAGCCATCATGCACTTGGTTTACATTCCTATGTTTCTCGGGTGCAAGGGCGAAAAATCAAAGCAAAGAATGAAATTCGCATTTCTTCTCGGTTAAAACGTGTGCCTGAACCAATGCTCAGAATGGTGGTGGTTCACGAACTCGCACACCTTAAAGAGAAGGATCACAATAAGGCATTTTATAATTTGTGCACTTATATGGAACCTGATTATCACCAGTTTGAATTCGACTTAAGATTATTACTCACTTGCATTGATGCCAATCTTTTTCCCTATCGCGCTGATTAGTAGATCACACATTTAAACCATCTCAAAAGCACTTTTAAAAGAATTAATTGACTGATAATAGTTCTCATTTATAATTCAGGAGTCAATTCATTATTCGCCTTTGAGTCGTATGAAAGAGCATCAACTTGATAGCAAGCTTGATAAATGGTGTAAAAAACAAGCAAAGAAGTTACAAAAACGCCAAGGTAAAACTGGCCTGAAAAGTATTTTTTGTGAATCCGCTTGGCTTGCCAATGGATTAACCAATTCGACTCATAAAAACCAGTTTGAAAATAGTAAGACACTAGATACAAAGACCTTGAGTAAACCCGCACCAACAAAAAAAGTTCAGCGAAAAAAACTTAAGGTAATACTCAGCAAATATGTCGCAAAACAGCAGCTGCAAACACTGCCCAAATCCCACCGAAAAAAACAATTAAAACGAATTAAAGCTGAGTTAAAAGCCGCTAATGATGCGTCTTTTTTAGCGACAACTGTGATTAAAAAATTATCTCCCCTACCCTCTGATCGAAGTTTCGCATTACATCCCTATAAAAAATCCCCCTGTAAAAGCTGTCCTGCACTAAAGGGAAGTTTATGTAAATGTGCTTTAAAATTGATTCAAAAACGTCAGGCAAGTTAATACATTTAGCAGCTTAAACTTAAGTAATATCCTATCAGCTTAAATAATGTTGCTAGTTTTTTGAACACTCGCTTGACCTGATACCACCGACTGTATCGTCGATTTAAGCAATAAAAAAATGCCGCAGATTAAAACCTGCGGCATTTGTATTTTATCGAATCTTATCTTAACAGCGGTGTTAATTTAACCTAAATTCATCAATGCTTGTCGAGCTTGAACAATGCGAGTGAAGTCATTCATCTCTTGATTCGCTAGCTGACTCGACATTGGAATATCAGCTTTCATCGGATCAACAGCTCGACCATTTACATGGAACTCATAGTGCAAATGAGGCCCAGTAGAGCGACCAGTATTACCCGATAACGCGATCACCTGACCACGTGTTACTCGTTGGCCCTTACGTACTAAGGCTTTAGAAAGGTGTAAATAACGGGTGCGATACTTACTACCGTGTTCAATCACAATGTATTTACCCGCAAATTGGTGATCTGTTACTAAACTCACAACACCATCTCCTGGTGCAATCACTTTAGTACCAATAGGTAATGAGAAGTCAGTACCATTGTGCGGTGAAATACGACCGGTAATAGGGTGTTTACGGGCCGGATTGAAACGTGAACTCATACGAGGCTGTTTAGCCAGAGGAATACGTTGGAATGCACGTACTAAACTGCGACCCTTAGCATCATAATAACTGCCATCGGTATGCTGGTAAGCGCTAATTTCCGAACGACCTGTTTTAAGGCTGACACCTAATATTTGGCTACTGCCCGTTTGTTCACCCTCAACATATTGATCATTGACCAAAACAGAAAAAGTATCACCCGCACGTAAATCCCGTGCAAAATTCACTTTCTCTTTGAGTAAATCTTCAATCCGCTGAATATCACCTGCGGCTAAACCCATTTTTTGCGCTGATACATAGAAAGAACCTTTAATATCACCGGTCACAATTCTATTTTGCCAAACACCCTCAACGTTGACTTCTTCAACGTTGAAACTGCCATCTTCATAACGGCTAAATACGACTTGGCGAGCAGCATTAAAATACAGCTCTAATTTCTGTAATTGACCGTCATTATCCAGCCAAAATTGAATTCGGTTACCCGGTAATAACGTATCTAATGCCAGAATATTTAAATCGGCTTCTAATACTTTGTACATGGTTTGTTGATCGACACCCGCTTTAGTAAATAACGCACTTAAGGTATCGCCGGATTCAATAACACGCTCGAAGTGCGGCGCATTATCAATAATAAGTTGTGGTGCCACTGGGGCAGAAGCTTGCGGTAAAATAGATTCAATATCGAGGGCAACGGGAATACGCTGTGCGGTAGGCACCACATGATTAGCATTAGGCATTAACATTGCTGCGCCAATGAGTAAACCACCGACCAGAAGAATGTTTTTATGCGCTGATGATAAATTTTGCAATCTTATTTGCGAAAAGTTAATCAATTGTGGCTTGCTTGTTTGCAATGCTGCACCTTTTTCTTGTTATTACACTATCTATTTTTACAAATCCCAAAGCGGGAGCCCCTAATTTTCTCAACTTATCCCAAAAAGCCGATTAAGACAAACGCTATTTTGCACTTGAAACGTGCAATTTCCTGAAAATATGCTTCAGTTAGCACTTTATGTGGATTGCGTACTTTAACCTCAAATGTTAAATGCAACATTTCCATCCACGCATACATAACAAAAACAGCGAGTTAGTTATGTTTTCTGCCACTTAGTCTTAACTAAGGCAAAATAAGCCGGATTTCGCTGCCATGGGAATTTTTAAGAATATCGATACGAGATCCGATCTGTTCCTTCATTTCCGTTACATGGGAAATGACGCCAATCATCCGTCCAGCAGATTGCAAATCAACTAAGGTTCGAATCGCCAGCTCCAATGAATCCTGATCTAAACTGCCAAATCCTTCGTCAATAAATAAGGTATCGAGCTTAATTCCGCCCGCATAGGCTTGCACGACATCCGATAATCCAAGTGCCATCGACAGCGCAGCCATAAAACTCTCTCCCCCACTTAATGTCGCCACTGGGCGCACTTTAGAGGTGTAGGCATCTTCAACCTCAAGCTCAAGGCCTGACGCTTTATTGCCCTTTGCTCTATCTTCCTTACGAAGTAATCGATAACGCCCTTTACTCATCAGATGCAATCTGTGGGTTGCAGCGAGGAGTACATCATCGAGCAGTACACTCAACACAAAACGCTGCAGGGAAATTTTATTCCCCGTATTACCGCAAGCCACATCCGCCAAGGTGCCAATAACGGCATATTCATCTTCAAGGGAAGTTGACTTTTGGTCCACCAGCTTAAGCTGAGAGTGGGTTTGCTTGAGCAGGGTTAATCTTGCGTGTAAGTGATTCCAAGCTTGCTCGGCAAGTTGCAGTTGCTCCGCCAACAGAGCTAATTGCGTTTTGAGCTCCTCAATGTTTGGAATTACGGCACCACTTAGCTGAGACTTTAGCTGACTTAACTGTGATTGATTAAGCGCGAATTGTCTGTGGTAACCCTCAATGTCCTCACTCAGCGCCTGTATCCGATCATCGGAGAGCATAGCTTGAAGAAAATTGTCCCTATCTGCAAAACCGACATGATTAAGCTCAGTATCAAGGGCGTTTTGCGCCTTAGTTTGCTGCTGCAGGGCAATTTCCCTAGTCTGCTCGGCAGCCTTTAAGGCGGCGTTGGCGGCAACGGTTCGTTGCAATGCCAATTGCTGGGTGTTTCTAATCAGCTCGATTGACGCTTTTAGCTTTGTTAACTGTTGCTCATTGGTGCTAATCGCCTGATTGAGCATATCGAGGGCACGATAGTCTTCGGGGATCCTTTGAGATTTCTCGGCTAACTGCCCCGATAAGCGCTCAAGTTGGGTTTCATGCTCACGGTACTGCTCACGTTCAAGTTCAAGCCTTTCATTGAGTGCTCGCTCCTGTTGCTGTAGCGAAGTAAGTTGCTGCTGTAAATTTATCAGTTGCTTACTTGCACTTTCAGCCGCCTTTGCATTAGTCACTAACAATTGCTGCTTTTCGAGGTGTGACTCCAGCGTTTGTTGAACAAAATCGCCTAAGCTCAGCGAAAGCTCGCTCGCTTGCTGCTGTTGGGTTTCTAGCTGTTTCTGCAGCCCCTTATAGTCCGCTCTGGCTTTACTGAGGTTATCGAGCGAGAGAGCTTCTAGCTCCTGCGCATGTTGTAACTGCGCATCTGTTGGCAAATCCTCGTGGGCAACGGCAGGATTAGGATGCTCGCTACTACCACACACTGGGCAAGGCTCGTTGGTCTTAAGCTCCCGAGCAAGTATCGCCGCCTGGCCCTGAAACCAGCGGAGCTGTAATGATTTTGCAAGATGCTGCGCCTGTTGATGTGCATCTTTAAGGATGCGGCCATGCTCACCCGCAAGAGTTAACGCAGCTTGGGATGCGCTGACTTTGGCCTCAATCTGTTGCCACTGCTTAAATTGTTCAAACATATGGTTATGTTGAGATAGCGCCTGCTGACTTGAAAGCAAAAGCTCGCTTTGCATTTGAAGCTTGGGAAGTAGCAGCTCTTGTTCACTGCGTTTTTGAACTAACTCTGCCAATGCCGTTTTACTGCCCTGCCCTTTGGCCTTGGTACTATCGAGTTGAAGCTTGGCATCATCTACAGCTTTGGATAGCAGCATCAACTCATTGAGCTCAGGCACGAGAGAAGATAATGAAGTAACGCGCTGCTCAGTTTCTTTTAGCGTTTGCTCAAGGGCGACCAACTGCTGCGCCTCGTAGTCGGCTTTAGTCTGCTCATTTTGTGCAAGGCTTAAAGCGTTTTGTGCCTCGACAAAGAGTCGGTCAGCCGAATGAGCCTCTTGCTCGCGGGCAATCGCATTATCTAACAGCGGTTTTACGCGCTGCGCCTGCCTAGCAACATTAAGTGTTTGACTCTGCACCTCAATCAGCTGCTTCTGCTCTTCAAGTTGTTGCGCCTCGGCTTCTAAGCCTGTTAAGCGTGCAAACTCAGCCAAAAGCTGCTGAGCACCATCGTGCTGTTTTATTGCCTGCTGATGACTGGCTGTTGCCATGTCTTTAGCATTTTTAGCAATTGAAAACTCGGTCTCTAGATGGCTCAACTCAGCGACTAGTTCCTCGTCTGAATTAAGCTCAGCGGTTTGTAAAATGCCGTCGCGACGTGAGCGCTGATCTTTTACCCGCGCGCGAATATCGGCCGCCTTGGCTTTTAGAGTGTCTTCGATTCGCTTATAAATATGCGTTTGAAATAACTGGCTAAAAATCTGCTCACGGGCTTTGGAATCCGCGATTAACAGTTCACGAAACTTGCCCTGAGGCAGCACCATCACCTGTCGAAATTGCTCGACGTCGAGCCCCGTTAATGCCTCTATTTCAGCCGTTGCCTCGGAGACTTTATTGGCAACAATCAGTGTTTGCTCGCCATTAGCATCGATTCGAAACAACTGCGCTTCGCTCTTTTGCAGCGTCGAGCCCTCACCGCTTTTTTTAGCTCTTTCTTGCTCAGGTACGCGGCGGATACTATACGTCGCGCTACCTAGCTGAAACTTAAATGTCACCTCGGTAAGGAGCGCATCATCTGCTAGGTCACAACGCATCTGAGCACCTTCACGCTCATTACCTGTGGTTTTGCCGTAGAGCGCAAAACAGATGCCATCAAGAATGGTGGTCTTGCCCGCACCCGTTGGGCCGTTAATCAGAAACAGCGGGTTACTGCCAAGAGCGGTAAAGTCAATTGATTGTGTTGTCGCAAAAGGGCCAAAGGCTGACATCGATAGCGTTAAGGGTTTCATGCTTGGCGCTCCTCCTTGTGCAGCATTGTTAAAATATCATCGAGCACCTGCCGCTGCGCAGCGGTCATTGGATCACCGGAGACTTGGCTGAAAAAATCGCTGAACATATCCAGCTCCCCCTTCTTAATATGTTCGCGACTGAGGGCGACTTGGGATGATTGCGCCATTAACCCCGTGCGCTCTAAATGCAGCACATTGGGGTAAACGCTGCGCAGTTTCCCCATGGCATCCAAAATGGCGTGTTTATCCAGAAGCCTTACCATCAGGTAATCCTCCCGCTTAGCATCGGTCTGGCCAAGGGTGAGTAAATTGGCAAGATCGCCCTCAATAATGCGAACATCGCGAAGTGAGCTTAGGGGTAGCAATTGGATCTCGGCTGGCAACCCTGCCGCTAATTCGACTAAGGTCACGGACTTATGCTGATGTTGCTCACTAAAGGAATATTTCAAAATTGAGCCCGAGTAGCGAACATGCTGCTCGCCTTTATATTGAGGGCCATGCAAGTGGCCGAGGGCAACATAATTGAACTCGGTAAAAAGCAAGGGAGAAATTTTATCGGCGCCGCCGATGCTTAAGGGCCGCTCCGATTCCGATTCGCTGCCACCATCTAAATAGCAGTGACTGACCACCACCTTTGGCAGTCCCTCACTGTCGTGAGTTTTCACTTGCTCAAGCAATACGCCTAGCGCTTCTTGATGGGTCGCAGCTTCACATTGATATACCTCGCGAACAACCGCAGGCTCGGCGTAGGGTAAAGGATAAAAGTACGCATCGCCCGAAAAACCCGTTAAGCGGATGGGAGCCACCTCTTCAACAGGCCCCACGATATGTAAACCGCTTGACGCCATTTGCTTTGCGGCAAAGCCTAGGCGCTCATGGCCATCGTGATTCCCAGCGATCATCACAACCTGTATCCCAAGCTCTGTGACTAATTGGCTTACAACCTTGTCTAACAGCGCTACCGCGGCGGTAGGTGGAATAGACCTGTCATAGATGTCCCCAGCGACAATCACGGCATCCACCATGTGCTCCTTGGCGAGTGACACAATTTGTTCTAAGACAAAGGCTTGGTCTTCGAGCAAGGATTGATTGTGTAACTGGCGGCCAATATGCCAATCGGAGGTATGGATAAATTTCATAACTGTCCAAATCCTTAAGGGATGATGCTGTCTTTGGCTAAATCACGAGGATGGCAAAAACCATATCTAGGCCTAATCACAGGCCGTAGAGGAAAATACCTTTAAAAATACCCAGTTATACTAAGGAAAACTTGGGCTTGAGTATAGTGCTATCAGGAACGCCCTCCCTATTTGGTATCTCTTCAATCACCAAGTAAAAGCCAAACAGGGATGAGCGATGTGCAAAGGGATTAAAATAATTGATATTGAGTAATGAGCAGCTTAATACTCATGGCAAGTGACATAGTCACCACCAGAGGTTTGATAATTTTGGTGCCCTTGGTCACGACCAAGCGCGAACCGATTGTGGCACCAATGGCTTGGCCCGCAAGCATCACCAATCCTAAAACCCACACCACTTTTCCACCGAGGGTAAAGAAAATTAGCGAAGCGATATTAGTCGAGAAGTTTAACAACTTGGCATGGGCCGTTGCTTTAGCAAGACCAAAACCTGCAAGACTCACGAATGCTAACGCAAAAAAGCTTCCGGTTCCTGGACCGAAAAAGCCATCGTACATGCCAACACCCAAGGCCGCAGTAAAGGCAAAGGCCGTTGGCGTTAATACCTGATGTTTATCATCTTCAGAGATTTTCTTTGAAAACAAGAAATAACAACCAATTGCCAAAATTAAGAATGGCAATACTAACTCGAGCACTTTCGTATCGACCATCTGCACGAAAATCGTCCCCAGCGCCGACCCAATAAAGGCACAGAGCAGCGCTAACTTAACGGCGTTTAAATCGACCATTTTTTTACGCACAAAATACAAACTGGCGAAGAAGCTACCACCGCAGGCTTGGAGTTTATTGGTACCAAGCGCCATGGCAGGAGGAAGACCCGCCCACATCAGTGCCGGTATCGTTAACAAACCACCACCGCCAGCAATTGAATCGATAAAGCCCGCCAACACAGCGACCATGAACAGAAGCGCGGCGATTTGTAGAGTTAGCTCAAATTCCATAATAATTTTTAGTTGATTGTTAAAGTGCTAAGGCTTCGCATTAGACTGCGTTTAACGAGCGAATGCAAAGGTGTTTTGAAACAAGCCGTTTGGCTGGGTCAAAGTTGGCCATTTTTGCATAAAAAAACCACCTTTAAGGTGGTTTCTTTCTGCGTTACATCCATCTCAAATTCAAGATTAGTGATCGCAGCCACAATGCTCATCATGTTCATGGTCATCGTCCATGAATTCATCGTCGCCTTCTTGGTGTTGCATTACGCCCCAACCGTCGGTCATGCCACCAAACTCTGCCGCGAAGTCGTTAAGCACAGTCTCTTGCTCAACAAGATCGTCATAATCTGGCACCATGTTGATGCAAACAATGATTTCCCACTTACCGAGTTCATCGTTTAGATTGAGTTCGACTTCCCCTTCGAGATCGGAATTGGCTAACTCTTCGAGTGCAGATTCAGCATCACGTTGATCATCAAAAACCAAAAAGTAATCAACATCTAAAGGCTGTGTTAAATCGATACCCGCTTCAGCCATTGCGGCCAGCATTTTACCATTGTCATCATCTGGAAATTGCATGTCTTGCTCCACTTCTATGGCTTATTCAGCCGCAATGATTTGAACCGATTCACCGTTAAAGCTGACGATATCGCCCGCTACCACTTTTTTGCGTTTGCGAGTTTCAACTTCGCCATTCACTGACACTAAACCTTCGTCAATAAAATGCTTGGCTTCGCCGCCAGCGTTAGACATGCCCTGTACTTTTAGCACTTTGTACAATTCGATAAAATCTTCACCTGGATGCAAAGCTAACTGATTAATTTGCGCCACTTAAACAGCCTCAATAAAAAAACCTGCCGCATTATAGCAGTATGTCCCCAAATGCGTTGCAGATAATTTTGCTTATCGTTGCCTTTCGTGAGCCAGCAGACCAAAGCTCAGTTCATCCAACCACACATCACCGATTTTAAACTGCTCGCGGTGCACGCCCTCAAGTTGAAAGCCGCATTTTTCGAGCACGCGGGCGGAAGCAATATTGTCTTTTGCGCAGTGGCCGACAAACTTATGCACTTCAAAACGTAAACAGGCCCAGTCGACCACCGCTTGCAGGCTTTCGCTGGCGTAGCCTTTACCATGATGTTCTTTTAACAGTAGGTAGCCAACCTCGGCGCGCTGCTCTTCAAAGTGCTGGCAATGAAGTCCGGTCAATCCAACAAACTCACCCGAATCTATGGTTTCTATCGCCAGCGTTAGCCAATCACCCGAGCTATATAACCAGCTTGCAGAACGCTCGATAAATTTTTTGCGAATAACTTCTTCAGATTCAGGAATGCGGACGAATTGATTGATTTCAGGATCGAGATTTAAGGCTAAGAAATACGGCCAATCCTCCTCTTTAAGGCTTCTGAGTTTTAATCTGTCGCTATAGAGTTCGACCATCACGCCTCCTTTGATACCAATAAAAAATGGCAGCTCAGTGGCTGCCATTTTACTCAATCAGCCCGATTAACTGCGGCTGGTGACTTCTAATAAATGGTAGCCAAATTGGGTTTTAACAGGGCCTTGCACCACATTTAATGGCGCACTAAATACCACTTCATCAAATTCACGCACCATCATTCCAGGACCAAACGAACCTAACTCACCGCCTTGCGCGCCCGATGGACAAGAAGAATGGGCACGCGCCAGCTGCGCAAAATCCGCACCGTCTAAAATCTGTTGTTTTAGTTCTTGGCATTGTGCTTCGCTAGCGACTAACAAATGTCTTGCTGTTGCTTGAACCATGGTAAAACCCCTTAAAATGCTGAGACACTTGCCCCAAATTGCTAATGTTGCAGCCGTTATAAACTAACAGCCGCTTTGAAATATCCAGTATAAGAACATTCCGTGTAATTACAAAACATTAAAACTTGCTGCGGTGGCGCTGTATCAATACCACAGCAAACATTGTAGATAGCGGACTTAAGCTTGGTTGGCCGCAATCCAGCGATCTATCTTCTGTTCCATCACGGCCATTGGCAGTGAACCTGAAGTGAGGATTTGATCGTGGAAGGCTTTAACGTCAAACTTATCGCCGAGTGCTTTTTCGGCGCGATCACGTAGCGATAGGATCTTAAGCTGCCCCACCTTATAGGAAAGCGCTTGTCCTGGAATTGCCATGTAACGCTCGACTTCGGCGATGATGTCGGTTTCCGCCATCGGCGAATTGTCCTTCATATATTGTATGGCTTGCTCGCGGCTCCAGCCCTTAGCGTGCAGACCGGTATCAACGACAAGACGCATTGCCCGCAGCATTTCGTCGGATAACTTACCAAAGTATTGGTAAGGGTCAGTAAATAACCCCATTTCAATCCCTAAGTATTCAGCATAAAGTGCCCAGCCCTCTTCAAAGGCCGTGTAACCACTGAAACGTTGGAACTCAGGAACACCGGTTAACTCTTGTTTAATCGCAATTTGGAAGTGATGACCAGGCGCGGCTTCATGGAGTGATAATGTGGTCATCCCCCACTTAGGCTGCGCCTTAAGGTTATAGGTATTGATATAAAACACCCCTGGACGGCTACCATCAACGGCCGGAGATTCATAGGATGCCCCCGCTGCAGATTGCTCCCTGAAACTTTCTACCGGTTTAACCACGTAGTCAGCCTTTGGCATCACGTTAAAGTACTGGGGAAGTACCTGATTAATTTTATCCTTTAACACCATATAACCATCGATTAAGCCTTGACGGTCATTGTAAAAATACTGAGGTTCAGAAGATAAAGAGGCAAAGAATGCCTTTAAATCGCCCTTAAAGCCAACTTGCTCACGCACTTTATCCATTTCAGACAGAATACGCGCCACTTCATTTAGCCCCATTTGATGAATTTCTTCCACGGGCATTGTGGTTGTGGTGTGCATATTGGCCAAATGTTGATACCAAGCTTTGCCATTTGGCAGTGCAGACCAGCCATCGGTGCCACGGGATTTTGATAGATATGTGTTTTTATAATAATCACGAAGCGAAGTTAACGCTGGCATTAAACGCTCACTGATCATCGCTTCATAACTTGCCGTTAATTCCGATTTTTCCTGCTCGGTAAAACTCTCTGGGAATTGTTTGATTGGATTATAAAAAATGCTCTCAGTTGGATCTGCCACTAAAGTGGCGTCTAATTGCGGAATAATACGCTCAACTAATACATGGGGTAACACAACGTTACTTTCAATCCCCTCGTTCATGCGGTTCTGAGCCAGTTTAGTCCAGTTAATAAAACCATCCAAACGCTGTAACCAATTGCGGTAATCCTGAACTGTTTTAAAGGGTTGCGCACTCTCGCCACTGCCCAGTTGCACCATAGTAATAACGGTGCTGTAGAACTGGCTCATAGGGATAAAACGCGAAGGATAAGTTTCGTCGACCAGCGCCATGTTGCGATCATAGACGAACAGCGAATAACTCAACTGTAAATCACTCGGCAATTGCTCAATATCGATAGCCTTAACTTGAGCTAAATATTGGCTATTCAAATCATGACGGGCTTTTAAATAGGCTTCAGTTAAGTCCCCACCAAAATCAGCGTTGTAATCGTTAACCCCAACAAACGTGGCATATAGGGGCTCAAGTTTTAATAAGTCCTTAAAGTAAGCGTCGACTAAGGTTGAATATTTAGCCTCGGCCGTTTGAGCTGTCACCTGAGCAGCACTCGGTGCTGCTGAAGATTCAGACTGTGCAATCTGAGGTTTTGAACATCCCTGAAGCGTAAATGCTAAGGCCATCGCACCCGCTATTAAACTGATTCTCATTATTTATAATTCTCCACTGGCGTTCGTGATTGCCGAACATTTCCTATACTTAGCTAAAGCATATTGACGAGACTCATCAATGATCTACTCATTTCGTAATTCAGGTTTTCGCGATCCTGAAACGGGTGTCTACAACCAGACCTACTTTATGGAGGTCTTTCATCGAGAGTGGCACAGACATATGAGGGAACATCAAAGCTTGGCATTATTGTATCTTTGCCCCCATATACATGAAACAGTCAAACAACCTCATTTGTTAGAATTCTTTACTAAACAAGTACAAGAAGCTTTGCTAAGAGCCACCGACTTACTTGCCAGAATGGATCACAATCATTTTGCGCTAGGGTTATTTAATATCGATGAAGATGGTACTGAGGTGGTGCTCAAACGGATTGAGGAACAAATTGGCGAGTTCAATAGGGAAATTGCGCAAAATCACAAGCTTAAAATTGACTATAAATTAGCGGGCTGTATTTGCCTGCCAACGAATGCACACAAAATAGAATCACTATTTGCCAATGTGTCGCAACTTTCATTAGATCTAGAACGAAATCAACAGCAAACCAAGGCATTAATCCACTTACAGTAACGATTGCTTTGTAAATGGCAGCAACAAAAAAGCCCCTTTCGGGGCTTTTTTAATACCGACGGTATCGGTGAATTACAGCTCGACGTTGTGCATACGCGCTTTCTCTTTAATGTAAGAGATATAGCTGGTTGCACTCTTCTCCGTCTTCTTATCTTTGGCAGCTAACACTGCACGGTTATAAGCAGACTTATACTGTTTTAAACTTAAATGGGCTAACGCCAATTCAAAGTTTGCTTCACCAGGGTGGTCTACGCCCAGAGAAAGTGATTTCTCAAGCACAGGAATGGCTTCAGAATATTTCTCGCTTAAGCTCAGTAAACGACCTTGTTTCAGGTAAAGCTTGCCATCGTTATTGATTGCAGCAGCTTTGCCATAGTACTCAGCAGCTAACTTGAACTCTTTAGCGTTTTGATAGAAGCCCGCTAAAATCTCAAGAGATTTTGCATCTTCAGTGATTAAGCCAGACTTCATGTTTTTCTGGAAGATTTTAGCCGCTTGATATGGCGCACCTTTTTGTGCCATCAGCTGAGCTAAACGAGTGATATTTGCACCCGTATCCAAGAAACCATTACGGTAAGCTAAATCATAAGTTGCTAGCGATTTATCGTAATCTTCTACCATCAGATAAAACTGTGCTAATTGAACCCATAATTTACCGTCACTTGGGAATAACGGAACCATGACTTCTAACACACCAACGGCTTGTTTGTACTTCTTCTGGTTGAAGTACGACGTCAGTTTCATCTGATACAGACCTTTATCAGGAGATTCAGCAAGTGCGAGGCCTTTATCAGCCACTTCAATTACTTTATCCCACTGTTTCAGTTCTGTGTGAGCAATACCAATACGGCGATATACTTGAGCATCGTTTTTACAGGTGAAATCCATCCACTTATAGTAATAGGAAATGGCTTCTTTAAACTTCTTCTCTTGTAATAACAAGTCCGCATAGAGACGCAATGTCGCAGCATGATCAGTACCACCTAAAATGTCCGCATCAACGGCTTGCTTTAGGTACTTAACCGCGGTATCCATCTTGCCCTTTTCGGCATAGAAGTTACCTAACATACGGGCGACATAGGCCTTGTCGAAATCATTCTTAGCGTTAGCTTCAAGCAAAATAGAAATCGCTTGGTCCAATTGGCCATTGGTATAGGCTTCGAATGACTTCTGAACTTTCTTAGCAGCACTTTCACCTACAGCCTTTGACTGACGTTTGTCAATCTCGCAGTTACCTGCAGCTACAGCAGAGCTAGCAAAGGTAACACCACAAAGGGATAGCAATAGCGCTGTTGCGATTTTATTTGCATTACGCATGTTAGTTGCCTCCTTTGTCTAAGGTGAAGTCAAGTTGAACTGTCATGCCAGGTTGCTTCAGCGGCTTGCCATCAACAATCTTTGGCTTGTATTTCCACTTTTTCAGTGCACGAATCGCTTCTTTATCGAATAAACGTTTAGGTTCAGCGTTTATCACTTCAACATCATCTACACCACCTAACTCGTTAATCGTAAAGCGCAATTGCACCCAACCTTCTTTACCATCACGGGCTGCTGCAATTGGGTATTGAGGCTCGATACGAACGATAGGTGTTGCATCACCATCACGAGTCATCATATTACCCAGTTTAAAGCCAGTGCTTGCGCCACCTGCTTCAACACCACCCATGCTGAACGACATTGAAGTATCAATGTTGGTCGAGGTATCTGGTGGAGTCGCCTCAGGCTTCTGAGGTTGCTCTGGTGGTGGTGGCGGCTTAGGCACCACCCTTGGCTTATTCTGTGCTTTTGCGTCCTGTCTATCCATGGTGATTTCAATTACAGGGGTCTCAGTCGATGTTTCGGCGCGTTGCGCTCCTCCACCGACCAAGAACGCCATAAAAGCGAACAGACCAAAAGTCACAGCAGCACCAATAAGGATTGATACTAGTGCTCTTAGCATATTAATCGTTCCCCGCAGATACCGAAATCTTATCTATACCAGCCGCTTTGACTTGGTCTAGAACTTTAACCACTAAACCGTGTTGCGTATCTTTGTCAGCTTGAATCAGCACAGCTGCTTCAGGGGCTTCTGCAAGCATACGCTCAACGTTTGCTGTTACACGTTCGATATCAACCTGACGGTTTTCCATCATGATCACGCCAGTTTTGCTGACGCCGATAAAGATGTTAGCCGAAGGCTTTGAAGTCGCTTGTGAAGCTTTTGGTTTGTTATAGTCCAAACCAGATGGTTTCACGAATGACGTTGTTACAATGAAGAAGATCAGCATGATGAACACGATGTCGAGCATCGGGGTCATATCAATTTGCGCTTCCTCGTCTACACTGGAATGCTTTTTACGTGCCATGTTCAATCTCTCTCTAGTGGTGCGGCATGCTGTCTTTTAGCTTTTCTAAACTGATTTTCATTTTTGCATCAAGGCGAGTACTGAAGAATACTCCCGATAATGCTGCAACCATCCCAGCCATAGTTGGCATAGTCGCCATTGAAATACCAGCCGCCATCAAACGAGCATTACTCGTCCCCTGAACTGCCATCACATCGAACACTGAAATCATACCGGTAACGGTACCTAACAAACCTATCATTGGACAAATTGCCACTAAGGTTTTAATAATCAGCATACGTGCATTCAAATCTTGCTTCGCTTGGGACAGCCAAGCTTCACGGATACGGTGTGCATACCAAGAGGTGGTTTCCTCTCTAGCATCCCATGCGGCAACGATTGCTTGATGTTGCTTTGGCGATATCCAATTTAGATACCAGTAACGTTCAAGCATCAATACCCACATTAAGAACAGTACAGCCGCAACTAACCAGAGGACGTCGCCTCCGGAGGCCATGAAGCCCCTGACGGAATCCCATATGTCCATCAGGTATAGCATCATTAGTTAGCCCTCTTCTCAGCGTGTGCTGCGATGATACCAGCACTTTGCTCTTCCAGAACTTGTACGATTGACTTGCTACGTGCAACAACAACTGCGTGCATTAACATCAGTGGCAGAGCAGCAACCAGACCTTGTACAGTTGTGATCAGCGCCATAGAGATACCGCCAGCCATCAGTTTTGGATCGCCAGTACCGAACAATTGGATACTTTGGAACGTTGCAATCATACCGGTTACAGTACCTAACAGACCCATCATAGGAGCGATAGCTGCTAATACTTTGATGATTGAAATACGCGCTTCAAGCGCTGGTGTTTCTTTCAGAATTGCTTCGTCAAGTTTCAGCTCTAAAGTTTCAACGTCAACGTCTTTGTTTTCTTGGTAAACTTTCAGGATGCGGCCTAAGGCGTTGTTACCTGGTTTATCAATGTTCTTACGTTGGCTGTTAACACTTGAACCGATGATAGTCATAGTCACTAAACGTTCGATAGAGATCAGCAGACCTAAAACTAACAGACCGATAATGATGTAACCGATTGTGCCACCTGCTTCTAAACGATCTTCAAAGCTAGCTTTGTTAGTGAAGATGTTTAACAGTACGCCGCGAGCTGGGTCGATGTAGAAAGGAGCAGTACCTGAAGCGGTTTGTTCCCACTTGCCAACTGCGCTAACTTGGTAACCTTCAGGCTGTTGTGATAACTCTTGAATTAAACCTAATTCAGGGTTGTAAACAACGTATTTGCCATCGGCAGTTAAGTTGTAAGCACCGATACGGTGGATAGTGGTGTTTTTAACGTTACCGTCGATACCAGTCACAGAACCTTCGAATTTAACAACCTTACCAGATTGTGCCATTTCGAATAATTGTTCTTGCCAGAATTGCTCTAACTCTTCAATTTTTGGTAGTTGCTTACGAGCACCTAAATCAGCAACAAACTTGTCACGATTTGGGTACTGAGCACTGACGTTAGAGCTGGCTAGTTTACCCGCGAAATCGCCTGCTTCACCTTTAACCACACCGAACATCTCACCCAAGTCACCTTGAGCTGTTTTCAGGTCTTCTTCTAACTGAGCAATTTTACGCTCGTTATCTAAGAAAGCTTGGTTTAAGTCTTTACCGCGTTGTTTTTCAGCTGCTAAAGCATCTTTTTCACGCTTTAACAGTGCCGCTTTATCGCCACGTTCAGCTTGGAACTCTTGTTCACGTTTGCTGTTAACTTTACCTTCTGCAGCACGGTCAACTTTAACTTGTTGCAACAATTGGTCGATGGTCTTTGGCGCAACATCAGCAGCGCTCACCATGCCAGCAGTTAAAGAGAAACTTGCAGCTAAAACAGCTGTAGTAATTAACTTCTTCATTATTGTGCAGTCTCCGCAGCAGGAATTGGTAACGCGAATAGATCTAGAGCGCCTTGTTTACGGGCAATGCGGATACCTTTGGTCAGGTCACGCAAGTAGCTATCGTCTAACTTGTCCCAAGCCTTAGTTTCAGCGTTGTATATCCAGCCAGACTTTTGATCTAAACTTTGAGCATACAGAGCAACGCGGCCTAAGTTGAAGAAGTCTACTAATACTTCTTTACCATCTAAGGTCAGTTTGCCTGGGTTGACTGCTACAGCACTACCATACTCACGCTCGATGCTGTACGCATCCAAGATCAAACGGTATTTCTCTGCTAATGTAACTTCCGCAGTGTTTAAAAGTGTTTTTAATTCTTTAATGCGGTTAGCACGAATTTCAGAGTTAAAAGGCAAATCTAATTGAACGAATTGTTCTAAAGACTCAACCATTTTAAACATTAAAGGCACTACGCCTTGACGCAGTTTATCAACACCATTGATGTCGTTCTGAACGGCATCCATTGTTTTTTGTTGATCAGCTACTAAGCTGGCAACGTAATCGTTATATGATTTCAGAGACTCGCGCTCATCAGCAACTGAACCATACTCAAACAGCATGTCTTGTGCTTGATCGAAATATTTATCAACATTCTTTTGCGACGCAGCAGCATCAGCATGGATCATACTATCCGCTTTTTGCACGTCGGTAAGAGGATCTGCAACCACTAAGTTGCTGCTCGCTAGTGCCAGCACGCCAACAAGTGCAGTAGCGATTTTTGTTCTATTGCTTACCTTGGACATAGTTCCCAACCAATTTGAAGTGAATAAAAAGTTTAACTCGACAGTAACATCATATTCAGCAAGACATGCTTCGAATGATGTTTTAGCTAAGTTCGTCTTTCTCTTGTGTTTCTTAGTTTTTTCTTCCCTTTCCTATGCCTTTACAGGCATAGACCCGCTGGCATCATTTCACAAAATGTTGACCTGTGTCAACATTGAGAATTAGCAAAAAATCTACTTTGAAAAAGTTTAAGCCAAATCTTGGTACTAACAGGCCGTTTTATAAACAACTTATATACTAATATGATTATTTATCTCAGTCCCAAATGTTCACTATTTTAAATTTAATTATCCAAATCAATTACTTAGCAATATTTTCATCACTCTGTTTGTCAAGTAACAATAATTGAGGTTTAAACTTAAGAAATAATAAGTTTACAAAACAGAAAGTGTCTAAGGAAAATGTAACTAGGAGATTAATTTACGGGGTATAACGAGGACTTTTATGTAAAAAGCCCTAGGTTGACCTAGGGCTCTAAATTTTTAATCAGGTTTCTTCGAAATGTTGATTAAAATTTCATGCTTGCACGAACAAAGAAGTAGCGACCTAATACATCATAAGTATAAGGGTCGGTGTTCGAATCATTGTTACCTGTGTAGTAAGGAGGTTCTTTATCAAACAGGTTGTTGATACCACCTGACAGTCGGATATTTTGTGTTAAATCAAAAGACCCTGAAAGGTCATGATAAACAACACTGCCAACAGTAGGAGCATAACAAGCTTTAGTTTGACATGCGAACGAATCCATCCCATCGATGTAACGAGCTTCGTAAGTGAAGCTCCAATCATCTAAATTAGCAGTAACATTGATATTGCTCTTAAGTTTTGCGTATGCACCAACACCACCAGTAATGTAACCACGGTAGTCTACCGCATTACCATCAGGGTCAAACTCTTCATACTTAGTTAAAATTGAAGTATCCCAACCCACTAACCAATCAACTGACAGTGCATTAAACGCATAAGCTACGTTGATGTCGAAACCAGAGGTATTTGTTTCACCAATATTTTGTAAACCGTTGTTAAACTTAATTCGGCCACTATTATCAATAGAAATATCAGCTGCTTGGCACAAAGCAGTATTAGTATTGATCTTATTACCAGATGCATCCATACACATGTTGGCTACATAGTTAGAATCAACTGATGTAATAGTGTTCGAAATCTCAATATCATAGTAGTCAACAGTCATTGACAGGCCATCTACGAAGCTTGGTGAGTACACTAAACCTGCAGTTGTGATATCAGCTTCTTCTGGAGTCAGCAAATCGTTACCACCAACTGTCACTTCAGCTTGGTCTTGCTCAGTAGCTGGATGAACAATTTGATCAAACGACGGTGATGCACCACCGTAAAGCTCACTTACTGTTGGTGCACGGAATGCTGTAGATAAACCGCCACGCAGCATTAAATCATCATATACACGCCATGTCAGACCTAGCTTCCAAGTAGTATCACTGCCAAAAGAGCTATAGTCGAAATAACGCATTGCAGCACTTAAGTCCAGTTGTTCTACTAACGGCAAATTGCTCAGTAAAGGAACAGCTAATTCAGCATAAACTTCGTCAACACTGAACTCGCCAGAAGTAGATTCTACTGGGGGATCGTTCGCCAGACCTTGGGCAGTTAATGAGTCAGGAGTGTAGTGAGCAGCTTCTTTACGGTGTTCCCAACCAGCAGCGAAGCCCATTGTACCGGCAGGTAAATCTAAAATATCACCCGTTAAAGTTGCAGCTGCGATATCTAACTCGCTACCACCACTATTAACTTCTGTATAGATATACGGAGCGATGCTATCACCCATCCATGAAGATTGTAGGAATGGATCGAAATCACCGGCTAATACTGCATCATTAATTGAGCCTAGATTGTGTAGGTTAGCTAAAGTATCAACTGAGTCGTTACGACCTTTGTTATAAGAAAGATCCCAGCTCCAGCCGTTTTCAAATTCGCCTTCAACACCCAATACAATACGGATGGTATCGACAACTTGATCAAAATCACGAGTACCAGATTCAACCATGCGACGGCCGTAGGCTAGCTCTTCACCTGGTTGAACCCAAGGTAAGAGGTCATCGGTCATCCAACCACCAGCAGAGATAGGATCATAAACCCAAGGATCGTTGTTCCAAATAGGTTGTGGAGCCATTTGCTGATTAGACCAACGCTTAGAGTACATGGCTTCAGAGAAGAATCGAGTTGTGTCGGTTAATTCGTAAGTTCCAGAAACAGTTAAATTCAAACGTTCCATAGGCGTAAACAAATAACTATCTTTTGCATAGTTATACGCATCATTAGCAGTAGCATAATCATGGTAACTACCACCACGGCCTGTTATGTTTGCTTCAGACATACCATCGAAATATTCGAATTTAGCTTCACCTTTACCATTATCAACGTATTGACCGTAGTATCCTTTATCGCCTATGGCATACTTACCATTTTCACCAGACCCTACGATGCCAAAGTTATAGTCACCCCAAATATGACCGCCTTGGTTGTATGAACTACCACCACAATACAGGCTAATTTCACCATTTGCATTTGGTCTAGTTTCGGTAATAGGGCAATCAGAGAAACCACGGTCTGCTTGGCTTGCTTCACCACGTTTAGTGTATTGAGCGCCAAAAACAATATTACCTTTATCGAAAGTGTTACCAAGTGTCAGATCAATAGTAGATTCATCAGCATCGCCATCAGCAGAGATACCAGTTTGGACATTAACTTCAAAACCTTCGTAATCACGTTTTAAAATAATGTTAACAACACCAGCGATAGCATCAGTACCATAAACTGCTGAAGCACCGTCTTTCAGTACTTCTACACGTTGGATCATGGATACAGGGATTGTGTTCAAATCAACAGTAGATGATGCACCAGTACCGGATGCAATCATACGGCGACCATTAACAAGAACTAATGTACGGCTCGTACCTAAACCTCTTAAGTTGATTCGAGCGTTACCACCTGAACCGTTGTTTATACCAGCGTTGGTCATAGCACCACCCGCTGATGTCATTTTTTGCAGCACATCATCAATAGATACTGCTCCAGAAGAAAGAATGGCTGAAGCGTCAATAACACTTACTGGACTTGCTGTTTCCAGATCTGCACGCTTGATACGTGAACCAGTTACCGCAATACGCTCTACTTTTGCAACATCTGCAGTCTCGTCTGCAGCGATTACTGGTGCGCTTAAAACACTCGCACTAACGCCTGCAATCAGTGCAAAACGCACTGATTGAGCAATTAGATTATTCTTATGCATTGTCTATCTCCCTGGACATAATATGTCTTTATTATTTTCTGCTTATTCGGTTAGCAGTTAAATACCAGTGTACTACCAATAGTACGCCAGACTTGGCGGCAACAATAAAATCACAAACAAAACCTTTTATCAACACAAAATAACCAAAAGCCCCATTTGAAATACAAATACATTCAACTTAATCTACTCAAACGCGTAATGTTGTAACAACCCTTTCAGCGCAGTTTTAAATATGCAATGAAATAAGTTCATTAAATAAATTAGTAATAGAGCTTATTATTCAATCAGACATTCTGCTTAACAAAAAAGCCAGTCATTACTGACTGGCTTCTTGTGCTTAATGAGTTAACGTTTACAAATCGTTAGAGCGTGTAACGAATACCGATTGCGATACCGTCATCTTCAGAAATTGCCATTCTAGCTTCTTGAGCTTTATCGGCGCTGGTAAAGTCACTAAAGTCTTTGCGCCCCTCAATGTAAAGAACCGTGTTTGAATCCCAAACAAAGTGTAAGCCCGCAACCACAAATTGGCGTTCAAACACATCGTTTGGGTCGGCGTTAAAGTTAGGTTGGATTACGTAGTCATCGCCGGCATCGAGGATATTGTAGGAAACGAAAGGACGTAACCCATTGTCAAATTTATAAGAGACTAAAGTCTCAATCCCGTATGCATCCTTAATTAGGCGACCAATGTTATCGGTGTCGTGATTCTCTTCACGGTGAATGTTACCCGCAACATAGAGGCCATTAGCCTCAAAATCACCCCAAGTGATACCCACACCGTAGATTAAGTCAACCGCCGTTTTCTGATCGCCATTTCCAAATTCAACATCGAATTCACCGCGGTTCAAACCAGCCATTAAGCTCAGTTTATCAGTCGCTTTATAGGTAATCGATGCACCATAGGTGTAATCGAAAGTAACCTGTTGGGCTTCCTTCTGACCCGCATCCCATAATGCTTCACAGTCATCTTGGCTTATATCGTTAAAATCACAGGTATAAAAACTGCTATTTTTTAACTGGGCTTGAACGGCGATGCTGACATCACCAAAGCTGTTACGATACTGAACCGTTTTATCGCCGCGACCTACGCCGTTTACTGCACCATCGTCTTTATTGTATGTATAAACACCCGCAGCATTACCATCCCAAACAAAGCCATAGTTGGTATTGTAAACAACATCGTACCAAGCACCCCATTGCTTACCGATGGTCAGTGTACCGTAGTCATCATGGCTGAGCCCTGCGTACCCTAAACGGTTATAGAAAAACTCATCCTGCACAGATTCAAAACGGTTGCTATACACAATATCGCTACTACCAACCGGGTTAACACCCCATTCGAGTTTAGAGAAGGCACTCCAACCATTGGTCAATTCACGACTGAAACCAAAATTAATGCGAGAAGCACCATTCACAACCTCAGTTTCACCTTGGGTATTTATGACACGAACATCAATAAATCCACCTATTTCGACTGCGTTTTTATCATCTTTATAAATTTCAATCGCAGATACGGTAGGTGCTAGAAATAATGCAGCCAGTGCATTTGCTACTAACGTTTTGTTCATTTGGTGCTTAACCTTCTCGTTTATAATTTATCAACGCCATTCCGTTGTTAAATTTCCTTACAATTTCCTCGAAGAGTAGCAAACATTACAATATTGCTCCAAGTGAAACCTTAAGAAATTCCAGCTTAAAATCACGAAACTAGCCCATTTAACCACTAACAAACAGATTAAATCACTATAAAACACTGCTTCTTAAACAGATGAGAAACAACAAAAACATCATATTAACAACAACTGTTTGGACACCAGGTCGTTGTAATTGAGTTTCATTATTGAAAATACTGGCTCTGCGATCGGCCTAATTTGTTTATCTATGTAATATTGATAGTCAATTGTAGACGATCTGCACAAAACTGGCTCAGGGCCATTTACAGTTATAAGGTAATCAATTTGCGCACCGCGCTTGCCAAAAGATGCCTTTCCTGTTAACTCACAGAGTTGACGCGCAACCTTTACATGGGGCGATGATTTTGCCGTGTATTCTTCTAGGTTTCGGCGCATGCGTTTACTAAAAACCAATTCATCGTCCCGTTTGCCGTTCAATAATTCCTCAATCACACCCGTTAAAAAATCGCTGATATCCCGTTGGTTAAACATCCGATGATAGAGTTCAGCTTGAAGTTGCCTCGCAAGCGGACTCCAATCGCTGCGCACCTGCTCCATACCTTTAAAGGTTATTGCAAGTTTGCCCTCTTTATCCCGCCAAGCCCCAACATAGCGTTTCTTACTGCCCTCATCAGACCCACGAAGAGTTGGCATAAAAAACTGCTCGTAATGTCGCTCAAATTGCAACTCAAGAAAACTCTCTAGCTGAAATTCTCGCTTCAATTTCTTAAGCCACTTTTGATTAATATCATTTGCGATTTGCAGGCCTAAATGGGCTATATCTTGCTCAATCGCTTCGTCACCTAGCCAAACAAAGGTCGAATCGGTATCACCATAAATCACCTGCCAGCCCATCTCCTCTATCCATGCCCTGGTTTGTTTCATAATTTGATGCCCGCGCATGGTAATTGAACTGGCAAGTTTGGCATCATGAAATACACAGCCTTGGGAACCCAACACTCCATAGAGCGAATTCATGATGATTTTAATCGCCTGAGATAAAGGCCCATTGGACTCGCGTTTAGCTTTTTCACGCTGCTCAGAAAGGTTTTTAATCAGCTTAGGCAAAATTGGCGATTTTCGGTTAAAACGCGCGCCTAAAAATCCTGGGACACAATCTTCCTCATCACTTGCTAAACCTTCAATAAGCCCTTTTGGATCAATCAAGAAAGTACGAATAATCGATGGGTACAGACTCTTAAAATCAAATACGAGGATATTTCTATAATATCCCGGCACTGAATCCATCACATACCCGCCTGGGCTTTCTATCCCTTGGCTTGCGGGCTGTGCTGGAGCAACGTATCCGCTGCGGTGTAAATGGGGTAAATAAAGATGATAGAAAGCCGCGACCGATGCACCAACACGCCCAAGCTCAAGCCCTGTCAATTCAGCCCTAGCCAGCACGAAATCCCATAATAGGGTGTGCTCGAAAATATCCCACACTAACCGACTATCGGTTAAATTATAGTGGGCTAATCCTTGCTTATCTTTTGTAAATAGCTCATCAATTTCAGTGGCACGATTCTCCACATTTTCAATGGCCTTGCCCTCACCTAAAAGGGCTTGTGATACAAATTCCAGCGAATAACGTTCAAACTGATAAAAAGCCGCCTTTAGCCAATCGATGCCATCCAGCACTACCCTTCCCGGTAAACTTAAGGTTTCGGGGCGAAATTTATTGTCGACTTTCCACTCAAGAAGTTTACCTCCCCGCCCAATCTTCAACGGGATGCGATTGACTGCGGCGCGCCGATAAAGCAGTGCTAGGTCGAAGGTCACCACAGACCAACCTATGATCAAATCAGGATCGTATTTAGCAAACCAAGCAATCAAGCGGTGGATGAGTGCTGACTCGTTTACTACCCACTCGATATAAGCTGCGGCATCACTTTGCGCTTCACCCACCATGATAACCTTTTGATAGGTTGTGCCCTGCGAGTCTTTGCCATATAAAGCCACCGAATAGAGTAACCCCTCGAAGCTGCATTCAAAATCGAGGGAAATACAACGGAGCATGATGTCACTCTGTGGTGCAATGCTTTTTGCTTTTAGGGCCGTAAACACGGGAATGGGATTTTGTGTAGGTTGCTTATCTTGAGTGGGATCAATGAAATGCCCTAAAAATGCCACATCCAGTGCGACAAAACGCTCAATCAAAAAACGCTGTTCAGGTCGAATATCCGCCTCAAATAGGGCAATCTCCGCATCCTTAGCAATACGTTGTAAGGTTCTAAAATCGCTTGTGGATTTTGCATAAATCGCACTCACGCTTTGGCGCATAAAGCTTTGATGACTCAGTGAGACAAAACGCAATGGAATATGTGGCGTTTGCAGCTTAAGCGAATTCACCTCGCTTTGATGGCAAAAGCACAGGTACTCAGAATCAGGCAGTTCCACCAGCACAGGGCCGTTCATGGTCGCGAGATAATACTGCAGCACTAATCGGCCTTGGCGCATAATTGCGTGGCGAGTCAACACTCGCCCCTGTACACTCACAGGCTGAGGTATTCCTGAAGCCTTAGTTTCGACCGTCATCACTGGGGTTCTCAATAAAAATGCCCTTAATTGGCAGAAAAGTTTCTTAGGCTACGTAATCACTGTTATTATGTACAGCATTAATTCGAGAAAGTAGTGCCGCATGTTACCCGATAATGTAAAAAACCAGATCCGAGCCATATATAAAGATATCTCAACCTCTTTGCCTAATTTTAGGCCACGTCGTGAGCAAAATTATATGGTGGCCGAGATCTCAAAAACCCTCGCAGGTGACTACGACAAAGACAGGCGCATCATCGTCGTTGAGGCGGGTACGGGCATTGGTAAATCATTATCTTATATTCTAGGTACTATCCCTCTAGCACTCGCCAGTAAGAAAAAAGTGTGCATCGCGACTGCTACTGTAGCTTTGCAGGAACAGTTACTGCATAAAGATCTGCCTTTTTTTCTGGCGCAATCGGGGCTCAATTTCCGCTTCGGTTTAGTCAAAGGGAGACAACGTTACGTGTGTCTCTCAAAACTGGCCATGCTAATTGGTGATGATAACAGCAGCCAAATGGCCATGTGGCAAACCAAACCCGATAACAGCCAAGTGGCGATGTTGCAGGAACTCCTAAAGGATTTTCAAGAAGGCCGCTGGAATGGTGAGTTAGACACCCTAGCTGCGCCCCTGCCCGATCATCTGTGGCAACAAATCGCCTGCGATAAACACAGTTGTCATCGCCAGGTCGCGAGTCATCGCAACTGCCCCTTTCATAAGGCACGAGAAGATGTGGATACTTGGGATGTATTGATTGCCAACCACAGTCTATTGTTTGCCGATTTAGAACTTGGCGGCGGGGTTATTCTGCCGGATCCCGAAGACGTGTTTTATGTTATCGATGAGGCCCATCACTTACCCATTGTGGCGCGTGACTTTTCGAGTGCGCAGGCCACCCTTCGCGGCGCATCCGATTGGCTAGAAAAGGTCGGGAAACTCAGTGCCAAGCTACAAAATCAGATTAAAAGCAACAATATCATCGGCCCCGCCCAGGCGATGCAGGACCATATTGGTGATTTAATTGCCCAGCTCAATCAAGTGGCCCATTACTGCGATACCCAAACCAAGCAATTTGCGAATCCCGAGAGTCGCTATCGCTTCGAGCACGGTAAAATCCCCGACGCCCTAAAAATCCCCGCAGAAAACCTTGCGACCACATCTAGCCTTGCCCTTAAGCAATTTAACAAGATGCAGATGTTACTGGCCGAGGCTATAAAAGACGGTGACATGCCTAAGCATCAAGCCGAAGTGCTCCAAACTGACATGGGCTTTATGTTGCAACGGCTTGAAAATCTGCACAAGCTATGGAAGATGATGGCAAAAGTGGACTCGAGCAAAGGCGCCCCGATGGCGCGCTGGATTGAGTTACTCACCGGAAAACAGGTCGATTATCTTTTGAGTGCCTCCCCAATTGAGGTGGGGTTTATGCTCGAGACCATGCTTTGGCAAAAAGCCGCAGGCGTCGTGCTCTGCAGCGCAACCTTAAGAGCACTCAACAATTTTGACCATTTTGCCCACCAGGTGGGATTGTCTGTGCGCGATGGCAGCCGCTATTTAGCCCTGCAATCTCCCTTCGATTATCCAAATAACGCGACGCTGTATCTGCCTAGGATGAAAACAGAACCTACAGATGATGCCTATACCGATGAGCTTGCCGAGCACATTTTACAGCTTATCGAAGGAGAAATGGCGACGCTGGTGCTGTTTGCGTCCTACTGGCAGATGGAAAAGGTCGCCGAGTTACTCGAGGGCAAACTCGACATAGAGCTGCTTATTCAAGGCAATGCACCAAGGCAACAACTGCTCGACACCCACAAGGCCAAATGCGATAAGGGTGAACCCAGTATTCTCTTCGGTACTGGTAGCTTTTCTGAAGGCTTAGACTTACCCGGTGATTACTTAACCAACTTGATTGTGACTAAACTGCCCTTCGCTGTGCCCACCTCACCGGTGGAGCAGGCCCACGCCGAATATGTCAAAGTCAAAGGGGGAAATCCATTTCTGCAATTGACCATTCCCGATGCGTCCCGCAAGCTTATCCAAAGCTGCGGCCGGCTACTCCGTAAGGAGCAAGATTATGGCCGAGTCACGATTCTAGACCGCCGCCTTGTGACTAAGCGCTACGGAAAATCCTTACTCGATGCCCTGCCGCCCTTTAGACGCGTGATTGAGTAACTTTGATGCTGGAGTTTATCCTCGATCCCAGCCACTGGATGTTACTCGCCATTATTGGATTAGTGGCTGGTTTTATTGATGCAGTGGTCGGTGGCGGTGGCTTGTTATCCATTCCTGCCCTACTCACATTAGGCATTCCTGCCCACACGGCTCTTGGCACCAACAAGTTTGCCGCCAGTTTTGGCTCCTCCATGGCGGCGTGGACATACTATCAACAGCAATTTTTTAATCCTCGCTTTTGGTACTTCGCTTTTATTGCCACCTTTATCGGCGCATCGATTGGCAGTGTTGCCGTGTATTTAATCGATGCAAATTGGCTTGAAAAGTCACTGCCTCTGCTGATCATCGGCATAGCAATATTCAGTCTCGTGAGCCCAAACGCTATTTCCGACGACAATAGTCAATTGCCTGAAAAACCCCAGTCAAAATTGATTCAAAGTATTCAAGGACTCATCTTGGGCGCCTACGATGGCTTTGCCGGTCCCGGTATTGGGGCCTTTTGGACGGTGAGCGCTGGTGCGCTATACAAACTGCCCCTCCTCAATAGCTGCGGCCTTGCCCGCGCCATGACCTTCACCAGTAACCTTACCGCGCTCGTGGTATTTGCAAGCCTTGGTCAAGTAAACTGGCTCATTGGCCTCTGGTTAGGCCTGTGCATGATGCTAGGCGCTTTTTTAGGCGCACGCTGCGCCATAAAATTCGGGATGCCTTTTATTAAGCCATTGTTTATATTGGTCGTACTATCGATTGCAGTTAATCTCGCCTGGAGCGCCTGGTTTTGAATACTCTACAACTTGTAAATATCTTAAAAAACCAGCTTAAGACCCTCGAGCAGGAAGTGCTACAACACGATAACCAGCTCGCGCCACCACAACGAAAACTGCTGCAGGATGTAGAGCGATTCAACCAATCGCTGTTTATTCAACATGGTGCACAGTTAATGCCCTGTATCGAACAGATCCGCAGCAGTATTAGTCAGCTTGAAAAACAAATTGCCCTAAAACTTGCCCCACAAACCATCGCCTTAAGTTGTGAGCGAATTCAAGACAGATTCACCGCGGTGAAACGGGCGCTGGCCACGACAACCATCGATTTGAAGGCTAAAAATCAGCAACGTGCCAGCCAAAGGGCACGCTTTGCCAAACAGCAGGTACAATCCCACCAAGCCAGTGGTTTTGGCTGGATTGCCAGCAATGTGATGCAAAATAGCCATGAAATCTATGAAGAGCTAAATAAACACCTCAATTGGGCTAAAAAATTTGAGCAGAAAATTGCCGAGATGGAATCAAATCTTGAAAATTGTCATAGTGCTGACAAAATCCGTTTGCAAAATGACATCCTTTTGATGCATCGTCGTCTAGGAAAATGCAGGCAAGCTATCAGTTACATTGAAGATCGTATTCAGGCATTTGAACGTCCGCATCAAAGTATTAATCGTTAAGGAGCAACAATGAAATCACTTTTGCCAATCAGCGGCATGTTCGCGTTAATTAGCTCTGCCTCTGTATTTGCAGCAGACTTAAATATTCCGATGTCTTTTGAATATCTTGCGCTCGATGGCGTTAAGATTGAAACCAGTTCTTTTAATCATAAGAGTCAATTAGCGCTGACCAATGGCAGCCATAAAATTGCGATTCGTTACCACGAAATGGTGGAAGATGATTTTAGCGATAGCCAAAGTTTCGTAAAGTCTTCCCCCTTTATTCTGACCCTGTTTGTCGATGGCGATCACCAATACCATCTGCAAGCAGCCGAAGGTGAAGTGGTTAAAAGACCCAAAACCTTTGCCCAAAATCCGCAGGTAATTGTAACTCGCGCGGATAAAGGCCCTGTCTCTTACAAAGTGATTAACACGAATATCGAAGAAGAAAGCTTCGTCTCACGCCTCTTTAGCGGCAATCAGTCAAGTGATGCCTCAAACTCCGCCGCAGTCGCAACTGGTGCTGCAGTCACCACTGCCGCAGTTGCTACGCCAACCACAGTTGCCACACCTACCCAAGCCGCCGTTAACGCAACGGCGCCAGCCGCGACAAACCAAGCTAATCCTAATAGTGACGCGAGCCCACAGCAAATGCTGCAATATTGGTGGTTACAGGCCGATGAAAAAACCCGTAAAGAGTTTATGAGCTGGGCGATTTCGCAGCTCTAAAAAGTCGTTAAGCGCTGAACAGGGGCAACTTGTTCAGCGCGATACACATAAAGAAGCAAAGCTATGATCCCGCTCGTTTACCACCCCAGTTATTCCAAGCTCGCCCTACCCGCTCACCATCGGTTTCCAACCACTAAATACGCCCGGCTGCAGCAATATTTACTCGATAACCAACTGGCTATGCCAGAGCAGTTTTTCGCGCCATCACCGATGACAGCTGAAGATATTATCCAGGTGCACCAACGGGAATATGTCGAGCAGTTTATCGCAGGAACTCTGCCCGCCCCTGCGCTGCGGCGAATTGGTTTCCCTTGGAGCGAAGCTTTAGTCGAGCGCACACTCCACTCCCTTTCAGGCACGAGTCTTACAGCAAATAAAGCGTTAAGTCATGGAATTGCATTGCATTTAACTGGTGGTTATCACCACGCCCACTATGATTTTGGCAGCGGCTATTGCATTTTTAATGACTTAATTCTCGCCGCGAAAAGAATAATTGATGAGCATCAGCTCCACCGGGTACTGATTTTTGATTGCGATGTACACCAAGGCGATGGCAGCGCTACCATGAGTCACCAGCACCAAGGAATCATTAGCTGCTCAATTCATTGCAAGCAAAACTTCCCCAGTCGAAAGCAGGAGTCCCACCATGATATTGAGCTTGCCAAAGGCACAGATGATAAACAGTATTTAGAAACGGTAGAGCAAAGCCTCGACTTACTTATCCGTATGTATCAACCGGATTTGATTCTTTACGATGCGGGTGTCGATATCCATCAAGATGATGATTTAGGCCACTTACTCGTTAGTCAAAATGGGATATACCAGCGGGATTTAGCTGTGGTTGGCATGGCAAAATCTGCAAATGTTCCCGTTGCGGCAGTGATTGGCGGCGGTTACAGTAGAGACGAACTACAATTAAGCCAACGACATAGCCAACTCTTTATTGCTGCCAATCAGTTATGGCATCAAACTCAATAACTCCAGTAGGGAGCGTAGCGATGCAACTTGAGATCCGTAATTATTACGAAGTGTTGTTAATGGAAATGCTAAAAGATGAAGGACTAATGGATGAATTGCCGGAAGATTACTTAGCTGACCTCTGCTGTGTCACCTTAAACCAACTCCCCACGCGATATATTCGCCATCTGGTGGATACCTATTTTTTTGAAGACTACAACGAACTTCAAGAACTCAAACGGGAAATCCAAGCTGCACTCGAAAAATCTCGCGCCTTTTTAAAGCAAAATCTGCAGCGGCGGCTTGAGGAAGAACAATAAGTTAACGAGAAATATCGAGAATACCCGATTTTGGGATTACAGGTATTTTTTCATACCCAATGCCATGTCGAGATTTGAACAAATAAGCAGGAGATTTATCGAGACCCTTTCTCGAAGCATTAGCCATGAATGTACCACCAAGTGTACCACTCGATGAGTTTCATTGGATTACTGGGATAAGGTATTGATTTAAGGGGAATTTGGAGGTTCCCCTAGAGCCGACACCCCGGCACACGAGTCGCTTGCTGCGGTTGCTTCCTTCCGGACCTGGCCGAGTTCACAAGTTATCATTGCGGGGGGACCCTAGGGTCACCATAACTTCGAGTACATCCTAACGAGATGACTGAACGACGCGGATTATCCCCTATGGTCCGAATGGGATCAAGTGCTAATCTTAGGGTTTGCCAAATAACTTGTCTAATTGACCAATCTATAGGCAATACGTAGGTCTAAATAATAAAAGCCTGCATTTGCAGGCTTTTAACTTATTCAAGCAAAGCTTTATTCCAATAATCCCTTTGGATTCAAAGCTCGATAAGGTGACGATTATCTTCAATCAATTTCGCACCAATCCCTGACACATTGGCTAAATCATCAATCGATTTGAACTTGCCGTTTTGAGTCCGATAATCAATTATCGCCTTAGCCTTTGCGACACCGATACCTTTAAGGCTCTGTAATTGTTCGGCTGTGGCGGTATTAATATTGACGCTTGTGATATCTGGGGCTGCGGCCTTGGTGCTCGATGCCATCTCCTTGGCCTGAGCTTGTACTGTACTGGCTTCTTTAACAGGTACAGCCGCTAGAGCTGGAAGTGCTATTAGGGCAGTAAATGCAATGGCTGTCGCCATCGCAGATAAACGATGTTGCATAATCATAAATTGTGTCCTCTTGTCCATGTTAACGGGCCTTAAATCCGATGTCCTTGGCCACAGAAAAAACATAGTCAACAAATTTAGAGAATGCCATCCTCTATAGAAGAGAATATTCAACCTTGCTGAAGTAAACGTTAATCACAATAACCAAGTATTTGTTACTTTGTATAAAAGTGGTTTTCAAAATGAGAGTGGCTGTGATGTTAGTTGAAAAATTTGCATCAATGAAACAATTGAATAAAGCCTTGCTCTAAGCCAAGGCGTTCTATTGATATAAAAATGCACTAAAAATCATTAGCTGAGGTGATGGAATTAAAGTTTATCCTTTGGCCTCTGTGCAGTTTCCAAAACACTTTCATCTAACTGCCCCATAAGCGCATTGCGTCCATCCTTGGTCAGCATCTTACCAGCAAACTGCTTTAGCTCAGTGAGAAGTTCTTGGTGAATTTTAGAAAGTTTAGGTCGTTTGTCTTCACTAAAGCGAATGGGACGACACAATGCCATGGCCTGATAGCCAAGACGCGCCGTTAATAAGCCCCCGCCTAACCCTTGGGCCAATCGGGCTGACACTTTGCCTGTCATTTCAACCGACAATAACTGAGTACCAATATCGGTGACTAATTCGCTAGTACCTGCGTAGATAATATTCACAACGATACTGCGAATAAGCTTAATTCGGCTCCAATAGCCAAGCTCGATGCCATAACACTTAGCCACATCCCTTAGCATGCGCTGATTGCGCCACAAAATAATCGCCATATCTAGCGCCGCCAAGGGACTTGCCGCCAGCAGTAATGCAGATTCTGCTGCATAACGGCGCACAATTTTTTTAGCAATATCATCACGCTCGGTCAGCACTAAATCTTCGAACAACATCACCTTTTCAGCGTCGTTGTGCTCATCCTTTAGTGAGCGCTTAAGCTTTTCAACACCTTGACTTTGGGGATAATGGCGCACAATGTTATTGATAAACCCATCCGCTTCCCCCATCTGCATACTTAAGGCAAGCCTTGCTCCAGTCGCTTGAGTATCTTCAACCTGTTTTAGGCGCTTAAGGTTTCGATACTCACTTAATGCCCCGCCCAACGCCCACAGACTCACAAGGGCTAACACCGTCCCATAGAATCCAAATAGCCATGGGCTTTCAAGCCAAGCATCACGGAGGCCTAACAATGTTTGCATCACAACCAGAAGCATTAATCCGCTTAGGCTTAAGCGCGCTAACCAAGAAAATCGTCTAGATTGACTCACATTAAGCGTGGGTTCGTCAAACTCCAGCGAGTGCTTAGCAATAGCACCTTCGAGGGTTTGTTCTATTTCGATATCTTTAAATTGGCTTGAAGACTCAAACCGTTGTGCCCCCTTAATACTAAGGTTTTCTGCAGTCACGTTTGCCTCCTGCGTTGTGAATACTCGCTGTTTTTTAAGCGAATAAGGCTCTGCAACATGCGATAATTGATCAGTGCTTTGGTTTGAATGCTTCGATGCTTGATCACTCATTCGAGTTTATCCCCTACTAAATACTGCAATAGATGGTCGAGTCGGATATGGTCAAACTGCACTGATGCGCTATCACTTGAGCCTGTCTCGGGTGGGGCAAAGCCAACGAAATGAAATCCCTGAGCTTTCCAAAAATCGGCTTCGGGTAAGCGAGTAGGTACTTCGCCTGGAAACAGCGTCTGCGCTTTACCATCGAGCCCCCTGCCCTGCACGACTTCAACATCGCCATCCGAGGTAGTCACCATTCCATGGCGAGTGGATTTAATGGCGCTAATGGCCATGGTTTCGACTTTGCAACCATCGAAACTGGCAAAATGTTGGCTATGCTTGAGCATATCGGTGAGCAGCGATAATACATGACCTTGCTGATCCCGTGTCACGTGGTCGACCTTACTGGCGGCAAAGAGTAATCGGTCTATCCGAGGTGCAAATAAACGCCTTAAATAGCTCGACTGACCATATTGGAAACTTTCCATAATCGCATTAAGTGCACTGGCCATATCCTCAAATTGTTTTTTGCCACGATTAAGCGCCGTAAAACAATCGACTAGCACCACTTGACGGTCGAAATTAGCAAAATGCTGTTTATAAAAGGGCTTAACCACTTTAGCGACATATTCTTGATAGCGTTGTTCAAGCACATGGAACGCACTGTGCTTAACACTTTGCTTAAGCTCTGTCCATTGAGACTCAGCAGTGCCAAGTAAAGGAAAAAACGCTAATAGCGGCGCACCCTGCCACTCCCCCGGCAAAAGCATTCGCCCAGGTTGCGCTTGGTAATAACCCTGCACATGCACTAAATCGTTGAGTAATTGCTGATAACCTTCAGCAATCAGCTTTAACTGCTGCTCGTCGGCTGTGACACTTAAATCCAATTTCTGTAGCAGCGATTGGAACTCTCCATACAAAGGCGAGCTTGATAACGCATCGATACGTTGTTGCTGCAACTTGCACCAGTCAACAAACTCAAGCTTTAGCATAGGTAAATCCAACAGCCATTCTCCTGGATAATCAACAATATCCAAATATAAGGTGGCGGTATCGGCAAGCTTAGCAAGCAGCCCCTTCTGGGGTTGATATTTTATCGCCAGCCGTAATTCAGAAATGGTGCGAGTTGAAGCAGGCCAAGTCGCAGGATCCGATGTTAGTGCCGACATAGCCCCTTGATAATCGAAACTGGCGATTTCAAGATCAGGCTGCATCGCACGTTTTACCCCTAGAAGCCTCTGCTCACGGCTAACTTGCCAAAGGGGCAACGCACTGCCACTGCGGGAATGGGTTAACTGGGACGGCGCGCCGCTGTGCAAGAGTTGATTGACCAATCCCGTAATAAAGGCGGTTTTGCCTGCGCCGGACAAGCCAGTCACAGCGAGACGTAAATGCCTGTCCGCCGAACGGTGTAATAATGACTGGCCCTTTTGACTGAGCTTATGCAGCGAAACATCAAGCAATCCCATATGAATGTCCTACAAAGTCGAATTCAGATTAACTATACACTGGAATTTTGGCGAGATTAAATATTAAGGGCGGTCAAGACCGCCCTTAGAAGGAGTTACAAGTTGTTGATTTGTCTTTTCAAATCAAAATTGTCTGAAGTGACGTAGCGTTCAAGATTTTGCAGTCTAACCTCAAGGCTTCTAAATTGACGATTCACATCACTCAGCGCCTGTGTTGCCGGCTCCCCCGTTTGCCAGGGCTTTTTCTTCACTTCAATATCATCCCTATCGGAATGATTATGCGGCTTGATATCTAAAATTACCCAGAGGGCAACATAGATAATAAACACCACACCTGAGCCACCTAAAAGAAAGATGGAGACCGCAAGCACACGCACTAACCAGGTTTCAATGGAAAAGTATTCACCAATCCCAGCACAAACCCCTGCAACTTTACCTGACTGGGGGATGCGGTAGAGTGTTTTACCGTTAGTTCCTTTCATTTTTCCCCCTCCAGTCGGGCGACTCCGTATCCAAAATCGCCTCTAAGGTTTCAATCCGAGCTGCCATTTTATCGGCTTTGGCAATCAAATCATTGAGCTGTGAAAACTCTTCCTCAGTGAGTCCCTGGCTCACTTGTCGCTTGCTGCGATAATGAAGAACTAACCAGATAGGCGCAACCACGACTAAGAATACAATGATCGGCGCTATTAGTATGTCCATATCCATAACTCACCTCTGAATGGTTATTCTTTTGATTTAGTTGATGCTTTGCCTTTTACCTTGGCTTTTAAGGCTGCCAGTTCTGCATTCACTGAATCTTCAGCCTCTAATGCAGCAAATTCATCGGCCAAGGTTTTTTTACTACCAAGATCATAGGATTCAACCTGAGCTTCTAAGCCTTCGACGCGGCGCTCATATTGCTCAAATTTGAGCATGGCATTGTCGATTTTGCTTGAATCCAATTGCTTTTTCACTTCTAAGCGTGAAGAAGCCGTTTGCTTACGCAGAATAATCGTCTTTTGGCGCGCTTTGGCATCGAGCAGTTTTTCCTGCAGCAAACCAACTTCATCCTTCAGGCGAGCAATGTGCTCTTCAATCACCGCTAGCTCTTGATTCAAGGTATCGACTAAACCTGCTGCCTTTTGTTTTTCAACTAAAGCGGCCTTGGCCAAATCTTCACGATCCTTAGATAACGCCAGCTCGGCTTTATCTTGCCAATCCTGAACTTGCTCTTCCACACGGCCGATACGGCGCAGCAGCTCTTTCTTTTCAGCCAGTACCTTTGCTGAGGTAGAACGTACTTCTACCAATGTATCTTCCATCTCTTGGATAATCAGGCGAACCATTTTTTCAGGGTCTT
Source organism: Shewanella acanthi (assembly GCF_019457475.1). NCBI lineage: Bacteria > Pseudomonadati > Pseudomonadota > Gammaproteobacteria > Alteromonadales > Shewanellaceae > Shewanella > Shewanella acanthi. The sequence continues at coordinate 2,565,655 of NZ_CP080413.1, forward strand.
CGGCTTTATCCAGTAATGCGCTGATATTCGAATTAATGATATCGGCGAAGCGAGAGAAAATTCCCATAATGCTATCCTCAAATTGATGTTGGTCTCGCATGGAGTAATACACTAACCGTGCCAACATTAATTAATCACTTAAATACAGTCACATACGTTGTTTTCAAACTTTTTCTTTATTTTAAGACTTAAGCCACTTATCATCAATTTCACCAAATTTTAGCGCGAACGACTAAAAAATATCGTGGATAATAACATTCAGCAAGATAACCTTATCGGTCAATCCAACGCCCTGCTCGAAGTGCTCGAACATGTCTCCCAAATTGCACCGCTTTCTAAACCTGTGCTCATTATTGGCGAGCGTGGTACGGGTAAGGAGCTGATTGCTGAGCGGCTACATTATCTATCAAAGCGCTGGGATCAAAGTTTTATTAAGCTCAATTGTTCATCCTTGAGCGAAAACCTACTCGAGAGTGAACTTTTTGGCCATGAGTCGGGCTCATTCACTGGTGCTAAGGGCAAGCATGAAGGCCGCTTTGAGCGCGCTAACGGCGGCACCCTGTTTTTGGATGAGTTAGCAAACACTTCTGGTTTAATCCAAGAAAAACTGCTGCGGGTGATTGAGTACGGTGAGTTTGAACGTGTCGGCGGCAGTCGCACCATTCAGACCGATGTTCGCTTAATTTGCGCTGCTAACGAAGACTTACCGTCACTTGCTGAAGCGGGTGAATTTCGCGCCGACTTGCTCGACCGTTTAGCCTTTGATGTGATCACCCTGCCACCGCTGCGTTGCCGCCAAGAGGACATTATGACCCTCGCGGAATACTTTGCTGTAGGCATGGCGCGCCAGTTAAAACTCGAGTTATTTAGCGGCTTTAGCCCACAAGCGGTCGAGCAATTAATGACCCACACTTGGCCGGGAAATATTCGCGAACTGAAGAACGTCGTCGAGCGTAGCGTCTATCGCAACGGCAGTGAAAACCGCCCTATCGATCAAATTATTCTCGACCCATTTGCATCGCCCTATCGCCCAATCTCGAGGGTGAAGACCCGTGAGCGCCAACTTACCCCGTTTGGCTCAAACGCACAAAATGCACCAGCGAGTACAGAGGTGCTTGATGCAGATAAACCACGCCAACTAACCGTGCAAGAAGCGGCGCCGAACCCAGAGTCTCAAATCGGTGGATTTAGTTTCCCCCTCGATTTTAAGGAGCAGACCGAAAAATATGAGATGGAGCTTATTCAACAAGCCCTGTCAGCAAGCCAATACAACCAGAAGAAAACCGCTGAAATCCTAGGTTTGAGTTATCACCAGCTACGCGGGATCCTCAAAAAATACAATTTGCTCGATAAAGCATAAGCAGATTGCTCACTGGGGAGATGCACTGCTAAAATAGCCATTCATAGTCGATAAAATAATGATTTATAAATGAGTGTGCTGATTAGACGCCTATTGCTCACAACAGCCGTATCCTGCATGAGTTGCTTGTTGGTTGCCTGTGGCCCGCAAAAACTCCCCTCTGGTTTGGTGTATTGCTCCGAAGGCAATCCCGAGACCTTTAATCCGCAGTTAATCACCTCAGGCACCACTATCGATGCCACATCGCATCAGATTTACAGTCGTCTAGTCGACTATGATACCAAAACTGGGCAATTAGTCCCCGCGCTAGCCACCCGCTGGAGTGAGAGTGAAGATGGACTGAGTTACCATTTTACCTTGCGCAAAAACGTCAAGTTCCAAAGCTCCAGTCGATTTACCCCAAGCCGTGATTTTAACGCCGATGACGTGCTGTTTTCATTTAATCGTACTATTGACTCAAATCATCCCTACCATAATGTCTCGCGTACCGGTTATCCCTTCTTCCAAAGTATTGGTTTTGCAGAACAAGTTAAACATATCGAAAAAGTGAATGACCATGAGGTTGTCTTTCATTTAGCCCGCAAGGATGTGTCGTTTTTATCGAACCTTGCCACCGATTTTGCGGTAATACTTTCCGCGCAATATGCCGATGAGCAGCTCACTGCGGGGCATCCTGAAAATGTTGACCAATTCGCCATTGGTACAGGCCCCTTTGCCTTAGTCCAGTACGCTAAAAATGAGTATATTCGCTATCGTCGGCACGAAGACTATTGGGGTGAGAGAGCCAAAGTCGAGATGTTAGTCTTCGACATCACCCCAAAGAGCACAGTACGCTTGGCTAAATTGATCACTGGAGATTGCAGTGTCTCAGCCTTACCTAAGGCGGGTGAGCTACCTGTTATTGCCGAGCATAACAATCTTAATATCGAATCCCAGCCAGGCCTGAATGTTGCCTTTTGGGCCTTTAACACGCAAAAGCCACCGCTGGATGATGTGCGAGTTCGCCGCGCCTTAGCCTACGCAGTCGATAAACAAAACATCCTGCGTGCCGTATATCAAAATACGGCGATTGAAGCGATTGGCATACTGCCTCCTGCCTCTTGGGCCTACGACAGTAATAAATCCCTGATTAACTATGACCCGCCAAGGGCGCGTGAATTACTTAAAGAAGCCGGGGTGAGCAATCTTAGCATCGATATTTGGGCAATGCCTGTGGCACGCGCCTACAACCCGAATGCCCTTAAGACTGCAGAGCTTATTCAGTCGGATCTTGCCAATATCGGCGTTAAAGTGAATATCGTCAGTTACGATTGGAGCGTGTTCAGTCAACGCTTAAGCCGCGATGAATATGACTCGGTACTCATAGGTTGGAACGCAGATAACAGCGATCCCGATAACTTTTTCACCCCGCTACTGAGTTGCTCGGCAATGGATTCCAACAGTAACCGCTCTCGTTGGTGTAATCCGCACTTCGATGACATCTTAAATCGCGCCCGTGAAGTAACCACTCAAACGGAACGAAAATTAATCTATCAAGATGCCGAAGCCTTCTTGGCGGCCCAAGTACCAATGCTGAGTCTAGCCCACGCTAAACGGGTCGCCCTCACCCGTAACGATATCCATGATATGCAATTGACGCCCTTTGGCGGGATATCTTTCTCACAAACGAGCCAAGCCACGACGGAGGCAAACTGATGCTGAGATACCTTTTTCGGCGCCTCAATCTGTTTTTGGCCACATCGTTAGTGATGATTGGTGTGCTGTTTTACGCCACCAATTTATTCCCTGTCGATCAAAGCTTCGCCCTATCTGGCATCCATACACCGAGCGAATCCCAACTTGAACAAATCAACCATGATTACAAGTTAGACAGTAATAAAGCGATGCAGTTTGTCGCCTACATGCACCAGAGACTGACAGGCAATTTAGGGGTATCAGTTACCTCACAACAGGATGTATTGACCGAGCTGAGCTCCGTGCTTCCGGCATCATTCGAACTGGCGCTAATGGCAGGTTTTATTGCTATTTTGCTTGGTGTGCCGCTTGGGGTTTTGGCCTCCCAAAGCCAACATAAACTAACCCAAAACACCATTATGGCCGTGACGCTGACGGGCTATTCGGTACCCGTATTCTGGCTAGGGCTCAACCTGTCACTTTGGTTTGGGGTCGATTTAGGATGGTTACCTATTTCAGGCCAAATCAACCTTTTATACGAAATCCGCCCCGTCACTGGCTTTATGTTGATAGATACCCTGTTATCGGATTCCGAATATGCGATGCCTGCCTTTAAGGATGCGCTGCTGCACATCATTTTGCCCGCCACCACACTCGCCGTGTTACCTTTCACGGTAGTGGTTCGTAGCACCCGTTCGGCGATGATGAATGTCATGAACCAAACCTACATCCGCGCCGCAGAAGCAAGGGGTATGCACACCGGCACCATTATTTTGCGCCATGCGCTGCCAAACGCACTGATCCCAGTATTGAGACACTTGGGCCTGATGCTAGGCGCCTTTGCAAGCTACGCCATTGTGGTAGAAATGATTTTTGCATGGCCAGGGGTAGGTTCTTGGCTAGTATCGGGAATTTATCAGCGCGATTATACTGTGATGCAGGGCGGGATTTTGGCCGTGTCCCTACTGATCATCTTTTTAAGTATTTTGATTGAAGTGTTGCACACTGTCTTTAATCCATTGAGTAGAAAAGAGCTGTATGCCTCCAATTAAAATTTATCAGGAAGACCGCATCGCATCGCCGATGATGCGAGTTTGGCAAAACTTTTCGGCAAACCCCTTTGCCCTCGCGGGGCTATGGACTATTGTTTGCTTGCTGCTCCTGACCGTGTTTGGCCCGATGATTGCCCCCTTCTCGCCCGAATATCAGGATCCTCGAGCATTATTACTCCCGCCCTCTTGGGATCCATCCGGCACGGTGAATTATTTCCTCGGCACAGATGACCTTGGACGTGACATTTTCAGCCGCTTGCTTCACGGCGCGCATTTAACCTTTGGTATGGCGCTGATGATTGTCGGCACCGCGCTTGGCATGGGATTTATCATCGGCTCAATTTCCGGCATGATGAAAGGCATAAAATCGAGCATTCTTGGCCATTTATTAGATGCATTGCTCTCCATTCCGTCCTTACTTATGGCTATTTTAGTTGTTGCCGTTACTGGGCCAGGACTTGAAAATGTGTTCTGGGCCGTGGGCATTGCCCTAACGCCGCAATTTGTTCGTGCAATTCACCAATCCGTGCATGAAGAGTTGCAAAAGGAATATGTGACTGCAGCAAAGCTCGATGGCGCTAACGCGATTCAGATTTTCTGGTATGTGATTATGCCAAACGTGTGGGAAGTCGTGATCATTCAAACCACGCTGGCGATTTCTGCCGCCATTTTGGATATTGCAGCGCTGGGTTTCTTAAACCTAGGCGCTCAGGCACCAAGCCCTGAGTGGGGTGCAATGGTCGCACAAGGAATGGACAACCTGTTAACCGCACCTTGGACCGTCACTATTCCAGGGCTTGCAATCCTCTTTAGTGTGCTTGCCATTAACTTGGTCGGCGATGGCTTAAGATCGGCGCTTGCGCCCATCAGAAACTAACCTATGCCACTACTCGACGTACGTAATCTTACCATCGAACTCGACACCCCTCACGGCAGAGTGCGAGCGCTTGAGAAGGTAAGCCTTACCCTCAACGCGGGGGAAATCCACGGCTTAGTGGGCGAATCGGGCTCGGGTCGAAGCCTGCTCGCGCGGGCCATTTTAGGCATTGCGGGCCCCAATTGGACAATTACCGCCGATCGCATGATGTGGGATGGTCAAAACCTGATGACCATGAGTTCGAAGGAGCGGCGTAACTTGATGGGCTCGGATATCGCGATGATTTTCCAAGACCCATCGGGCAGCCTCGACCCTTCACAAACCGTCGGCAGCCAACTCATTCAGGCAATGCCAAAAAATCCCAAGTCCTATTTTTGGCAAAAACACAAACATGCCAAACAAACGGCGCAAAAGTGGCTACACAAAGTGGGGATTAAGAATCCACAAAAAGTGATGTCGAGCTACGCTTGGGAGCTGTCTGAGGGCGAATGCCAAAAGGTCATGATTGCAATGGCGATTGCTAACCAGCCACGCTTGTTAATTGCTGACGAACCAACAAACTCGATGGAACTGAGCACTCAGGCGCAAATTTTTCGCCTGTTATCCCAGCTAAACCAACTTCAAAACGTGTCGATTTTAATTATTAGTCACGAGCTAGAGACACTCGCCCAATGGTGCGATCATCTATCCGTACTTTATTGTGGTCAGGTGATGGAATCGGGACCAACCGAGGAGATGATCCAGCAGCCCTACCATCCCTATACCAAGGCTTTGCTGGATAATATGCCGGATTACTCTTCACTCGGCGCACGTAAAGCCATTATGCCAACGTTGCCAGGCTCTGCCCCCGCACTGCAGCATTTACCCATTGGTTGTCGCCTTGGACCACGGTGCCCTGAAGCGCAAAAAAAATGTGTTAATCAGCCAAGTTTGAGTCATTTACGTGACCGCTACTTTGCCTGCCATTTCCCATACCACAGTGAAACGACGAATGACGACACCACTGCTTAAAGTTAACGATCTTTTCAAACGCTATGACACTGGCTATAAGGGCTTTAGCCGCCAGTATGAAAATGCGTTAGCGCCCGTATCCTTTGAGCTCAATCGTGGTGAAACACTCGCCATTGTGGGTGAAGCTGGCTCAGGCAAGAGTACCCTCGCCCGCATTTTAGTCGGCGCGGAACCCCGCAGTGGCGGTGAAATTTTCTTTGAAGGGGAAGCTCTTGATAGCCGCAACATTAAGCAGCGCTGCCGCTTAATTAGGATGATTTTCCAAGATCCGAACACCTCACTCAATCCTCGATTGACTATTGGCCAGTTATTGGCAGAACCGCTTCGCTTTAACAGCAAATTGCCGGCCAAGGAACGCCAGCAACAAGTCGTCGATACCCTGCGTAAGGTGGGTTTGCTCCCCGAGCACTTTGATTTTTACCCGCATATGATTTCTGAGGGGCAAAAACAACGGGTGGCTGTAGCTCGCGCATTGATGTTAAACCCTAAAATCATCATCGCCGATGAGGCATTGACGGCACTTGACCTATCAGTTAGGTCGCAAATTCTTAATCTGCTGCTCAAATTACAAAAAGATCTTGGCCTGTCCTATATTTTCGTGTCCCATAACCTCAATATTATTCGCCATTTCAGCGATAAAATTATGGTGCTACATAAGGGCGTAATGGTTGAGAAAGCACCTACAGAACAGATATTTAACTCCCCTGAGCACGAGTATACCCAAAGGCTAGTACAGGAGCAGAGTCTGTTCGTACATAAACGTTAAACTGCTCCAACCACTTAAATAATCAGGCGAAATGGCTAAAAAGTAATGCCATTTCGCCGCCGAACTATTTATCCTATTGGTCATTTTGATAGAAGAAGCTAAAACATGATTATCAAACCCAAAATTCGTGGATTTATTTGTACCACCACTCATCCAGTTGGTTGTGAGGCCAACGTACAAGAGCAAATCGCGTTAACTAAGGCCAAAGGTAAAATCGCCAACGGTCCTAAAAAAGTACTGGTTGTCGGTTCTTCAAGCGGTTATGGCCTCTCTTCACGTATTGCTGCAGCCTTTGGTAGCGATGCTGCGACCATCGGTGTATTTTTTGAAAAACCAGGCACCGAAAGCAAGCCTGGAACTGCCGGTTGGTACAACTCTGCCGCCTTTGACAAATTCGCCAAAGCCGAAGGTTTGTATTCTAAGAGCATCAACTGCGATGCTTTTAGCCATGAAGCTAAGCAAAAAGTAATTGAACTTATCAAACAAGACCTCGGTCAAGTGGATATGGTGGTTTACTCCCTCGCATCACCTGTGCGTAAATTGCCAGATTCGGGTGAACTTATCCGCTCATCGTTGAAACCTATCGGCGAGGTGTATACCGCCACTGCCGTTGATACCAACAAAGATTGCATCATTGAAGCCACTGTTGAGCCAGCAACTGAGCAAGAGATTGCCGATACCATCACTGTGATGGGCGGCCAAGATTGGGAACTGTGGATCAAAGCACTGTCTGAAGCGGGAGTACTGAGTGACAACTGCAAAACCGTTGCCTACAGCTACATTGGAACCGAACTGACTTGGCCAATCTACTGGCACGGCGCACTGGGCAAGGCAAAAATGGACTTAGACCGCGCTGCTCACGCCTTAAATGCACAATTAGCCCCTAAGGGTGGTAGCGCTAACGTTGCCGTGCTGAAGAGCGTAGTCACTCAGGCAAGCTCTGCAATCCCTGTTATGCCGCTGTACATCGCTATGGTATTCAAAAAAATGCGCCAAGAAGGCTTGCATGAAGGCTGTATGGAGCAAATCTACCGTATGTTCAGTGAGCGTCTGTTCCGTGCCGATGGCGCAAAAGCAGAAACTGACAGCGACAACCGCCTACGTTTAGACGATTGGGAATTGCGTGAAGATATTCAGCAACACTGCCGCGATTTATGGCCTCAAGTGACCACGGAGAATCTGTCAGAGCTTACTGATTATCAAGAATACAAAGCCGAGTTCATTAAACTGTTTGGTTTTGGTATTGACAGCATCGACTACGATGCAGATGTTAATCCATACGTTGAATTCGATGTGATTGAGCTCTAATTCAATCCGAGCTTAGTGAAACGTTAAACGCCACCTTAGGGTGGCGTTTTTATTTGCAAGGGATACTACTGCCCTGCTTACGGCGTTCTTATCCAACTTATCTACACTTTCTTAGTCAATCCCATTTTCAAGTATAAATACAAAAGGAAAGTGTATGAAAATCAGCGGCCGCAATAGCCTAAGTAGCACCATAACAGATATCTCCATTGGCTCTGTTAATAACGAAATCACGATATAACTGTCAACAGGGGTAGTTTTAACTTCAGTCGTCATAAAAACCTCCTGTGAACGACTAGGGCTCAAAGTAGGCGATGCCGCCTATGCAGTGATTAAAGCCAGCAGCGTAGTGATTGGCATCGCTGACGAAGCGTCAACGAACCTCAAATAACAGGAATCGTGTTAAATCGAATTTAAAAAATAAAAAGGCCAAGTCAATACTTGGCCTTTTTATCTTTAAGGTTAATACCCCGAAGGAATTAGCCTTCTACTGGATACTCAACCTTAGCAGTTGATTTGAGAGACTCAATCAGCGCGCGGTAGTCCGCTTCACTGTATTGGGAAACTAGGCGTTGTTTCAGGCCGTTCACTAATTCATCGCTCACCGACTCCGCAGCATTCACTTTGTCTACAGCAACAACCGCATAACCATTAGCCAGTGCAACGGTGTCAACCACAGCACCGGAGGCTGGTGTTGGCATTTGGAAGGCCTTGCCAACGATAGATGCATCTATTTCACGTTCGCCGCGAGCTAACTTGGCTTTAGCTGTTAAGGTCACATCGCTGGCACCTGCTTTTACCTGAGCAACAAGTTCCTGAGCCTTAGCACGAGCAGCTTCATTCGCTTGATCTTGCTTTAAACGCTCGCTGATATCTGCCTTAACTTCACCGAATGGCAGCGTACCTGCGTCGTGATGTTCTTTCACACGGATAACAACAACGTGGTTTGGTTCAAGTTCTAAAACTTCACTATTTAACCCCTGCAACATCACTGCATCTGAAAATGCCGCTTTCACTACATCAGGCTTATTCAGTGCCGTGGGCACATCATCACGTGAGAACAGTGGCGTAGTTTTGATATCAACACCTACCGCTTTAGCGGTTTCAGCTAAAGTATCAGGCACTTCATAGCTGGTATCGGCTAACTTACTTTGTAAGCTGTAAAATTGATCAACCGCTTTTTTGTCTTGCAGCTGAGCAACAATCTTCGCTTTTACATCAGCAAATGGCACTGTGGTACCTGGCTGAATGTCTAACAGCTTGATGATATGGAAACCGAAGTCGGTTTTAACCACGCCAGAGTGAGCATCCTTTTGCAGCGCAAATAAGGCTTCATCGAAGCTTGGATCCATCACACCCGGTTCGAACCAGTCTAATTTACCCCCCTGCTCTGCACTTAAGGTATCCTCAGAGTTGGTTTTAGCCAGCGCAGCAAAGTCCGCACCATTATCTAACTGCTTAGCCAAATCTTCAGCCTTTGCTTTAGCAGCTGCGTCATCGCTGCCTGACGTCACTAAGATATGGGCCGCTAAACGTTTTTCACTCGAAACATATTGTGTCTTATGCTCATCGTAATAAGTTTGCGCTTCTTCGTCAGTCACTTTGCTGTCTTTGGCAAAGTCAGCCGCATTAAGCTCAACATACTCTAAGCTCACCTTCTCAGGGCTCATGAATTGGCCTTGGTTTGCATCATAGTAGCTCTTAACTTGCTCATCGGTCACTGTTGCACTTGCTAAGAACGGCGCTGAATCGACCACTACATAACGAATATCACGGGTTTGATTTTGTAGCTCTGCTAATTGCTTAGCTTCACTTGGCAGTACGAACTCAGTGCCCACTAATGCCGCAGTTAACTGGCGACGAGTCATATCAACACGCATCATGCTGCGGAACGTCGTTGGCTGATAACCCAATTGACGCAAAATCGCTTGGTAACGGTCATTATCAAATTTACCGTCGGTTTGGAAAGCCGGTTCCGTTTTGATCGCCGCAATAATTTGCTCATCGGAGATACGTAATCCCATGGCAGTGGCGGCTTGGTCAATTAATTTGTCCGCCACTAAACGCTCGAGTACGCTCTGCTTTATGCTTTCTAGATATTTTTCGTCAGCAGCTAGCGCAGCGAACATCTCACCGAGTTGTTGCTCCATACGAGCACGTTCACTCTGGTAAGCTTGTTCTAACTCGGCTTTAGTGATCACGTCACCATTGACTTCTGCGGCAGGAACGTCGGTTGTAGAGCCTAAATAGCTACTTACGCCTGCAAATGCAAAAGATAAAATCACAAGTACGAGAATGCCCTTAGCAATCACGCCTTGCGAACCTTCGCGGATCTTTTCTAACATCAGATTTCTCGCTTGTTGCGATTAACAAAATAAAAAGGCGCATCGATTTGAGATGCGCCTTTCTGTAATTTATGGGGATTATTCAGACGCTACCAATGGTAAGTGCTAAAACCCCGAGTAATGGGTGAAAACCTTACATAATCCATTACTTTCAATTCGTAAAAAGCACTGTCTAAACAGTGCTTATTGCTTACGAATGCCTTACAAAGGCCACGATATCAATATTAGTTGACAGCGTCTTTCAGAGCTTTACCTGCTTTGAAAGCAGGGATTTTTGCTGCTGCGATTTTGATCTCTTCACCCGTTTGTGGGTTGCGACCAGTACGCTCTGCGCGCTCACGCACTTCAAAAGTACCAAAACCAACAAGAGAAATTTTATCGCCATCTTTCAGACCTTCGGTCACAGCAGCGATAAAAGAATCCAGTGCACGGCCTGCAGCGGCTTTAGAAATATCAGCACCAGAAGCGATTTTCTCGATTAGTTCAGATTTGTTCATGTCATCCCCTTGAATGTAATTTTTTTAGCGCCGCAACCAAGTCCGTCTTTAGAGCGGTCAGCGGAGGCTTTTATAACAAGCTTGAATTCAAAGTTCAAGCTGAGTTGGAAAACCAAATAAATAAAACTGGATTACAGCTCAAAGCCAGTTGCCCCAAGGGATTGGAGCAACTGACTCTCCACAGACCTAGGCTACCACAGGTCTGCGGTTTGTTAAGCCCCTTTTTTCATTTTTTTTAGCGTGATAGCGCATTTTCTTGCGTTATGCCAAGTTTTTAACCACTTCAAAGCCCTCCACGGGTCTCTCAAGGGCCAGTTTTAACACTTCATCGACCCAACGAACTGGGCGAATTTCCAAATCGGCAATCACGTTGGCAGGAATTTCTTCCAGATCGCGCTCGTTTTCTTTTGGAATGAGGACCAATTTAATGCCACCGCGATGCGCTGCCAGCAGTTTCTCTTTTAAACCACCGATAGGTAATACTTCACCACGTAAGGTAATTTCACCTGTCATCGCCACATCGGCGCGAACTGGGTTACCGGTTAAGCTCGACACCAGGGCAGTACACATTGCAGCACCTGCGGATGGACCGTCTTTTGGTGTTGCTCCCTCAGGCACATGCACATGGATATCACGCTTCTCGTAAAAGTCCGCGTTAATCCCTAATTGCTCGGCGCGGGCACGAACTACGGTCATTGCCGCTTGGATGGACTCCTGCATCACATCCCCAAGCGATCCTGTGTACGTCAACTTGCCCTTGCCAGGAACTGAGGTTGCTTCAATAGTCAGTAGATCGCCGCCCACTTCAGTCCACGCAAGACCCGTCACTTGGCCAATTTGGTTGTTCGACTCCGCTTTCCCATAGTCGAAGCGCTGAACGCCAAGGAATGACTTTAAGTTATCCGCCGTCACACTGACCGACTTAATTGACTTGTCGAGCAGGATCATTTTCACGACCTTACGGCAAATCTTAGATAATTCACGCTCTAACGCACGCACACCTGCTTCACGGGTGTAGTAACGGATAATGCCCACTATCGCGCTATCATCGATTGTGATTTCACTCGCTTTAAGGCCATTACGCTCAATTTGCTTAGTTAGCAAATGTTGTTTTGCGATATTAAGCTTTTCGTCTTCGGTATAACCCGACAAACGAATGACTTCCATACGATCTAAAAGCGGACCTGGGATATTCATTGAGTTAGAGGTTGCCACGAACATCACATCCGATAAGTCGTAATCGACTTCGAGGTAATGATCGTTAAACGTCGCGTTTTGCTCAGGGTCAAGCACCTCTAATAGGGCTGACGCTGGATCGCCACGCATATCTGAGCTCATTTTGTCGATTTCATCGAGCAGGAATAATGGGTTTTTAACGCCCACTTTAGCCATTTTTTGAATCACTTTACCCGGCATAGAACCAATGTAAGTACGTCTATGACCACGAATTTCCGCTTCATCACGCACGCCGCCAAGTGCCACGCGCACATACTTACGGCCAGTCGCCTTAGCAATCGATTGGCCTAAAGAAGTTTTACCCACACCTGGAGGTCCCACTAAACATAGGATGGGGCCTTTTAATTGGCGAACACGGCTCTGCACTGCCAAGTATTCCAGAATGCGGTCTTTGACCTTCTCGAGGCCATAGTGGTCGGTATCCAATACTTCTTGGGCTTTTGCTAAATCGCGTTTGATTTTAGAACGTTGACTCCAAGGCACAGAGGTCATCCAGTCCACGTAGCTTCGAACCACAGTGGCTTCGGCGGACATTGGCGACATCATGCGTAATTTATTCAACTCAGCCAGCGCCTTTTCTTTGGCATCGCTTGGCATATTGGCATCTTCAATCTTACGATTTAACGCTTCGAACTCATCGTGGCCTTCGTCTAAGTCACCCAGTTCTTTTTGGATGGCTTTCATCTGTTCATTCAGATAGTACTCACGCTGGCTCTTTTCCATCTGTTTTTTAACGCGGGTGCGGATACGCTTCTCAACCTGCAGTAGGTCGATTTCCGATTCCATCATCGCCATTAAATATTCTAGGCGCTCACCGACATTCGTCATCTCAAGGACTGATTGCTTATCCTCAAGTTTAAGTGGCATATGTGCCGCCATAGTGTCTGCAAGGCGCGCAGCTTCATCGATGCCGGAAAGTGACGTTAATACTTCAGGCGGGATTTTTTTATTCAGCTTGATATAGCCTTCAAACTGTCCGATAGCGCTGCGAACGAGCACCTCTTCTTCTTTATCTTCTAGTGGCTCAGATTCTAAATACTCAGCCTTAGCAACAAAGAATTCCTTCTCTTGGGTGTAGCGGTTAATTCGGGCGCGGCGACCACCTTCAACCAATACTTTAACGGTACCGTCTGGCAGTTTAAGCAGTTGCAGAATTGACGCCACTGTGCCCACATCAAAGATATCGTCCTTGGTGGGCTCATCTAACTCAGCATCACGCTGAGCCACTAAAATAATTTGTTTATCCTGGGCCATGGCCGTTTCGAGGCAACGAATGGATTTTTCACGGCCTACGAATAACGGAATAACCATATGGGGGTATACCACCACATCTCTCAGTGGCAGCACGGGGAGTTCGATATGCGCTTCACGCTCTAAGGTCATAGTTCGATTCCGTTTAAATGAATAGGATTAATAAGGAGTATATTGGGGCGCTTAGTTTCGTTTCAATGGGCAAAATAAAAAAAGGAGCCCATTGGACTCCTTGATTTTCAATTTATTAGCAAAGCGTACAATTATTGTTCGCCTGAAGCTGCCTGCGCGTCATTGTGCTCATAAATCAGGATAGGTGCAGACTCACCATTGACCACGGACTCATCAACAACCGCTTTGGCAACACCTTCAATCGATGGAATGTCGTACATAGTATCGAGTAAAATACCTTCAACGATTGAACGCAGACCACGAGCGCCGGTCTTGCGGGACATCGCCTTTTGGGCGATCGCTTTTAAAGCGTCTTCACGGAACTCAAGCTCCACGCCTTCCATCTCAAATAGCGCGCCGTATTGCTTAGTGAGCGCGTTTTTAGGTTGAGACAGAATTTGAATCAAAGCTTCTTCGTCAAGTTCAGTTAACGTCGCAACCACGGGCAAACGACCAATAAACTCAGGAATTAAACCGTATTTGACTAAATCGCTAGGTTCAACTTGAGACAGGGTCTCAGAGATAGTGATCTTATCCTTCTCGCCTTTCACCTGAGCACCGAAGCCGATGCCTGAACCGACGTGAGCACGCTGCTCAATCACTTTCTCAAGGCCTGCAAAGGCGCCGCCACAGATAAACAGGATCTTAGAGGTATCAACCTGCAAAAACTCCTGCTGAGGGTGCTTACGACCACCCTGTGGAGGGACTGCCGCGATTGTGCCTTCAATCAGTTTAAGTAAAGCTTGCTGAACGCCTTCGCCCGATACGTCACGGGTGATTGAAGGGTTGTCAGATTTACGGCTGATTTTGTCGATTTCGTCGATATAGACGATACCACGCTGGGCCTTCTCAACATCGTAGTCGCACTTTTGCAGCAGTTTCTGGATGATGTTTTCAACATCCTCACCCACATAACCAGCTTCAGTTAAGGTAGTCGCATCCGCCATTGTGAAAGGCACATTAAGTGAACGCGCTAAGGTTTCAGCCAGCAACGTTTTACCGCTACCGGTTGGACCAATCAGCAGAATGTTACTCTTACCTAACTCAACGCCATCCTTTGGAGAGGAATTTCGCAGACGTTTGTAGTGATTGTATACCGCAACAGATAGCACTTTTTTGGCTCTGTCTTGGCCGATAACATAATCGTCTAAATGCGCACGCAACTCATGTGGCGTTGGCAGTTTGTCATGATCACGCTTTGGAGAGATTTCTTTAATCTCTTCACGAATGATGTCATTACATAACTCAACACACTCGTCGCACACATATACTGAGGGACCAGCGATTAGTTTTCTGACTTCATGCTGGCTCTTACCGCAAAAAGAGCAGTACAGCAACTTACCGCTGTCACCATTATTTTTGTTGTCGCCCATTCATTACCTCATTTGCAGTCTGCTCTACTGCTTATCTTAAACTTGCTCGTCTTTTACCAAGCCACGCTTTTAAGAGCATAGCCCAGTCAAAGGCAAAAATCAGTCGCGTTTAGTCATCACAGCATCGACTAAACCGTATTCAACCGCTTGGGTTGCACTCATAAAGTTGTCACGGTCAGTGTCACGCTCAATCACTTCGAGCGGTTGACCCGTGTGCTCGGCCAGCATCAAGTTTAACTTGTGCTTGATACCTAAAATCTCTTGGGCATGAATCGCGATATCAGAGGCCTGACCTTGGAAGCCACCCAGTGGTTGGTGGATCATCACGCGTGAGTTTGGCAGACAGAAACGTTTGCCCTTCTCACCGCCAGCCAGTAGGAATGCCCCCATACTTGCTGCTTGGCCAATACAAACCGTGCTTACGTTTGGCTTGATAAACTGCATGGTATCGTAAATCGCCATACCCGCAGTGACTGAACCGCCTGGTGAGTTGATATAAAGGAAGATATCCTTATCTGGACTTTCTGACTCGAGGAATAGCAACTGCGCCACAATCAGATTCGCCATGTGCTCTTCAACTTGACCCACCAAGAAGATAATTCGCTCTTTTAACAGACGAGAATAAATATCGAATGAGCGTTCACCTTTAGCAGTCTGTTCGATCACCATGGGCACTAAAGCACTTTGTATGTCTGACGCATTATGCATTATTCATTTCCCTAAATAAAAATGGCTCGCATGAGGTGAGCCTCATACGAGCCATTATAAATGGCGAACAGCCGATTAAGTCAAGCTAAGCTTATGCGCGACCAGTAGCCTTGTTCATAAATTCTTCAAAAGCGACTTCTTTTTCAGTTACTTTTGCAGATTTTAACAGTGCTTCAACCGCTTGCTCTTCTAAAGCAACGTTGCGCATGTTTTGCATCAGCTCTTTGTTGCCGTTGTAGTAGGCAACAACTTCACTTGGATCTTCGTATGCAGAAGCCATAGAAGCGATCAACGCTTGTACGCGCTCGTCTTCCGCTTTTAGTTCGTTAGTCTTGATCACTTCGCCTAATAACAGACCCACTTTTACACGGCGAGTCGCGTTCTCGATGAACAGCTCAGCTGGTAATTCTGGCATGTTGGCAGTTTGGCCACCGAAACGTTGCATCGCTTGTTGACGTAAAACGTTAACTTCGCTGTCAATCAATGCTTTTGGCAATTCGATTTCGTTGTTAGCTAATAAACCAGTGATCACTTGGTCTTTAACGTTAGCTTTTAACGCTTGCTCAAGTTCACGAACCATGTTCTTACGGATTTCAGCTTTCAGTGCGTCTAAACCACCTTCAGCGATACCGAACAGAGAAGCAAATTCATCGTTAACTTCTGGTAAGTTAGCGGCTAACACTTCAGTTAAAGTGATAGCAAACTTAGCCGCTTTACCTTTCAGGTTTTCAGCGTGATATTCTTCTGGGAATGTCACGTCGATAACGAATTCTTCACCGGCTTTGTGACCTAAGATACCCGCTTCAAAACCAGGGATCATACGGCCGCTGCCTAATTGAAGTTCGAAGTCGTCAGCTTTACCGCCTTCGAATTCTTCACCGTCAACGCTGCCAACAAAGTTCATTTTCACTTTGTCGCCATCGGCAGCTTCACGCTCAACAGCAGCGAAAGTAGCGTGTTGCTTACGTAACGTTTCAATCATGCTGTCAACGTCTGCATCAGTAACAGAGGCTTTTGGTTGCTCAACTTCGATTGCATCTAAGCCTTTTAATTCGACTTCTGGGTAGATTTCGAAAGTTGCTACGAATTCGAATTTGTCACCGTCAGTTGCACCAGGAACGAAAGTAGGTGCGCCAGCTGGATTTAACTTCTCAGCGATGATTGCTTCGATGAAGTTACGTTGCATCACTTCACCAGTGATGTCTTGACGAATTGCAGCACCATAACGTTTGTTGATTACAGTTACAGGCACTTTGCCAGGACGGAAACCTGGGATACGAGCACGCTTAGCTTCACGTTGTAAACTGTCTTTAACCAGTTTTTCAATTTGTTCAGCAGGAACAGAAATGGTCAGGCGACGCTCTAGGCCTTGTGTTGCTTCAACAGAAACTTGCATTGTTTTACCTCGAAATTTGTCTAACGTCCTTTGTAATAGCCGAGTCATCAACTATTCACGTATTCGTTTCTTGATCATTAAATTTGACTACAATGCCCACCGCTATTGGCTTTGGCACTAGTCGTTGTTAGTTGATATCTATCAAGACGCGACATTATAGCCACCGTTTTGTGCAGAGTCGAGCCTCTACGGCCGAATCTGAGGCATAAAAAAAGCGACCTCTGGTCGCTTTTTTTAATTTGTACATGCTGTACGAATAATGGGGTGACTGATGGGGCTCGAACCCACGACAACCGGAATCACAATCCGGGACTCTACCAACTGAGCTACAATCACCACTGAAACTGGCACGCCCGGCAGGATTCGAACCTGCGACCATCCGCTTAGAAGGCGGATGCTCTATCCAACTGAGCTACGGGCGCATGGTTTACAGAATCTACTGTATCCTAACCTAGGCGGAATAACTTTTTATCTAAGCTATTCCTATTACCCGCTCATTCTAGTTCATGATGAATTTAATGAGCCAATAATATAAATTGGTCGGTGATAGAGGATTCGAACCTCTGACCCTCTGGTCCCAAACCAGATGCGCTACCGGACTGCGCTAATCACCGAATTGTCTCTTAGCAAAGGAATACATCTGCCTGAGAACGGAGCGCATCTTAGCCCCTCACTTTAAACCCGTCAACGATTTTTTTAATCATTGTCACTAGATGCTGAATTATCAGGCGAATACGCTTTTTTTTATCCAATGGGTCACGGCTTTAACCATGACACACCCGCCATGCCCTGATAAAATAGCCGCCGATTGCCAATCTCTGTGTTAGAACGTTTTAACCATCGCCCATATAAAGGATATCCTACACCCATGACAGCCCAAATAATCGACGGCAAGGCGATTGCTCAATCCATCCGCACTAAACTCAGCGAAAAAGTAACAGCCCGCAAAGAGGCCGGACTTCGCATTCCGGGTTTAGCCGTCATTTTAGTGGGAGCCGATCCTGCATCTCAGGTTTATGTTGGAAGTAAACGTAAAGCCTGTGAAGAAGTCGGATTTATCTCTCGCTCATATGATTTAGACGCAAGTTACACTGAAGCAGAGCTGCTCGCCCTGATTGACGAGCTAAATGATGATCCCAGCATCGACGGTATTCTGGTGCAGCTGCCACTGCCAGCGCATATCGAAGATTCAAAGGTTATCGAGCGCATTCGTCCCGACAAAGACGTTGACGGATTCCACCCCTACAACGTGGGCCGTTTAGCCCAGCGTATTCCAGTACTACGTTCATGCACCCCAATGGGTATTATGACGCTTATCAAATCGACAGGTGTTGACACTTACGGTTTAGATGCGGTTGTCGTTGGCGCATCGAATATCGTTGGCCGTCCAATGACACTGGAATTACTGCTAGCAGGTTGCACCACAACCACCTGCCACCGTTTCACTAAAAACCTTGAACAAAAAATTCGTCAAGCGGATTTAGTGGTGGTCGCGGTGGGTAAACCAGGCTTTATCCCAGGAGAGTGGATTAAACCCGGCGCTATCGTGATTGACGTAGGTATTAATCGCCTAGATAACGGCACCCTGGTAGGTGACGTGCAATATGAAGTGGCAGCACAAAACGCTAGCTTTATTACACCTGTGCCTGGTGGTGTTGGCCCAATGACCATTGCCAGTCTGCTTGAAAACACCCTTTATGCCGCTGAGCAATACCACGACTAGGTTCTAAGTTCCGCAAGTATAAAAAAACCTGCCATTGGCAGGTTTTTTTATTGTTTACGAGAATCAAACTTAGGCGATGGGATTATTTCTTGCGCCAAGTCGTACCGCTTGGGCCATCTTCTAGGACGACACCTAACTCATTTAAGCGGTTACGGGCCACATCGGCTGCTGGCCAATCTTTTTCAGCGCGAGCACGGTTACGCTCAACGATCAGGGCTTCGATTTCCGCCACTTCATCATCACTGCCCTCACCTTTAAAGAAAGCATCCGGATCTTGACTTAACAGACCCAGTACATCGGCAAGTTGCTTCATGGCAACCGCCATGGCAGACGCCTGCGTCATATCGGTAGTTTTCAGGCGGTTGATTTCACGCACCATGTCGAACAGCACTGAGTAGGCTTCTGGCGTATTAAAATCATCATCCATTGCCGCCTTGAACTTAGCCACAAATTCTTCTGCTGGCGCGGCAGCAACTGTCATGTCGACATCTTTAATGGCTGTGTATAGACGCTCGAGTGCGGCACGGGCTTGTTTGAGGTTTTCTTCTGAGTAATTCAGCTGACTACGATAATGCCCCGACAGCAGGAAATAACGCACGGTTTCAGCATCATAGTGGCCTAACACATCACGGATAGTGAAGAAGTTACCGAGGGATTTAGACATCTTCTCACGGTCAACCATCACCATACCGGTGTGCATCCAGTAGTTAACATACGGCGTATCGTGGGCGCAGCATGACTGGGCGATTTCATTCTCGTGGTGCGGGAACTGTAAATCGGAACCGCCGCCATGAATATCAAAATGTAAGCCTAAGTGTTTGCTGTTCATCGCTGAACATTCGATATGCCACCCAGGGCGACCCGGTCCCCATGGCGATTCCCAAGTAGGTTCACCCGGCTTAGACATTTTCCAGAGCACGAAATCCATTGGATTTTGTTTATTTTCGTCAACCTCAACGCGGGCGCCGGCTTGCAGCTGATCGAGGTTTTGGCCCGATAAACGGCCATATTCTGGGTATGAAGCCACGCTGAACAGCACGTCACCATCGGCAGCAACATAGGCATGGCCACGCTCGAGTAAAAGTTCAACCATCTCGATGATTTCAGCAATATGCAACGTCGCACGCGGCTCAAAATCTGGACGCACCATATTTAGCGCATCAAAATCTCGGTGCATTTCGCCAATTAAACGCTCGGTTAATGCATCACAGCTTTCGTTATTTTCATTGGCGCGTTTGATGATTTTATCGTCAACATCGGTAATATTGCGCTGAAAATTGACCTCATAGCCTGCGTAACGCAGGTAACGAACGATCATATCGAAGGAAACAAAAGTACGACCATGACCAATATGACAGAGATCGTATATGGTCACACCACATACATACATCCCTACTTTTCCGGGAGTAATTGGCTTAAATTCCTGTTTTTGGCGGGTAATACTGTTGTAAATCTTCAACATCGGTATTCTCTTTAACGATAGATTCAAGTGTAAAATCAAGGGGTCAGTCTACCATGTAGAAGCAGGTTTTGAATACTGCCCTTTGCGCGCAATCCGAGATAAGTTAGAATCGCGCCACTATTTACGGAGAGTATAAAATCATGATCACATTACACACCAATTTTGGCGACGTTAAACTGCAACTGAATGCCGAAAAAGCACCGTTAACCGTGGCAAACTTTATGAAATATGTTGACGAAGGTTTCTTCGACGGCACTATTTTCCACCGTGTAATTGACGGCTTTATGATCCAAGGTGGTGGTTTTACCGCTGAAATGAGCCAGAAACGTTGCCACGAGCCAGTGAAGAACGAAGCCAACAACGGCTTATCGAACCGTACTGGTACTATCGCCATGGCGCGTACTTCAGATCCACACTCTGCCACTGCTCAGTTCTTCATCAACGTGAACGACAACACCTTCTTAGATTTCAAATCTGAAACCATGCAAGGTTGGGGTTATTGTGTATTCGGTGAAGTGATTGAAGGCATGGATATCGTTGAAAAAATCAAATCAGTGAGCACTGGCAACCGTGGCATGCACCAAGATGTGCCATTAGAAGCCGTTATCATTGAAAAAGTCAGCGTAGCGGCCTAATTCCTTAGGATGCGAACCTTATTTATTGGCGATCTGCACTTAAGTGCCGATCGCCCCGATATCACCCAAGCATTTACTCATTTTCTCGAGACCGAGCTTGATGATGCCGACGCCCTCTATATTCTTGGTGATTTATTTGAGGTTTGGGTGGGTGACGATTTAGCCGCGCCCTTTGCCCTCGAACTGGCACAAAAGCTTAAAAAGGTTTCACAAAAACTCCCTGTCTATTTTATCCATGGCAACCGTGACTTTATGCTAGGTAAACACTTTGCTAAAGCTGCTGGTATGCAAATGCTGCCTGAAGTCAGTTGCTTGAATTTATACGGTATTGAAACCGTTATCCTACACGGCGACAGCCTGTGTACCCTGGATATTGCCTACCAACGCTTTCGTAAACTTCGCAGTTTTAGTTTTGCCCGCTGGCTTTATAGCTGTTTACCAAAAAAGAAGCGCCAGGCCATTGCCAATAAAATCCGCAGTAATAGTCAGACTAGCAATAAGCAAAAAAGCTATGTGATTATGGATGTTGAGCCCAGCGCGGTGAACGACCTATTTGCGAAAACCCATACTAAGCAGATGATCCATGGCCATACCCACAGACCCGCCATCCATGAGTTAGATAATGGCTGTAAACGGATTGTGGTAGGGGATTGGTATGAACAAGGCAGCGTACTTAGCATACATGCCGATGGGATTCAGTTAAAAAGCCTTCCATTTCGAGCTAGTTAAGAAAGCTATTGACCATTAAGAGCTGCTTATTCTGTTGATGGTCAATATATCTTAGTTTTCGTTAACTTAGGCCCTGTGCCATGCACTCTTCCTTAATAGCAGGCTGGCCACTGTGGAAGTGGAACTCTTCATCCATCGCTAGGATCAACTCGGCTTCTCTCTCACCCAAATAAGCCACTCGTTCACTGATATCTTCGCTCGAGACCAATTGAGCAAGCTTAAGATAATCCTCGAAATGACGTGCTTCAGAGCGTAATAAGGACACGTAGAACTTACTAAGCTCTGCATCTAAATAGGGTGCAAGTTTAGCAAAACGCTCACAGGAGCGCGCTTCGATATAAGCACCGACAATCAACTTATCCCGTAAAATGTGCTTTTCATGGGTAGTGACAAAACCCATCATCCCTTTCGCGTAACGCCCTGCACGAATATTTTGGTAAGAAATATTTCGCGCGTGCATCAGCTCGAGCACTTGTTCGAAATGATGAAACTCTTCCTTGATTAAACGAATTAACGGCGGAATTAAATCCTGAGCGTAGGTAAAATGCGGATTAGGTTGTAAATTAGCGACTAGCTCATTTTTCTTTACGTCCCGTGCTAGAAACTGCTCAATATCCCTATCTTTTAAGTACACGAACTCTTCGTAAGGTTTTGCCCAAGTGAGCAATGACTGACCACTGTCTTTATCTAATGCATAACGTCTTAGCAGGAACATCGCCGTCTGCGCCGCCTTTAGCTCGCAATTACAATGATCAATCAATAGCTCATTTAACGAAGATGGGTCCCGCGCGGCCTCAATCCAAGTTCGCGGGGTTTCACAACGCAAAAACGCATGTACGGGAGCTAATAATTGCTGCATAGGTTACTCAATATCATCTAATCAATATCGGCTTATTTTACGCCAAGTTATCTTTAAGCTATAGCGCTAGGCTGCAGTAAACTTGACGCAGAGGGCTTTTTGTTCAATATATAACCTACACCCTCAAGATATGAGGCCTTGTTTGGGTAGCCTCGAAGTCTTTATGGGAACCAGTCTGGCGTTAAATTTTGGAGAGCCATTTAACTCGACTGTGGAGCTGCTACAGCTCGTCTGTTGTTTGGCGAGCAAACATCAATGCTGAACAAGGATAACTAGAATGATACTGAATCACTTAATGGGGTTGTACACTCATCCAAAACAAGAGTGGCACACGATAGAACAGAATCACGAGGCGCTTAAGAGCAGCCTCACCCATGTATTAATTATCGCGTTAATTCCCTCCGTCTGTAGTTTTATTGCCACCGCCTACATTGGGTGGAATCCTGGCGCTGGTGAACCAATTTACCTCACGCCGCTGAGTGCAATGTATATGTCGGTGGGCATGTATTTCGGCCTAATCGGTGGCGTGTTTGCCCTCGCCTATCTTGCCTATTGGATGGCAAAAACCTTTGATGCACAACCTACACCTACCCAAGCTCTTGAGCTTGCGTCTTACACGGCTACACCGCTGTTTATGGTGGGCATCGCCGCGCTATACCCTGTACTATGGTTTATTATGGTTGTTGGTTTGGTTGGTTTAGCCTACTCGGTATACCTGCTGTATGCGGGTGTCCCCATCATAATGAACATCCCTGAAGAGAAAGGCTTTATCTATGCCAGCTCAATGGTGACGGCGGGATTAGTTCTGTTGGTTGGATTAATGGCATCGAGTGTCATTCTGTGGAGCATCGGCTTTGGTCCTATGTACCAATAATCCGAACTGACATTGCTCTGACCAAATTCATTACGGGCATCCGCTATGAGCAAATAACACAGATAAAAAAAGAAGACCCTACGGGTCTTCTTTTTGTTGTTCGAAAGCCGTTTTCCTAACAACTCACTAAACGTGTTATTTCAACACCTGTTATTCAAAAGAATCGCGTAGAGCCACTGTTAAGTTGAATACTAAATGCTCGGCTGAAGAGTCTTTGTTATCGGCGCAGAAATAACCTTCACGCTCGAACTGGTACGCTTTTTCAGCAGGTGCATTTACTAGGCTTGCCTCAACTAAACCTTGTACCACCTCAAGTGAATGTGGGTTTAGCACTTCATCCACGGTCTCAGCGGCCGCCGGATTTGGATCGGTAAATAGGCGTTGATATAAACGGAACTCAGCAGGTTTAGCGGTAGTTGCTTCAACCCAGTGAATAACACCCTTAACTTTACGGCCATCTGCTGGATTTTTACCCAGAGTATCGGCGTCATAGGTACAATAAACCGTAGTGATATTACCTTCACTATCTTTATCACAACGATCAGCTTTAATGACATAGGCATTACGCAGACGCACTTCTTTACCCGTGACTAAGCGCTTGTATTGCTTGTTGGCTTCTTCTCTAAAATCTGCCACATCAATAAACAGTTCACGGCCGAAGGCTAATTCACGGCTGCCCATACTTTCATCACTTGGGTGTGAAGCAGCTTGAATGGTCTCGATTTGACCTTCTGGGTAATTCTCAATTACCACCCGCAATGGACGCAATACCGCCATCGCGCGCGGCGCGTGCTCGTTCAGCTCTTCACGGATACAAGCATCGAGCATGGCCACTTCAACCATATTCTCTTGCTTAGTGATACCGATACGTTGGCAGAACTCACGGATAGAGGCTGGCGTGTAACCACGACGGCGAAGGCCAGCAATCGTTGGCATACGTGGATCATCCCAACCAGAAACCAATTTGCGGGTAACAAGATCGTTTAGTTTACGCTTCGACATTAACGTGTATTCGAGATTCAAGCGTGAAAACTCGTACTGACGGGTTCGATTTGGCGCTTGAAAATCATCTAAGTTATCCAGCACCCAATCGTACAGACGACGGTTATCTTGGAACTCTAAGGTACACAGAGAATGAGTGATGTTTTCAATAGCGTCCGAAATACAGTGAGTAAAGTCGTACATTGGATAAATGCACCACTTGTCACCGGTTTGGTGATGGTGAGCAAAACGGATACGGTAAATCACTGGGTCGCGCATACAGATAAATGGCGATGCCATATCGATTTTGGCACGCAGTGCACACTCACCTTCTTTGAATTCACCTAAGCGCATTTTTTCAAATAAACGCAGGTTTTCTTCAACAGGTGTATCGCGATACGGACTGTTCTTTCCTGGCTCTTTCAAAGTGCCACGGTACTCGCGGGTTTCTTCTGCATTTAAGAAACAAACATAAGCTAAACCTTTGTTAATCAGCTCAACCGCATATTGATGTAACTGGTCAAAATAGTTAGATGAATAACGAACGTCACCATCCCACTGGAATCCCAACCAACGTACGTCTTCCTGAATCGAGTTAACATAATCGATATCTTCTTTTTCAGGGTTGGTATCATCGAAACGAAGATTGCACAATCCTTGGTAATCACGGGCAATACCAAAATTTAGGCAAATAGATTTAGCATGACCAATATGCAAATAGCCATTTGGCTCAGGCGGGAAACGGGTCTGCACACTGGAGTGCTTACCACTTTTCAGATCTTCATCGATGATGTTACGAATAAAGTTACTCGGACGTACTTCAGTGTCCACATGACTCATGGAATTCCTCTTTGCGAACAATGGCTATTTTAACAAAACTAGCATGATCCTATAGATCTGTGCCAGTTACAATGCCCAAAGCCAAAAACTATGTAATGGCGCTAGGTATAATGACATTTAAGGGTGTTTTTTAAACAGGCGCTTAACACTGAAAATATTAGCACTTGGCAAATGCATTTTGCGCAGATACAGATAAAACTCGATGCAAACCTAAACAGCCCTGTCGAAACAATATGCTTAAATGTCGAAAATGCTGGGATAGTAAAACAATAAAAGCAGCCATAAAAGCTGCTTTTATCTCTATGCCGACTGAGCTGACATTATTTGCTCAGTCACCACTTGTTTATACTTCGAAATTGCTACTCGGTAATAATCCTGATCCCTGGGATAATCTGCTGAGTACGGCGCCCTTTACGTTTAAGCCATTGGTAGAAAATCACCAAAGCTATTACAAAGAAGCCGATCCACAGGCTAGATTGCAATGGATGCGAACTAAAGGTTGCCCCTTGGTATACCACCGTTGCCGAGCCGTAGGCTAAAGCGAAGGTCCAAGTCGCAGCAAAGGTTGCCCAGCGTGAGCCAAATTCGTTTACTAATGCGCCCATTGCAGCCACACACGGGGTATAGAGTAGGATGAATAGCAGATAAGAAAATGCCGCTATCTTAGTAGTAAAGCCCGATTGCAGCGCACTAAATGTTGAGGTTTCAACACCCTGTTCCTCAGCGGCAACCTCAGTATTGGATACATCACCCACAGAGATTTTCAGCGGATCTTCTAAATCTAACCCAAAGAGGTTAGCAGGAATGGTCGCTAAGGCTTCGTTGAAACTTTCGGATAATGGCGTCAGTCCATCATCATCTTGGCTCGCGTCGGTATACAAGCTATTTAACGTTCCGACAACGGCTTCCTTGGCAAATATTCCCGTGATAATACCCACAGTAGCAGGCCAGTTTTCCTGCTCAATACCCATAGGTGCAAAAATGGGAGTAATCTTTTGGCTAGTGACACTGAGCAGCGACTCTTGGCTGTCCTCATGGCCAAAGGTACCGTCAACGCCAATAGCATTCACAAAATTCAGCATGGTCACTACGAGGACAATAGTCTTACCCGCACCAAGAATGAAGCTCTTAGTACGTTTGCCAGTTCGAACCATTACCGCCTTAAACTTAGGCAGCTCGTAGCTTGGTAGCTCCATAACTACTGCACTGCTCGTTCCTGGCAATAAAGTATTACGCAGTAATAGACCCGTACCAATTGCCGCAAAAATCCCGATAACATATAGCAGGAATACGAGGTTTTGGCCTGAATCGGGGAAGAAGGCTGCAGCAAATAACGCATATACAGGTAAACGTGCACCACAGGACATGAACGGTGCCATCATGCCGGTAACGATACGTTCACGCTCACTGCCTAAGGTTCGGGTGGCCATAATCGCAGGAACTGAACAACCAAAGCCAACAATCATAGGGACGAAAGCTTTACCCGGCAAACCAATGCGGCGCATGAGTCCATCAACCACAAATGCTGCGCGAGCCATGTAGCCTGAGCTTTCTAAAATAGATAAGCCTAGGAATAACGCCGCGATTACAGGGATAAAGGTCGATACCGTTTGAATACCTTGACCCACACCACCAGCGAGTAATGTTACTAACCAAGCAGGGGAACCAATATCGGTTAAGAATGCCCCTAAGTGGTCAACTAGCAGTGCCCCCACTGAAATATCGAAGAAATCGATAAAGGCGCTACCGATATTGATGCTAAACATAAACATCAAATACATCACAAACAAAAACACCGGAATACCGAGAATAGGATGCAGCACTAATTTATCGAGTTTATCGCTTAATGTCTGAAATCCATCTTCGTTTACCGAACCTCGGAATACACGCTCAACAAAATCAAAGCGCGTTGTCGCCACCAGTACTTCAATATCATGGCCTTGCTGTGCAATCTGCTGAGTGCAGCTATTCACTTCGTGTTGTAACTGGGCGTTTTTACAACTACCACAACCTGAACCATTGCCAAGCATGGCCAAAGCACGTCCGCGGCTAAGTTCAGCATCCTTAGCGCAAAGCATTTGCACACCCGCTTCAATTTGTGGGTCATAATCGAGGATTAATGGTGCTTCAGATACACGACCTTGAAGCAAATCCAGCACTTGAGCCTGCACTTTAGCAACGTCAGCCGCCTCCCGTGAACAAACACCTATAACAGGGCAGCCCAATTCTTGGCTCATCTTGTGAATATCGACACGAATACCGCGCTTGGTGGCCGCATCAATTTTATTGAGCACCACCACCATGGGGATTTCTAATTCACGTAGCTGTGCAGTTAAATAGAGGTGGCGTTCGATATTCGTTGCATCAACCAAGTTAATGATGCCATCGACACGTTGTTCGGCCAAATACTGCTGGGCAATTTGCTCATCAAGGGAGCAATCACAACTATTCCCAGCTGGAAGAAGATCGTAAATACCTGGCAAGTCAGTGAGGTAAACATCGGCACCATTTAGGGTAAAGTGACCCGTCTTCTTTTCGACAGTCACCCCAGACCAGTTTCCTACTTGTTGATTTGCACCTGTGAGCGCATTGAAGAGTGTCGACTTGCCCGCATTGGGATTGCCGACAGTGACGCAATGAAACTGCTTAGTCATTCGCCTTTTCCACCTCTATAATATCTGCCAAGTCTCTGCGCATACAAAGTTTGCTACCACGAATATCCAGCTCTAAACCTGAGCCCATTGGTGCACGTCGAATCAAAGCAAATCGTGTGTTTGGGGTAATCCCCATAGATAATAATTTTCGCTTAACTGTCTGCGGCAGATCCAAACGCCCGATTTCAGAAATAATGCCGCGATCACCCGGGCTAAGTTCGCTTAACTTCATTACGTTTTCTACCTTAGTAACAGCTTCAGCTTGAAAAACTGTCGTTATTCTAACGAAGTGATTGAGCTAATAATTTTACCTAGATCAATCTTTTTAACTGGTAACGATAATAGTTTTCAATTGTGTTGGGTATTATGTGATAAAAATCCCAATGAATAAACGCCCTACTGAAAATAAAAAATTCCTAAAGCGCATTCAGGTGATTTTTAACCCATTGTGAAGGGAAATTTGGTTTGTAATTGGACAAAATTGAGTCGACTCATCAGCCACTTTTACTAAGTTAGTAACGACTTAAATCAGATACTCCGATTAAAAACACGAAATATGTTAAGCAGATGTTGTACGACTGTCCTAGTATTGATTTATGTATCAAGTGCAGAATCCATTTCAGTCTAAAACCCAATAAAACAGACATAATCCTTACAACTATCCCCAAAAGGGATGTTCCGTTCTTGCGACGTCTATGTTGGGTGATTGCACATCATACACGCTTAGACTCAAGGTGAGTTTGCATAGGCAAACAGATAGAACATGCACAATTCTAAAAATAAATGATTAGGGTAGAACAATGTTAACTACAGCGATTCATCTTTCAATGAAACGTATTAACATCGCCATCGTGACCATAGTCGTCTCGGGCCTAATTACTCCGTGCCAAGCTTTAGATTTTGCTTCAACGGCTTCAAATACAACAAGCCTTACAATCTCGACTAATAACTGCTTGCAGTGCCAATATCTTATCCCCAATCAAACTCAATTAACTCCGCAAAATCAGCTCCATAATTTCGATTCGCAATTTAATCTGCAACAGCTAACCTCCCAAGAAAGTAGTTTATTGCCTGTAACTCTTTCGAGCTGGGTCACCGCTGATGGCAGTTATTTGCAAGGATTTGTAAAGACCCCACAGTCAGCCAATCGTCACCTTTACCCTGAAGCCCAAAATCCATCTCCAAGCAATGACAATGTAAAAATGGGTTTCGAGCAACTCGAATATATCAAACTATCGGCCAATAGAACTCCGCTTTTCGGTACATCCTATGTTACTAAATTGAATTACCGTTTCTCACCCTCTTGGTCAGGATGGGTAAAGGGCGAGGTTAGCACGACAGATACTACTGATGTAAACGTTGCCAGCAATCAATTTGCATTTCAAACACATGAGGAACGCTACGCCAAATTAAACGACTTTAATGAGCATAAGCTCATTGTGCACGCTGGCTACAATCACGATAGGATTCTGATTGGTTTAGATTTTTATCAGATTGAAGAAGACTATGACCCCAGCCTAACTGCGTCAACGCAAGCAAGCTACCAGGGCGTTAACATCGCAGGACTCTTTCCTATATCGGAAAATTTGAGCCTTAATTATTACCTCGATAAAAAATGGCAAATGCTATCTATATTGGAAAACCCTTTTATTTCTAATATCAAACGAAGCGACAGTCTAATTTCAGACGCCTCAACAATGCTTGGCGCAAGCATTAATTATCAAAATGTGATGACCGAGCGGCTAAATCTGGGTTTGGATTACCGCTATTCCGATGGAGGCTATGAGATTGAGCGTCTCGAAACTGCAGCAAACTACTCTCTCGACGCTGTTAACCATAAACACAATCTCAATGCCTACGCCAAATACCAGTTTGGCAACAGTCTCAAGCTAAGATTCGACTGGTTGATAGAAAAGTCACACTCTTCACATTGGCAATATCAAAACCCCAATTCTGAAATGTCACCTAGCCAGTTAAAACGTAATGAAATCAATCAAGAAAATAACGCTCAATTTCTTGGTTTGACATTGAGCTACCAAATGTAGATCCCCATCAATTGCATCAAAAATATGCGCTACACAGTGCAACTCCTGCAGCTATGACTAATATAGTTATTGGCGATAAAACAATACAAAACCACTAATAAATGTGTTGTTTCATCCAAAACCCCAAAGCCAGCAATAAGCTTTAGTCAATAATTTGTTAGTTCGAGTAATGGAATTGGCCTGAAAGGTCATTGATTATCAACAACCATGGAAGTCGTACTATGTTGCAATCTACCCCTAAAGAAATAGTCAGATATCAATCACAAAACCCGCCTAAAGTGACTGATAAATACAGATAAGTTGGTTAGCCTTAGAATTGGAAAATAATTCCACACATTGAATGCGGTTAATAGGAACTATTCTTGATAACTGAGTTTGATGATGAATACTACTTTTGCAGGGAAATATCATGATGAAACGGTTCAATTTCAATAGCGCATCAAAAGCGATGTTGGGTGCCGGATTACTTTCACTTCTTCTTGTTGGCTGCGGTGGCAGTGACGGTAAAGACGGTGAAGACGGAAAACCTGGTGTCGTTGGCGTAAATATCGATTCCACCTCAACATTAAAAGCAATCTTTACCAATGCAACCGTAGATGCCGGTAAAGTGACTGTGGATTTTAATTTAGAGAATGCCAACGGTGTTGCAGTGCTTGGCTTAACTAAAGATTACGATCTACGTTTCGGAATAGCTCAACTAACACAGGTGACTGAAACTGTCGATGACATAGCTCAAGACCGTGGTTACCAATGGCAAGCTTATATCAATTCTAAAGTAGAGCCTAAAACCGCACCTGAAGGTGTAGAAAATCTTAATCCCTCTACCCAATATCAAGCAGGAGTAGAACAAGCAAGCAAATGTGATACCTGTTTAGTCGATCATGGCGACGGCAGCTATTCATATACCTACCAAGTTAACATTTCGAATGTTGTCGACCCACTAACAGTCACCTATAGTGCTGATGCGACTCAACGTGCAACATTAGAGCTCAAACTGCCACAGGTCACTACCAACGGGCATTTTGATTGGCAACCTTCTACTGGTAAATCTGAAGGCATCCAAACCCGTAATGTGGTTTCAATTGAGACCTGTTACAACTGTCACCAACCTGAAAGTTTGGCTTTGCATGGTGGTCGTCGCATCGACCTTGAAAACTGTGCATCTTGCCATACAGCCACATCGGGAGATCCTGAGTCAGGTAACAGTATCGAATTCACCTATATGATCCATGCAATTCATAAAGGTGGTGAGCGTACAACTACCGATGAATCTGGAGCTACTGTTGACTCTCCTTACAAAGTCGTTGGCTATGGTGGCAGTGTATATGACTATGGCAAAGTCGGTTTTCCATTCAAACCCGCTGCGGATTGCTCTGCTTGTCACGTTGAAGGCACCAATGCACCTGCCAATGCGGATTTATTCAAATCTGATTTAAGTAATCAAGCGTGTATAGCTTGTCACTCCGAAAAACCATCTACAAATCACAGCAGTACCAATTGTATGTCATGCCATAATGCAACTGATACATACCCTGGTACAGGTAATGCTGCTAAACGCCATGGTGATGTGTTAAAAGCCTACACTGAAACTGAAGCGATGGGCGTTAAGTTCAGCAATATCGGTGTAAATAGCACAAACCAAATAACCTTCGACGTTCAAGTGGTCGATAAAGACGGCAATGCTATCGATAAAACATTTGTAGACCAAAGTTCACGCGTTATTGTGGCATGGGATTCTGATAAAGATTTCCCTAGTTATTCAGATGCCCCTTATAACCAACGTCGTGTCCGACTGAGCGAGGGCACTTATAACGAAGCGACCAAAACCTATACATTAACTGGTACTTCGTCCAGCTTACCTGCGGATGCGAACGGTAAAACCTTTGAACTCTGGTCAACATTAGCAGTGTGTTTCAACAAAGGTGGTTACGGTGTTGCTGAAATCGTTCCAACCGATTGTAGTGTGACGAACGTGCGCAAAGTGCCCGTGAAAGAAGCCCCTTACCACTTCGTTTGGAAAGACACAGGTGTAGATAGCGCTGCAACCGCTAACACACGTCGTGAAATCATCGACCCAACTAAATGTCAAGGTTGCCACAATCAGGAAATCTACCACAATGACAACGGCGTAAACTGCCAAACTTGTCATACATCGGATAAGACTCTGACGGCAGATGCAGCCTATCCAGGCGGCAAGATCCCAACCAGCTTTGCTTGGAAAGCCCATGAACGTGAAGGCCATTACCTTAAATATTATGGTCTTCAATCTGGCACTGTATTAAAGACAGATTGTTCAACCTGCCACACTGATAATGGTATTGCCTTAGGCCGCGCTCCAGAAAGAACGTGGCGCTATGGAGATATTAATAATAGTGGCGCTGATATTTGGGTTTCTTCCGATACGGGTGCTTGTTTGAGTTGTCACCAAAAGTTTGTGACCGATTCGATTAAGGCACATATTGAAGGAAATGGTGGTGTCTTAGATGGCACAAGTGCTGAAGATGCAAAATCAAGAGCCTCAGAAAGCTGCTCAACCTGCCATACTCCAACTCAGTTACGCAGTGCTCACGGTAACTAAGTCATACTTTCTATTTAGTCGATAGAGACAAAATTATTAAAGAGAGAGGATTACCTCTCTCTTTTTTTTAAAAGCCCCTTTTCCAGCTATTTTTTGTACTAAAATTAAATTGGGCCGAGGGTTTAACTACCTCTTTAGAAATAGAAAGATCCAAGTCACACATTAGCAAAAGCCTTGAAGATTTTAAGGTAATGTTGAGTTAGCCTTTCTTTGGGGAATTCTATTTCCAGCATCAACTTAAAGCGCCCTCAAGACCAAAGTACAGACAAAGAATCTGTCGGGCCAAGAACATTAGCTCTCTAAGCGATGCCAAACCTATGCAGGGAAAAAAATGATGAACGCACACAAATCAAAAATTGCACTATTGCTTGCAGCAAGTGCTGCCGCAATGGCCTTAACAGGCTGTGGTGGTAGCGATGGAAAAGATGGCGAACCTGGCGATCCAGGTGGCGAGCCAGCACCAGCGATTCAAACTCTTAATTTTAGTTTCAATAAAGCCATGGTCACTAATGGCGTTCCAAGCGTGGAATTTGTAGTGACCAACGAAGATGATTTACCCGTTGTTGGTTTACAAAAAATGCGTTTTGCTGCAGCACAACTCATCCCTCAGGGAGCGACTGGTGCAGGTAATGCCTCACAATGGCAGTACTTTGGCGATGAAACTTGTGATGTCGCCTCAACCTGTCCTGGCACATTCGTGGACATGAAAAACGGCCATTACAGCTATACCTTCAAAATGAACCTAAGCGAAAACACAACGTTCACCTATAACGATGAGTTAGCGCAACGTGTATTAATTCGCGCTTATAACACCCCGTTACCCGACGGTACTACTGTACCTAATAGCAACGCGTTCGTTGACTTCACCGCAGATTCTGGTGCAGAACCTAGCTACAGCCGCAAAGTCGTTGCGAACGAGAGCTGTAACGCTTGTCACCAAGATATTGCAAACGTGATTCACGGTGGAGGTTATTCAGATGTAAATTACTGCGCAACCTGCCACTCAACAGGAAAAGTAAGAGAGGGCAAAGAATTCAATGTGCTTATCCATGCTAAGCATAAGGATCTGAGCTTAGGTTCATTGGAAAGCTGTCAAAGCTGCCATAACCAAAATGACGCAGCTCCTGATTGGGGCAATTGGACGCGAGTGCCCACCGCTGCAACCTGTGGTAGCTGCCATACTGGCGTTGATTTCGCAGCAGGCCAAGGTCACTCGCAACAACTCGACAACTCAAACTGTATAGCCTGCCATAACAGCGCTTGGACAGAAGAGTTACACACCAGCACCACAAACACTAAAAAAGCAGTTCAAGCGCAATATGGCTTGACCTCAACGTTAGTAGGCCAATCTGACGATACTGCGGTATTAACCGTATCGATTCTGGACGCGAGTGGTGCAGCGATTGATGCCAACACTGTTCTGGACAAAATCAAACGTATCGAAACCATCACTAACGTGGGTCCTAACTTCCCAATCATGGGATATAACAAGAGCCCAGGTAGTGGTTTGGCCCACGTCGTTAAAGATTTAGTGTCTGCTAACACACTGCAAAGCGATGTTACCATCGTCGATGGTAAATTTGTGTTCACCATCCCTGCCCTTCCATTTGGAGCAAGTGGTACAGACACAGACACTGCATTTACTTTCATCGGTCTTGAGATGTGTAACACTGGAAGCACTATCACTGCATGTGCTTCTGCTACAGACACAACCTCAATGAAAGCAGATTTAGTGTTCGGCACGAAATCAGGTAATGCACCTAGCACTCGCCACGTGAACTCTGTGAACTTCGGCGCCTGCCAACAATGTCACGGTGAAACCTTCGAGCTGCATAAGGGGTATCACGCAGGCTTCCTGATGACTGAACAGTTGTCGCACACTACAGATGCTAACGGTAAAGCCATTATCGGTGTCGACGCTTGTGTGGTCTGCCATACGCCTGATGGCACCTATGCAAGTGGTGCCAACAAAGGTGCATTCGAAATGAAATTGCACGTTGTTCACGGTGAACAAGGTGTTATCAAAGAATGTACTCAGTGCCATAACGACTTCAACTTGGATGCTTTCAAGAAGAAAGGCGCTCTGGCCACTTCAGCGGGTAAGTACACCACCCCAATCACAGCGACTTGTACATCTTGCCATGCGGTATCTTCAATTGGCCATGGCTTAGAAAATATGGGTGCAATTGTTGATGGTGACTATACCCAAGCTAACCAAGCGGCCCAGTCAGAAACCTGTTTCTACTGCCACGCCCCAACACCAGCAGATCACACCAAAGTGAACTTGTAATTTGCCCAAGCTGGGGGAGCTAGCTCCCCCAAACTGGAATATCATTGGGACAAGTTGGGAAGCTTATTATGAAGAACAAAATAAAAATCAAAAATCTATTACCGGCAATCATAGTGTCAGTAGTAGTAGCATTTAGCATCACTCCGAGTGCGCACGCTGCCAAGTGGGATGCAAAAATGACCCCAGAGCAAGTTGAAGCGACCTTAGACAAGAAATTTGCCGAGGGTAACTACTCCTCAAAGGGTGCAGATACTTGTTTGATGTGCCATAAAAAATCTGAAAAAGTCATGGACCTCTTTAAAGGTGTCCACGGTGCTATTGAGTCCTCTAAGAGCCCAATGGCTGGTCTACAATGCGAGGCATGCCATGGTCCATTAGGGCAACACAATAAGGGCGGGAACGAACCGATGATCACCTTCGGTAAAGAATCGACCTTATCGGCAAATAAGCAAAACAGCGTCTGTTTAAGCTGTCACCAAGACGACAAACGTATGGCTTGGAACGGTGGTCACCATGACAATGCGGATGTTGCCTGTGCCTCATGTCACCAAGTGCACGTGGCTAAAGATCCTGTGCTGTCCAAAAACACCGAAATGGAAGTTTGCACTAGCTGCCATACCAAGCAGAAAGCAGATATGAACAAACGCTCTAGTCACCCACTTAAATGGGCGCAAATGACCTGTAGCGATTGCCATAATCCCCATGGGAGCGTAGCAGATGCCGATCTAAATAAGCCCAGCATCAATGACACTTGTTACTCCTGCCACGCCGAAAAACGCGGCCCCAAACTGTGGGAACATGCACCGGTCACCGAGAATTGTGTGACCTGTCATAACCCACACGGAAGCGTGAATGACGCGATGCTCAAAACCCGTGCCCCACAATTGTGTCAGCAATGTCACGCCAGTGATGGTCACGCCAGCAATGCCTACTTAGGCAACACTGGTTTAGGCGCCACCGTAGGTGACAATGCCTTTACGGGTGGAAGAAGCTGCTTAAATTGCCATAGTCAGGTTCATGGTTCTAACCATCCATCTGGCAAGCTTTTACAGCGCTAAGGAGACGAGTATATGAAATTTAAACTCAATCTAATTACGTTAGCGTTATTAGCCAATACTGGTATTGCCGTCGCAGCCGATGGTTACGGCCTTGCCAATGCCAACACAGATAAGGTGAAGTTAGCAGCTTGGGCCTGTAAAGCTTGTATCGTGGAGACTGGTGTATCAGGCTCTGTCGGTGGCGGGTTTGGCTATAACGGCGAAGATGATATCCACTCCGCCAATGCCTTTGGTAGTGATAGTGACGTTGCTGCTAAATTTGATGCCGATGTAACATTTCGCGGTGAAAATGGATACCGCGCCAGTGTTGAAGCCTACCAACTGGGAATGGACGGTGGTCGTTTAGATATTAATGCGGGCAAACTTGGCCAATACAACGTTAATGTTAACTATCGTGAAATCGCGACCTACGATACTAACGATGCCATGTCACCCTATTTGGGCATCGGTGGTAACGACTTAACCCTACCCGATAATTGGGTTACTGCGGGTTCCAGTAGCCAAATGCCTGGGCTAATTAGCAGCCTTAATCCCTTTGAGCTATCACTTAAGCGTCAACGAGAAGGTTTAGGCTTTGAGTATCAAGGTGAGTCACTCTGGAGTGCCTACGTTAACTTCATGCGTGAAGAAAAAACCGGTCTCAAACAAACATCGGGTGGATTTTTTAACCAGTCAATCATGCTTCCAGAACCTGTGGATTACACTACAGATACCATCGAAGCAGGGGTAAAACTCAAAGGTGACCGTTGGTTTACAGCCTTAAATTACAATGGTTCTATTTTCAAAAATGAATATAGCCAATTGAATTTTGAGAGCGCATTTAACCCAACCTTTGGCGCACAAACCTCGGGAACTAAGGCACTCGATCCCGACAACCAGTCGCATACAGTAACCCTACTGGGCCAGTATAATGACGGTTTCAATTCATTATCCGGTCGTATCATGACTGGACAAATGAGCCAAGATGAAGCCCTCATCAGCTCCGGATATGGTTATCAACTGCCAACTGAGGCCGTCGATGCCAAAGTTGATTTGTTGGGAATGAACCTCAAAGTGGTGAGTAAAGTCGGTAGTAAAGTGCGTGTTACCGGCAGTTACGATTACTACGACCGAGACAACAACACCCAAGTCCAAGAGTGGACTCAAATCAGCATCAATGACGTAACAGGTAAAGTTGCCTACAACACGCCTTACGACAATCGTTCACAACGCTTTAAAGTGGCAGGTGACTACCGTATTACCCACGATATCAAGCTCGACGGCGGCTATGACTTCAAACGTGAACAACGGGATTACCAAGACCGTGAAACCACGGATGAAAATACCCTCTGGACACGCTTACGGGTAAACAGCTTCGAAAACTTCGATATGTGGATTAAGGGCAGTTATGGCAACCGTGGTGGTTCACATTACGAAGCATCGGAATGGACCTCCTCTGAGACCAACAGCCTGCTGCGTAAGTATCACTTAGCGGATCGCGAACGAACTCAAATCGAAGCGAGGGTAAGCCACACGCCCGTTGACAGTCTGACGATTGATGTGGGTGCCCGCTACGCCTTAGATGATTATAACAACACTGTTATTGGGTTAACTGAGTCTCAAGACACAAGTTATGATGCCAATATCAGCTACATGATCACTGACGATATCTTGGCGACCACTTTCTATAATCATCAAACGATTAAGTCTGAACAAGCGGGTAGCAGTAACTACAGTACACCTACTTGGAACGGCTTTATCGAAGATGATGTCGATGTCTTTGGTGCAGGTGTTAGCTATAACAATTTAATGGAAAATAAACTTCGCCTCGGATTGGATTACACCTATTCCGACTCTGACAGTAATACTCAAGTTAGACAGGGTATTTCTGGTGATTATGGCGACTATTTTGCCAAAGTTCACAACCTCAATTTATATGCGCAATACCAAGCGACTGAAAAGTTAGGCCTGCGTTTCGATTATAAATTTGAGAATTACAAAGATAACGATGCTGCGAACGATCTTGCCGTTGACAGTATTTGGAACGTGGTTGGCTTTGGCAACAATAGCCATGATTACAACGCCATGATGTTTATGTTCAGCGTGAACTACAAACTGTAATCGACTTTATGTTAGACAAAGCCCGCAATAGCGGGCTTTTTTATGCCATTGTGTTAAACGCCGCTATAGCAGCTATTATGTCGCTTTTTGGGCGTCCTTAAGTCACGGCTTCGGCCCGACACCTTCGCAGTTTGTTAACGTAGACAAACAGACGAACAGGCCATCTTATTCAAACCATTAGCTCAAGAATGAGATCATGACGGTCAAAAAATGAGAAAGCAGAGAAACATGACAACCGCTGAAGAGTATGAACATCAATTACAAACACTACTGATTCAGATCCGCAGCTGCTCCCTTTGCCAAAAAGACTTACCCCTGCCCGCTAAGCCCATTTTACAGGCCAGCAGTCACGCAAAGATCCTCATCGCAGGCCAAGCTCCGGGCGTAAAAACCCACCACAAAGGCATCCCCTTTGACGATGCTAGCGGCGAAAGATTAAGAAACTGGCTTAATATCAGCCGAGAACAATTTTACGATCCAAAACTATTTGCCATTATCCCGATGGGATTTTGTTTTCCGGGAAGTATCGAGCGTAACGGTAAAAAGCAAGGGGATAAACCGCCACGCCCAGAATGCGCAGCCACCTGGCACTCACAGCTGCTGGCGCTGATGCCGAACATTGAGCTCATTATCGTCCTTGGACAATACGCCATCGATTACCATTTATCCCCGCTCAGCACTGACGAGCTTGTCGATGAGAAGAGGCAATACTTAACCCATCTCGCAAATAAACAGAAACTGGCAAAATTGACAGACGCAAAGGCCCTGGATGCCAAGATATTGAAACGGCCAAAACTCACCGTCACCCAAACTATCGCCCATTGGCAGGACTATTGGCCTAACATCATTGCCCTGCCTCACCCTAGCCCTAGAAATAATCTCTGGCTTAAACAACATCCCGAATTTGAAGTACACATTTTGCCAATGCTAAAAACCCGTATACATCAGTTACTCAACTTTAAATAAATAATTTGTCTAGCTAAAAAGGCAATAAAAAAGCCCAATATCGGGCTTTTCTAACAGTTGAATGCACTTTATCTTTTTGAACAATCGGCGGAGGTATTGTAATTCACTCCCACAGAAGAAAACGCATTTCTTACATCTGCAGTTGAATAGCCATTTGAACCTGCAGCAAGTTCAACACCGCAAGCCGCCTGAACAAATCCATCGGTTTCACGCCAATACAGTTGATTAGCTCGCACAAAGGCATCGAAGGCTTTTTGTGTCCCCCAACCGTATTTGGTAGCAAGCAAGTAAAACGCCTTATTAAATACACCTGATAAATAGTGTACATCTAGCCCATCATAGTATTTCACTGCATTATCGATTGAGCGACCATCCCGAGTGGGATCAGCAAAATAACGCAGCGCCGCAGTTGGAGATTTAAAAATTTCAAAACCAACCATCCAATCATTACTCCCGCGCATAAAGAATTCTGCAGCTTCACCGGCAATATCTGAAAAGGATTCATTAATCCCGCCCGATTGTCCGCTATAAACCAAGTTAGAGTTCTGCTCGGTAAAACCATGGCTTACTTCATGGGCAGAAACGTCCAAGCTAACTAATGGATAAAAAGTTGAAAAACCATCACCAAAAGTCATGCCTGTACCATCCCAGAAGGCATTTTCAAAATTAACACCATAGTGCACCCGCATCTGCAACTGAAAGGTTAAAGGTGCAGTGTTATACCACTCTTTGTACATGTTAAAAATTATCCCACCAAAGAAGTGAGCATCATTGAGGGGAGAATAAGCTCCATTAACAAATCGATAATCGTTATAGGGTTCACCTTGCTTTGGGCAATTGAAGGAAAAAACAGAGCCAATTATTCGCGAATTGGCCATATTGATGGTTTTGACATTGTCGTTAACCATATAAC
This sequence comes from Shewanella acanthi, assembly GCF_019457475.1. Lineage (NCBI taxonomy): Bacteria > Pseudomonadati > Pseudomonadota > Gammaproteobacteria > Alteromonadales > Shewanellaceae > Shewanella > Shewanella acanthi. Next base: position 2,605,384 of record NZ_CP080413.1, read on the forward strand.
AAACATCACTTTGCGATGTCACAAGAAAATAAGGGTAATCAATTCCATAAAGGTAAGGACCATCAGGATTTGCTTTTTCGTTACCTCCAGGGCCTCCCGCTTTAACGCCAGTAATCGTCGTATTTGAACCTCCCCCTCCTTTATTGGGTCTATTTCCTTTTGCCGTCATAATATTATTCCAGTGCTGGATAACTTCTCCGGTCTGGGCATCGATAAATCCGGCGGGTCTTAAGGGCTCATCGCCACCTTCACTTAAATAGGAAGCATGATAGACAAGCCGAGGTAACTCCTGCTCCATCATAATCACTAACTGCACATCCTTTTTACCGGACGTACTGGAACCTGGATATAACTGATTCAGCGCCGCAATGGCCTGGCCACGAGTGATTTGCGGCACAATCGAAAAACCATCGTCAATTTGTGCTATGTCCCCCACGGCGGTCTGTTCCATTGGATCATCATCCACGACCAAGTGCCTGCCGAAGATCATTACACCGTCGTAATATTGCCTGACCTTAGTCTTCACGCCCCGCTTAGTCGAGACCGAATTTACCGCTTTAAACTCATGCTTTTGACTAAGTCCCATTGCCGCTTGAATAGATTGTCCATGATTAATCTTGAAGCTTGCAGCATGTGTTTGCAGACTCGCCATGACACACATGGCAACAACTGAGGGGAGGAGGTAAGTTTTCATATTGATATCCTTTGCCCTTGGTTTTAGAGAGTTAAAGGAACGGCTCGATTCAGAACCACGTTGCCCAGAGCAGTTTGCGGTGTGTCAGCAGCCAATTTCAGTATCAATTTAGGTATTATGTACGCCGTTAATTATTAAAAATAGGTTGCAAGCAAGGGGTTCAATTTGAGTATAGAAGATAAACACTGGACTAAACTTCTCCCCCGTGGTGGATTCGGCTACATTGGAGCTGCTAATGAGCAAGATCCACTTTGCAATCAGTACCATTGCGTGACTCTACTTTCTTTTAACCCATTTGCTTGAGCTTTAGGTGACTTATGTACGTGTTGGATCAACAAATCGCCAAAGAAATTGTGAACAGAACGATGAAAATTCTCGGACACAATATCAACGTGATGAACGGTCAAGGAGTCATCCTAGGTTCCGGCGATCCTAAACGTATCGGTTCTATCCATGAGGGCGCACTGCTCGCCATCGCTCAAAATCGCAATGTCGAGCTTAATGATGACGTTGCATCGGGTCTTCATGGCGTCAAACCCGGAATAAATTTGCCCTTACATTACCAAGGACAAATCATCGGTGTGATTGGGATTACGGGTTCACCCTCGGAGCTTACCCACTATGGTGAGCTACTAAAAATGACTGCCGAAATGATTGTCGAGCAGGCAAATCAGCAGGATAAACAGCAGTGGGAAAATCGCCAGCGGGAGGAGTTTATCCTGCAACTCATTAAGGCACAGACCGATGACGAGCAATTACAACGCTGGGCCAAACAGCTCGATATCGATATTCATCTGCCACGGGTAGCGGCGATTATAGAGGTCAGCGAAACCCCTAACTTGGGTGTGAAGCACTTTAGTAATCCAGTAACAGGATTGGCAAATGCAGCAAGTGACCACAAACAAACTAAAAGTGATGCTAATTTTAGCGATAAAAGCGTGCAGGAACGCAGTCCTAGGGTCAGTGAAACCTTAAAGCAAGTTTTGCATCTGCTGCAAAATCCCGACCGCGGCAATTTAATTGCTATGACCTCAATGTCACAACTGGTTATCTTAAAACCCGCATTTTTAGATGGAAAACAATGGGATCCTGAACTTGAAAATCAACGCATCGATAAATTGTTACAGCGATTGCCTGCCCAAATGGGGCTGGATTTCAAAATTGCGCTAGGGCATTTTTTCCCTGAAACTGGCGGCATCGCCCGCTCCTACCAAACCGCGCAGGAAACATTGCTCTTAGGCAAACAGCTACATCCCCAAGCTGAAAAATACCTGTTTGAAGATTACGCCTTACAGGTGCTGCTATCGGGACTTAAACAGGATTGGCGTGGACAAGTACTATCAACGCCCTATCAACAACTGGTAAAGGCCGATAAAAACGGCCAGCTGCGTAAAACCCTTGCTGCCTATATCAACCACTTCGGTGATACGCAGAAATGCGCTAATACATTGTTTATACATAGAAATACCCTAAGGTATCGCCTCGATAAAATTCAGCAAATAACTAAGGCGGATTTACAGTCCCTTCACGGCCTATTAAGCCTATATCTTGGGCAACTCATCCAACCCTAAAAACTTATCAATCCTTCAACGGAGATAAGTTGTATTTAAATTACAAGCTGCACAGTAAACAATAAGCACTTAGGTACACAATTTTGTGCTTACGCACAAAAATGACGCAGATTTAACCCTTAAATCCGTGATATTCGCCAAAGCAATTTTTTAATCTCTGCTTAATAATGAGCCTGACCTTATCGCATTTCGAATTAGGTGTGGGATCTAATTCGGCTGCACTCTACTCGCATCGTCAAACCTCAGCAAAGAACTGAACGGGACAAACTATGAACTTAGTGCTGATACTCATAGGCGTCATCGCCTTTATTGTCATTGCAACCTCCAAATTTAAACTTCACCCATTTTTAACCCTGATCTTGGCTGCGTTTATCGCCGCTTTTGCCTATGATCTTCCTAGCGGCGATATTGCCAAAACTATTACCACTGGCTTTGGTAACATCCTTGGCTACATTGGCTTAGTGATTGTTCTTGGTACCATTATCGGGATTATTCTCGAAAAGAGTGGTGCCGCCATCACCATGGCCGATGTCGTTATTAAAGTATTGGGCAAACGTTTTCCTACGCTTACGATGTCAATCATCGGTTATTTAGTTTCTATTCCCGTATTCTGTGATTCAGGCTTTGTGATCTTAAACTCGCTTAAACAGTCCATGGCCAATCGCATGAAGGTCTCGAGTGTTTCGATGAGTGTCGCCCTAGCGACGGGACTTTATGCCACCCATACCTTTGTCCCCCCCACTCCAGGTCCTATCGCCGCAGCGGGTAACCTCGGCTTAGAATCAAACCTAGGCTTAGTAATTGGTGTCGGTTTATTTGTTGCAGCCATCGCAGCCATTGCGGGCATGCTATGGGCGAATCGCTTCGCAAAGGTTGAGCCTGACGGTGAAGGCGCTGAAGAAATTACTGCTCAAGTGAATGATTTTGAAGCGCTAAAACAGAGCTATGGCACCCTGCCAAGCCCATTTAAGGCATTTGCACCGATTTTTGTGCCTATCCTTTTAATCTGTTTAGGCTCTATTGCCAACTTTCCTTCCGCCCCATTAGGTAAAGAAGGTTTATTCACTGCGTTAGTGTTTTTGGGTCAACCCGTAAACGCCCTGCTTATTGGTTTATTCCTGTCGCTATTGCTTCTAAAAAGTGACAACAAAATCGCCGAATTTAGCGAACGTATCAGCCAAGGCTTAGTGGCTGCAGCACCTATTATCCTGATCACGGGTGCAGGTGGCGCCTTTGGTGCAGTCCTTAAAGCTACGCCTATTGGCGACTTTTTAGGTAGCTCGCTCTCGGCCTTAGGTGTCGGTATCTTTATGCCCTTTATCGTTGCTGCGGCATTAAAATCCGCCCAGGGTTCATCGACTGTTGCCTTAGTAGCCACCTCTGCCCTCGTTGCGCCAATGCTCGGTGATATCGGTCTTGGCAGTGACATGGGCCGTGTACTGACCGTTATGGCGATTGGCGCTGGCGCGATGACCGTATCCCACGCTAACGACAGCTTCTTCTGGGTGGTGACACAATTTAGCCGCATGAGCGTTAAACAAGCCTATAAAGCCCAAACCATGGCAACCCTAATCCAAGGTGTTACCGCCATGCTAACCGTGTACGTATTAAGCTTGGTGTTACTGTAAGCCCTTTATCTTTCCTTGGGCGCAACTCTGCGCCCAATAAGCCGTAGGATTATTCATGAAGATAGTGATCGCCCCCGATTCCTTTAAGGAAAGTTTAACTGCGCTCGATGTCGCTAATGCCATCGAACATGGCTTAAAACAGGTCATCCCTGAATGTGATATTGTCAAAGTGCCCGTTGCCGATGGTGGCGAAGGCACTGTGCAATCCATGGTCGATGCCACTAATGGCACTATAGTGAGCCTTGATGTCATTGGGCCACTCGGAGAGAAGGTGCAAGCGCAGTATGGGATTTTGGGCCCTAATGCACCTCAAAGTGCCAGTAACCAAGGCCCCATTGCGGTAATAGAGATGGCTTCAGCCTCGGGTCTGCATCATGTGCCAAGGGATGAGCGAAATCCACTGATAACCACAAGTTATGGCACAGGACAGATGATTTGTGATGCGCTTAATCGGGGGATAAAGCACATCATTCTTGGCTTAGGTGGCAGTGCGACTAACGATGGTGGCGCAGGGATGGTGCAAGCGCTAGATATCCTATTGCTCGATAGCCAAGGCAAAAGCCTACCACCCGGCGGCGCAGCCCTCAGCAATCTTGCAAAAATTGATTTGAGTCAGGCTCATCCGCTACTGAAGGAATGCCGTTTTGAAGTGGCCTGCGATGTGGATAATCCCCTTTGCGGCGAACGCGGTGCATCTGCCATTTTTGGTCCTCAAAAAGGCGCAACCCTTGAGATGGTAAACAGCTTAGATGCCGCCCTTGGCCATTTTGCCGATATCCTTAGCCAAAACAATATTGCCGATCACCGCAATCAAGCGGGAGCTGGCGCTGCGGGGGGTATGGGGTTTGGCGTGATGGCGTTTTTCAATGCCGAACTAAAACCTGGCATCGAGATTGTAATGCAAACCGTAGGGCTTAAGGAAAAACTCCAGGGTGCAGACTTAGTCATCACTGGTGAAGGTCGCATCGACGGCCAGACCGTGTTTGGTAAGACGCCAATGGGTGTCCTCAAGCAAGCACAGTTGCAGCATATTCCAACCATTGGCATTGCAGGTTGCCTTGGGGATAACGCCGAGGCAGTGCTAGAACATGGGATGTCGGCTATTTTCCCGATTATTCCAGCATTAAGCCCGCTCGATGATGTGCTCGCCAATGCGAAAGTCAATCTGAGCAATACCGCGCGTAATATTGCCGCCCTGCTCCGATTGGGCAGCCAACTCAAGTCCTAGTCCAAATCAGACATAGAGTAAAAAATCATCATGATAGGGCGCCAGATTGGCGCCTTTGTTTATTTTTTACTTAAGTGTCAACCCAAGGGCAATTTTAACGCTTGATGCCTAAATGGGCTTGCAGTAAAGTGAGCACCTTTTTGGTAACCCGCCAATGGGTGCCGATAGCTGCGCCTTTCGGTATACTCTGCAATGTACTTAGCGGTTTCACGATAAGAATTAATAGACGGCAAGCCCATGACCCAAAAACTTCCTCGCCAAGCCATCGCATCTGAAGACAGCCTGATGCGTATTTTTACTGTGCCCGAAGATGCAGATTCCACCTTAAGCATAATCGAACAGAAGCTTTCCGAGGATTTAGCGGGATTTTTAGGTGAGAGCATCGCCGCACTCGAAAAACCGCTATCAGAAATTGAAACCGATTTTCAGGCCTTTGAAATTCCTACTCTGCCACGGTTTGTCTCCGACTATACCGACGAAATTATGCAGAATCTGGTGGCGCACTCGGTACACACAGCCGCCCCAAGTTTTATCGGCCATATGACATCGGCCTTACCCTACTTTGTACTGCCACTGTCGAAGATGATGGTGGGACTTAACCAAAACCTCGTCAAAATCGAAACCTCAAAGGCCTTTACGCCACTCGAGCGCCAAGTGCTGGGGATGATGCATCACCTGATCTACGCCGAAGAGGCCGATTTCTACCAAAACTGGATGCACAGCGCTAACCATTCTTTGGGGGCATTTTGCTCTGGCGGCACGGTCGCTAATATCACCGCCCTATGGATCGCCCGAAATCAATTATTAAAGGCCGATGGCGATTTTAAGGGAGTAACTCGCGAAGGCTTATTAAAAGCGCTGCGCCATTACGGCTATGATGATTTAGCCATTTTAGTGTCGGAAAGAGGTCACTACTCCCTCGGTAAGGCCGCGGACTTACTCGGTATTGGCCGCGACAATATCATCAGTATTCCAACCGACGCAGACAATAAAGTCGATGTTAAGCAGATGCGCAGCATCGCCGAGCAACTTGCCAGCAACAACATTAAAGTAATGGCAATTGTGGGGGTCGCGGGCACAACTGAGACGGGCAATATTGACCCGCTTACTGACTTAGCCGCGTTATCTGCTGAGCTAAACTGCCACTTTCACGTAGATGCCGCTTGGGGCGGTGCTAGCCTTCTATCAACTAAATACCGCCACCTACTCACCGGTATTGAGCTTGCCGATTCGGTCACTATCGATGCCCATAAGCAGATGTATGTGCCGATGGGAGCAGGTATGGTGTTATTTAAAAACCCCGAATTTGCCCACGCCATTGCCCACCACGCCGAATATATTCTGCGCCGAGGCTCTAAGGATTTAGGTAGCCAAACCCTTGAGGGCTCACGCCCAGGTATGGCCATGCTAGTACATGCTTGTTTGCAAATTATTGGCCGTGATGGTTATGAAATCCTTATCAATAACAGCCTAGAAAAGGCGCGTTATTTCGCTAAGCAGATTAGCGCCCATGCGGATTTTGAATTAGTCACAGCGCCCGAGCTGTGTCTTTTGACCTACCGTTATGTTCCTGCCAAAGTACAAACGGCATTGCAAAGAGCCATCGATGCGGGTGACACTCAAACGCTTGCCCAATTTAATGAGTTGCTCGATGGTTTAACTCAATTTATTCAGAAACATCAACGTGAGCAAGGTAAATCCTTTGTCTCACGTACTCGCATCAAACCTGCGCGTTATGGACGTCAAGCAACCGTGGTGTTCCGGGTCGTACTAGCTAACCCTCTGACAAGTAATGAGATTTTAAATCGAGTCTTAGTGGAACAATGTGAAATAGCAACGCTTGATACCGAGTTTTTACCCGCATTACTGGCGCTGGCTGAGCAGTAATCGAATCGGGCATTGTTATCCAATAATACAGATGAAAAAGGCGACCTAAGGTCGCCTTTTTGCTCAATGCACTGAATCCTACAGGGGCTCCTATTGGGGTAGACTCGCTTGGTGCGCTTTAATAAAAACATCCAGTGTTTGTTTAGCTCGGCTTTGAACATCCGCTAACGAATCCGAGGCTGCCATTGGTTCCACCACCTCGTAGTAGCATTTTATCTTAGGCTCAGTACCTGAAGGCCGTACAATCACCCGCGCGCCGTTTGCCAAATAATAGGTCAATACATCACTCGGTGGCAGGTCAATTTTTTCAACTCTGCCATCGGCATATTTGCGCGCTAAAGCCTTCAAATCTTCAGTGCTACTGATGGCTACATCGCCAATTTCAACAGGAGGATGCTGACGCAGGTAAGCACCAATATTTGGCGTTTCGGGTTTAAGGGCAATACTGACTTGGGCGTTTAAATGGAAACCATGCTCGCGGTAAATTTGCTCTAGCCTATCCCAGATGGTTTGCCCCTTAGCAATAAGTTCTGCCGTTAGCTGCGCAAAGGCAACTAAAGCCGATAAACCGTCCTTATCAAGCACCATATCACCAACGCAATATCCTAGCGCTTCTTCGTAGGCGAACAGCAGTTGATTATTGGCGCAGCTGTTTACAAGCCCCACATTCATCAGCCATTTAAACCCCGTGAGTGTGGTATAGCTTTGAGCACCGAAAACCTTAGCCACCTTAGACAAAAGACTTGATGAGACAATGGTTGTCCCAACGAGACGCTGATTGGTAGGTGCATGACTTAGGAGATAATGACCGAATAACACACCCACTTGATCGCCCGTGAGCATCTGGTATTCCCCATCGTCCTTTCGCACAGCCACGGCAAAACGGTCTGCATCGGGGTCATTGGCGCAGGCCAGCATCGCGCCATGTTTTTTCGCCTCCGCGATAACTAAATCCATCGCCCCTTTCTCTTCAGGGTTAGGAAAGTTCACCGTCGGAAAATCGCCATCGGGCTCACGCTGTGAGGCCACAGAGTAGACTTGGGTAAATCCTGCATCCTTAAGCACGGTTTCAGCCATTTCAGCCCCCACGCCATGCATGGCCGTGTAAGCAAGGGTCACCTTTTCAGGCGCCGTATGATTGCGAAGCACAGCAGCTTGCTTAACACCTTGGCGATAGCATTCGTAATATTCATCCCCTAGCCAAATTAACTTGCCTGTACTGACAGCACTATCATGGTCCATAAAGGGAATCGGCAGGGTCGCAGCTAAGTCAATTTGGGCGGCAATCCCCGCATCATGGGGCGGAATTATCTGGGCGCCATTATCCCAATAGACCTTGTAGCCATTGTATTCGGGGGGATTGTGACTCGCGGTGACAACAATACCGGCGGCGGCATTGAAATGGCGAACCCCAAATGCGACTAGGGGGGTCGGGGCGACTTTAGAGGTTAAACGCACCTTAATGCCCATTGCCGCCAACACACTCGCCGCATCATGGGCAAAGGTTTTGGAATCATGGCGACCATCATAGCCAATAATCACTCCGCGCTCCGCTGCATCGGAAAATTGCGCTAAAAGATATGCCCCTAGCCCCGCTGAGGTTTGCCTTATCACTAGACGGTTCATCCCCATGGGGCCTGCACCCACGACACCGCGAAGACCTGCAGTACCGAAGGCTAACCGGCCAGCAAAACGCGCGCTAAGTTCGGCTTCATTCCCTGTATCGACAAGCGTTTGAAGTTGCGCCTTTGTGCGGGGGTCGGGATCATTTTGCAGCCATTGCTGAATCTGTAATTGCAAATGGTTATTCATAGGAGACCTCAACGAAACAACATGTCCAATCACCATAGAAAAAACAGCGCAGAACGACAAGGCAAATAAGATTGTTTAAGGAGAATAATTGTCGAGAAGATGAAAAGATTATGACCTCAAATACCATAAGACGGGGAGATTATCTTACACGCCCATAACTTCAGGCAGTGGTTCCAAAGAATCACTGACAGAAGTCATTACATAACTTGTATTAACCCACGATCCATCGCCATCAACCTAACGCAGTAAATTAATCGAAACCACGTTAGACAAAAGCTCCTTTTCAGAGTCCTGCTCTAATTGGGTACGCCAAGGTTTATCAAACACCCGAACGAGGTAAAAAGTATCTCGCCCAGTGTCTGTCACAAAGGCGATGCCAAATCGCATTAATTCGTAGTGGATATCGTTAACGAACACCAACGAAAAGTTTTGGCGTCCAGTCAACTGATTGATGTCTTCACGGGTCAAGCTAACCCCTTTTTCAACACCTTCAAACCGCTTCTTCAACCAATGGGCAAATTCTTTAGCACTCACCATCGACATGATTTTCTCCTCATAGTGCGAGCCATAATCTGGCATCACACTGATTTTTATCTGTTTCTGAGTAGACTTTCGATTATTACTGCCGCATCCACTCTTAATGTTAGACCAGATTAAGCAAATCCTTTCATTCAGTTCAGATATGTGCTTACGCACTCGGGCACATAAACAATACAACCCTGCCGGTAGCTTGTTGTTATTATTATATTTTTAAATATGCTATTAATGTTTTAAGCCACTATTTTCTAAAAAAGTCTGAGCAATGACTCACACATCTTTCACTGTCTAGCTTTACGAAAAATAGAACAACTTGGGCTGTTTTTCCATGGCGATATATAGGTTAAACATACGATTTATTTATCTTTTAAAGCTGGACAAAGATTAGATTTTGAACCACATAGTCTTAAGTTTGCGCGATTGCAATAAAACCCACTTTCGATCAACTCTGAGCGCAAAACTAAGTTATTTCTCAGCCCGAGTCTTCCATAACGAAAACAGTACCCCCGCTAATAACAAACCAAAGGTCACACTGAGTGATAATGCCGTTGGAATCTGAAAATTCACTATTCCTTGATGGTTTAGATATACAAGGCACACTTTGACACCAATAAATATCAACACCACAGACAATGCATATTTGAGATATTCAAAGCGATGCACCATGGCGGCCAGCGCAAAATAAAGGGCTCTGAGGCCAAGAATGGCAAAGATATTTGAGGTATAAACGATAAAGGGATCTTGAGTTATCGCAAAAATCGCGGGAATACTGTCAACAGCAAAAACAATGTCCGCCGCCTCAACTAAAATCAAGGTCAGCAGCAAGGGCGTTGCCCACCACCCAGCGGCTAACTGATGGTCTTCTCCCCTCACCCAAAATTTTTCTTCATGCAGCGTAGGTGTAAAACGCAGCCTTTGCCTTAACCACAGATAAAAACGATTATCTCGAATGTCACTGTGTTGCTCCTCACTAAAAAGAATTTTAATACCGGTATAAATTAAAAAGATCCCAAATAAAACCAGCACCCCTTGATATTGACTGACCAGCGCCGCTCCAAGTCCAATCATAATGGCGCGCAATACAATGACACCGATAATGCCCCAAAACAGGACTCGATGTTGGTATTTGCGTGGAATGCCAAGACTGCTAAAAATCAGGGCAATAACAAAAACGTTATCCATCGAAAGTGATTTCTCAATAAGATAACCCGTCAGGTATTCCAATCCCGCAGTGGCTCCCCGATACCACCACAGCCAAGCACCAAATAACAACCCCATGCAGATATAAAAAGCAGATAGTTTAAGACTCTGAGCGACGGAAATTTCCTGCTGCTTACGATGCAACACCCCAAGATCGAATGCTAAAAGCGCTGCCACAAAGCCAAAAAACATCATCCAAACCCATACAGGGTAATTTAGAAAAACTGCACTCAACCCGTCCATATCCTATCCAATGTAAGTTATTGACCCCTGTTAAAAGTTGGAGCAAACTTTTAAATTCATAAGCTTAGTTATGCTAACACTGCAGTTAAGTGTGTAACATTTATCCGTTAAGCCAAGCTGAAATGCAGCATTAGGCAAAATAAATGTAGCCACATTGACCTAATGACTAAACAAAGGAAAAAATCCCAAGATGAAATTAAACCATGGTGAAATACAAGAAGCTGAATGCAGGCGGAAATAAAGAAATGTAGCTCAAAAAGAGCCGTCGTACCCCTCTTAAATAAAAGGCAGTGCTTTACTTGAAAATTTCATCAGCCCTAATAAAGAGCGAAAGAAACCAAGTGCAACAACACATAAATTCTTAAAAATACCGTTAAGTGATAGAGGCTTTTAAACGCGCCATACCCTCTTCGATTGTCACTAAGGCAGTGTAGCCAAAATCCCGTTTGGCGGCGCTGATATCAAAGTAATGACTGCAGGAGAGTTGCCGCGCCACAAAGCGGGTCATGATGGGTTCTTCCTGCTTTTTAAGCAGGTGATAAATGCCCTCAAGCAGAGCGCCAACGCCATAGGCAATGGATTTAGGCACTCGTTTAGTCACTGGCGTCAAATTATCACAGGCAAGGATCAGATTTAGCATATGTGCCATAGTCACTGGCTCATCATTACTCACAAAATAGGCCCTCCCCAAACATTTAGGCTGCGCTTGGCACAATTCAAGGGCAGCTAAAAGATGTGCATAGGCCGCATTGTCGACATAGATAGTGTCAACAAGCTTATCCTCACGCCCCACAAGCTTAAGTTTACCCGCACGGGCTCGTGCTAACACACGCGGAACCAAGTGGGGATCCTCTGGTCCCCAAATTAAATGTGGCCTAATTGCGACGGTTTTTAAATGGTAACCGTCATTGCCCATTTCAGATGCGGCCTTTAATACCATCGCCTCGGCAATGGCCTTGGAGTGGGCATAATGATTTAAAAACTGCGCCGCGTAGGGCGTAGACTCATCGATGCCAGATTCATCAACACCTGCAAAGGTGACACTCGGGGTGCTGGTGTATACCAGTGTACTAATGTTAAGTTTGCGGCAAGCATCGAGTATATTTTCAGCGCCCTTTACATTGGACTCAAAGTAACTCTGTTTGCTGCCCCATACACCCGCCTTCGATGCCACATGAAAGACCATATCGCAGCCCTGCATGGCAGATAACACCTGCCCAGCATTGGCTAAATCACCCTGCACCATAGTCACGCCCTGCGCCACAAGCTCAGGGTAATGGCCCCTCGCAAATCCCGTCACTTTAATGCCAGCGGCGAGTAATCTTAGGCAAATCGCCTTCCCCAAAAAGCCCCCCGCCCCCGTAACAAAGGCATGGCGAACCTGAGTGGCAAGTTCCCCTAAGACTCGCTGCTCTTTCGCATGCAATTGAGTTAATGCTAAACAGGGAGCGGTGTTTTGAGTCATTATCTTAATCCGTGAAGGCAGGGATGAGGCACTTAAGCTTTAAGCTGTGACTGTGCCCATATTGCTAATTTTTCTCTAAAAATCTTAGCGTTATGGCGAACATCCATCGGAAAGTCTGGATGAATAAGGAAACGTTTTATCCCCTGAGTGTGGGAAAAACGCTCGCCAATCTCAATAAGCTCCTTATAGAGCTGCTGACTCTGATTACAGGCAATCGACTTATTAAGTTCAAGGCAAACTAGTGGCTCAATCTCATTGCCCACTTTAATACCGACAAGGGCCGAGCGTTTCACGCTAGGGTGGGTATTAAAAATCCGCTCACTTGGAATGGAGAAATAACGCTTATGCAATTTTCCAGCTTTGGTCGCATCGACGCTGTGCGCCTTACGGCCACACATCCATAATCGTCCAGACTCATCGAGATAACCAAGATCGCCCATTCTGTGTCTAAAGGTTTGCGCCTCACTATCCCAAATTTTAGCGGCCTGGGTGGCGCTATCCCTTTGATAATAGGTCTGACTCACCATGGCGCCCTGCACCACAATCTCGCCAATGTCACCGGGCTTTAAACAAAGACTGTCATCCCATTGGGTAATGACTGCTTCGGTAATGTCGATAATCGCAATCTTTACGCCATCGATAGCCTGCCCGACACAAATGCCACCGCCATTATCGGTAATTTCTGTCGTCTCAAATAACGACTCACTAGCAATCATACTAATGGGAAGAGACTCGGTCGCGCCATAGGAGTTAAACACCGGCACATTTGGATTTAGCATTTTACTAAAGCGAGCAATGGATGAAATAGTTGCTGGCGCCCCCGCCGAGATGACCCGCTGTACACTAGTTAATTTGTGCTGCTTTTGCTCACCTGCGCGGCCTAAACGCTCAAGTAACGCGGGGTTAACGAAGATATTGCTGCACTGATATTTCTCAATAGCGGCAAATAAAAAATCGGGGTTAGCAGTAATAGGTTTACTGGCATCCATCTCTGGCACAATCGATGCCATCCCAAGTGCCGGACCAAAGAGCGAAAAAAGCGGAAAAGTCGCTAAATCCCGCTCACCATGGCTAATACCATAATCTTTTTTTAGGGCGGAAATTTGTGCCTCAAACATGCCATGGCTGTAGACAACGCCCTTTGGTGTACCTGTACTGCCACTGGTAAACAAGATTGCCGCCATCTCATCCTTACCAAGCATGGCCATGGGATACTCGGATTGGGTATTTTGTTTAAACTGGGGCCGGGTATATGTATCAATAATCGAGGCTAAACTCGGGGCCGCTGTTAACCATTTTGATGCCATTACCGAAAAGCCGACTTTACCCCCATCCACATTGATAAAATGCTTAGCCGTGCCCTTTGCCCAACCAAAGAGGCGGCGTGCAATATGGGCTTTAGGAATGCCAATAAACGCATCGGGGGCCGCTTCGATAAAACATTGTTTTAGATTTTTAATCCCCATACCTGGGTCAACCAACACAGGGATAATTCCCGCTTTGAACAGCGCAAAGGTTAAGGCAAAAAAATCTAAGCTTGGCGTGACCATCAACACCGCCTTCATGCCGCGTTTAAGGCCATAGGCCTCAAGCGCAAAGGCAATCACATCGCTCTGTTTATCTAAGCTAATAAAATCCAGCTCTTGGTAACTTAAATTTTCGATGCCCTTGCCATTGGCGGTTTGTACCGCCACGGCTAGATGATGGGGAATATCCCGCGCAGCCTGCTTAAGGTGACGACAGAGATTCGCATCCTTGAGTATCTCAGGCTTAAGGTTAGCCATCTCGCCTAAGATATCCGACGACGAAACGCCCTCGGCCACAGAATGAACCTCCCCGAGTATCGTCATTAAACTGCAGCCTGCGGTACATCTTCTACGAGTTCAGCTTCAGCAGCGGATTCGGTCTCTCTGGTTGGCGATACTGCAACCAGATTTGGCATAGCCATAAAGCCCTTGATATGGGCTATCACCTCATCACTGGCATCTTCTAGGATGTAATGCCCGCAATCGGCAAATTCATGCACTGTGGCATGGGGCATTTTTTTACGCCATTCACGTAAAAAATGCTTATCAAAAACAAAGTCCTTCATGCCCCAGCAAATCATGGTTGGAACATTGGCAAATTTAGGCAAACTCTCAGCAATATCAGAAACTAATTGATAATTGCGGTCGCCCTGCTGCAACGGAATATCCTGCACGAAACGCAGTGTCGAGATACGGTTCGCCCAAGAATTAAACGGCGCTACATAGGCCTCGCGGATGTATTTAGACATAGGCTGACGCTTTACCCCCACATAGGAGGCGATAGAAGAGAAAGCATTAAATCCACGCACCAACACGGTACCGAGCAGCGTATTGCGGCAAATCCACAGCGCAATCGGCAGCGGTTTAGTCTCAGGCAAATGGAAAGCACCGGTATTTAAAATCACTAAACGCTTGATGCGCTCAGGGTAACGGGCCGCATAGCCCATACCTATCATGCCACCCCAATCGTGAACGACTAACGTAATGTTTTCTTTAACATTGAGACTGTCGAGCAGCGCCTCTAAATCATCAATACGGCTTTTTAAGGTGTAATCATAATTGCTATCATCGGGCTTATCCGAGAGCCCACAACCAATATGATCTGGCACAATACACTGGTATGTATCCTTAAGTGCACTGACCAAATTTCGGTAATAGAAAGACCAGCTAGGATTGCCGTGAACCATGACCACGGGCTCACCTTGTCCTTCGTTGATGTAATGCAATTTGTTGCCATTACGGCTGAGAAAATGACGTTTAAACGGCAACAGAATGTCTAACATGACGCTTCCTATCTTTTAATTTTATTTATCAAGCGAATACATTGGAAAAGTACACTGGGTATAGATTGTTACCCAGTACTACCACTTAATGCCCAGCATCATGCAGTTTAAGCCACTGCCAATACCTAAAAAACTCACCTGATCGCCGGGGCGTAAAAATCCTTCATCGTGGGCCATCGCGGCTGTTACAGGCAACGAGACTGTCCCCATATTGCCAAGGAACTGATAAGTCGGGAATTCCTTTTCAGGTGGAATATTTAACGCACTCAGCACCTGTTTACGATTCGAAACGCCAACCTGGTGACAAATCACTTTATCGACCTGCTCCACCAACCAATCGCGCTGGGCCAAGAAATGCTCCCAAGTGTGCTTGGCAAGCTCAACCCCTTCTTTTAGCAGGGTTACAGCATCGGTTCGCATAAACTCACGGTAGAGATTCTGACCCGCTTCCTGTAACCCCCACTGGCACAACTGGTGATGCTCTGGTGCCGACAAGTGCGATGCGCCAAGTAACTGATGCTGGCGGGCGCTTGAAAGCGGTAAACTGCCATCTGTCAAGATAACAGCAACGGCACCAGAGCCCCCAGTAAGGGTTGCGAGTGACTGGGCAAAATTCTGCATTGTTGGGTCGGCAAGCATATTATCGATTGTTACATCGACGATATCGCGCGCCGATTCGCAGGACACAACCATACCGGCCTTAATCTGGCCAAGTTCAATGCGGTTTGCGATATCTAAAATGCCCGATAACACACCAAGACAGGCATTACTGATGTCATAAATGGCCGTGTCCTTTGACACACCAAGCTCGGCGGCAATTCGACAGGCAGTTGCGGGTTCATGCTGATCGCGGCACACCCCGGTGTAAACCACGGCGCCTAACTGCTCAACGTCAATTCCGGTTTCTGCAATGGCCTTACGCGCCGCCTTAATGGCTCCATCGGACAACTGATGCCCCTTAGGCCACCAGCGACGTTCGGTGATCCCAGTTAACGCTGCTAATTGCCCCATCGGAATGCGAAACTTTTGGTACAAAGGGGCAAGACGGGATTCAAGCTCGCTACTCGAAACCACCACAGGCGCCAATTCATAGGCAAGACTATTAATAAATACGCGGGAATATTTCATGGAACTGTTTTATTCGCTCACTCGAACCACTGGCTTAGCACCAGTTTGACGTTGTTATAGGTTATTAACGCGACATTTGAACAAGAAAAGCCCGATGATTCAATAAAAAACCACCGAAGGGCTTAGACTTGCCTCAGTTCATCTGTGGGCTTATCCGCTTACTATCGCTTTAAACTGGTAAAGCAAAAGTCGCCAATAAAGAAATAACTCATTAAAAACAATGCAGTAACCTTCACTGTCTGTGTTAGCCATAGAACTCCGTTGTTTTGAATGCCAATATCAACGCATTACGAGGTGTTACACTGTTTGGACAAAATTCCCCCAACTGAACGCGGTATCCTTGTTCTTGTAAAAAGCAGCAACGATCTAAGATAAGCCATTGTTCTAACACTTGGCGAAACAGGTGCGCCACTAAATCAATTCGTCTAGTTAATTGCTGTCTTTGTTGCCCAATGGCAAGCCATGACTGAAAATCACTAATATTGCCAATGGATACTGATTTTTGCTGGGCCGCCCAATGGCAAAAAGCTTCAAAACTGTCGCTAAGCTGACTCTGCTTGATGGCAGGAAGAGGGAGATATGCATCAATACCACGGCACTCGCGCTGTAATGCATCAAAACCCAACCGCCAGGCAATCTCACGAAGGCGAAGGGATTGTTGCTTAGGGTTCGCAATGACACTTTGCTGCAACGGCAGCTGTAGATCGTGGCGGCTTAGTCTTAACGCACTCGCCTTTGCAAGACTGGATAAGCCTTGATATTGCTCAGCGTGAATTAAATGGTAACAGCAAGGGGAAATCGCTAGCGCTTGAGTGTTTGCCGTAGCGGCTAGTTGTAACAAACGTACATGCAAATCGCCACAGGCATGCAGTGCTACAGCCTGCTGTTCTTCTCTAAAGGGATTTGTCGTTTGCTGCTGCCTAGTGCGATGACCCTTAGGTTCGATAGCGAAGGCATCAGCGCAAACAAACTGCTGAGTCAAATGCCATTTTTCAGCAAAGGCTTGACCTTCTTCGCATAGGGCTTCCTGCCATTCAAGGCTTACGACATCAACGCCCCGCGATTTGGCAATGAGGCGCCCTAAATGGCCCTTACCCGCACACCACTCGAGTACGGGTAAACCATACTGAGGTAAATGCTGCACGAACGCGGTAATTTGCTCCCACTTTCGACCCTTAATATGGGCACTAAAGTGCGCTAATCCTTTAGTGTCGAGCTCGTTAGTTTTTGAGAGTACCGCCCCTGAAATATCACTTAGGGTTTGAGTTAACAGTGATAAATCCCAGTCAACCCCAAGGGCGGCCAAATCCTCAGTTAAGGCAGGCGCTAAGGCTTCAACTAGGGCAGCTTGGTTGGCATCTAAACCATCGAGCTTGTCATCGTCGAGCGTCCACACCGCCTTTGCAAGTGATGGAAACATCCCTTCCCAAGGTAGCGCTTTAGCCTCAAAGGCGCGCACTTGCCAGAGCGGAGTACTTTTCTCAAGCAACTGATTAAGCTTGGTAAAATACTCAAGTAGACGATGTGATGATGGATAATTGATTTGTTTCACCCTAAATCCGTATTTAGCTCGTGTAAATAATCTCTGCCTTAAGCCTCACACAATCCGAGGGGGGATTATCTTGCAAGGTAAGGGATTTAAATCCTAAAACTGCTACTATGCCGCGGCGAAAGAATTAAACACGGCCTTCGAGAGCATAAGTCAAAGCAATCGAAGAAAGTCCCACTCAAGAAGAGAATAGCGATGATTTCCCCCTGTGTTGCCCGCTGCGGCCTAAATGATGACGACTATTGCATGGGTTGTTTTCGCCATATTGACGAAATCGTTGCTTGGCGCACCAGTACTGAAGCTGAGCAGCAGGCTATTGTCGATAAACTTGCATCACGAAAAGCAGACTTCGTCGGTGAGGAAAATCAACACACCCTTAGCCGAGCCAAATGGCTTGAAGCCGAGGCGCGGATCAGTGAGAAAGCTTAATACTTTGATGGTGCGACACGGCTTAATTCGATAGGCTGACGTTATTTAAGCCCAACCCAATACCGACTTATTTTTTCATCATCGCCTTTAAATCGGCAAAGGGATTGTATGTTGCTGCCGCCTGCTTAGTTTCGGTTGTGCTACCGTAACGAATAAGCTCTTCAAATCGGGAATGTTCGTTATCGTGACAATAGAGGCACAATAACTCCCAATTTGAACCATCGGATGGGTTATTGTCGTGGTTGTGATCCCTATGGTGAACGGTTAATTCACTTAGGTTTTTTGAGGTAAACTCACGGGTACAACGGCCGCAGATCCAAGGATACAGTTTTAAGGCTTGTTCCCGATAGCCGCCCTCACGTTTTGCGCGGTATTCGCGCTCTTGGGCTAACACTTGATCTAACTTGCTTTGGCCTTGATTTACAGACATCTTCACACCTAACTCATACAACCTTGGATATTGCCCCAAGGATAATCTCAGTTTTTCCTTGGGGCAATGATTGCAGCAGGGTTTTAACTAGGAAACATTGCCTAAATCGGCATTAGAGAGGTGCAAATAATGCAAGTATTTCTCGTACTGGGTCACCACATCGGCTAGTAGCTGCTCTTCCGTGTATCCCATTACATCATATTGCTGGCCACCCTGTTCCAAATAAACTTCTGCGCGGTAATACCAAGTATTACCCTGCTCTAACTCCTCACCCACAGGATTAACAATTTCAAAACTGTTGATCCTAACCCCATAAACAAAAGGCAAATAGGCGTCATTGCTGATCACTAAGCGCACTCTGCGCTCATAATATTCTAACTCAGCGGTGATGCCCTTACTCATAAACTGTTGGCATATTTTGGACAGTGCCGGTGTTGCCACATTATTCAGGAAATTCTGTGCCTCTTCTTCAGTGGGATGGGAAACCAAAACATCGATACGCTCTTCCCAACTGATGTTGGTCTTAGCGTACTGCACACTCGTGGTATGGAGTTGCACACTGTTAATTTTTAACCAGTCATCCTTTAGCGCCTGATAAAGTCCTAAGCACATTAACAGCATCACACATAAAAACGGCATCGCACTTGCTATGGCAGCGGTTTGCAACGCCTGTAACCCCCCCGCAAGTAACAGCACTGAAGCAACAACACCCTGGAGCAGCGCCCAAAAAACTCGCTGCCACACAGGGGCATTATTGTCGCCCCCCGAGGTGAGATTATCTATCACCAAAGAACCTGAATCCGATGAGGTCACAAAGAAGGTCACCACCAAACAAATGCCGATACCTGACAATAAATTAGGAAATGGCATGTGCTCAAAAAACACGAACAACGCTACGGGTACATTGGTATTGACGGCTTCAGCAAGATAGGTAGCGCCTTGGTTCATAATGGCGTCAATGGCCGAGTTGCCAAATACCGTCATCCATAAAAAGGTTAACGTCGAGGGCACAAATAACACCCCTACCAGAAACTCTCTTATGGTGCGTCCGCGGCTTACTCTGGCAATAAAGGTCCCCACAAAAGGGGACCATGAAATCCACCAGCCCCAATAGAGTAACGTCCAGCCACCAAGCCAATCTTCCTTATGCTGATAGGCATAAAGATTAAAGGTTTTATTCACAATATCACTCAGATAACTACCGGTATTTTGCACAAAAGCTTGCAATAACATTACTGTGGGGCCAACCAGCAATACGATGACCAACAACAGCAAAGCGAGGATTAGATTGAGTTCACTGAGTCGTTTGACTCCTTTATCCAACCCTGAAAAGACTGACAGTGTCGCTAAAAGCGTGATGCCAATAATCAGCGATACCTGCACTACGGTGTTATTGGGTAGTTGCTGAAATAAGTAACTTAAGCCCGAGTTGACCTGTAGCACCCCAAACCCTAATGACGTCGCCACCCCAAACATGGTTCCCATGACCGCAAAGGTATCGACACAGTGACCTATGGGGCCGTGAATACGTTCACCAATTAATGGATAAAGCGCACTGCGAGGAAGCAAAGGCAACTTATGCCGATAAGCAAAATAGGCAAGGCTTAAAGCCACCACAGCATAAATAGCCCAAGCATGGATCCCCCAGTGGAAAAAGGTGATTTTCAGCGCCTCCTTGGCAGCAGCAAGTGTTTCAGGCGTCGCATCCGGGGGGGCCAAATAATGCATTACAGGCTCTGCCACACCGAAAAACATAAGCCCAATACCCATGCCGGCGGAAAATAACATGGCAATCCAGCTCTTATAGGAATAATCAGGTACTGCATGGTCAGGCCCTAACTTAATGTCCCCAAATCGACTGACCATCACGAAGATGATGAAAACCAGAAAAATAGCGACTCCGAGTATATACAGCCAGCCGGCTTTAGCTTCTAGCCATGATTGCATGGATTTAAAGAACAAATTAGCTTCGGTTGGCCAAATGGCACAAATCATCACCATGAGGGCAATAAAGAACACCGAGGAATAAAAAACGGGTGGGTTTATACTGGACTTGATCAAGATATCACTCCCTACTTCAGGCAAGTTCCCTTTTAAATTTCAGACATTTTGTCCTGCTCATCCAATAATAGATGACTCTTTTCAGCCCTGTCGTTTGAAGGCATCAATTCGAAAAATATTCCTTAAGATGGCGGGCAATGCCTAAATGCTTGGCTCTATTTTCACTATGCCAAGGAAAGATAAAACCGCTAACAGCAAAAAAAATGGCGAACAACAGGTTCGCCAAATCATTTTACTAATAAATATCCTAACACTAATCCAAAGTGTTGATCGAGCCATTAATATCAGAATGTTATCTCAAGCACTAAAGCCTTTTACTTGCTTTGGTGGGCGTTTGCGAAATCCCTGCGGTTAAATTAAAACGCATCGCCTCCTCGAAGGACCAATCGACCATAATCAAGTCGTCTCTTTTGACCAAACTGGTCACCCCCGCCATTTGATAGCTCAATTGGAATAATACAGGAACCCAATCCCCCTCGGGCAGTGCGTCCAGTAATGGTTTTGGTGGTGAATCTGTCATGATAAAGCCGACAACATATCCGCCATTAGCCTGTCTCACCAATACGGTTTGTTGGGTGTTTGATTTTCCATCGCGATTCATCAGATTAGCAATATCGCGGATACTGCCATAAACAGACTTGAACAGTGGGAAACGCATTAATTGGCGTTCAAGCCAGCCATATAGCCACACGATAGGACTGACTGAAAACAGTAAACCAACCGCAAACACAATAGCGACGACGAGGAGAAAGCCGGCCCCTACAAAATGCTGATTTATCCCCAGCAGTTCTAAGATAAAAATCCCTAATCCATCCAAGGATACAAATAGGGACCAAAACAACCACAGGCTTAGGGCCATCGGCAGTAGATTCATCAAGCCACGGGCTAAGGTTTTCTTCATTTCTGTCTCATAAAATCAATAAGATACAATTAGGCATAAAATATTTACGCTAAAACAGCGCGTTAAATGCTATCACAGCATCACTTTTGTACCAGCAATTGATGTATGGTAAAGCCCGCAAGACCGATAACAATAAACAAAAGCATCGAGGGAATAAGAATGCGCGTGACCCGCTTAGATCATCTGGTACTGACGGTAAAAGACATAGAAACCAGTGTACAGTTCTATCAGTCCGTACTCGGGATGAAAAAATCCGTGTTTGCCAATGACCGTATCGCCTTAAATTTTGGCGATCAAAAAATCAACCTGCATCAAGCGGGTGCCGAGTTTGAACCTAAGGCAGAACGCGCTACCCCAGGCAGTGCCGATCTGTGTTTTGTGGTCAGCCACAGTATCACTGAAGTACTTAAGCATCTGCAAGCGCTGAATATCGCCATTGTCGAAGGGCCAGTGCAGCGCACCGGTGCGACGGGTCGCATCAACTCAGTGTATATTCGCGATCCTGATTTAAACCTGTTAGAACTTTCAGAATATCTGCCCGCCTGCTCTCAATAATGTAAATCAGCCTTGCCCTGTATTGATTAGCGCAAGGCTTCATCAAAACTGAATAACCTTCCCCCAAATTTTTCGCAATTTTTTAAATTTTATGGCCTAAGCTTTTCATACTTAGTCTAAAAAAGTCTGAGTTTGCGCAGCCTAAGTTTTAATTGATGCCTAACGAAAGCAATTCCATGCCGTGACAATAAGGCATGTAATGTCGGCCATTAAGCACTGCTGTGGCCAAAAATCGCTGAGCTAAACCTATGTATGGTTGACGAAAAGTCCTCAATTACGACCTATGCTTAATCGTTCTCAAGCACCAGTTCTGGTTTGGTTTCGGGTTTAAGTAATATTGAGATTCCCATTAAGTTGAGGTGTTACCTTGAAGGCACTTATATTGTTGGCGGGTTTGTTATTCATGGGCCATGGTCACTGCGAATCAGTCCCAATTGAGAAACTTATCGGCACCTGGGGCAGCTCCGATGATGGCGGTAAAACCTTTTGGGGATTCGACCAATATTTTGCAAACGGTACCATCAAATCCTGGGGCACCCTCCCTGAAAGCGATAAATCATTTCGGGTGGAAGCGCAATATCGGATCAAGGTGAAATTTGGCACCTTTGCCTGTCTCACCGTCACCCAGTCCCAGCCCTATATGGAGTTTGTGGGTGAAAGCTGGTGCGATGAAATTCTTGAGGTAACCGATTCAATTTTTAAATATCGTACCGATGACGGTGTGATAACCACCCTGTATCGGCAAGTTCAATAGATAGCACAACCAACACAAAAACTATATAAACATATGATTAAAAAGGTTAGTTCGTTTGGCTTCGACTGTGCTCAATCCCCTTTATATGGGGCAGATTAGCTATGATTCGCCTTAGCGCTAATGACCTATGGTTATATTACCGCCGAATAATGATTCTAGGCGCTAGCATCTTTTTAGGTGTGGTTTGGTTAACCCTCTGGACTGGATGGCATCGTCAAGAGGCTGTTGAAATTGAACGCGCCAAACAACAAGTGTTTGAAACCGCTTTACACTTAGAGGCGGTGATCAAAACCGCCCGCGATCAGGTCACCCAACTGACTCAATGGTCGAATGAATTTATCAATCATACCCCTTATGTTGGCTCAGAGCCCCTGCAACAGACCTTGGCTAAGGCAATAGCTCAATCGATTGATGGCGCTTTTACCCTGGATACTCTTGATAATCGTCCGGCAAAGGATCGTCTCGGGCAGATAATTGCGCTGACAAGCGCCAATGACCCCATTCCACCCTATGAGGTGTCCCCTGCCAATCTCGCCGCTTCACTTCTTGATAGAATGAGCAACGGTCAAATGACCTCAGACTTTTTACGCTGGACTTACTTTTTTTCGGCAAACGAAGACTTGTTAGCACTCACGCCTTGGGTCTCGAGTCAAGACGCCCTAGGTACCGCGCCGTCCATTGAATTATATCTTCAAAGCTCTTGGAAGGATTATGAAGTCACACGCCTAGGGTTACCGAGTAATAATCCCGAGCGTAAACCGTACTGGACAGCCGCTTATATTGACCAAGCGGGTGCGGGACTCATGGTATCCCACGCTCAACCCGTTTACTGGGAAGAAAAGTTTATTGGCATTGTCGCCACCGATGTATTGCTAAATTTCCTCAACGAACTTTTAAAAACCTTTCCAGATCCCGAAGGCACATTATTGATTAATAATGAGCACAATCAAATTCTCGCCAACAGGGAAGACACGGAACCTAAAAACACAACCATTGCCAACCTCAGCAGCATATTGCCAGTAGACCTATCCACCACAAATTCATTAGACAAAATGAATGGCCTGTATGTGGATGAAAACTTGCTACTGGCCTCCTCACTGGAAAATCCTCGATGGACAATCGTTTTTCTATTGCCTAAGAGTTTAATTCGACAACGGATTTTGAAATCCTATTCATCCCAATTGCAATTGTCCCTCGCATTAATTATCGCGGTTGTGGTCATCAACCTGATACTCTGGCACATGTATGTTGCTCCCTCCCTCAGGGTGGCTCGATTTGTCGCAAGCTACGTAACTCAAACCACTAGCAGCCCCCCAAAAGTCCCTCAAGCTTGGATCCCCTGGGTCAATGAGTTAGTGCAAGCCTTCAGTGAACGCCGACGTTTGTTCCAAGAACTTGAACGGAATAATGCCGCCCTAGAACGAAAAGTTGCGGCTCGAACCCATGAACTACAGAAGGCCAATGAACAGCTTGCGCGACAGGCAAATACCGACGCATTAACCGGTGTGTATAACCGTCGTTTCCTGCTAGAACTGTTGGAAAATGAAACCGAGCGCGTTCGCCGTGGAGAATCGCCTCTGGCCGTTTTAATGCTCGATTTAGATTACTTTAAAAGGGTCAACGACAAGCATGGTCATGATGCGGGCGATGCTGTTCTTTGTGAATTTACTGAACGGGCATTATCCTGCATACGTAAGATAGACAGACTTTGTCGCTACGGAGGAGAAGAATTTGCCGTGGTATTACCCAGCTGCATTGCAAGAGATGCCTTAGAAATCGCCGAGCGACTCAGGCATAAGGTCGCTGCAACGCCCATTGAACACGCCGGCATTAACGTTTCAATTACCGTCAGTATCGGTGTCGCGCAATTTCATATTGGCGATAATGCCGAAAGCTTGCTTAAACGCGCTGATGACATGCTGTACCTTGCCAAAGTGCAAGGGCGTAACCAAGTGGTATATTTACCCGACTAGGGTAGGATGTTCATCAATAAAAAGCGCTGCCAAATTGCAGCGCGTTTTGCCTCTCAGACTGCTTCGCTTACTCGCGCATATCCTTTTCCATGTCCTCATAGGACGTATGGCGTACATCTTTACCCTTCACATAGTAAATAATGTATTCACAGATGTTTTTACAACGATCGCCCACACGCTCCACCGCGCGCGCCGCCCATAATACGTCTAATACGTCAGGGATTGAGCGTGGATCTTCCATCATGTAGGTCATTAACTGACGGATAATACCTTCGTACTCACGGTCAAGCTTTGCGTCTTCCTTATGCAGCTCTAATGCAGAATCGGCATCCATTCGCGCTAAAGCATCTAAGGTTGAATGCAACATACGAATCGCGTGACGACCCATGCTTTCAATACTTACCAGAAGTGGTTGCTGATTGTTCGAGCGCTTATCTAATGCCGCCTTAGCGATACGCACGCAGGCATCACCGATACGCTCAAGATCGGCAATCGATTTAGAAATCGCGATGATAAGACGCAGGTCACTGGCCGCAGGTTGACGCTTAGCAATAATGCGGGTGCATTCTTCATCGATAGACACTTCCATGCCATTGACCTTGTGATCGCCAGATATCACCTTTTGCGCCAGTTCGGCATCTAAGGTACTTAAGGCATCGATGGCTTGCTCTAATTGGCGCTCAACTAAACCGCCCATGGCGAGCACACGATTTCGAATGTCCTCTAACTCGGCATTAAACTGCCCTGAGATATGTTTGTTTAAATTCATGTTTTCCATTTGGCCAACCTTTTACTCAACTGTACCAACGCCGCTGCCGACATTTCAATGATTTAATCGCATTTACTGGAGCGCAGCCTATTCCATGACAGGTCGCATCACTCAGCGCATACTGACTTAGCGGTCACGATTAGCCGTAACGGCCAGTAATATAATCTTCGGTCTTACGCTTTTTAGGCGTAGTGAAAATCGTATTAGTGTCGGCGTATTCGACCAGTTCACCCATGTACATAAAGGCGGTTTGATCCGACACACGGGCGGCTTGTTGCATGTTGTGGGTCACGATAACAACCGTGTATTTGGTTTTAAGCTCAGTGATGAGCTCCTCAATCGTTAAGGTCGAAATCGGGTCGAGCGCCGAAGTAGGCTCATCGAGCAGCAGTACTTCTGGTTCAATCGCAATCGCACGGGCAATCACAAGACGTTGCTGCTGACCGCCCGATAAACCAAAAGCATTGTCATGCAGACGGTCTTTCACTTCGTCCCAAATCGCTGCGCCGCGAAGTGAGCGCTCGGCCGCTTCATCGAGTTCACGGCGATTATTCACCCCCTGCAGACGCAGGCCATACACCACGTTTTCATAAATCGATTTAGGGAAAGGGTTTGGACGCTGGAACACCATACCGACGTTACGGCGCAGCGCGGCCACGTCGATGTTTTTGTCGTAAATATTCTGACCGTGCAGCAAAATTTCGCCGTCAATTTTGCAGTTATCCACTAAGTCATTCATGCGGTTGATGCAGCGCAGCAGTGTCGATTTACCACAACCACTCGGGCCGATAAACGCGGTGACTTGTTTCTTAGGGATTTTCATCGACACATTGAACAGCGCTTGCTTATCACCGTAGCGTAAATCCAGATTGCGGATCTCAAGCGCGGTATCGGTCTGGCTCAGGTTAGCTAAATCAAAGTGGTTTGTTTTCATTGACGTTGGATCTATAGAAATCATATTCGGTCCTAATACTTTCAGGATAATCGCTGATTAATGCTCTAGCGAACGATATTTTTCGCGCAGGTGGTTACGCACGCTGATCGCGGTTAAGTTCAGTGCCACAATCACAGTCACCAATAAGAAAGAGGTGGCGTATACCAGAGGACGCGCCGCTTCCACGTTAGGACTCTGGAAACCCACGTCGTAAATATGGAAACCTAAGTGCATGAATTTGCGTTCTAAATGCACGAACGGGAAATTAAGGTCTACGGGCAGTGTTGGCGCGAGTTTTACTACACCCACCAGCATCAGTGGCGCCACTTCACCCGCGGCGCGGGCAACGGCTAAAATCAGCCCCGTCATAATCGCAGGGCTTGCCATCGGGATTACGATTCGCCACAGGGTTTCGGCTTTAGTCGCGCCGAGCGCCAAACTGCCCTGACGCACCGCACTCGGAATCCGGCTTAAGCCTTCTTCGGTCGACACTATCACTACAGGTAAAGTTAGAATCGCCAGCGTCAATGCCGACCAAATCACCCCTGGCGATCCGAAGGTCGGTGATGGCAGTGCTTCGGCATAGAACAGTTGGTCGAGTGAACCGCCGAGCATATACACGAAGAAGCCTAAGCCAAATACGCCGTAAACAATCGATGGCACACCCGCTAAGTTGATGACCGCAATACGGATCATCTTAGTAATTGGGCCCTTTTTGGCGTATTCGTGTAGGTAAATCGCCGCAATCACCCCAAATGGCGTCACGATAATCGCCATTAACAGCACCATAAACACTGTCCCGAAAATCGCGGGGAATACGCCGCCCTCAGTATTGGCTTCTCGAGGGTCGTCACTTAAAAAGTGGCCAAGCCCGCTGAACCATTTACCCAGTTTGCCGAAAAGGCCTAAGTGATTGACGTAGGTAACATCGAGCACTGTATCTAACTTGAGTTCGACTTCCTCACCGCGCATATCGCGCACTATTACTGAGTCGCGGGCAGCCTCATCCCTCAACGCAAAAAGCTGTTTCTCGAGTACTTTATAATCCTGCTGCAGCTTATCCTTCTCGGCAGCCAATTCTGACTTGCGGCTATCGGTCAGCTCGCCATCAAGTTCATAACGACGCTCCTTTAAGCGCAGTTTTTCAATTGCATAGTTGATTGAACCAATATCTTGTTTTTGTAACGACAGCGCTTCTTCAGACAACCCGACGGCACGCTCGATGTGATCCATTAACGACGACTCAATCGCATCGTTTGTTAGCTCAAGGCGCTTACCGTTTTCAATAACAGCCACAGGATAACCGTAGAAGTTACCGTTCTTCGCACGCTCTAACATGGCGACATCCGTTGGCTCACTGCGGCTGATGATGTCAGTCGCTAAAATCCAGCGGAAATCTAAACCGACAAATTCACGGTTACCGGTTTTAACCAGATAACGGGTCACAAACTCGCCAGGTTGTTGTTTAAATACATGACCCGCCGCCACTAAACGCTCAGTTGGCACTTCTTCCCTATCGTAGATTTCACCGATAAGGATTGAACGTGCTCCTGTGTTATCTTCAAGCTCCCACTGATAAATCGTCGCAGGCCAAAAGAAGCTTAGGCCACGCCATGCGATCAGCAGTAATAAGCCTAAAACCGCAATCAAACTGATGCTCACCGCGCCGCCTGTCATCCAAATCCACGGCGAGCCTGATTTTACCCACTTACCCATTGCACAAGCCTCTTAAGGTCACTGGCGAAAACATTTTTAGTATCATTATTTTATCTTCCTTACAGCGAGCTATAGCGGTCACGCAGACGCTGTCTAACCACTTCGGCAATAGTGTTAAAGAAGAAGGTAAATACGAACAGAACGAAGGCCGCGAGGAACAGCACACGGTAGTGCGAACTGCCAATCGCCGACTCAGGCATTTCCACCGCGATGTTAGCCGCCAAGGTACGCATGCCTTGGAACACGCTCCATTCCATAATGGCAGTGTTACCCGTTGCCATTAGCACGATCATGGTTTCCCCCACGGCGCGGCCAAGGCCCATCATCACCGCAGAAAAAATACCTGGACTTGCCGTTAACAGCACAACGCGAGTCAGTGTCTGCCATGGGGTTGCACCGAGGGCTAAGCTGCCGTTAGACAGGTGACGCGGCACAGAGAAAATCGCATCTTCAGCAATCGAGAAGATAGTTGGAATGACCGCAAAGCCCATGGCAATACCCACCACCAGCGCGTTACGTTGATCGAAAGTAATACCTAATTCGTTAGTGATAAATTGACGGGTGTTGCCATCGAACAGCGCCACTTCGATCATCGGACTGATGGCAAAAGAGAGCCAGCCCACAAAGCAAATCACCGGCACTAACATCAGCTCCTGATACACCTCAGGTAAGCGATGTTTCCAAGTTGCCGGTAACTTACTCCAGCTGTAAGCAGAGAGGAGAATCGCGCTTGGCAGTAAAATCAGCAGCAATAGAATGCCCGGCAGATGTTCTTCAATCAGCGGCGCTAACCATAAACCTGCTAAGAAACCTAAGATAACCGTCGGCAGTGCTTCCATGATTTCGATGGTAGGCTTAACTAAACCCCGCACCTTTGGCGACATAAAGTAAGCGGTGTAAATGGCGCCGGCAATCGCTAATGGCACGGCAAATAACATCGCATAGAAAGCCGCCTTCATCGTGCCATAGGCCAGTGGCATTAGGCTGAGCTTAGCTTCAAAATCATCGCTGCCTGAGGTCGATTGCCACACAAACTTAGGCTCAGGGTACCCTTCGTACCATACCTTGTTCCACAGCGCACTCCATGACACTTCTGGATGGGCGTTTTCAACATGGAACAGATTCAACTGCTTATTGGCTTCAACCACTATGCCATTCGAGCGTGGGCTAAAGCCCATGGCGCCGGCATTGTTAAGGTTAAACTTTTCAGTAAAGAGTTCACGCTCACTGGTGGTATAGAGCAGTGTTAGTTCGCCCTCTGGGCTCACTACTGCAAAGCTTTTACGGTAGAACTCTGAGGCAATTGAAGAAACAGGTTTGAGGTCAGTGAACTCACGAATTTCTTGATATAGACGCCCCTTAGGGCCATTCACTTGGAAGTATTGAGTCACTATCCCCGTGTCGTAGCTCACCAGAATTGAGCTCGCGCCAGCCAACAGGGCAATATTATTCACTTTGGCCTTGGCTTTTTCAGCATTAAGTACCTGAATCAGCTCAATGCTTTCGGCATCACGAATATTGTAGATAAAGACCTTGCTGCCCATCTGCAACATCAATTGACGTTGATCTGGGGTCATCAGTTGATGATCAACTTTTTTAGGGGCATCGGGGATAATTGAACCCGTTGACGTCCACTCCACCTCTTCGGTCATCATGTTTTCTTGACCATCGAGACGACTGATACGCCAAACACCACTATCGTCTTGGTAGGCGAAACTAATTTTGTCGCTGCTGTAGCTAAAACTTAAATGGTGAATAGCACTACCGGAACCGTCGATAGTGATAGGCGTTTCACCCGCGCTGTAACGCAGTTTTGGGGTGATTACGCGTTTGTTATTGGGATAACTCAGGCCAAATTCAATGCCAACGATAAGGGCTTGTCCGTTACTTAACCCTAGGGCAAATCGCTGTTCACTCGGTGCGGCGACGGCAGCGCTCGTCACTTTCACCCCTTCGGGTAAAGGCGGAGCAAAATCAGCAAGTAAACTACCATCAAGCGCAGAATAGAAAGCCACTTGGCCGTCAACTGTCACGCGGTACATGACTTCGTTTTGCTCATCGGCGCCGACCATCAGGGTCGCCACGTCAGCATGCTGATAGCTGACACTTTTCACCGAAGTCACATCAGCGCTATCAAATATCGGTTTTATCACGTACAGCAAATAGAAGAAAATCAACAGTAAGGCAACAAAAACCATAGTGCCACCAACGGTGACACCAATTTGCGCCGCTCTATCCTTAAATGCCCTGCGGTTCGAACGTCCGCCCTTGAGCAAACTATGCGGTGTTGAACCAGGTTGAATGACCTGACTTTCCATTAAGAACCTCTATTATTAAAGCCTGCGAGTTTTTTCGCTAGGATTTGCCCTTCGCTCTGATTACACTGAATGAATGTAAACTGAGCAATAACAACACCCTTCATTCTAAGTGCGACGAATTATATGACGCAAACATGACAGTTGTGTTACATCCCGAGTGAAAACAGGTGCCTTTTACAAAAATAGGAGTTTGACCAGATGCTACGATACTTAATTACATTGCAAGCACCTGATAGAAAAGGATTAGTCGAACAGATTGCCCACGCTGTCAGCCGCCATGGCGGCAGTTGGCTCGATTCCGAATTGCGCCATATCGATGGGATCTTTGCCGCAATTTTATTACTCGAAGTGCCATCCCTAAAAATGGATGAATTGATTGAGTCGCTCGAATGTATTGACCATCTCACCCTGACCTATTCCAAAACCTCGCTTCCGCAAAAACCCATCAAGCGCTTAAGTTACAGTTTGGTCGCCTATGACAGGCCGGGTTTAGTGTTAGATATTTCTAATCGCATCACCGCCTTAGGTATCAATATCGAGCAATTTAGTAGTCAATTCGAGACCGCAGGCCACACAGGGATTGCGCTATTTAGGGCAACCATCGGCCTTGGGCTGACCGACCTTTCACAGGAAGATCAACTGGTGCGCTCCCTCTATTCACTCGGCGATGATTTAGTACTGGATAAACTTAGTCGTTGATTCAGTTAAAACGCCATAAAAAACGCCGCAATCCTGCGGCGTTTTTTACAAATTTATTACATATCTAGTTCAAGGATTAGGCGACCTTTTGGTGGCGCGATTTTATCAAATAACGCAGCGGCACTTGGGAAATCAACATCCCGAGTAGCATCAAGCCACAACCCAATAGCGCACGCAGACCAAGGGATTCGCCAAGGAACATGATGCCGCCAATGGCCGCAAACACGGTTTCCAAACTTAAGATAATCGCCGCATGGGCTGGATGGGCATGTTTTTGTGCCAGCACTTGCAGGGTATAGGCAATCCCCACTGAAATTAGCCCCGCATAGGCCAGTGAGCCCCAAGCCGAAGCCACATTTTCTAAGGTCGTCACTTCCATCACCGCCGACACCATTAGACTCAACACCCCGCAGACAAAGAACTGCATCATCGCCAGCAGCACTGGGGAAATACGCTTTGCAAAGTGATCCACTGCTAAAATATGCATCGCCCAAAAAAGCGCCCCAACGAGCTGCAACGCATCGCCATAACCTATCGTCATACCCTCTTTAACGCTTAAAAAATACAAACCGATAGCCGCTATCGCGCAGCCAAGCCAAGTATTCGCACCCGTTGCATGCTTAAGTGCTAAACCCAAGATCGGTACCAGCACGATATAAAGACCGGTAATAAAGCCGGCGTTGGCCGCTGTGGTATGTAAAAGCCCTACCTGCTGAAACGATGCCCCCGCAAACAACAATAAACCTACGACAAGACTCCCGATAGCGAAGTCCTGTGTCGTCCCAATATGGATTTTTTTCTGCCAATGTAGATACCACACTAAAGGAAGTAGGGAGACGGTTCCAATTAAAAAACGAATACCGTTAAAGGCAAAGGGGGAAAGATGCTCCATCCCCAACGTTTGGGCAACAAAACCAAATCCCCAAATTGCGGCGGCGAGCAGCAGTAACAGATTAGCAGGCAAGATACATCCTCGGCAGATAAAAGGATGACAAGGTTACCAGTTGGCCTACGTTAATCCAATACAATGCCGTCATCAGCGCCTAACCTTACTTAAGATTAGGTTGTTAATCCGTCAATCACGCCTTCTGACCTCGCCAATCGATAATTCCAAGGCAAACTTGAGCGCTTTTTTTGTATACTGACCCAAAGCCAGCCCCATTGCAGTACTATTTACGCAGCCAACACCGTTGACATGCTTGGATCTTGCCAACCTCCTGCAACAAGTCCGCAGTGGATCGACGAGTTTGTGGCCAATCATTTAGGAACCCCTATGTTAGGAACGCTAAAAAAAATGCGTGCTCAATTAGATGAGTCGCACAAGGTACAATATCAATTGGTCGTTGGAGATGAGCAATTAGCGCTTAACCCATTGATTGGTAAATCACTCACCTTAACGCACACGGGTAATATCTTCTGTTGTCACTGCGGTAAGAAGACCAAAAAGAGTTACTCACAAGGCCACTGCTTTGTGTGCATGCAAAAGCTTGCCAGCTGCGATATGTGTATCATGAAACCCGAAACCTGCCACTTTGACCAAGGCACCTGCCGCGAGCCCGAGTGGGCGCAGAGCCATTGTTTTGTCCCCCACTATGTTTACCTGTCAAACACCTCAGGGATTAAGGTCGGTATCACCCGCCATACGCAATTACCGACCCGCTGGATTGACCAAGGCGCAACCCAAGGGTTACCGATTTTTAAGGTAGCAACGCGGCAGATTTCAGGCCTAGTGGAAGTGGAACTTGCTAAGCTCATCAATGACAAAACCCACTGGCAGGCCATGCTGAAAGGACACGCCGACGATATCGACCTCAATGTAAAAGCCGAAGAATTAATTCCACAGATTGAAGCTAAACTGCAC
Source organism: Shewanella acanthi (assembly GCF_019457475.1). Taxonomy (NCBI): domain Bacteria; kingdom Pseudomonadati; phylum Pseudomonadota; class Gammaproteobacteria; order Alteromonadales; family Shewanellaceae; genus Shewanella; species Shewanella acanthi. Next base: position 2,638,535 of record NZ_CP080413.1, read on the forward strand.
GAAATCGGCATGCAAAAAGGCGATTACAGCATCGAGCGTCTGCACGAGAAGATTCAACCCATTGACTACCCAATTGAGTCGTTCCCAAAGAAAATCGCTTCACATAACTTCGATAAAGAGCCCGTGGTCAGCGGCATTTTGCAAGGCATTAAGGGCCAGTACTTAATCTTCGATACCGGCGTGATTAATATCCGTAAGTTCACGGCCTACGAAGTGAGTGTTGAACACGCTGAATAATCAGTTTGAGATAATGATGACTCTTGCTGGAGGCGTAACTCGTTGCCCTTCAGCAATCAGCACTCTCTTTTAGGCACTCGAACTCGCCATTGGCTTTCAGTTCAATCCAAACTCATGAGTGAAAAAAGCGTCAATTTGGAAATATCGTACTTCCATAAAACTCTCACCCAAGGACGTTGTTATCAAGCAATAACACTCGCACATTCAATATGGTTATCAATCAGTTTTGTTCCAAAGACAGTGAAAGCGCCATGCCAAACGATTTACAAACACACCCTATTTCTACCCGATGTTTTGGCTAAATAGAGTGCCGAATCGGCTCGTCTCACCGCGTCATAGGCATTTTCATCCTGTTGTTCGACGGCTGATAGACCAATACTCACAGTCACATGTTTAATATGGCTGAAGTTTGTTCCCTCGATACTTGCCCTAATTTTTTCAGCTTCGATTAGTGCATCTTTCGTTTCAGTCCCTGTCAGTACCAGCAGAAATTCCTCGCCACCGTATCTGGCAACTAAATCGGTTTTACGCACTGATTGCGTTAACAATGTTGCGACTTCGATTAACACTAAATCGCCAGTCTCATGTCCATAGGTGTCGTTAATTTTTTTAAAATGATCTATGTCCACCATCACGACGGTGTAGGCTAAGCCAAAGCGTCTTAACCGACTGAATTCATTTTCGAGATAATCCGCAGCGGCGCGGCGGTTGTAGAGATCCGTTAAGGGATCCCGTCGACTCAGGCGTTCGAGTTCTTGGTTGGCCATTGCTAATTCTTTGGTTCGCTCTAACACCTTATTTTCTAAGGTTTGATTCATCTCAAGCAGCGATTTCTCTTGTTTTAAGAGTGAAGAGGTCATTGTTTTAATGGCATCAATTAGAAACGAAATTTCGATCAAACCATCGGATTTAGGAAATTGGACTAAGTCCTTACCTGCTTGAATTTCTTGGGTGACTTTACTTAACCGCTCAAGGGGTAAACTCACAGAGATTGACATTTGATAGACAAACCACAGACAGAGCAAAATGGCCACGCCACTCACCCATAATAACTTTCGCTGTAAATCGGTGATTTCTTGAATGGCTACATCCTTTGGAATACGAATAATAATTCGCCAACCTAGTGGTTCTTTGAGTGAGGATTTAAGTGCCGTCACACCTGTTAAATACTCATGGCCATCGGGCCATTGAATGAGCTTGCTACTGTTATTCTTGGGCAGTAAATCATGGGGAATGGCATTATTCGCTAATGCCTGAGGATACAGAATGACATCATCATGACTCACAATCTGCACATCAATACCCGTTTGCTGTTCACTTCTGGAAAGTGCGGATTCAATGACACTATTTACCCATTTCCAGTTTGAATGGGTGGCCACAACCCCTAATAACTGCTGGTTGGCATCGTAAACGGGGGCGGCAAAATCGATTAGCCGTAAAGGGTCGTTTTTATCGATATTCAATACCTTCGCCAGCAACACGGCTTCATGAACATCACCAATAAACATCCCCGCCTGACCTTGAATAAACCATGGCCGTTTGGACACATCTTGTCCTTCAAGAATCCCGTCTGCGGCATATTCAACAATCCCCTCTTTATTGGCAAACCCCAACCAAGAGTAATATTCGTAGGATGCTTTGATGTTATCTAAACTGTGTCGGATCTTTGGATAGTCGTCCGAAAATATCATTCGCTGGCTTAGCAGAGTGATTTCTCTTGCACGTTCATCAATATTGTTTGAGATGGTTGTTTCAATCGATGTACCGAGCATGGCTAATTGATTAGCGTAGGAGCTTAACAATTTATCTGAGGCCATCGTAGATAGATAACCGGTAAAACCTAAACTGAAAATAAGACTGATCCCACCAAAAAAGAAGGTGAGCCTGTAACGCAGCGAATTTAACCATTTAAAAATATTCAAAGTACTTAACCTCATCTCAAAGCGAGGATTTATGACTAATCATGTATTTAATCCGCAAATCACCAAAATGTCAGTGGCTCAATAAGTGAAGAACCAAAAGTGAGTCAACCAAATTATCGAAACGAGAATCCTAAGCCCAGCCACACAAGTAAATCGACGAGGGGTACATAGCTATGTTAAAGGCCAAGTCATGGGGGACATAAGAATACCGAGTGGAATGACATTCACTTTGCTCGCAAATAAAAAGGACAAGTAAACTGCTCGTCCTCTTTATTCAATCCCTTACATTATTGTAATGCATGGGTTGCAGGTATCGGTAACAGCATTTCATCAACCAATGAATCAAAACCCGCTTTAAGTTCATCCCTGTCTCTCATATTGGCAAAGCCTTGGGCAAGCACGCGCCAGAACTGCTCTGTCGCTTGCGCCGAATCCCCCGTGCGCTTAAAAAAGCTTACCAATACAGAGCCCTTTTCATACTTTTTAGGATCGACGCCCGCCGAAGACAATCCTGGGACTAGACCTGCAGCGGCGAGGATCTGCTCATCGCTCATCGCCTTACCCAGCGCGATACCATAACCCACTTGAAAATCTGCCAATTGTGGGTCCTGTACCCAGCGAAACCCCTTAGTTAACAGTACCTTTTTAAGGGTTTCCTGCATCTGCAGTGACACCGACTTCTCGTCGAAGTGACTATCGACAAAGATTTTTTGTAACTTGGGGTGCCAACTGTAGGTCATTGCCGATGCGGGTAACTGGCTCAAATCCCCCGCCATCACCACAGTAGTACGAAGTTCCCTGTCGCTGTCACTCACACATGCCGATAAGCTAACAACGCCCAATACCATCATCGCTAAAAACCGCCAAGCCCAGTGTGGTAAGTACATATTCATGCTCCCCTGTATTGCTGATTTTAGAATAGGTGCAAATCTCATTACTTAAAATCTATATACATCATAGTGTTAAACTAAACACATTTGAAATACAAGGTAGTCATCGCTTAAATTCCCCCCACAGTCTCCCAGCTGGCGATGCGGCTTACATATTTTGTTATTATTTTTTGTCAGCTTAAGCCTATTCACCATATAGGCGCGGCAATCTTTAACCGCTAGAATGCCACGCCAAGCACAGCGCAGATTTCTGCCTGTTGTCTCGACAAACAACACTGCTCTCACCAGCTAAACAAAACAGCACTAACACAGAACGACAATAACAGGTTGGGATTTATGGAGTTAATACTCGCTATCGCTTTATTTGCCTTTTCATCGGGGATCACCCCAGGCCCAAATAACATTATGTTGATGACCTCTGGAGTCAACTTTGGAGTAAAGCGCAGCATTCCCCACCTGATGGGCATTAGCTTAGGTTTCCCAACCATGATTTTGGCCATTGGCCTTGGTCTAAGCACTGTGTTCCAAGCCTATCCCATTATCCACCAAGTGATTAAGGTGGTAGGGATTGCCTACCTCTTGTACCTGTCTTGGCTCATTGCCAACAGCAGTAGCAAAATGGAGGGTAAGGCCATTGCGAAACCCTTTAGCTTTTTACAGGCTGCGGCATTTCAATGGGTGAATCCAAAGGGCTGGATTATGGCTGTGGGCGCCATTGCCACTTTTACCTCAGTGCAGCAGGATTTAACTCCTCAGGTGATCACCATCGCCTCGGTGTTTCTGTGTGTGGCCTTTCCCTGCGCCATTGTTTGGCTGGGTTTTGGAGTCGCCCTTAAGCGCATTCTGAAAAACCAGCGCCAACAGAAAATCTTCAATATCACTATGGCAGTCTTGCTTGTGGCGTCTATCATCCCTATGATCGCACCCTAATTTTTGCCAAAGCGATACAGAGCCTTAGACCAAATGAACGAACTCGACCTGATCATTGAACAAACCGATAACTGGGTGAAAAAAGTGATCATGAAATACAATATCTGCCCCTTTGCCCGCCGTGAGGTCGAAAGAGGCAGTATTCGTTATCTGGTGGTCGAACAAACCAAGGTCAAGCAAGTCCTTAAGGCACTCATTGAAGAGTGCCAATACTTAGATACTCACCCCGAAGCCGAAACCACACTGTTTATCCTGCCCTGTGGTTTTGAGGGGTTTTATCCCTACCTAGACCTTGTTGATATGGCGAACGATGAACTTATCGACAATGACTACGAAGGCATATACCAGCTGGCAACCTTCCATCCTGACTACTGTTTTGACGGGGAACCTCAGGATGCACCGAGCAATTTTACTAATCGCTCCCCCTACCCGACACTGCATATCATCCGTGAAGCCAGCATGGAGTTAGCTCTGGCTAACTACAATGATCCCGAGACGATCCCCGAGCGCAACATCAATTTCTGCGAGCGTAAAGGCAGTGACTTTTTTGTCAAACTGCTCGCCGAATGTATGGGGAATCATTAAGCTTCCTATATCTAAACGAGCTTAATTCGCTTTCTTAAATTCAAAACAGACATTAACCACCTCGCGTAACTGCTCTAATCCTTAACATGAGTTGCTTGGTAGTTGAGCGTGAACATCGGACTGCATTCACAATTTATTTACTTTTATATTTTCCACACTTTTCTCGTAACAAAAGCCATAGGCGATAAAAAATTTTTACCGTACAACACCCAAAGCCATCCAATTGAAATAACTCGCCTTAGCCGTCAATCAGCACATCATTTTTGGTCTTTATGTAATCATTTCCTGACAAAAGACGCTCTCAGCCACCAAAGCCAAATGTTACCTATTTGTTAGCAAAAATATCCTGTGTTAGCTTGGGCGTTCCTAAGGGCTCTGGCATCGGCGATTTACGGTATTACAACCGTGACGACTAAAGCGAATACGAGAGTGAAAAGAGTACAAAGAGACTCCCTGCCTTAGGCATATAATTCAAAACAACAATTGGAGTAAAACATGAAGTTAAGCAAAATTGCGAGTGCGGTCATGGCACTATCCATTGGCGTTATTGCCCAGGCCCATGCCGATGACAATCGTTATGTGATCCAAGTCGACGCAGATCACAAGGGAGTCGTAAAGGCGCTAGCGAAAAAACTGGGCGGCGAAATTAACGTTGAAGGCGATGAATTTTTTGCCGCGACTTTCACAGGCAAAGATTTAGCCCAAGTGAAAGGCTTACTCAATAATCCCCATATCACCCTGATTGAAGAGGATGTGCGCCGTTATCCAATGGCAGCATTTAGTGACGATGCAGGTAATCCAACTACTGTGCAAGTGACTCCCTATGCGGTTTATCAATCTATGGCCGACCAAGTCACCTTCAATTCAAACAGTGGCACGAAAGTCTGTATTATCGATTCAGGTTTAGACCGCTCTAACCCTGACTTTAACTGGGACATCAATATCACTGGTGACGACGATTCCGGTACGGGTAAATGGGACGAAAATGGCGGCCCACACGGTACCCACGTAGCAGGCACAATAGGCGCATTAGATAACAATTTCGGTGTTATCGGTATGGCGCCAGGCGTACCTATGCATATCGTTAAAGTCTTCAATGCCGACGGTTGGGGATATTCTTCGACCTTAGCGGCTGCGGCAAATAAGTGTAGCGATGCAGGTGCCAACATCATCAGCATGAGTTTAGGTGGTGGCCGCGCCAGCAAAACTGAAGAACGTGCCTTCAATGCATTCACCGCAACCGGCGGTTTAGTGGTGGCAGCTGCCGGTAACGACGGTAATAACGTACGCTCGTACCCAGCAGGTTATCCATCGGTGATGATGATTGGTGCTAACGATGCCGACAATAACATTGCAGCCTTCTCTCAATTCCCAAGCTGTGTATCAGGCAAAGGTAAAAGAGCGACCGAAAATGATGCTATCTGCGTCGAAGTGACCGCAGGTGGCGTCAATACCCTGTCTACTTACCCAGCAGGTATGGCAACGATGGCAACCCTCAGCGCCGATAACACAAACTTTGCCACCTCCTCGATGGAAAACGCTGGCTCTGGCTCGGGTAACACTTACTTTATGGGCACAGCTCAAGCTGTGGATACTGGCGCCTATGGTAAAGTGTGTGTGATTGACCGTGGCGTGATTTCCTTCCACGACAAAGTATTGAACTGTGAAAAATCCGGTGGTGTTGGCGCGATCATTATCAATAACGTGTCTGGCATGCTTTATGGCACTTTAGGTGATACTAACCAAACCAGTATTCCTGCGGTTGGCGCAGCGCTGGAAGACAGAGCCGCCTTAGTGGCTGCGGCTAACGCAACTGTGGCGATTGAAGCTGTGGACTATGGCTATATGAGCGGCACTTCTATGGCAACCCCAGCAGTATCGGGTATTGCCGCGCTGGTATGGTCTAACCATAGCGAATGTACCGGCACTGATATCCGTAATGCCTTAAAAGCCACGGCAATGGATGCGGGCGATGCGGGTAAGGATGAGAAGTTTGGTTATGGTATCGTCAATGCCAAGGCTGCTGATGCTTACCTCACGACCTATGGCTGTTCAGGTAAATAAGCTAACCTCACCACTATCCTCAAAAAAACCAGCCTACGGCTGGTTTTTTTTGGCCTATGAGCCCCCCAGACTGAGTACTTGGGTAATTCCCTTAAACTTAGTAGTTCGCAATTTAATCAAATTAAAAATTCAATCCCTAAACGATAAAACCTTTTATCAAGCGGTAACATACTTCATGTGCTAAAAAATATTTTATGGAACAACAATCTGTTTTATCTAATTGAATTTTATACACAGCTGTAGATTCATAATGGGAAATACCCGTTAGATTTGTAATCTTTTATTTACAAAGCGTAAAGGTTACAAATTGCTACCATTGTTAATCATTTGTTAAGGTTTTTTTCCTGTGTTAGCTTGAAATCACCTAAGGACCTTTGGCAGAAGCCAGCGACAAACTAAGGTGCAGTAGACACCCAATGTCACTTAGGGCATTCAACCCAGATAACAATTGGAGCAAAACATGAAGTTAAACAAAATAGCGAGTGCAGTCATGGCCTTATCCGTTGGTGCCATTTCACAGGCCCATGCGGACGACAATCGTTATGTTATTCAAGTAGACCCCGATCATAAGGGCGTTGTTAAAGCACTGGCGAAAAAACTCGGCGGAGAAATTCAAGTCGAAGGTGACGAATTCTTTGCTGCTACTTTCTCGGGCAAGGACTTAGCCCAAGTAAAAGGCTTACTTAACAACCCTCATATCACTCTGATTGAAGAAGATGTGCGCCGTTACCCAATGGCAATATTTAATGACGATGCTGGCAATCCAATGACGCAGCAAGTCACGCCCTACGCCGTTTATCAATCTAAGGCCAACCAAGTCAGCTTCAACCCAAACGCTGGCATGAAAGTTTGTATCATCGACTCAGGTTTAGACAATTCTAACCCTGACTTTGAATGGAACAATATCACCGGCGATAATGATCCTGGCACAGGCAATTGGTTCCAAAATGGTGGTCCACACGGCACCCACGTAGCGGGTACCATTGGCGCTAAAGATAACAACGTCGGCGTTATTGGTATGGCGCCAGGCGTACCAATGCACATCATCAAAGTATTCAATGCTGCCGGCTGGGGTTACTCGTCAACCCTCGCCGCTGCGGCAAACAAATGTAGCAATGCGGGCGCCAAAATTATCAGCATGAGCTTAGGTGGCGGCGCGTCAAGCATCACGGAAAAAACCGCCTTCGATAACTTTACCGCTGCGGGTGGTTTAGTGGTGGCGGCAGCCGGTAATGATGGTAATTCTGTGCGTTCTTACCCAGCGGGATATCCATCGGTAATGATGATTGGTGCTAACGATGCCAATAATCAAATTGCCGACTTCTCACAATACCCAACCTGCGTGACGGGTCGCGGTAAAAAGGCCACTAGCGATGATGGCATCTGTGTTGAAGTCACCGCAGGCGGTGTTGATACCCTATCAACCTACCCCGCAGGCATGGCAACAGTGGCGACCCTCACCGCCGATAACACAAACTTTGCCACCTCCTCGATGGAAAACGCGGGTGTAGCCTCGGGTAACACTTACTTTATGGGCACAGCACAAACTGTGGATGCTGGCGCCAATGGTAAAGTGTGTGTGATTGACCGTGGCGTGATTTCCTTCCACGACAAAGTGCTTAACTGTGAAAACTCAGGTGGTGTCGGTGCGATCATCATCAACAACGTCTCTGGTATGCTCTACGCCACCTTAGGTGATACTAACCAAACCAGTATTCCTGCGGTTGGCGCAGCGTTGGAAGACAGAGCGGCATTAGTCGCTGCGGCTAACGCGTCGGTGGCGATTGAAGCTGCAGACTATGGCTTTATGAGCGGCACCTCAATGGCGACCCCTGCGGTATCAGGAATGGCCGCGCTAGTTTGGTCGAATCACAGCCAATGTACTGGTACGCAAATTCGTAATGCGCTTAAAGCCACGGCAATGGATGCTGGGGCTGCGGGTAAAGACGACAAATTTGGCTATGGTATCGTGAATGCCAAGGCTGCCGATGTCTACCTCACTACCTACGGCTGCTCAGGTAAATAAGCTCTTACCGTTTAGTTAAGCGCTCGATATACAGTAAAAACCAGCCCTAGGGCTGGTTTTTTATTGGGGACTCACTCCTGTGCACTAAACAGTTCACCAACTCAGCCCCCAAACGTCCTGTGCTTCACGGCGAAGCTGCCCACGAAAATCGGGGTGAGCGATGTCAATCAAGGCCTGCGCCCTCTCCCTTAGCGAGCGCCCCTTAAGATTCGCAATCCCGTATTCGGTCACAATAAAGTGCACATGGGCACGGGTAGTCACCACCCCCGCCCCAGGGGATAACACGGCGCTGATACGGGAAATCCGCCCACCAGCTGCGGTACTTGGCAGGGCAATAACAGCACGGCCGCCCTCGGATAATTCCGCGCCACGGATAAAATCCATCTGCCCACCCACGCCGGAATAGATTTGAGTGCCGATGGAATCGGCGCAAACCTGACCCGATAAATCGACCTGCAGCGCCGAGTTTATCGCCATCACGTTGGGGTTCTTGCGGATAATGGCAGTGTCATTCACCCGCTCGATGTCCATAAAAATTACATTAGGATTATCATCCACAAAGTCGTAAAGCTTTTGGCTCCCTAATGCAAAGCCTGTGACTAACTTGCCTGGATAAAAGTGTTTTTTGCTGTTGTTGATGACGCCCTTTTCCACCAGCTGCAAAATCCCGTCGGAAAACAGCTCGGTATGCACACCTAAATCGTGATGCTCGGTTAAGCACGACAGCACCGCATCGGGTATTGCGCCAATTCCCATCTGCAAACAATCTCCATCGCGCACTAACGTTGCGACGTGCCGCCCAATCGCAAGGCTCACCTCATCTCCCGTTGAAAATGAATGGATTGGTAAACCCACGCTCTGTTCATAAATGGCGGCGAAGCGGTCAATATGTAAAAAACCATCGCCGTGGGTACGGGGCATCTGCGGATTAATATGGGCAATGATCCTACCCGCCACCTGACAGGCCGCCAGCGTTGCCTCTACGGAAATCCCCAGTGAGCACATACCGTGTTTATCCGGCGGTGAGACTTGGATTATTGCTGTATCAATTTTTTGCTCGCCGGAGCGAAATAGCTTAGGCACTTCGGAGAGGAAAATCGGCACATAATCCGCCTCGCCCCGTTGTAATAATGGCCTTGTCGGCACACCGCCAAAAAAACAGCGATGGCGCAAATGGCCAATTAAATCAGGATGACTTAGGGATTCGGCGCCTTCGGTGTGGAGTTGCAGTAGGGTGAGATTTTCAAGATTACGGGCATGTACGGCTAAAGCATCAAGCAAAATACGTGGCGTTGCCCCCATGGAGTGAGTCCAAAGGGTCTCCCCACTTTGGATTAGGGACACCGCATCGAGCGCGGTTTGACATCTTATCGCTGGCATTTACCTTTCCTCTGCAATTTAAGCATGCACTTCTCACACCATCAGCCTACGGGATTTAACCTGCCAATGATTTGATTTTAATCAGCTAATGGCACTTTTACTGAACATAAAAAGCCTATCAAGCTAATCCAAACGCTTAGAGAATCTTAGACTTGCGACTAATAATCCAATAATGGTGAACGCGACCAGCCACAGGGCGTCAAACTGTAAATCCATCACTTCGGCTTCCCTAAGCACAATAGCACGGGACATCCGCATAAAATGGGTTGCCGGCAGCGCCTCGGCAATCCACTGCGCCGCGACGGGCATGGCCTCATAGGGAAACATAAATCCTGAGAGTAAGATTGAGGGCAGCAGAATAAATACTGTCATCTGCATCGACTGCAACTGGGTTTTAGCAATGGTGGAAATGACGAGCCCTAAGGTAAGACTGGCGCAGATAAACAGCATGGCAGCGAGTGCGATAGAATCAATACCGCCGCGAATGGGCACGCCAAACAAAAAATGCCCCGCGGTCAAAATAATGCTTAATTGGATAAAACCCACTAATACATAGGGGGTTATTTTGCCCAACATCAACTCAAGTGGCCTTACCGGCGTCGTGATTAAAAACTCCATATTGCCCTGTTCACGCTCACGCACAATCGCGGCCGAAGTGAACATGACCATGGTCATGGTCAGGATAACCCCCAATAGCCCTGGCACGATATTGATAACGGATCGCTGCTCTGGGTTGAAATACAGCACCACCTCAAAGGTGGGCGTACTGGCTTTAACTTCCCTGCCCGCCACTTCATCCAGCGGCATCTGCCGAAGCCCCTTTATCGTCGAGGCCACAACCGTATCTGAGCCATCCACCAACCACTGACCAACGGGTTCGCTGAGGTAGCTAGGGCCGACAAAACTCGGGTGACGGATAATGCGCTCATCCAAATCTTTGCCAAGGTATAGCACGGCCTTCACCTCGCCCCGAGTGATGGCATCTTCGGCTTCACTGGCGCTATAATAGGTCTTTTTAAAATCCACTACTTGAGTCTCTTCAACCGCCTTAATGAGCGCACGGCTATAGCTGGAATCTGCTAAATTCACCAGACCTGCGGGCAAGTGGCGCGCGTCGGTATTGATGGCATAACCAAACAGCATGAGCTGCACCAGCGGGATCATCACTATCATGCCAAAGGTCATACGATCCCGAGATAGCTGCCTAAGCTCCTTGATAAGGATAGCGAAAATCCTAAGCCACATGGCCGCCCTCCTGCCGATTGTTGCCAATACCGCTCGGCAACGCCCGCTCCCCAGTGCACGTGACAAACACATCCTCAAGGCTTGGACGCACCATTTCCATTGACCTACCAGCAACCCTAGGCGCTAACCAATCCAGCGGCTCACTAATCTCCTGTCGCACTAACACCCTTAATCGACTGCCTATTTGCGCCGCCGATAACACGGCATCATCCATTAATAAGGATTGTTTCAACGCGCGAAGGGAGCTGCCGCTGACTTCAACCACCCAAGCGCCCATCGCCGCCATAAGTTGCTGTGGCGAGCCATCGGCGCGTTTAATTCCCCGTTCTAGAATCGCTAGGCTATGGCAGCGCTCAGCCTCATCCATATAGTGGGTCGAGACTAAAATCGTGGTGCCTTGTGCACAGAGGTCGAATAATCGCTCCCAAAACTCGCGGCGATTCTCAGGGTCGACCGCCGAGGTGGGCTCATCGAGGAAGAGTAACTCGGGCTTATGCAAGGTTGCTGCGGCTAATGCCAACCGCTGGCGCTGACCGCCACTCATGGAACCCGCCATTTGCTTCTCACGCTTCGCTAAATCGTATAACTCCAGTAATTCAGATAAGCGAATTTTAGTCTCTATTCGATTAAGACCATAGATTTGCGCGACAAACTCGAGATTTTCCCGTACCGAGAGGTTCTCATAGAGGGAAAATTTTTGGGTCATATAACCGATGCGGCGCCTAAGTTTCTCCTCGCCGCCCGGCAGGGTTTCCCCTAACACGCGAATATGCCCCGAAGTTGGGCTCAAAAGCCCTGTCAGCATGCGAATAGAGGTGGATTTGCCGCAGCCATTAGGGCCAAGAAAGCCATAGATCGTCCCCTTCGGGATGGCTAAGTCGAGGTTTTCGACCGCATTCACGCCGCCAAAGGCGCGGGTCATGCCTTGGGTTTCGATGGCATACTTTTGGCTCATGTCCAATCCCTACTCATCCCCGCTCCTCTACTCCTAGCAAACGCATCCCTGAGGGCTAATTGGCCGTTCATGGCAACTGTACTTCCAGCGCCATCCCCGTCGGTAAATCCTGTCCCTCCTCGGAAAGAGTAATATCCGTCAGGTACATCAGCCTTGAGCGGTCACGCTCATTTAGCGCATAAAACGGCGTATAGGCCGGCTGACTGTGAATATTGCGTATGGTTCCGGCAATCGCTTTAGCTCGGCCATCGACCAGAATATTGACATGGGAACCTACCTTTACACTGCTCAGCCAAGTCGCAGGTAAATATACCCGCACATAGGGATTATCCGTTGCCAATAGGCCGAGTAATTGCGTGCCAGCGGCGACTCTGTCACCTTCACGCCAAGGTAGGGTGTCGACTACGGCTTCGCGGGCAGCCACCAGTGTTAAATCCTGGATGGCTTTTTGTTCCAAGGCCACGGCGGCCAATGCAATGTCCACCGCGGCTTTAGCCTGTTCAACTTGCTCACTTCGGGTGCCGTTTTGTAACAGCCTTAAGCTCTGCTCCGCTTCGGCCTGCTTGGCAAGACTGGTATCGCGCGCCGCGCGAGCCGCATCTAAATCCGCTTGGCTGAGCACCTTAGTGACAAATAATTGCCGTGTGCGCTCAAAATTATTCTGCGCCTCTTTAACACTGGCATTGGCGCCATTGAGGGCCGCGCGGGCTTTATCTATGTCTTCAGCACGTGAACCTGTTACTGCCTCGGCAAGCTTTGCCTGCGCCTGCTTATACTCGGCTTGACGCATCGCAAGGCGCACCTTGGCTGAGGTGCTATCGAGTTCGAGCAAGACGGCTCCCGCGGCCACCCTTTGCCCCTCAACCACATAGATCGTTGAAATAAGCTCACCAACGGGGGCGCTGAGGGTTAATCTATCGCGCTCAACGGTTCCATACACCCGAGACGAATCATCGCTACAGCCCTGCAACAGTAGCATTAAACTACCTAAGAATACGCCGCTGAGAAATAAGCCAAATAATCTATACATTACGCGCCTATTTGCCACTCGATGTCCTGTCATGGAAACTCCTTGGATAGCACGCCATGGTGGCACGCTACTCGCCCTTGATTAACGCTAATAACTTAAATCGACTCCAATAAAAGATCGGCCATCTTGTGCTATTCCCCTTTTACGATGGCACTTAAGCGACTGATAAACTGTTGCACTGCATCGACAGAATCAAAGCTGAAGGCAAGGCCGTAGTGGGTTTCGGTCAAGCTCTTGTGTAAACGTTTAGGAAAGCGGGTCATTTCGCCGTTATGATAATAATCGTATTTAGCATGCACGCCTGCGATGGTTGCAAGCTCACTTGAAAACACTTCAAATGCTGGACGAATAATTAAATTTGCAGATTTACCATCGATATGCAGATATATGGCCTCTTTAGTGCCAAAAAGCATATATTCGGTGATGTTTTTGATGCTGAAATTGCTACGACATTGCAGCTTATTTAAGCAAGATACCATTTCATTTTGTGTAATAGCCAAGCTGACTCTCCGTAAGTATTAAGTACGTCCGTATGATGTTGGCGTATATATTCCAACATATGTCAGACGCAAAATGGCTGGCAAATGGATTTGATGAAAACGCTGTTTACAGCTCCACAGGCTATATCCTTTGCGCTGATAACGCATTAATAACCTTAACATACTGAGTGAGCAAACATAAAAATACCGCAGTTACTTAGTATCAATAACAGTACTTTTATCCCAACCGTAAACCATAAGCCTTTTTTCATCGGTTATCGCAACGATTTAACGATAATAGAAAGATAATGAACTGGTGATTGAAAGATAATAAAAAGGCGCTTCAGGCTCTGTAAATAAATTCATCATCACCAGTTAACTCCTGCTGGAATCGTGAGTGTTTATCAGGCAAAATTTCTCGGCAAATTACTCGGAAGTCAGACTTCTGTGCACTATCTCTCAGTCGATATCTGGATCAAAATCGCTATTTAAGACCGATTCCAACGAATGAAACGCTAAGGACAATATGAATCCCTCCCCCGCATTTGCCATCGTGCTGGCGCTACTTGCTGCTAGCTTGATGGGCACAATTGGTGTATTTGCTCGATTTACCGACCTACCTGCCGAACAAATTACTTTTTATCGTCTTTTGCTGGGCTCACTATTTTTAATGACATTTATGCTCTTCACCGGCAAAGGCCGCGAAATTTGGCATAAACCCAGTAAACGAACCTTAATTAATGGTGCCATGCTTTCGGGTTTTATGGCCTTTTATATCGAGGCTATTCAATACACCCAAATGGCGAATGTGATCATGATTATCTATCTAGCCCCCTTGGTGTCGGCCGTGTTTGCCCATTTTGTCTATGGCGAGAAGCTTAATCGCCTCAATGTGACTGGGGTGGTGATTGCGATGATAGGCTTTGTGTTGATGCTGCCGATGACATCGAGCCAAACAATATATGAGTCAGAACTGCGGGGTTATTTCTATGCCATGCTGGCGCTCTTCACCTATAGCGGATTTATCCTGATTAACCGTAAACCCAGCGCCAGTTCACCCTATCAAAGTACGCTGGTACAGCTCAGTGTCGGTGCTCTGTGCCTATTGCCACTCGTATTGCAATCACCATCGCTGCCAAGCGCCGAGCAATTTGGCTGGCTGTTAGCGATTGGTTTTTTTCCTGGATTTTTAGCGATTTTGTTTGCGGTAAAAGCCTTAAGGCAATTGCCATCTGTCACCTATGGCACCCTTTCCTATATTGAGCCTGTGGTGGTCGTAGTGCTGGCATGGTCACTTTTTGGTGAGGTATTAAGCATGATTCAACTTACTGGCGTCGCATTAATTATCTTTGCAGGTATAGCGCAAGGCTTTTTAAGCCAGCGACATAACTCAAAATGCACTAAAGCCTCCTCAGTTTGCCATAATTGATTTATAGGGAAATGGGAAGTTCGTTTATTTAAAAGGAGTATCACTTGAAAAAATTCCTCCTGATCATGAGTGCATTAATCCTGCAGGGGTGTACAGGACTCCCCGACAATGTCGAACCCGTTAAGGACTTTGAGCTAAATCGATATTTAGGTCAATGGTATGAAATTGCTAGATTAGATCACTCCTTTGAGCGTGGATTATCCCAAGTGACTGCCGAATACAGTCTTAAGCCTGATGGCGGTGTTAAAGTGATTAATCGTGGCTACAATGCCGCCAAACAAAAATGGAAAGAGGCCGAAGGTAAAGCTTATTTTGTCAATGGAGCTGACGAAGCCTACTTAAAAGTCTCCTTCTTTGGGCCATTTTATGGCGCCTATGTGGTCTTTGGCCTCGACAAACAAGCCTATCAATATGCCTTTGTCTCAGGGCCTGATACAGATTATCTATGGCTTCTGGCAAGAACGCCGACGTTATCCCCTGAGGTGATTAAGCAATTTGTCGAGATGGCGAGCGCACGAGGCTTTGATACTGACAACTTGATTTATGTCGAGCAAAAAGCCGAGGTAAAGCAATAACCCTCTACCCAAATAACACCAAGACAAACGCCGAAAACAAAAACACCGCTCATTGAGCGGTGTTTTTGTTAGCAATTAGGGTCAAAATTAACCTTCGATACCTTTGCTTGCTAGGAACTCATCGTAGGTGCCCTTGAAGTCATTTACACCGTTTGGCGTGATTTCAAGAATACGGTTCGCCAGTGACGATACGAATGCGCGGTCGTGACTCACAAACAGTAAAGTGCCTTCGTATTTTTCCAGCGCGTTGTTTAATGATTCGATCGATTCCATATCCATGTGGTTGGTTGGTTCGTCGAGCATCAGGATATTTGGTTTTTGCATGATGAGCTTACCAAATAACATACGCCCCTTTTCACCACCCGACAGCACTTTGACAGACTTTTTAATGTCGTCGGCGCTAAACAGCATACGGCCTAAAATACCGCGAACCGCTTGGTCGTCATCCTCCGGTTTACGCCATTGGCTCATCCACTCGAAGAGAGTCATGTCGTTAGCAAAATCTGACTCATGATCCTGGGCGTAGTAACCGATATTGCTGTTTTCAGACCATTGGATATGGCCTTCATCCTGTGGAATATCATGGATCAAGGTACGCAGCAAGGTCGTTTTACCCACACCGTTCTCGCCTAGGATGGCGATGCGCTCGCCCACTTCTACAATCAGGTTTAAGTCTTTAAACAGCGGCGTGTCATAACCTTTCGCCAGGTTCTCAACCACTAATGCATTACGGAACAGTTTCTTTTCCTGATCGAAACGAATGAATGGGTTAACGCGGCTAGAGGCCTTAACTTCTTCCAGCTTAATTTTATCGATTTGACGGGCGCGAGAAGTCGCTTGTTTTGCCTTAGAGGCGTTCGCAGAGAAGCGCGCAACGAAGGTTTGTAGCTCAGAAATCTGGGCTTTCTTCTTAGCGTTGTCGGCCAGCAGACGCTCACGGGCTTGGGTCGCTGCTTGCATGTATTCGTCGTAGTTACCAGGATAAACGCGCAGTTCACCGTAGTCTAAGTCCGCCATATGGGTACAGACTGAGTTTAAGAAGTAACGGTCGTGCGAAATGATAATCATGGTGCTGTCACGTTGGTTCAGAACGTCCTGTAACCAACGGATAGTGTCGATGTCCAAGTTGTTCGTTGGTTCGTCGAGCAGCAGTACATCTGGGTCTGAGAACAGGGCTTGCGCCAATAACACACGCAGTTTTAAACCTGGAGCGATTTCAGACATCAGACCAAAATGGCTTTCAATACCAATACCCACACCGAGCAGCAGTTCACCGGCACGGGATTCGGCGGTGTAACCGTCCATTTCGGCAAATTCCATCTCAAGGTTTGCCACGGCAATGCCGTCTTCTTCGCTCATTTCAGGCAGAGAATAAATACGGTCACGCTCTTGTTTTACTTTCCACAGTTCACGGTGGCCCATGATAACGGTATCGATGAGGGTGAATTCCTCATAACCGAATTGGTTCTGGCTTAACTTACCCAAACGCTCGTTGACGTCTAAGGATACGTTACCGCTGCTCGGCTCTAGATCACCGCAAAGGATCTTCATGAAGGTTGATTTACCGCAGCCGTTCGCACCGATAAGACCGTAACGGTTACCGCCGCCGAATTTGACTGAGATGTTTTCAAACAGTGGCTTAGAGCCAAACTGCATGGTGATATTCGCTGTAGTGATCAAAATGAACTTCCAAATCGAGTTAGGTGGGCCGACGTCTTAGCAAACGCAACTAAGTATAAACCTATTTGCTGACACCAATATGTCAAACCTGAGGGGGTAAAAATAAACGTGGCACTATAGCAGTTTGGGCTAAATTATCAACTAAAAAGGCCTAAAGTAAGCCATTGAATCAATGACTAACTCTGCTGTTTACACTGATTATCGCGCTAACTATAGGCTGCAATTTTAATGTTCATAAAAAATACCCAGTTAGAACTTTAATCCTGTATTGCCTAAAAAATGCTTATTTTTCTAATTGGAAAAACTACTTTGAACCCAGCACAGGTTCGTTATCCAACGTTAGTTTGGGCAGTTCTCCCGCAGGGGTAAACTTAAAGATTTTGCCATAGAAAACAAGTTCAGTTTCAAGCCCCAATGCCTTTTGGGTTGGGGTTCTTCCCCCATTATTTTCATCACCATAGGTAATGTACGCTGTAGGTACGCCCTTCTCTTTAAGCGCCTCATAAATTAGTTGCGATTGAGCGGCTGGCACGATGGAGTTTCGAAGGCTTTGAAAAATCAATAAGGGTTCATTAAGACCATCGAGGTGATTAAGGGGAGATAACTGCCGATATCTGGCTTTATTTTCAGGGTATGGACCGACCAATTGTTCAAGATAGCCCGATTCAAACTTATGGGTCCCCTTGGCGAGCTGCTCAAAATCACTGATCCCTTCATAACTGACTCCCGCATGAAAGACATCATAAAACGCCAAAGATGACATGACGGTTAACCCCGCGGCACTGACACCACGGATAGCGAGTTTATTTGCGTCAACCCAGCCCTTTGTGACTAAGTATTTCGCCGCATTAACCGCATCTTCTACGTCACTCTCGCCCCATTTGCCATAGAGACTTTGGCGATAGGCACGGCCAAAACCGCTGCTGCCACGGAAGTTTAAATCGAGTACTGCAAAACCACGGGTAGTCCAATATTGCACCTCACTGCGATAGGCACGGCTTGCCCGCGCCGTTGGACCGCCGTGGATCATCACGATAAGTGGTGGCCGTGTATCGTGGAGAGGCACATAATTGGGGTTATGGGGTTCGTAGTAGTAACCGTAAGCCTGCTCGTTCTTACCTGTGGCAAAGGCGATTGAACGCGAACGCGAAATATAATTGGGGTCGAGTTTTACTAGTGCAGGGGCATAGACTAGCTCAGTGCCTCGACCTACAACACGATAAATGCCCTTTTCAGGGGTTGACTTGGCGCCAATAAAATACACGCCATCACCACCTTTAACCACTTGATAAATTTCAGCAAAATCCACAGCTAGGGATTCGGTAATCCCCGTATCTAAACGGACTCGTACCAGTGCAGCTTGACTGCCTTGAATGTAACTGGCGATCACAGTATTCGCGTCTTCAAAGGCGTAGTTATGATTACCCAATCGCCAATCGGGAGCGGCAAAATCGGCATTTTTAGTCAGTACACGTTGTAATTGCCCTTTAGCCGATACTCGATAGATATTCCACCAATTATTTAGGTCGGAGATCACGTACAATTTACCGTCGGGGCTAAATAGCGGCTGGGTAACAGATGAATCCTTTGGAGTATTAATACGCCGAATATTGCTCAATTGCCCCTTTCTATCTAAGTCGCCTAACCAAAGGACACTATTATCCCAAGGCATATAAGGGTGTTCCCAAGTCACCCACGCTAATTGGGCATTATCGGGGGAAATCACTGGCGTTGAAATAAAATCGTGCCCCGAGACCAAGGTCTCTCCTTCGCCAGCATAATTGAGATTTAGCGCCACTAAACTGGCCTTGGGTTCTGCTCCAACACGATGATCTTCACGAACACAGATAATCCGCGAACCGCGACTGAAAGGCACACAATCGGCGTGACGAGTGCCATTGGGTGTCAAAGGGAAAGGTTCCTGATTTGGCGCAATACGGTAAAACAGTTGGTCCTGTTTTTTCGTTACAAACAGGCTCTTGCCCAAGCCTAAAAAAGCGGCGCCACCATATTCATGTACTCTGGATTTAACATTAAACTCAGGGGACACTACTTGAGTGACAATATTTCTTTCTATCAGGCGCTTAATGCCAACTTTACCCTGAGCACTACCACTGACCTCGGAGAAATAAATAGCATTACCGATGCTTTGCAAATCGTCGATTTCATCAACCTGTTCAAATACGTCGGTCGCTGAGAGTGGGGATTGCCAGCTTCCGTAGGGCGCAACTTGCACCTCGTTACCATGTGAGAACGAGTCATCAGTCTGTGCGGGCATACAACCACCGATGAGCAACAGAACCATCGGTAGCGCATGTAAAAAATAACCTCTCAACTCCATTATTTCCCCAAATTGGTGAATCTACCCTACCCATTTCCCCTGTGGGTGCATTTTGGCTCTGTTATTTTTTTACTTTTTTAACAAACCAATGGAGCACTTTAATCTGTTGAGTTTGACTTAGACCAAAATAAATACAAATCCAAGGGGATAATAAGAAAAACCAAGGGATTAACGCAACTGAACGACCACTCACCATGAGGAAAAAGAAGCCGCCATAAATGACTACTACACCAAGAACGCCAACGGTTAACAACATGCGTTTTGTGATTTTTTCAAGCCAAAGGGCTTTTTCCTTCCAAGACATTTCGTCAACTACCCCATCACGAAAACGCCAGTCCTGCTAGCAAAGATGTAAACAAAGTGGAGGGGGATTGTTGAAGGATACGGATCAAATGTCAACATTAATACCGTCTTGTGTAGGTATGAATATCTCACCAGTCATCACTATTAACGCAGCATAAAAGCACACCATAAACTTACTTTGCAAAATAAAAAACCGAGCTATGCTCGGCTTTTAACATCATAAACAAAGTGAGTTACAGGCGAATACCGCCGTCCACTTCAAACACCCGACCATTTACATAGTCATTCTCGATAATAAAACGCACCGTAGAAGCGATTTCTTCCGCCTGACCTAAACGGCCCACCGGCACTAACCTCTCAAGACGCTCTAAGGCTTCTGGCTTCATCGCCGCCGTCATTTCGGTGGCAATGACGCCGGGTGCAACCGCCGCGCTACGAATGTTGTAACGCGCCAATTCCTTCGCCCAGCCCACTGACATGGCCGCCACACCGGCTTTTGAGGCCGCGTAGTTAGACTGACCTACGTTACCCGCTTTAGCTAGGCTCGAGATATTAACGATAACACCAGGTTGACCGGATTCGATCATCGCCGCTGCTGCTTCACGGCCACAGAGGAAACTGCCCGTCAGGTTAACATTGATCACCGATTGGAATTGCTCATAGGACATACGGTCGGTGACTTTGCCTTCCTTCGCCTTAAGCAGCATGCCATCGCGTAAAATCCCCGCGTTGTTCACCAACACGTTGACTTGACCAAAGTCTTCCAGAATATAGGCAAAACCAGCCACTACATCTTCTTCGTCGGTAATATCTAAAGCATAACCTTGCACTTCTGTGGTGCTTCCCAGATCGGCGCAGGCGCGCTCCAATTTTTCTTGGTCCACATCGATAAGGGCTAATCTTGCGCCCGCCTCGGCAAAGTTTTGCGCCATGGCTAGACCTAAACCACCCGCGCCGCCAGTAATGACGACAACCTTATCTTTTAAATCCATCTGGGTATCCCTTGTTTATCTATTTTTTAAGTGGTGCAAATTGTTCAAAAATGCTGGAGAAATCCCGGCGACCATTGCCCTGTCTGGCATGGTTGACATACAAGCTGCGGGCGAGTGCGCCCATTGGGGTGCTGGAATTGCTCAATAACGCCGCTTCCTGTGATAGACCGAGGTCTTTGACCATCAAATCTACCATAAAGCCGCCCTGATAGTCCTTAGAAGAAGGCACATTCTCCATCACGCCTGGGCAAGGATTGTACTTTTCTAATGTCCAATTACCGCCACTGCTGACTTTCATAATGTCGGACAACACTTTGGGATCTAAACCGTGGTCGATACCCATTTGCAGCGCTTCTGAAGTGCCAACCATCAGCACAGATAACAGCATGTTATTGCAGATTTTGGCAACTTGGCCCGCACCCGCAGCGCCCGCGTGAAAAATGTTTTTCCCCATGGCATTGAGCACGGTTTGTGCCTTGGCAAAGGCGCCATCCGAGCCGCCGCAGATAAAGGTCAACGTGCCCGCAGCCGCACCCGCTGTGCCGCCAGATACCGGCGCATCCATAAACTCAATACCGCTCTTGGCCGCTTCTGCCGCCACTAATTGTGCACTTTGTGCATCAATCGTTGAGCAATCGATAAGTAAGGTATCGCCCGCAACCACCTCGAGCAGGCCTTTGTCTGTCTCTGTACCTAAGTAGAGGTTTTTAACATGCTTGCCTGCAGGCAGCATAGTAATTACCACATTTGCGCCCGCCGCTGCGCCGCAGGCAGTACTCGCCGCGATGGCGCCTTGATCGACTAACGATTGCACCGCTGCTGGCACGAGGTCAAATACCCGTACCGTCATGCCTGCTTTTATCAGATTGGCCGCCATAGGGCCGCCCATATTACCTAAACCAATAAATGCTACTGTACTCATGCCACAACTCCCATAATCCTTTGTTTTGCGCCGCGTCCTAATTCATTCATAGTGAATTCGGACACGACCTCAGCTTCAATCTTGCTTGGCTAAATGCATGGCTTTGGAGCTTAGCCTATGCCAGGGTATGCAGTGGATGTTCTTCCCAAGGCGAGGTCAATAGTTGTTCCACCAGAGCGTCTGGTACCGATTTTACATCGGCAAATTGCCATTTTGGCTGTCTGTCCTTGTCGATAAGTAAGGCGCGTACACCCTCGCAAAAATCCCCAGAAGCGCAGGTGTTGGTGCTCAGCGTTAACTCCCACTTAAAGCAATCGGCTAAGTTAAATTTAGTGCCCAGCTGCGCCTGACGGTAAACTAAGTGCCAGCTGATAGGACTGCCTGCTAGTAGGGTATCGCGCGCCTTTAAAAGCCACTTTTCCGTAGTATCGAGGTGTTGCATACGCGCAACGATATCCTCAAGACTTCCCGCCATCAGCTTATCGATAAGCTCTTGATTTTCGGCAAGTAGGCTCTCGCCCTTCGGGATTTGCACGCGGTTTGATAGCTCGTTGATCATGCCATCGAGGCGTTGATGGTTAAGCGCGGGCGAATCACTCCAATCGAGGGTCGCCATGGCATCAAACATCAGCTCTTTGTCATCGCGATTCAGGTAATGATCGGCAAGTCCCACATAGCGAGCATCTGCGGCGTTCATTTGATAGGCGGTTAACCCTAAGAACAGTCCCATTTTGCCCGGCATACGATTAAGGAAATAACTGCCACCCACATCGGGGTACAGGCCGATAGTGACCTCAGGCATGGCAATCCGTGATGACTCAGTCACCACTTTGTGACTCGCGCCCGCCATCAGGCCAAGGCCGCCGCCCATCACTATGCCATCTCCCCACACCAAGACGGGTTTTCCGAAGGTGTGCAGCAAATAATCTAGGCGATATTCTTCTTCGAAGAACACCTTAGCCACTTCAGTGACTTCGCCCTTCGCAGCGACAGAGGCATGGTAAAGTGCGCGTACATCGCCACCGGCACAAAAGGCTTTCTCACCGCTGCCATCTAGTACTAAGCAGGCAATTTTCGAATCCTTTTTCCAAGCACTCAGCTGCACGGATAAGGCGCGAACCATATCAAGATCGAGGGCATTAAGTGCCTTTTCTACATTGAGGGTCGCGATACCGACAAATTTTCCCGATGCAGTGGCTAAGGTTTGAAACACCACTTTAGGGGTTGCTGTACTCGTTACATTTGGATCAATTTGACTTGATTCGATATGACTTGTTTCGAGGTGATTGGTCATTAGCCATTCTTCCACTGTGCTTTTCGTTTCTCTAAGAACGCATTCACGCCTTCGGCCTGATCTTCGGTATCAAATAGGCCCACAAAGAGTTCGCGCTCAATCGGTAATGCAAGGCTTCGCGGCATTTGACGTCCCGCTTGGATAAGCGTCTTACAGGCCGTCACACTGCTTGGGCTTTGGTTTGCCACCTTGGCCGCCAGCGCAATTGCAGCACTTAAGGCAGTACCGGATTCCACCACTTCTTCGACTAAACCAATGCTCAGCGCTTTATCCGCAGTCACGCGCTCGCCGCAGAGGATCATCCGTTTTGCCCAGCCCTCGCCCACTAATGCAGTGAGGTTTTGGGTGCCGCCCGCGCAGGGAAGCAGGCCCACTGTGGCCTCAGGCAGTGCCATCACAGCTTGGCTTTCGGCAATTCGCAGATCGCAGGCCAGCGCCACTTCTAAACCGCCACCCATGGCGTAACCATTAATCGCCGCGATAGACACGCCGCGGAACTGACTTAAGGTTTCAAAGGCCTCGCCAAAGTATTTGGCCATGCTCGCCGCGTTACCTTTGTCGCCGTCGGCAAACAGTTTAAGGTCCGCGCCCGCAGAGAAAAACTTATTACCTTCACCGGTTAAGACCAGCGCATAGATGTCTTTGTTAGCGTTAAGTTCAAGCACCTTAGCCTTGAGTGCCTTTAGGCTCTCGGCCGTCCAAGTATTGGCCGGCGGGTTGTTCATGGTCACAATCGCGGTGTGACCTTCGATACGTTCGATTAAATATTCCATTCCTGTGGACTCCATTCTTTACCGTCTAAACCATAGCGCATTTTTGAGGTGGATTAGAGGATTTCTCCTGCGTTTTCATCGAGTAAACGACGGGCAATAATGAGACGCATGATTTCGTTAGTGCCCTCAAGAATTTGGTGTACACGCACATCGCGGAAATGACGCTCCAGTGGATATTCGCGGATATAACCGTAACCACCGTGAATTTGCAGCGCTGCGTCACACACTTGGAAACCCACATCGGTGGCAAAACGTTTTGCCATGGCACAATATGCCGTGGCTTCTGGATCGCCACTATCGAGTTTAAAGGCCGCTAATCGCACCATTTGACGGGCAGCAACCAGTTCAGTTGCCATATCCGCCAGTTTAAATTGCAGTGCTTGGAAGGCTGCTAACGGCTTACCAAATTGTTGTCGCTCATTCATATATTGGGTCGCACGCTCAAGTGCCGCCTGCGCCGTGCCTACGGAGCAAGTGGCGATATTGATGCGACCGCCGTCTAAGCCTTTCATGGCGAAGGTAAAGCCTTGGCCTTCTTCACCCAGCAGGTTAGCAACGGGCACACGCACATTGTCGAACGTCACAAGACGTGTCGGCTGGGCATTCCAGCCCATTTTATCTTCGGCCTTGCCGTAGATAATGCCTTGGCTATCGGCGGGAATTGCAATGGCAGAAATGCCCTTAGGACCAGCGCCGCCCGTGCGACACATCACAACCAATAGCTCGGTTGCACCCGCGCCAGAGATAAACATTTTCGAGCCGGAAATCACATACTCATCACCCACGCGAACCGCTTTGGTCTGCAGTGATGCCGCGTCCGAGCCCGCGCCCGGCTCTGTTAAGCAGTAAGAAGCTAACATGCGGCCCGTGGTTAAGGCTTCAGACCACGCTTGGCGAAGGGTTTGAGTACCCCAAGTGGTCACCATCCATGTCGCCATATTGTGAATGGTCAGCATCGCAGTTGTCGCGGTGCAGCCCTTAGCTAGCTCTTCAAAAATAATCGATGCATCGAGGCGCGATAGCCCCATGCCGCCTTCAGACTCGGGCGAATAGAGTGAGCAAAAACCGAGCTCACCAGCTTTTTGGATCACATCCTTTGGGAAATGGTGTTCTTCATCCCACTTGGCAGCGTTTGGGGCTAATTCATCTGCGGCAAACTGGTGCGCCAGTGTGGCAAATTGGCGTTGGTCTTCGTTGAAATTAAAATCCATGTTGTTCTCCTAAAGCCATAGCGCTCTCCTATGACTCTCTGGTCATTTCTCACGATCAAAACAAAAGTTAAAACAATGAGTTGATAAACAGTTTATTTATCATCGGCGCACTAGTGGCGCCGATGATAAGCTGATATGAGTAACTTTTATGAGTAACTTTACGCTAAAACTCTGATGTGGTTGTTAAACAACACCTTAGCGTAGGTTAATACTCATGTTCGGACCTGCGGCGACCGCGATGTCCGACTCGAACCAGCGAGAAGTAATGGTTTTTGTTTCAGTATAGAAACGCACAGCTTGCTTACCATAGGCGTGTTGGTCGCCGTAGAAGCTGCCCTTCCAACCCGTAAATGAGAAGAACGGTAATGGCACAGGAATTGGCACGTTAATACCCACTTGGCCAACTTCGATTTCGTGTTGATATTTACGTGCAGCGGCGCCACTGGCGGTAAAGATTGAGGTGCCGTTACCGTATGGGCTGGCGTTAACTAATGCGATGGCATCTTCTAATGAATCAGATTCCATGCAGCACAGCACAGGGCCAAAGATTTCTTCCTTGTAAATGCTCATGTCCGTGGTCACGTTAGTGAACATGGTTGGGCCGACCCAGTTACCCGACTCAAAACCTGGCACAGTAAAGTCGCTACCATCGAGCAGACACTCAGCGCCCTCATCCTTACCTTGGGCAATTAGTTTCAACACGCGCGCCTTGGCGGCTGGGCTGATCAATGGGCCGTAGCCCGCGTCTTTATCATCCCAAAGACCTGGGCGCACTTTGGCTAGGGCTTCTTTAAGCTCTGGGATCCACTCTTTAGCCGCGCCAACAAACACGGCAACCGAGATGGCCATACAGCGTTGACCCGCCGCGCCGACAGAAGCACCAACCAGGTTGTTGATCACTTGCTGCTTGTTAGCATCAGGCATGATCACGCAGTGGTTTTTCGCACCGGCAAAGGCCTGTACGCGTTTTAAGTTATCGGTACCTGTCTTATAGATATATTGACCCACGGCCACAGAACCCACGAAGGAAATGGCCTTAATAGCATGGTCTGCCAGCAGAATATCCACTGCGGTTTTATCGCCATGGACTAATTGCAGCACGCCGCGCGGCGCGCCAGCTTCCATAAAGAGTTCAACCAGACGCTGCGGCGTCATTGGATCCTGCTCTGATGGTTTTAAAATAAAGGTGTTACCGCAGGCAATCGCCAGTGGGAACATCCACAGCGGGATCATCGCTGGGAAGTTAAATGGGGTAATACCGGCACATACGCCAAGCGGCTGAGTGTAGCTGTAGGTATCGATTGAACGGGCCACGTTTTCAACGGTTTCGCCCATCAACAGTGATGCAATATTACATGCGTGTTCGGCCACTTCGATGCCGCGCCAGACGTCGCCCTTAGCGTCTTCGAAGGTTTTACCGGTTTCCTTGGCAAGGATTGTCGCCAGCTCATAGTGGTGTTCTTTAAGCAAATGTTGGTAGCGGAGCATCACGCGCGCACGCTCTGATACTGGCACTTCACGCCAGGTTTTGAAGGCTTCTTTGGCGCTGGCAATCGCCGCGTGCACTTCTTCAGAAGTCGCGCAGTTGATGGTTGCGATAGCTTGGTTATTGGCAGGGTTAGTCACCACAATCTGGTTACTGCCCGAGCCTGTAATAAACTCACCATCGATAAAATGCTTAACTTGTGTGGTCATTTTGCAATCCTTTTCTATTTTTGACCTTGCTGGCGGTGCATTTGTTTTGTTGCACTCTGGTTTATTGCACTCTGGTACTTTTGAGTACTCAGATACTCTGGTTCACTCAGAGATTGGGGTGCAGTTTTAGGCGTCCTCTTTGGGAGTGTTGCCCCTGCCAGCTTGGCCTTATTGAGTATGTGTCTTGTTGAATTAGCTTTTGTTTCTTTCAGTTAGCGTTAACTGGCTTGACTCAATTTAGTTGGTACGTCAGTACGATACAGTCACTCTCGACATAGCGAGGCCAGTTAACGCTGGATACATTACAGCTCGATTGCCATCGCCGTTGCTTCACCGCCACCGATACACAGTGACGCAACGCCGCGTTTTAGACCGCGCGCTTTCAGTGCATGGATTAAGGTCACAAGCAGACGGGCGCCAGAGCAACCAATGGGGTGACCTAGGGCGCAGGCGCCGCCATTGACGTTAACCTTCGCCATATCCAGACCTAACTCAGACACCGCCAACATAGTCACCATAGCGAAGGCTTCGTTGATTTCGAATAGGTCCACATCATCCTTTGACCAACCCACTTTACCCAGTAAATTTGCCATCGCGCCAACAGGTGCAGTAGTGAATAACGCAGGCTCCTGAGCGTGGGTGGTGTGGCCTTTAATGGTGGCCATCACAGCTAAACCTAAACGCTCGGCCTCGGCTCGAGTGGTCAGCATCAGCGCCGCCGCGCCGTCCGAAATTGAGCTTGAGTTAGCGGCAGTGATAGTGCCGTCTTTGGCAAAAGCTGGGCGCAGTGTAGGGATTTTTTCAGGGCGAGCATTACCTGGCTGCTCGTCGGTATCAATCAGCATATCGCCTTGGCGAGAACTTACGGTCACAGGCACGATTTCCGCTTTAAAGGCACCCGAGTTAATTGCCGCATTGGCTTTTTCTAATGAACTTAAGGCGAAAGCATCCATTTGCTCGCGACTTAAGCCAAAATCATCGGCGGTCTTCTGGGCGAAAGTACCCATCGCGCCGCCGGTGTAGGCATCTTCTAAACCATCTAGGAACATGTGATCCATGACTTTGCCATGGCCCATGCGCATGCCAGAGCGCGCTTTATCTAACAAATACGGTGCTTGGCTCATGCTTTCCATACCGCCTGCAATGACAATATTCGCGCTACCAGCCTTGATTAAATCGTGGGCCAGCATCACGGTTTTCATGCCTGAGCCACACACTTTGTTCACTGTTGTCGCGCCAACAGACAGCGGTAAACCCGCGCCTAGAGTCGCTTGACGAGCCGGCGCTTGCCCCAGACCCGCTGGCAGTACGCAGCCCATCAGCACCTCATCCACCTTATCACCCGCCAGTTTAGTATCGGCTAACAGCGCCTTAATGGCCGTGGCCGCTAACGTCGGTGTGGTTACCGCTGAAAGGCTACCTTGAAACCCCCCCATAGGGGTGCGTTTAGCTGCAACGATAACGACATCTTGAGGTAATTGTTGTGTACTCATGGAAACTCCAAGCAAATATGCCACGGCGAAAATGGCGCCAGCGGCGGGAAATAATCTCAATAGAACCACTCTGACGTTTACGCGAACGTAAAGCAAGTGTTCATTGGTCTAATATGTCGAATTTCTGTTAAGAAAATTGTCAGTCAGGATTTACAGCTAAGGATGGGTTAAAAATTAATAACAAAAAGCATTGCGATGAAAAGGATGCTTTAGGGCGAATAAACTGTAGGCAGCGAAGGCGCTATCGTAAAAGTAATTACCTAAACACTTAATGTCTTATGATTGCGCAATAGCTGTACCACGCATTGTCTAGGGTCGTACAAAAAAGCGAAACACAGACCTCCTACCCCATAAAAAATGGCCCTTGGTGTGAACAGTCAAGGGCCATGCAATCGATAACTATTGGGATTCCCAAGGCGTTCTAGCCGTCATATCACTCAAATCGTATGGCGTTAACTGGTAAACGTAATAGTTAAGCCAGTTGCTGACAAGCAGTGAACCATGGCTATGCCAGCGGGCGATGGTGTCAAGTGACGGATCATTATTACGGTAATAGTTCTGCGGCACATTAGGGTTGAGTCCAAGCGCTAAATCCCGATTGTACTCATCGTTCAGAGTCGATTTTTGATATTCGGGGTGACCCGTCACAAACAGGTTGCGATTGTTACGGCTCAATATCAAATAAGCGCCTGCTTCGTCTGATTCTGCTAACACTTGCAGCTCAGGATGCGCCTTAATTGCCTCAATATCCATTTCGGCAAAACGTGAATGGGGGGCAAAAAACTCATCATCAAAACCGCGTAGCAGCGGAAAATGCTCACAGGTGCGACGGTGAACAAACACCCCTGAACGTTTCTCTTTAAGAATTTTACGGTTCAGCCCATAAAGGTGATAAAGACCCGCGTGCGCCGCCCAGCAGAGGAACAACACAGAAGTGACATGATCCTGTGACCAATCGATAATTTCACGGATATGCTCCCAATAGGTGACTTCCTCAAAGTCCATTTGCCCAAGTGGCGCGCCTGTGATGATGAGGCCATCGTAGTTTTTATGGGCTACGTCAGCAAAATCACGGTAGAAGGCATTCATATGATCGATTGAGGTGTGCTTAGACTCCTTATCATGAATACGCAATAAATCCACATCCACTTGAAGCGGCGTGTTTGCCAAAAGGCGCAGCAGTTGAGTTTCTGTCTCGATTTTGTTCGGCATCAAGTTCAAAATCAGCACCTTCATCGGTCTGATATCCTGATTCGCCGCCCGAGTTTCGGACATCACAAAGATGTTTTCTGATTCTAAAATCCCCGCCGCTGGCAGATGATCCGGAATTTTAACTGGCATACCGCGCCTCTTATCTTGATCTTGTGTAGGGTGTTGGTGCCGATGCCACTCGATGAGTTAACGCATCAGCGACCGATTTTCTCAAGCACTATCGTCATCGGCTGCGTTGAATTTTGGTCAATGTGATAGGCCTGAGTATTAATAAACAATAATTTGTCCTTAAGCATAATCCTTGCGCCAACAGCATAGGTATGCCCTGCAACGAGTCGATCACGCTCAATTTTAAAACTAAAAGGTGTGGGTGATTTAGCTCCGCTATTGACCTGCTCGGCTAGCACTGTTGCAGGCACGTCCATACGAGAAACATCAAGCAGCTGAACAATAAGGTTTGCCTCATTTGGCAAGAGGATACGTTCGCGATATAGGGCCTCTCCCTTAATCTCGATGACTGAGTCAGACAGTGATGAGGTCATTTTGAGTTCCTTGTTTGTAGACGAATTTGATGCTGAACATCCAGATACGACTGTAGCCAGTGTTAAGATCACCATTGTCGACCATTTGGTTAACATCGAAGGCACTTCACTCATACTAAACCCTTGTTCCATTTCTATTCTCCTAATCATACATAAAGACTTCTGGATGTCTACATGTCCACGCTATAAATCTTGTCTTAGCGGGCAGTTATTTCTATGATAAGCCACCATTTCGTTGCCGAAAAATTTATGACAAAAGCCACAGCGATAATTGTGGGCGCTAGCTCACAGTTAAGTCGAGAAATAGCAAAACAATTGGCGCAGCAAGAGGTTGAGTTAGCCCTGTTTGCCCAAGATGTAGACATGCTAAAAGAATTCGCGGCCACTCTCCCTACTAAAGTTCAGGTGTTTGAACTCACAATTGAAGATCCTCAAACCCTCATTCGTCAGCTCGAAGAAGTCTGGCAGCAACTTGGTGGAGCCCACTTAGTCCTAGTCAATACGGGGCTCAATAGCTACGACCCAGAGCTGCCCTGGCTACCAGAGCAGGACATTATCGATGTGAACGTACGAGGCTTTGCCGCCATCTGTAATACCGCCTTTAGATTATTTCGCGATCAGGGTTATGGTCAGTTGGCGGCGATAAACTCCATTGCGGGTCTGCGCGGTGGTCCAAGCGTGGCCTACCATGCCTCAAAGGCCTTCGCTCAGAATTATTTTGAGGGCCTGAGTATGCATGCCCAGCGCCTAAAATTACCTATTACCATCACCGATATACAACTCGGACTGCTCGATAAAGCCGCAATGCAGAAAAGTGCACTCTGGCTCGCTCCCCTGCCCGAAGTCGCAGCGCAAATTATTAACGCCATGCAAAAGGGTAAGCGCCGAGTGTATGTGACTAAACGTTGGCGGCTGGTCGCGTGGTTGACTCTGATGTTGCCCGAATTTATCTACAACACCCGCCACTGGAAACCTAAAAAAACTAAAAAGGTTAACGATTAAGGTGTTAAACCGAAAAAAGGAGCCTAATGGCTCCTTTTTCTTGGGATAGTTGGGAGTGAACGAGGCGTGACGGCGATCATTTGCCTATAAATAAACCGCCGACAATGGGGTTAACACCTAGAAGCGGTAACCAACACTTAGCATATAAACCCATGGGTTAATATCTGTGTCGATAGCTACATCGTTACCCGCCAGCTTAAATTTTACGTCGCTGTTGATTTGCGCATACCAAACAGACGCATTGACCATCCAGTGTTTATTGACTTGGTAATCAACACCCGCCTGCGCCGCAATACCCCAAGAGTTGCTGATGCTCAAGTCTGTTAAAGCGCCGTCTAAATCGTTAGTAAATTCATTGTCGAAGAAGTTAGTAAAGTTAACACCGATACCAACATAGGGGCGCAGCACAGATTGGGCATCACCGAAGTAATACTGGGCAACTAAGGTGGGGGGTAAGTGCTTAGTTTCAGCAATTTTGCCAACGCCATGTAGTGACACATCGTGACTAAACGGTGTTGCGGCAAGCAGTTCTACGCCGACATTGTCAGTCAGCATGTAGCCAAAGTTCAGCCCCAATTGAGTGTTATTGTTAACTTGAAACTCGCCAAAACCAGCAACATCATCACTCGATTCATTGGGTGCGACCACTACGGCGCCTGCTCTGACCAGAATATCACCCGCTTGATGGGCTAAAACCGCTGAAGAAAAACCTGCGGTCAGCAGAGTGGCGGCAATCAAGGTAGCGACAGTACTTTTTTTCATTATCATTCTCCAAATGCACAACACAGCATGTTGTTTTGCGTTACATCCTTAACAATTGATGCTTACACTGCCAGACAAAACATTTAACCTTATTGATCCAAATCAAGGTAGGGAGCGATGCCAGAACCGATGCGCAACAGTTGCGATCTCTGTCACGTAACGCATTGTTTTTATTGTCTAGGGAAGATGATTTTGTGAGCAAAAGACGACATTTGAGGTGAAACTAGCGCTGTAGAGACGAAAAGTAAGGCTTTAAATGCAGAGCAGAATTTCAGCGCGTTAGCACAGAGCGTTAAGACAACCCCCGTTTGGTTCGAGTCAACGTAAGCTTAGTTGTGGGTATCGAGTTAACCACCCTTTATCAGCAATACGCGTTTCAAATACCGCCCTTTTGCGCAGCGGATTATGGGTGAGTTGAAGGTTAAATAGCGATTGTAAACCAAAGGGCGCCAAAATCCTCCACTCACCACTTTTCAAATCCTGAGTCACAGCGACAGCGGTTTCAAGTTCAGGCCAATGGGACATGGCATCCTCACAGGAGGTATAGGCCCTGTCGTGATTTTTAAGGTGCATACGCGCCTGATTCTTTACCGACCAAGGCAGCGCTGGCGATAACTGCCTTAAATAAGCCTCAATTGCCAAGTCCCGTTCTGGGCGGAAATCCAAGGGGCAGAAATATATCAGGTCGATATCATTAAGGGCATTTGAGTGATGAGTATGTTCCACCTGGATCATGCTTTGAGCATTTTCTTGATTACAAAAACCATGCAGCCTATCCCACACTAGGTTTCGCACAAAACCCGCCGCTAGGCACCACTGCTCCATGTTATGAATATCGGCGCACTGTGCTGCCCACTCAAGGGCTTGCAAACGCGCACTATCCAGCCTTATCCAATCAATAATGAGCTGTGATAACGCAGCATCGTTCATCGATTTATATGAACATAAAGACACTGCTGTTGGTATCAGTGCTGTAGACATAGAAAGTGGCTCTTTTGGTATAAGCTGCTTGGAATAGATTAAGCGACCAGCAAAAACATCAGGACGAAAGCTACAAATGGCCTAGGTAAAAATGACCTAGGCCATCTAATTTTAACATCACTTACAAGACTTGCCGTTGTTAAACCGCATCCGCCTGCACTTCTGGCGCCGCGTCGCTAAAGGCTTTAAGTTGATTACATGCTTCCCAAATACGCACAATTGTGGGGTATGGCGTTAAATCCACATTAAAACGCTTAGCATTGTAAACTTGCGGAATTAAACACAAGTCAGCAATCGTCACCGAATCGCCAAAGCAGTAACGGCCGCTCACACGCTCAAGTTGTTTTTCCAGCGCGCTAAAGCCAGTATTCACCCAGTGGTGATACCAAGCATTTTTCGCCGCTTCATCCACTTCCAGCGTCTGGGTGAGATACTGCAGAACCCGCAGGTTATTTAGGGGATGAATTTCACAGGCGATGGATTGCGCTAAGGCACGAACCTGAGCACGTGCTAATGGTGATGTTGGCAACAGTGGTGATTGGGGATATAACTCCTCCAAATACTCAATAATCGCTAGCGATTGAGTCAGATTATCCGTGCCCTGCTTGCCTTCAACGACTAAGGTTGGCACTAATTCCTGCGGGTTTAAGGCGATATATTCAGCCTTATGCTGCTCACCGCCCTCACGCACTAAATGTACCGATAATTGCTCGGCAGTGAGTCCCTTTAAATTCAGCGCAATACGCACCCGATAAGCGGCGCTTGAACGCCAATAACCATAGAGTTTCATTGAAAAATCCCTATCAAAAAACGTTAACAAAACGGGGCCGAACTGGTGATAGCATCGGCCCCGTTTTACAAAGAGTTAAGCGCTAATGTTAAGTACTAATATAAGCGCTGGCTTTAAGCTGGTTATGCCAACTTAGGCTTTATATTCCACAACCGTTTGGTCGATTGAACCGAAAATTGAAGCGCCGTTGTCGTCCAGCATTTCAATGCGAACCTTGTCACCGAAGCGCATAAATGGCGTGCTAGCCTTACCGTCTGCGATCACTTCTAACATGCGTTTTTCGGCTAAACAGCTCGAACCCGCACTGCGGTCATAGTTAGAGATAGTACCAGAGCCGATAATGGCACCCGCGCCTAATGGACGGGTTTTAGCCACATGGCTAACTAACTGGCTGAAGTTAAAGGTCATATCAACGCCCGCATTTGGGCGACCAAACAGTTCACCATTCAAATGGGTGATTAATGGCAGATGAACCTTCGAATCCTCCCAGCGATTACCTAACTCATCTGGCGTTACCGCAACAGGTGAGAAGCTGCTAGAAGGTTTTGATTGGAAGAAACCAAAACCCTTAGCCAATTCAGCCGGAATGAGGTTACGCAGTGACACGTCGTTAACCAGCATCAGTAACTTAATGTGGGAAGCGGCATTTTCAACGCTCACGCCCATCGGCACGTCGTCGGTTACCACGGCGATTTCAGATTCGAAATCAATGCCCCAATCTTCGCTTGCAAGCTCGATATTGGCCTTAGGCGCGATAAAGCTGTCTGAACCACCTTGGTAGAACAGAGGATCTGTCCAGAAGGTTTCTGGCATTTCTGCGCCGCGCGCCTTACGCACTAATTCCACGTGGTTAACATAGGCGCTACCATCGGCCCATTGGTAGGCGCGTGGCAGCGGTGATAAACATTTGGCTTCATCAAAGGCTTGGGCATTGTCCAACTTGCCTTCGTTTAACGCGTCGTACAGTTCTTGTAACTGTGGCAGTAGCAAATCCCAACCATCAAGCAGTTGCTGCATGGTGTGGGCAATCGCCGGAACGGCAACCGCTTGAGTAAGATCACGGCTAACTAACATCAACTGGCCATCGCGGCGACCATTGTTATAACTGGCAAGTTTCATAACTGCTCCTGTGCTTCTATGCTTTTCTCGGGCTTCGCGTACCGCTTAGGAGTGAGGTGAAACTCGACTCTAGAATGACTTAAAAGGCCTTACTTAGGCACTCGCAGTACGCATTTTTTGGTGCTAGGGATTTGCTGCGCGTAGAAATACCCGATGTAGACACGGATTCCTATAGCGTGAACCAAATCACAGTTCACCCTTAAATTTCACATTTTGTAAACTATGCATTACAGCACTGAATTTGTAGCCACTTCTCACCCGCTCTGTGAATGATATAGCGCAAAATAGGCGACTCCATTAACAGGCGAGTGGAACGCCAGCATTACAATCTCAATTGGCTGCTAAGCGGCTTGTTCAGCGCCGAACCTACTTTGGCTTGGCAATCTTATATTCCCTGAGCTTATTGGCGATTGCAGTGTGGGAAACCCCCAACTTTTTCGCTAACTGGCGCGTGCTCGGGTACGCCGGATATAAACGGCGTAACAAGCTCGCCTCAAACTGCTTCATGGCATCGTCGAGATTGCCCTCGAAGGCATTATCGAAGTAGCCAAAACCTTCGGCATAGGATGGCAATTTAAGTTGCTCAACTGTAAGTTCTGCCGAACCATCCCACATGGAGACGGCTCTAAACACTGCGTTTTTGAGTTGGCGCACGTTACCTGGCCAAGCGTAGGTCAGTAAATGATCCCGGCACTGGGCCGAAATACGGCGAACCGGGCTCGATAACTGCTGACTGTAATGTTCGAGGAACATCTCGGTAAGCGGGATAATATCGACCTTACGTTCGCGCAGGGAGGGAATGTGGTAACTCAACACATGGATGCGATAGTACAAATCTTCCCTGAACTCACCGGTTTGGCAAAGCTCTGCCAGATTCTTTTGGGTTGAGCAGATAATACGCACATCGGCGCGCACTTCTTCATCGCCCCCTATGCGTCTAAAGGTGCCATCCTGCAATAGACGCAGCAGTTTTACCTGCGCCGCTTTTGACATTTCGGCTACTTCATCGAGGAATACGGTACCGCCCTTCGCCTCTTCGAAGAAACCGCGTTTAACCACTTTACCCTGACTCACATAACCAAAGAGTTCTTCTTCGGCAGCGCTGTCGGGCAGTGCCGCGCAGTTAATTGCGATAAAGGGTTTTTCACGGCGCATACTGGCATCGTGGCTGGCCCTTGCCATTAATTCTTTGCCCGTACCAGTTTCACCGGTGATAAGCAGCGGTGCGTCGAGCTGCGCCATACGGCGCGCCTGCTTGAGCACATCCTTCATCTTGTCGCTGCTGGCCAGCACGTTTTCAAAGCCTGCGATTTGATTTTGCAGGGCATTGAATTGCTTACCGACGCGCGCAGGCGATTTGAGTGACACTACGGCGCCTACGAGGATGGTTTTATCATCTTCATCGGGGAGGTAAATCGGTAGCATTTCGGCCAAGTATTCGTTTTGGCCAATGTTGACCCGCGCAGCCTGGGGCAACACTTGGCTCTCGCTGAGCCAGCGGCTGAAGTTAAAGCCCTGAACCCAGTGATTTAAGGATTCATCCAGCACTTCGTGCTCCCCCATGCCCATGTTGAGTAACGCCGATTCATTCACGATACGAATACGGGCCTTAACATCGATGGAGAATACCGAGTCTGGTAGGGTTTTAAGTAGGGTTTTTAGGGCGTAATGTTCTTGCTCTGACGGCATAAATGACACAGTGCGCACATCGTGGACACTTTCCACTTTGCGGATCTGAGGCATCAAGGCACTTAAGGTATCAAAACTCACCTCGGCAAATTGCAGGTATAAAAAGCCTTGGTTACTTGCATCGATGGCAATCAAGTTGATGCCATAACGTTCTAACACGACTAAGATATCTTTCGCTAAACCCACGCGGTCTTGACAGCTAACTTCCAAGCGCATAATGAGTGATATTCCCTGTTTTGATTCGAATTTTGGGATAAACCGTGCTGAGCTATTTCCAAGTGATTGGGTAAAGTGTTGTGCGCATAGCTGAACACACCTTACGCAAACGTAAAGGGTAGGATTAATAGCAGGGCGCGTATACGTTAGAAGGAAATGAGGTAAGTGGCAAGTCTTGTTTACAGCATATTTGTAACAGAAAGAATAAATCAGCGTCTCGCTTATGCTAAGACGCTGATATTGAATTGTAAAATATTAGTCGAGTAACTGGTCAGTCTTGGCCGCCATAATGAAATCGTTCTTATGTAAGCCCTTAATTGAGTGCGACCACCAGGTCACGGTCACTTTGCCCCACTCGGTGAAGATACCTGGATGGTGGAATTCTTCTTCGGCTAAATCGGCCAATTTGTTTGAAAACGCCATCGCCAGTTTGAAGTTTTTAAACTTAAATACCCGCTCAAGCTGCATCACGCCGTCACGTACTTGTACGCTCCAATCTGGCACCATACGCACCAGCTCCGCCAGCTCGGCATCGGTCACTTTTGGCGCATCGGCCTGGCAAGCTTCACATTTCATCTCGGTTAACGCTGACATACTTTCTCCTTTTGGCGACAACTTGGACTCTGACGTTATTTGAGTCCCTGCCATATTTTGATTTTTAGATTAGTTAACTCGCCTTGGCCTTAGGCGGATATTTAGGGGCAAACAAGCCTAATTGTTTGGCTTTTGCTACGTAGTTCATGATGTCCATCTTGGCGATTTCATCGAGCATATCGATATGCTCAATTACATAGTAAATGGGCTGCATAATATCGATGCGATAGGGAGTACGCAGTACATCAAGCAAGTCGAAGGCTTTACGCTCTGGCGCTTCACTTTCCATCGCATAGAGAGTTTCACCAGGTGAACTTAAAATGCCCCCACCGTAGATGGTAAGTTCACCGTTTTGGGGTTTTAGCAGACCAAATTCAACGGTAAACCAATATAAACGCGCCAAAAACACCCTGTCTTCCTTACTGGCGTTTAATCCCAACTGTCCATACATGTGGGAGAAACGCGCAAAGGAAGGGTTAGTCAATAACGGACAGTGACCAAAAATTTCGTGGAAAATGTCCGGCTCCTGCAGGTAATCAAATTCTTCTTTACGGCGAATAAAAGTCGCTACAGGAAATTCCTGATTGGCAAGTAACTCGAAGAAACGACCAAAGGAAATTAGCGCTGGCACAGCCGCGGTTTTCCAGCCGGTAGTCTCAAGCAGCACTTTATCAATTTCAGCTAATTGGGGAATACGGTCCTTTGGCATGTTTAAGGCATCTAAACCCTGCAGATATTCCTTACAGGCGCGGCCAGGTAAATTAACGGCTTGGCGGGCGTATAGTTGACGCCAAATCTCATGTTCTTCCTGTGGGTAACGGATATACCCAGTTTCATCGGCGCTTCTCGCCACATAGGGGGCGATGAGGGCGGTATCTTTAGTCATAAAATTCACTTCATGGATGACGCTACTCCCCCAATAGTGATCTAAGCCTCGTTTTTTGTTAACTCCCCGCTAGTTTATTGTTAGTCTCAAGATGTGACGTAAACGTAAAGCAAATATTACAAAGCGTTTAAAATGCATATGCCATGGCTCATCACCCTCAAACTTGCTGGTAGCAAAGCTTGACAGGCCATTATTCAGCGCCCGATTATCATCGTATAAAACGCAGAAATATCGACAAATTTCAGTGTTTGCAAATAGCTTTTCTGTGCAGGTCATTTACAATATTGCCCAATAACCGCATCTCCTTAATCTAAAGGTTCGCAATGAAACAACATCAAATTCGTAAGGCCGTAATTCCAGTCGCGGGTCTGGGCACTCGTATGCTCCCTGCGACAAAAGCCATTCCAAAAGAAATGCTTCCCGTTGTTGATAAGCCATTAATTCAATATGTCGTTAGCGAAGCTATTGCCGCGGGCATCAAAGAAATCGTACTGGTGACCCACGCCAGTAAAAACTCCATCGAAAACCATTTCGACACCAGCTTTGAACTCGAAGCCCAATTAGAGCGCCGCGTTAAACGTCAACTGCTTGAAGCCGTACAATCTATCTGTCCAAAGGACGTAACGGTTATCAGCGTGCGCCAATCCCAGGCTAAGGGTCTAGGTCACGCGATTCTGTGCGCTAAATCTGTGGTGGGTGACGCCCCATTCGCGGTACTGCTGCCGGATGTCATCATCGATGAAGCGAGTTGCAACCTAAACACCGACAACTTAGCGGCTATGGTTAACCTCTATGATGAAACCCAAGTAGGTCAAATCATGGTGGAAGGCGTACCCCATCAATTAGTGAACCAATACGGTATCGCCGATGTGAATGGCTTAGAGTTAAAACCCGGTGAATCACTGCCACTTGCAGAGCTGGTTGAAAAGCCAGCTATTGATGAAGCGCCATCGAACCTAGCGGTAGTCGGTCGTTACGTGCTACCGGCTGCCATTTGGCCTCTGCTGGCAAAAACCCCTGCTGGTGCTGGCGATGAAATTCAGCTCACCGATGCTATCGCTATGCTGATGAAAGACGAAACCGTTAACGCATACTACATGCAGGGCAAGAGCCATGATTGTGGTAACAAGCAAGGTTATATGCGCGCTAACGTAGAATACGCGCTGCGCCACAACGAAATCGGGGAAGATTTCGCGCAATATTTAAAAACGTTGGTAAAAGGAATTAAGTAATGACGATTTTAGTGACCGGCGGTGCTGGCTATATTGGCACCCATACCGTAGTTGAATTACTCAATGCGGGAAGCGATGTGGTTGTGTTAGACAACCTGTCTAATTCAAGTATCGAAGCCTTAAACCGCGTTGAGCAAATTACCGGTAAATCGGTCACCTTCTACCAAGGCGATATTCTTAATAAAGCCTTATTACAAAAGGTGTTTAGCGATCACAGTATTCAAGCGGTGATTCATTTTGCGGGCCTTAAGGCCGTAGGTGAATCGGTCGCTAAACCCCTCAAGTACTATGAGAATAATGTCACTGGTACCTTAGTGCTCTGCCAAGTTATGGCTGAGCATAAGGTTAAAAATCTCGTGTTTAGCTCCTCTGCCACTGTGTATGGCGATCCCGCAAGTTTGCCCATTACGGAAGATTTCCCCACGGGGGCAACCAACCCCTATGGCCAATCTAAGTTAATGGTGGAGCATATACTTGCGGATTTACATCACAGCGATTCAAGTTGGAATATCGCGTGCCTTCGCTATTTCAACCCCGTCGGCGCCCATGCCAGCGGCTTAATTGGTGAAGATCCTAACGATATTCCAAATAACTTGATGCCTTTTATTGCCCAAGTTGCCGTAGGTAAACGCCCAGTGCTAAGTGTGTTTGGAGATGATTACCCGACCCATGACGGCACCGGTGTTCGTGATTATATCCATGTGGTGGATTTAGCGCTTGGTCACCTAAAGGCGCTCGATAAGCTGGCGACTAATTCCGGCCTTGTTACCTATAACTTAGGCACAGGTCAAGGTTACAGTGTGTTAGATATGGTAAAAGCCTTTGAGAAGGCCAGTGGTAAAACCATTGCTTATCAAATCGCGCCGCGCCGCCCAGGGGATATTGCCGCCTGTTATGCAGACCCACATCATGCAAAAACTGATTTGGACTGGAAGGCCACCCACGGATTGGAGGAGATGGCGAGTAGCAGCTGGCATTGGCAAGCTAACAATCCCAACGGTTATAAAAGCTAATTGACTAAATGGCTTGAGGTGTAAACCCAAGCCATTTTTCTTTCAGCTTAGGCTTTTACGATAATCGCTAACTACTTAAAAGCCTTATGTTATCCCTCAGGAGAGATATGTCAGAGAGTATCAATCACAGTCGTCGTAATCTTTTTAGTCGCCGTAAGACCGATTCAATCAGGCCACCATGGGTTAAACAAGGGATTGAGTTTACTGACATTTGCACTCGATGTGATAAGTGCATTAATGCCTGTGAAACCCAGATAATTAATCGAGGAGATGGTGGGTTTCCTGAAATTTCTTTCAAGGATAATGAATGTACCTTCTGTAAACAGTGCGCGACCGTTTGCCCTGAAAAGGGACTTTTCGACCTTAACCAAACGCCTTGGCAACATAAAGCGCAAATTCTAGATAGCTGCTTAACGCATCAAGGTATTTGGTGCCAAAGCTGTAAAGATGCCTGCGAGCCAAGGGCGATACAGTTCACCTTAAATATTGGCAAAGCACCAATGCCGACCATCAATACCGATTTATGTACTGGCTGCGGCGCCTGTGTTGGTCCCTGCCCTAGCCAAGCCATTACGATAAAATGCGTGAATGACTAACCGAACGCCCTTGCATTTGGCATTTCACTGAATCGGAATATTGCCTGAGGCAACTGGGTTTATTAATGCAGATAATGTAGTATTTCAGCACTTAACCTTTGAGCTACCTACTGGTCATGTTCGCAAAAAAATTATTTTCTTCATCAAAATCAACGCCAGCCCTTAGCTATATCGCCAATGGAACTACGCTTTCTGGCCAAATGGAATTTAGTGGTGATGTGCTGATTGGTGGTGATGTTAGCGGTCAAATTTTGTCGCAAGCAAATGTCGTTATCGAGCAGACCGGCAAAGTTAAGGCTGAAATCAAATGCCACGAGTTTATCGTCAATGGTTATTTTAAGGGTCGTTTGATTTGCGATCGCATTATCATACAGCATAACGGCATCGTCGATGGGGAAGTTGCCAGTACCCATATGCAAATCCTTTCAGGCGGCCAATTTATCGGACGTCGGATTAAGGAAGATAGCAATACTATCCGTACCCATGTTCTGCCCTCCTTAGATACGCCCCCCCAAGTGTTACCTCAGGATCCCGCAAACCGCTGAATCGACATACGATTCACAATTCATAAGTAGTAATGTCGTTTGAATAGCAAGTCTTAATGGGCTTGGGTTAATCAGTCGTTAATTTAGCTGTTGGGATCACAGTTCATCCTATGGGTGAATGCTATCTTAACCCACATTCCCGATTGTAATTTAACGTCACGGCCCAATGACAAATCCGTTACTTAGACAAATATGTGAACTCGATGTGTTCACCTTGCTGGTGTTTAAAAGCATTTACGACACTGGCCATGCGAATAGCGCCGCAAAAGAGCTCAATGTTTCTGCGCCGAAAATCAGTCGTTGTTTAAACGCTCTGCGACTCACCTTTAACGATGAGCTATTTTATCGCCGACAACAGGGGCTTAAACCAACACCGCTTGCTGAAAGTCTCTATTTCGCGATCAACCAATTTACCGAATCCGTATATCACCTTGAACAGTCGGCACTGCAAATCCAAAATGCCTCCTGTCCAGTAGATTTACCCTTACGTATCGCCGTTGATAAGGGATTGTTAGGATTTCTTGCCCCACAATTAAGCCTACCTGAAGTCATCGAATTTTTGGGCCGTGTACGACTTTATCCCTGGCAAGAAAATAGTGCCGAACTTATCCATTCGGGTGAACTCGATTTTGGGATCACGTTAGAAAATAATGATAATAAGGAACTCAGTTATACCTGCTTAGGCCATATTTCAAATGTCTATATCGTCGCCTCCAAGTTACATCCTCTTTGGGAGATGGAGACCGGCATTAGCCTTGAGCACATCTGTCGCCATCCCTTCTTATGTATTGAGATGAAGGGATTCAACAGTAAAATCGACCCGCTCGAACTCTTTTGTCAGTGCCAGGGATTGTTCCTCCCTTCCATTGAACAGGTGCAGGATAGAGAGGAATGGTATGCCCACCTCCTCACCATGCAGAGCGTTGCGTTCTGCTCAAGTATCGACATGCAAACCATCAAACATATGCCTGGGCTGAAATTAGTGCCGCTCCCCCCCTTTGAAGTACAGCGCTTACACGATAGCATTATGCCGCCACAATATTTTTTAGTGGAGAAACCCCATAGCCACAGACGTTACAGTCAGGAGCAAGCTAATGTAGTGATTCGATCACTAATGAGCGCCCTGTCTCCCTAAGAATTGGAATAGAAAGGTTGTAGATTAAATTAAAGTAGATAAATCTAGGCTTTTATTTGGGGATGATGTAAATCAGAGCCAATATTCATCTCTTTAGGATTATATCGAGGATCCTAAATAACTTAAGTGCACTGCAAACTACGTCCTATCCGAATGTTAAATGGCATAAAGCATGCGCTGTAAATTCCACCAAACTACCCACAAAATACGTACAAACAATAATAAACACCCGCATTTAAGTCTATTAAAAATCAGAATATAAACCAGTTAACACATTAAAATTAAGA
The DNA here is from genome assembly GCF_019457475.1 of Shewanella acanthi. Lineage (NCBI taxonomy): Bacteria > Pseudomonadati > Pseudomonadota > Gammaproteobacteria > Alteromonadales > Shewanellaceae > Shewanella > Shewanella acanthi. The sequence continues at coordinate 2,681,587 of NZ_CP080413.1, forward strand.
GTAATTAATTGGGATGAATATCATAAAAACCGACAGTTATTTTGATAATTAAAATACCTATTTTCAAATTTTAGAATTGCTATTTAAGCGTGTTAAATCATCGTTCACATAACAGATACAAACTTTTAAATACCACTTTATAAGTAGGTGTTAAGTCCTATATTAGAGTCACTGCAGACGCAGTCTGATAGAAATAAAGGGACGCGATGATGAAAAACTACAATAAATCACTACTGGCACTAGCGCTCACTAGTGCCCTATGTTTAACCGCCTGCGGGGACGGTAAAGATGGCGTGGATGGCGTGGACGGAGCCGATGGTTCTGACGGCCAAAATGGGCAAAATGGTCTAAATGCTGGTGATGTGGTAACCACAGTCTATCAAGCAGGCGACGTTAAAATCTCTGTTGACACAAGCGGAAGCGTACTGGCGGGAGACGGTACTTTTGCACTGAAATTTACTGCCACTGCAAAAAACCAAGCCGGTGTAGATAAACCTCTTACTGGTTTAAGTCAAGTTCGCATCTACTCAGCAACGGCAGCGACAAACACAACTGCAGATGGCCCTGCTATTTATTGGCAGAGTAACGGTTCTCTCTACTGTACTTTAACCGGCCTAAATGGCACATCAAATGCCTGTACTCTGGTTGAAGATGCTGAGAATCCAGGCACCTACACTGGTTCATGGACTTATGATGGCGCCCCCTCAATCATGAGTGCTTCAGACGATTTGGCTGCACCTCACCGCATCATGGTCCGTGCTTATAACGTCACCGATGCTAATGGCAATGCCATTTCTGATAAGATTTTAGAAACGCTGACTTATCAACCATCAACGGGTACCGTTGACGTGGCCAGTGGTAAAGATACGGTTCCTGACGCTGTTTGTCAGAAATGTCACGGTGAAAGCGCCGCCACAGGAAAAATTGCGAACATTAGTGCGCATGGCAACTATGAAAGCGTTGAAAACTGTATTCAGTGTCACAACCCTGCAAGACAGCCAAGTGCAACCCAAGCAGAAGAAGGCTATGTGTTTGACATGCCTGCGATGATTCACCGTATCCACGGAGGTGAACACTTAGCGGCATTATCTGTCTATGGCTTTAAACAAGCGGAAGAATGGGCGGAAATCGGTTATCCAGCGCCATTAAATGAATGTACTGTGTGCCATAGCACCGAAGAAGGTAAAACCACTTGGAATGATGAACCAACACGCGCAGCTTGTACTGGTTGTCACTCCAACATCGACTTCGAGACTGGTAAAGGCCACTCAGAGTTTCTTCTCGCGCAAGCTGATGACAGTAACTGTGTATCATGTCACGGCGCTAGTGCCATATCGCCAATGAATGCACACCGAGTTGGCGAGCGTAAAGAACTGGCAAGCTTGGTACAGATTAATTTCACCGGTGCAAGCGTAAATAGCGGAACACTGACAGTTACAGCTGACGTTACAGTAAATGGTGCATTGTCTTCTGACCTATCTGTCCTTGGTGTTAAATCAACGCTAATGGGGAATGTGGACTCAAAAGGCGAAGTACATCGTTGGTCTTCTCGTCCAGCATTAACCACAGGTAGCTTTAGCGCTGTAGGTAAGTTAGTTCTGACTCGCCCAGTAACCACTGAAGAAGCAACAGGAACGATTTATGTCGGCACTGAAGCCACCTTCTGTGTCGATCAGAATAAGAAAGCGGCAACTTGTGATGCCACTGCTGATCTTGCCTACGGCAACCCCGTTGAAGTTGTACATGGTTCACCGGTATTCACAACTGCTATTGGTGTAACTGCGACAACTAAATTCTTCAATTTAGATACTACAGATGCTGCTGATGCAGGAACAAGCGCTCGCTTTGCTGGTACTGATAAAATCACAGTTGACGTTGCAAGCTGCGAAGCATGCCACAACTCATTAGACGTCACCAAAGGCGGTGGCCATGGTGTCTATACGTTTGACCAATGTATGGATTGCCATAACAACGACTATGCTGGCTCTTACCATCCAAACGCTTGGTACAAAGATGCTGATGGTAATCAAGCAGTTAAAGCGATGACTCCGTTTAAAAACCGCGACTTAGTCACTGTCGTTCACCGTTATCACTCAGGTAACTTTGATACAGTCGAAGGTGTCCATACTGCAACTAACAGTCGCTCAGGTGAGTTAGAAGTTGTTGGTTACCCAGGCGTTCAAGGCGATTGCAGCGCATGTCACAGGGATGGCGCGACACTGTTTGCGGCAGATGGTGGTTTAACTTCAGGTAAACGCTCCATAGCTGTTACTGGTGGTTACATCAGCCCAATTGCTGAATCATGCCGCAGCTGTCATACCAGCGATGCTGCTTTGGCTCACTTCAAGTCACAAGGTGCAACGACTACAGATATTCCAGACGATTCTGCCGTCCTGCCAGTCGAATCATGCGCGACCTGCCATGCTGAAGGTAAAACCTATGGCGTAGATAAGGTACACGCAGAGGTAGCACAATAGTACTAGTACCTTTGGGCTGCCCCTGCAACAGCCCATATTTTCACTCTGCAAATGATTGGGGCCCCATCGGGGCCCCTTTTTTATTGCTGTATTAATCGCTGTTTCGAATATGCGCTGCAACGCGTTGGCGCAATAACGTAATAAATTCATTGGGTTCACGGTCTAAACTGTCGTTAGGGATATACAGATGGAAACCTAAGCGACTATCAAGCATTACGCAGCGGTGACCAAACATCGCCAGCACGCCGCGGTATCTATCCCCTTCTAATGTCAAAGGGCTAAATTCAGCGCCAAGGTAGGTTTCAAGGGTCGCTAAATCTTCTTGCTGCGAAGCAGCCGTCACCAACAATGGCCGCTGCTCCGTTAACAGCCCCGCCGCTAATCGCAGGGAAATATTATCCAGAATGGGGTTCAGCTTTTTAACCTTGATGCCAATATAGGAAAGCTCAAGGGTCTCTATTCCTTGAGTAATGCGCGGATTATCGACCCGTTGAATATTATCCCATCCAATAAAGACGTTGCCGCGGCGATGGAAATAGGTCAGCCCATTTTCATCGATACTTAAACTGGTTTCTGGCTCATAAACCTTGGCAAGTCCTAATACGAGGGCGATAGCACCAAGACTAAAAAATACTAACCCTAGGGCAAATAAATCCGGAAACAGCACAAACAGACTAAAGCCTAGGATAAAAGCAAATGCCCCAAGCCAAGTTAACGTAAAACCATTTCGTTTAGAGAGGGGGCGAACCGAAATCACTTGAGGTTCTGTGGTCATGCTAATGTCCTGCTTATTGTGAAATATTCGATTTTTTAATATGTTTTGATTTAGCCAAGCACTTTAATCAATGAAATCGCTCTGAGCATAAGTCGCTTTACTCCTGTTTAATGCGAAGCCAAAGCCTGCCAATATATTCATGCAGTGCTCGTTGTGAAGCCAGCAAGTTATCGGCGGTAATGCGCCAGTAAAAATCCTTTCGGGCTATAAAGTCCGTTGGCGCAGCTGTTGCCGTTAGCCCTTTGCTGGCAAAAATTTCCATCGCCCTGGGCATATGGGTCGCTGACGTGACCAGGCGAACCTCTACATCCCCAAAGCTCTCCTTAAAGTAATGCGCCTCTTGTTCAGTATCGCGGGCAAGTGGAAATTGAAAAATGTGCTCAGGCTCAACGCCAAGTTCAATGGCTGCATTTGCCATCACCTCAGAATGGGCAACCTTAGTAAGCTGACCACTCCAACCGCTGACCACGAGTTTACAGTCTTTTCCTAAGTGCAGTTGCCGAATACCTTCACTAAGTCTTGCCAAGGCCACCGCCGAAAGGGATTGCACCGCCGTGGCACCTTCAATGTCTGAGTGAGCCGAGCCTAATACCATGACGATGCAGGAATGATTAATCGGCGTTGAATTGCTGGCGTACTGCGTTTCTAATGGTTTGACTAACCATTGGATGCTAAATTGACTGCTCAGAAACAACAGGATAAACAACGTACTACCCAGTAAGAACTTAACGCGATATTGCCGACGAATAAGCAACCAAGAAAGGAACAATAACAACAATACAAAAGGAAGCGGCATAATTGCCTGGGAGACAACTTTCTTGAGCCAAAACATGATGTCAGCACCTAAAAAACCAAAGGGTTGCCATCATAACATCAAAATAATGAAACGCATCGCCCAGCAAAAATTGGACGATGCGCTCAAGGCTCGTTATTGCTTTTCCCACAGCCAAGCTGCACCGCGAACGCCCGACGAACCGCCATACATATTTTGTACAACAGGAGTGCGGCACTCGCGGCCCACCACATAGCGGGTTAACAGTGCTGGCAATCTTGGGTAAATCGCCTCCACGTGTGACATTCCGCCACCTAAGACAATGGCATCAGGGTCAAGCATGTTGATCACATGGGCTAAAGAACGTGCGAGTCTGTCCATATAACGGTCAAACGCAGCAGAGGCTAAGGCATCGCCTTCATCCACTAAGGCCATGATTTCATTGCCTGTGCTAACGGGTGCGCGGTCAACGGCAGAGGCCGATAACGCAGCGTTGTAGTCACGCACAAAGCCTGTGCCAGAAATAAATGTCTCGATACAATCAGGATTGCCGCAGAAACAACGGGTGGTATTGAATTCTTCCTTGGTCATCCAAGGCAATGGGTTGTGCCCCCACTCGCCACCAATACCGTTGCCACCCGCGTGCACTTTACCGTTGATCGCAACGCCTGCGCCGCAGCCCGTGCCCACAATCACACCAAACACCACGCCCTTACCCGCAACAGCGCCATCGACCGCCTCGGAGACCGCAAAACAGTTAGCATCATTGGCAACGCGCACTTCACGGTCTAGACGCGCACCTAAATCCACGTCCAGCGGATGACCGTTAATCCAAGTTGAATTGGCATTTTTAACTAAACCAGAGAAAGGCGAAATCACCCCAGGGATCCCAACACCGACAGTCCCCTTTTGGCCGACAGTTGCTTCTGCCTCATTCACCAGCCCAACAATCGCCCCAAGTGTACCTTCATAGTCGCGCGGCGTACTGACACGCTTACGAAAAAGTTCATGACCTTCTTCACTCAGTGCCACTAATTCTATTTTTGTTCCGCCTAAATCGACGCCGATGCGTATCATTAATCGCTACTCCAGTTACTTAGCAGGGCAATCTTTCGCCCGCCTTGGTTATGCTACCCAGCCTGGGGCTGTGGCAATAAAATAAGGGTTTAAAACATCAGGCTTTTGGTTATAGGTCAAAGGTAAACCTGAATCGTATTGCAATACTTTGCCGCCGGCACTCTCAAGTACCGCTTGGGCCGCCGCCGTATCCCATTCGCTCGTTGGCCCTAGGCGTGGATAAATATCGGCCTTTCCTTCCGCCAACATACAAAATTTAAGCGAACTGCCTACGCTCAAAAACTCATGCTCGCCCACCTTTTCAAGATAACTCGTCACATCAGGGCTTAAATGTGAACGACTGCCGACCACAATCGCCGTTTTCCGCGATGCTTTATTAGCCTTTAACGCTCGTTCTTTATCTTCGCATAAACGCCAAGCCCCGAGGTCCTTAGCACCATAGTAAAAGCTGTTAAGGACTGGGGCATAGACAACGCCGGCCACCGCAACACCTTGGTGAATGAGGGCAATATTGACCGTAAATTCACCGTTGCGTTTAATAAATTCTTTTGTCCCGTCTAAAGGGTCAATTAACCAGTAACTTTCCCAGACGCGTCTTTCGTCCCATGGAATATCGGCGGCTTCCTCCGACATCACGGGAATATCTGTAAATTGCGCGCTCAACGCCGCCACTATCACCCGATGCGCCGCCAAATCGGCTGCCGTCACTGGGCTATCATCCTGCTTTTGGCAAACAGCAAAGTCATCTTGACCATAAATCGCCATAATTGCCTCACCCGCAGACTTAGCAATGTCAACGACCTGCATTAGCTCAGCTTTAGTTAACGACGGTTTTTGGGATACTGTTTTTGTCACTGCTCTGCCCTTAGATGTATTCAGCACTCTTTAGTAAGCACTCTGCATTAAAATGAAGATTGATAACCATTATGCCACTGGCATTCATTGATAATTAAGAACATATTCATCGATGATTGTGCAAAATTGACTAAGCGAAGCCTAGCCCTGAAAAATGAGACAGAGTAACTCTGTAGGAGTCTAAGGGATGAGTTACCCGCAGCAAAGCGTTAAGCTATAGGCTGCATTCGTATTCACAACGTCGGGTTAACCAATAGTTGTATCTTGATATGCCTCAAGCATGGTTTGCAGTTGCAACCGCCAATCCTGCCACAAGGGCACCTCATTTGTGAATGGGACAAGATTGCCCTCGTTTGAGGCTAATGCAACATCAAGCAATGCTTTGGTTTTGTAAGAATTTAACACGCTGTAATTGGGCCGAGTTGCCAATCGCCTGCCCTGCGCAATTGCCTGTGCATTATAATCAGCACTTGTTATCGGCAAGATGGGCACTTGCCGAGTTAACAGGCCTAAACTCAGGGCCTGACGCTGAATTTCACAGGCAAATTCAAACCAACTGCATTGCCCAGCCCCTGCATAATGAAACAACCCAGACTGCCGTGTTAGGAGTAACTGCCAAATCACCATTGCTAAGGCATAACTCCACGTCGGTGAACCCAGTTGGTCGTTAATCACCTCCAACTTAGGTTTAGTTGCCATTAACTTAAGCATAGTTTTGACGAAGTTAGTGCCATCCACGCCGAAGAGCCAAGCGGTACGTACCACAATGGCATCATCTGGCAAAAGGGTTAATACTGCCTTCTCGCCATCCAACTTACTCTGACCATAGACGGACAACGGACGAGCGATATCTGTTTCACGGTATGGTCGATGTGTGGAATTTATTCCATCACGCACATTGCCGCCATCAACAACACAGTCACCATCCGACACACCGTCTCCTTTGAATACACAATCGCTGTTGAACACATAACCGCCGTTGAATACATAGTCACTTGAGATATGCACCAATCGAGCACCCTGCTTTTGGCACATTTTCGCCAGTAACTCAGGGCCGAAAGCATTAACTTTATCAGCCATTTCCCTGTCATCCTCTGCTTTATCCACGGCATTATAGGCGGCGCAATTGATTACAGCATTAGGCGCATATTGCTTAAAAGCTTGAGCAATAGACTCCTCGTCTGTGATATCCAATTGTGTGTGGCTTAAGGCAATCATCCTCACCGGACTTCCCGTATTTTGATGAGTCAGAGTCGATGTAAAAAGTGATGCATGGGTGCTAAGCAGCGCCTTGGCGAGCTGGCTATCGGCAGCGGTGATTAACACTGTCTGCGGGAGTTGATTGTTCACGCTAGCGTGACAGGCTTTGGGGATAACAGAATTAGACATGCTCATCACTAAAGAGCGGGGTAAAATCCGCGATGGATTTATGGCCACGTTTTGCTAAAAAATCCAGCAACGCTATTGGGCTACGGTTAAGTAGCTGTGACTTGGGATAATCCACACTCTCTATGATAGCTATGGCCCTATCAAAGCCCCCAAGACTAAACGCCACATGGGAGTCAGAGCCCATCACTAAGGTTGCCCCAAATTCTTTAGCCGCCTTGGCAATCGCAGTGCAGTTAGCCTCACTGCCACGACGCGAGGTTTCAAAGGAGGAGTTATTAATTTCGAGCGCCACCCCGTATTCGGCCGCGGCTTTAACTACAGCGTGGATATCAATCGGATAAGCAGGATTGCCTGGGTGGGTGATAATATCCACCTTACCGCTTTTAATCGCGTTAACCATGGCCTCTGTATGGGTTTCCCTGTCTGATGGTGGGAAGACGGGCTCATGGAATCCCGCCAGCACAATATCAAGCTCGGCAAGATAATCCCCAAAGAAATCAATCTCACCTGCGACATTTTTAATGTTGGCTTCGATGCCACGCAAAATGCCGACACCATCGACCATTCGCGGCAACACCCGCAAATTCACAAAATGCCAAAAGTGCGGTGCATCGGCCATGGCTGGCCCATGGTCGGTTGTCGCAAACAGGCGAATCCCCTTCTGCTTCGCGACAGCAATGTAATCATGAATGGTGCTATAAGCATGGGTTGATGCGACCGTATGGGTATGGGTGTCGACGGGATACTGCATGTTTCACCTCAAGTTAATCATTAGCCAAACTTAATCGCGGACATCGGTTTAATTGAATAGTGACAGCAGTTCATCGGCGCTGCCATGCCAAGCACTTTCGCCATTGCCCTCAAGAATGCTGTCAGCCAGTCCCTGCTTATGCTGCTGCATCTCTTGGATCTTTTCTTCAACGGTGCCTTCAGCAATCAGTTTATAAACAAACACCGGGCGCTCTTGTCCAATCCGGTGCGCTCGGTCGGTTGCCTGTCTTTCTGCTGCTGGGTTCCACCAAGGATCATAGTGGATCACCGTATCCGCCGCAGTGAGATTAAGCCCCGTGCCCCCCGCCTTTAGGCTGATGAGGAACACAGGAGTATCGCCCTCTTGGAAATTATCGATTTGCTCTTGGCGTAGACGCGTTTGTCCCGTTAATTTACTGTAGGTTAAGCCGAGGGATTGCAGTACTTCCTCGAGCAGAATCAACATACTCGTGAACTGACTGAAGATCAGGATCTTACGTCCTTCCATCACCATTTCAGGTAAATTCTGGCTAAGCCAGTTAAGCTTGGCATTGTTTTTTACCTTCTGTGCCTGCTCGAGTTTCACTAAACGAGGGTCACAGCAGGCTTGGCGAAGTTTTAACAGTGCATCCAAAAATTCGATATGACTGCCAGCAACCCCTTGAGTGGCAAAGAGTTCACGGATTTTTTTCTCCATGCTCAGGCGAATACTCTCGTAGAGATTACGCTGATCCTTTTCAAGCTCTAGGGTCTGATAGATCTCGGTTTTCGGTGGCAGTTCTGTTACCACTTCATCCTTAGTGCGGCGAAGTACAAAGGGCGCAATCCGTTTGCTTAATACCTTTGCCTGGTCGCCGTCTTGATATCGCTCTATTCGATAACGGAAAGCCTTATTAAAAAAGGCTGTGGTGCCAAGCAGTCCTGGCACACAGAAATCCATCAAGGATTTAAGCTCGCCAAGGTGATTCTCAAGCGGCGTGCCCGATAAACAGAGCCTGAATTGTGCCTGTAATCCTTTGATAATTTGGCTTACTTTCGCCTGGGCATTTTTAATTTGCTGCGCTTCATCGAGGACAATATGTTCGAAAGCCTGCGCCTCATAATAGTCACTGTCGCGTACCATTAAGGGATAAGTGGTGACCACCACATCGTAATTGGCCATTTGCTCGAGCTGCGATTGGCGCTGGGCGCCGTGGATCACCACAAGCTTAAGTGATGGGGCAAACTTAGCCGCTTCCTTAGCCCAGTTGCCGACCAAACTGGTGGGGCAGACAATCAAGCTCGGTAAGCGTGGACTATGACTTTCGCGATTATTAATTTCCTGCTGTTTCAACAAAAAGGCTAAGGTTTGGATGGTTTTACCCAGTCCCATATCGTCGGCCAAAATCCCGCCGAGTTGATATTGCTTTAAAAAGCACAGCCAATTGAGCCCCTGCTGCTGGTAATGACGCAGGGTCGCATTAAGATTTGCAGGCGGCTCAACGTCACTCACGCCATTAAATTGCTCGAGCTTAGTGGCAAGCTGGCGTACCCTGTCGCCATTAATCAGCTTAATGTCTGTTTCGGCCAGCTCATTTAAAAGATGCGCGCGATATTTAGGTAATACAATGCCTTGACCTTTATGCTGCTCAAATAGCTCAACAATAATGCTCATCAGCGGTTTGATGACCCGAGCCTTTATCTTTAACCAATCGCCATTGGGGCTTGGCAGCAATAATTCGGTATCATCTGACGGCTCGCCATGCTGCTTAAGCCACGTGGCCACCAGCGGTAACATTGGCACCTGCTGACCATTAATATCGGCATTGAGTGACATGGAAAACCAGCCTTGGGTCGTATCATCGAGCTCAACCATTAATGGGGCTTCAATGACTTTCAGGCTAAATCCTGAAGCAAACCTGATATCCACGCCCCTTAAGGTCAAATCCGCCGCTTGCTGCTCGATAAAATGAAGCCACCCATGCATGGCATCGGGGAGAGCACCTAACGTCCAAAGGGCGCTGATGGCGTTTTTGTCTAGCTCAGCTTTAGTTTGCTGCCTGTGACCACTTGGCTTCTCTAATGCAATAAAACCTAAGGATTGCAGTAAATCGACCGCTTGAGATTCGGCCTCAAGCTCACGGGTTATCTGGTAGGTAGTGCCCTTTTGATTGATTAAGGTTAACGCTTCTTTTGGACTATCCCCCGCAAGCAACAAATTGCCATAAACAAATTCGAGTAATAGCTGTGGCTGCTTAATCCCGCCCGATTGTTTAGTGGCCTTTGCCATCTGCAGGGTTAATCGAATGGTTAAGTCATCCGAGACTTGAACGAAATCGATAGGACCCGGTGGCGGCACGGTTTTGGCCGAAAAATGTTTAATGAGTCTATGACTGACCAGCTCCACCTGCGAGCTTGGCACCGGCGGCATTTGGCTAAGGAGTTCCAGCTTGTCGACACTGATGTCGGTGACTATCGCGCCAATATTGAAATAATCCAGCTCGATGTAAAAAGGCGGCGCGGTGACGATGAGTTCCCAGTTTTCCTTCTCGGGTAACACTAGCTGCATCTGCTTATGCTCGCTGTCGATATCTCGCCAACTAAATTGGGGGGTGACCGCCTCGCCTTGAGTGAGTGGTAGACGACTCTCCTCCCAAAAACAGCGTTCGGTAGCGAGCATTTTTTCGAGCGCAACGGCACCCAGTTCGCCTTTTAAGTACAAACGAGAAGCGCTTTGGCGGCGACTAGACATAATGAGATTTAATATCATCACATCGCCAGTACCAATCCAAGGCGGCATATAGTACTGCACATCGGAAAGGGCAATTTTAGTGCCTTTGTTGTAACTGCCCTTTTTACCCAACTTGCCGCGGCGCAGTTCGATAAAGACGCCGCTATCGTCTTTAGAGAGGATATATAACACCCTGTCCTCATAAAGAGATTCGATATTATGAAGCGTGGGATCGTCGGCTTCATCGAGCAATTGTAACCACTGGGCGATGCGTTGATCCTCAACGGTTTTATCCGTCAGCAAACTATAAAGCACCGCCGCCATATGTTTACAATCACCCGTTGCGGGGCAGGAGCAAAAACCGTTCATGATCAGGGTGTGATTGATACTGATCAGGCGAATATCCTGATGGTAAGGCTGCATTTCGCTGCCGCTCACCTCGCCTTCAATATGACGAAAGTCCGCATTGGCCTTAGCCATTACCACTCTGCCCTGCATCACATAGTCACGGGCGCGCATTAGGGTTGGTGGCGTGAATAGGGATTCAACGGCGGCTTGAGTCAGTTGAATAGGCTCTTGGAGGGACGGGCGATTCATGCGTAAACCTTGAAACTCAGAAATACCCAAGCAGACAATGTCATTGCAACACTTAAGTATTTATCAACGTAAGGGAGAATTGTATTGAAAGCGCCAACGGATTACCACAATAGCCGCCGCTAACTGTCGGTCAGATCGACACTGAGCCATCTAAGTTAGCATTTATTCAAGTTAGCTTTCACTGTAGCGCAGCTCCTTAACTAACAGCCACGATTGAATAAAAGCCCGACCTTTAATCCATGTTATCCATGCAGCAATTTAGCCTCAGCCTTCTCCAATCGCCTCGGTTTGCCCACAATCAGTAAAATATCCCCGGCGCTGAACACCCAACCTGAGTCCGGTTTTTCAACCTCAAGTCCTCTTCGACGAACCGCCCTAAGCTCAACACGCAGCAATTCCCAATCAACATCGGCGACACTCTTACCGACCACATCGGCCCCCCTTGGCAGCAATACCGCATGCAAGGATTCCAAGGAAAAGTCGTTTTCGGTACCCGAGAAAAAACCATGCAAGAATTGATAATGATTTCGCCGCTCAGACTCAAGGCGCTTTAAAATCCGTGCGAGTGGCACCCCACATTGGTGAAGCACTTGGGACACCAGCATCAAACTGCCCTCTAAGGTCTCAGGGATCACTTGATTAGCGCCCGCCTGTTGTAGTTGGGCAAGGTCAGTGTCATCCCGCGTTCTCACCAAAATTTTCGCCTCTGGCGCTAACTGCCTACACAGGGGCAAGGCCTCTTCAAGGCTTCGGGTCTCGCAGAAAGTAATCACGATCATTTTGGCGTGGCGGATCCCGACCTGTTTTAAAATCGCCCGCTTACACACATCGCCAAAGTAAATCTGCTCACCGGCGCGGCGCGCCTCGGAGACTCTGGCAGGGTCTAAATCCAGCACCAGATAGGGCACAGCTTCAGACTTTAAGAAACGCGCAATCGTTTGGCCCACACGACCATAACCCAAAATCAGCACCAGCTCCTGTTCGTCGGGGGCGATAGGCACCACATCATCTTTGTGCTGGGACTGGCGCACACCTAACACCCATTTAGCGATATCGACACTGTGACGTACCAGCCAAGGTGCAATACTCATGGAAAGTACGGCGACCATGACCAACATGGTACTGATTTCAGTATCTAACAACTTGTATGTCACAGCGAGAGCCAAGAGTACAAAGCTAAACTCGCCGATTTGAGCCAAGGTGAACGCCGTGCTTAATGCGATACGGCTAGGTTCTCCGGCTAAGCGTAATAAACCATGGGTAATGAGCACTTTGCCAAACACGATGCAAAATAGGATCAATAATATCTGCCACCAAAAATTCAGCACTAGGCCAAAATCGAGCATCATGCCGATGGAGATAAAAAACAGCCCCATCAGCAAATCACGAAATGGCCTGATGTCCGCCTCAATTTGTCGCCGATACTGACTTTCCCCGAGGAGCATTCCTGCCATAAAGGCACCAAGGGCCATGGATAATCCTAACCACTGAGTAAATGCCCCTGTCATCAATGACACGACTAAGGTAGATAACACGAAAAGTTCATTCGATCGTGAACGCGCCACCTCATCGAACACTTTAGGCAGCGCCCATTTGCCAAAGGCTAATAACAAAAAGAAGGCCAATATGCCCTTAACGAGCGCCATCAAAACGGCGGCTAGCATCAAAGGTTCATCATTATTGGCTAAAAGCGGTAATAAAATCAGCAGCGGAACCACAGCTAAATCTTGGAATAACAACACACTGACGGAGAGCTCACCGTGTCGCCTTCTAAGCCAGCCCAAATCATTGAGAAGCTTAAGCACAATCGCAGTTGATGAAAGCGCAACCGCAGACCCTATTACAAGCGCCTCAATCCCATTGAGACCACAGACAAAGGCTATCAACATAGTGAACAAGGTCGTCACCACGACCTGAGCACTGCCCAATCCAAAAACGGTTCTGCGCATGGCCCAAAGTCTTGGCACCGAAAACTCAAGCCCTAAGGTAAACATCAGCAGCACCACACCTAATTCGGCAACCGATTGCATTTGTTGTTGGGTAAACCAATGGAATCCACTAGGACCACTGACGACGCCAGTAAATAGGTAAGCCAAAATGGCAGGCATTTCGATCCGCCGCAACACTGCAATCGCCACAATAGCAATCAACAGCATAAAAAGAACTTGGACCAAAAAACCGTGCTCCATAGGCAGGTGAACTCCTGTCAAATTACTGGCATGTTAAAGAATAATGAACACCTCAAAAATAAGATGCTGATATTAAATCAAAAAAATAGCGCCAACATTTCGGCATATTAATTGCTTAGTTAAATCAACATCATTAAATAGCAAATCAACTTGCTGGAGTATTACGAATGGACTTTGGCCTAGCTTCAACGTCATTTAGCGACGAATATGGCTACCAAACTGAGACCTATCATCCAAGCCAAGTCTCTGTTAATTTTGTGCAAATTATCCAGCAATTGCACTCAAGTTTAGATCCTCGGACAGTCTTTGCCTGTTATGGCAAAATACTGGGACAACATCTGCCGATCCAAGGCGTTCACCTAGAAAGCGATGAATATCAGCTCAGTTGGGGTAATCGCCATGGGGTTAATCTCAATCGACAAATCTTATGTAAAGGCACTCCATTACACATTGATTATCAGTTGCTTCACCAACTTACACCATCCCAAGACCTCATCCTAGAAGAATTGGAAACACTGTTACTGCAGCCCCTTATCAATGCGATGCAATATCAGGAAATGTCCCAACAAGCGATGTTCGATGCCCTTACAGGCCTAGGGAACCGTCATTATTACGTCCAGAGTATCCAAAAGGCTCTGGCACTAGTGCAAAGACAACAGGCAAACATTGCCTTAATTGTATTAGATCTTGATAAATTTAAGCAGCTTAACGACCGATTTGGCCATAAGTGTGGTGATTATTTACTGAAGGAATTTGGTGACATTATTCGCAGCAGCGTACGAACCACAGATCAGGCCTTTCGTATCGGTGGCGATGAATTTGTGATTTTAGTGCAGGGTGGGCTCCATGCTGCGGGCTTACTGTGTGAACGCATTGTCAGTGCTATTAACCATCACGCCAGCTTTCATCAATTTGGTGTGAGTTGCAGTTTAGGTGCAGCAGAGTCAAGCCATATAGTAGAACCTGAACAACTGTACGAATTGGCGGATAAGGCGCTGTATCAAGCTAAAGCATCGGGACGAAACTGCTATAAACTCAGTCAAACCCAATTGTCCTAGTCCTTTTGAGTGTTAACTGAGCACGACTCTGCTCTGGCAGCTTAGCGCGTTTTTTTAAGATAAAAATGAAGACTTAAAACTAATGCCAAGCGCATCATCTGCCGCACAAAAATTTTTCTCGACCCAAAGACCTAAGGCCATCACCAATTTATCATCGTAGAACACGTATCCGACTTGAGGACGCAGCCAAGGTGGAACGGCGCATTCCTGCATCAGCTTTTTAAGCTCACGACCTTTATCGCGAAAATGCGGCTGACAACGAAACTGCCCCGGTAACTGATATCTGAGACTAACGACTTCATTAGCCAAAGGCAAACGCAGCCTGATCCCGCTATCCTTGAGCGTGAATACCTGCTTACCCAGAGTGAGTTGCCCTCCAAGGCTTAATCCCTCAAAAATCTTCCCTGCTATTAGCTCGGCTTCAGATGAAATGGCATCGTTTGTGTTACAGGCTGCATCCAGATATACCTTGCCAGCAAAACGGCGCAGCACCCAATCACCAATGCGGATAAACACCTTAGCATCATCCTTTGCGGAGAGTAACTGCTGCAAAATTTGCTGCAATTGCACATAGGAGGGCAAAGAAAAACCTTGGGATTCGATAAATGCCCTCAGCAACAAAGCCTGCCAATCGCTCGTTAAATTCTCAATTTGGCTTAAGTTAAACACTGTCTGGCCATTAAAGGGCGCCTTAGTTAACAACTCAGGTAAACGCTCACTAACCTCAACATCGACGAGTGCCTGCTGCTCGGCGCAAAGCTTGGCACTGCGACACGCCGTGGTTGCAATACTCGGCCAACGTGCTTTTAAACGGGGAATAATCTCAAGGCGCAGAAAGTTACGATCGTATTTATCATCTTGATTACTTTCATCTTCGATATGGAGAAGTTGATGCGCTTTCGCAAAAGCTTCAATCGCGCTGCGGCTAATATCCAGCAAGGGACGCACCTGCAAACAATGTTGCTTTTCTCCAAGGGAGCCGTCACCTAATGCCAGCATCTGAATTTGCCCCATGGCAGCAAGGCCCTTCGGCCCTTGCCCGCGCTTCAAGGCAAGCAAAATCGTTTCGAGCTGATCGTCCTCATGGTGGGCGGTGAGGAGTATATCCTTAGGCGAAAGATGCTTAGAAATAGCGCGATAGCGCTGAGCTCTTGCTTCGGCTTCAACGCTCACCCTAGGGCCAAGTTCAAGCTTGACCCGCTCGACGCTTAGCGGTAATTCGTACACGGCGGCGCGGGCTTGGCAATGCCCTGCCCAATCATCGGCATTAGCGCTTAAGCCATGGTGCACATAAATGAGTTGATACCGGAATGTGGGATGAAGCTTTGCATAGCAGCTTAAGCCATAGGCCAGCACTTCAGAATCGATGCCACCACTGTAAGCCAGTACTAACTTGCAAGATGGGGCGAGATCCAGCGAGTCCAGAAACCTATTAATATGGGCAGTTAAATCAGGCTCTGTTAAAACAGGCGCACTCAAATTTGGCTCAGCCATCCCTTCCCCCATCTAACCCCAACTAGGGGAATAAAATCCGCACTTTATTTGGCCCCAGAATACGCTCGAGGGCAAATACCAGCTCATCACTCGGATTGACTCGCCAACTTTCGGCTAGCCGAAATTGTCCCTTTGCTTGGCTCTGGCTGTAATTCACCATCACAGGCACGGCGCCATTTCGCCATGCGCTAATGGCCTGCTCGATGTTATCTAGCATCACAGGGGTTAATTGGGCGGCATCTAAATCGATTTCTAAGGCGCTAGCAAAGTGACTGCGCGCTTCGCTGATATCGATAATATTACGCGCTGTCATGCGGTTACCGCCAGCGAAATCATCGAAGCTCACCTCACCTTCACAGATAAGGATCCTGTCCTTCTCTAGTAGGTGATTGAACTTCTCGAAGGCTTCGGTAAATAACATCACCTCGAGGCGCGCGCTCTTATCGTCAAGCGTTAAGAGGCCCATTTTCGAACCACGTTTAGTGAGCATGACCCGAGTCGCCACCACAAGACCTGCAGCTTTAACCGTTTTACCGCGCTCGGTTGGGTGCACATCCTTGAGGCGTCCCGAGGTGTAATGCTTGAGCTCTTTTAGGTACTGATTAATGGGGTGACCCGTTAAATACAGCCCTAAGGTTTCGCGCTCCCCTTCAAGCCAAATTTTATCCGGCCACGGAGTGCATTCGACAAACTGCTGCTTACTATCCTCAGGGTCACTATTAAGCAAACCGAACATATCGTGCTGACCAATGGCCTGCGCCTTAGCGTGTTGGTCTGCGGCGCTCATGGCCTCAGGCAAAGTTGCCATCATAGCGGCGCGGTGCGGCCCAAGGGCATCTAATGCGCCAGCACAAATCAGTTTTTCAATTACCCGCTTATTAAGTTTTTTAAGATCGATGCGAGCGCAAAAATCGAATAAGTCGACGAAAGGTCCATCCTTACGCGCCTCTAGAATCGACTCAACCGGCCCTTCACCAACGCCTTTGATTGCACCAATACCATAGACAATCCTCAGCTCGTCATCGACGGTGAATTTAAACAAGCCTTTGTTCACATCCGGCGGAATAATGGTGAGTCCCATACGCTCACACTCATCCACGAGCGTTACGATTTTATCTGTGTTGTCCATATCGGCGGACATTACCGCCGCCATAAACTGCGAGGGATAGTGAGTCTTCAGCCACAAAGTTTGGTACGACACCAATGCATAGGCTGCAGAGTGGGATTTGTTAAAGCCGTAACCTGCGAACTTTTCTACTAAGTCGAAGATCTTCATCGCCAACTCGCCGTCGACGCCGTTCTTAATTGCCCCTTCCTTAAAGGTACCGCGTTGCTTGGCCATCTCTTCGGGCTTTTTCTTACCCATGGCGCGGCGCAGCATGTCGGCGCCGCCAAGGGTATAACCCGACAGCACCTGCGCAATCTGCATTACCTGCTCTTGATAGAGAATAATGCCGTAGGTTGGTGACAGAAGTCCTTTTAGGGATTCGTGTTGGTACTGGGAATCTGGATAGGAGACTTCTTCACGGCCGTGCTTACGCTCGATAAAGTTATCTACCATGCCCGATTGCAACGGACCTGGGCGGAACAGCGCCACGAGTGCAATCATATCTTCGAAGCAGTCGGGTTGCAGACGCTTAATCAAATCCTTCATGCCGCGGGATTCGAGCTGGAATACCGCTGTAGTTTCATAACGTTGCAATAGGCGAAAGGATGCAGGATCGTCCAGCGGGATGGCTTCGATGCGCACCGGTGGCCTGCCGTTTTTGACCTCCACCTTGTTGATCATCTCCAGCGCCCAGTCGACGATAGTTAGCGTTCTTAACCCCAAGAAGTCGAACTTCACTAGACCTGCGGTTTCCACGTCGTTCTTATCGAACTGGGTGACCGGGTTTTTTCCTTCGGCGTCGCAATATAGTGGCGAAAAATCAGTAATTTTGGTGGGCGCAATCACCACGCCCCCCGCGTGTTTACCCGCGTTACGGGTCACACCCTCAAGCTTACGGCACATGTCGATAAGATCTTTTACGTCCTCATCGGCATCGTAGGATTTTTGTAATTCCGGCTCAACTTCGAAGGCCTTGGCGAGCGTCATCCCTGGTTCTGGTGGAATAAGCTTAGAAATTCGGTCAACAAAGCCATAGGGATGACCGAGCACCCGGCCCACGTCACGGATAACGGCCTTAGCCGCCATAGTACCAAAGGTAATGATCTGCGATACCGCATCGCGGCCGTAAAGCTCGGCCACGTGATCAATCACTTCGTCGCGTCTGTCCATACAGAAGTCGACGTCAAAGTCGGGCATCGAGACCCGCTCTGGGTTTAAGAAACGTTCGAACAGCAGGTCAAATTCGAGCGGGTCAAGGTCAGTGATCTTAAGAGCATAGGCGACAAGCGAACCCGCACCCGAGCCACGACCAGGCCCCACCGGAATGCCGTTATCCTTACCCCACTGGATAAACTCCATTACGATAAGAAAGTAACCGGGGAAGCCCATCTGGTTAATGACTTGAAGCTCGACATCGAGGCGCTCATCGTACTCTGTACGGCGCTCAGCGCGAACAGCAGGATCGGGGAATAGAAATTCTAGGCGTTCTTCTAAGCCTTTTTTGGAGCAATCAACTAAAAAGTCCTCAATCGACATGTCGCCGGTGGGGAAATTTGGCAAAAAGTATTCGTTCAACCTTATGGTGACGTTACAACGTTTAGCGATTTCAACGGTATTGGCAAGCGCCGCTGGAATATCAGCAAAAAGCTCACACATTTCCTCTTCGCTACGAAGGTATTGCTGCTCACTGTATTTTTTAGGACGGCGCGGATCGGCGAGCGTAAAGCCATCGTGGATGGCGACGCGAATCTCGTGGGCCTCGAAGTCATCGGGTTTTAAAAATACTACCTGATTGGTGGCCACAACAGGAATGCCCTTCTCCTGAGCAAGCCCTACCGCCATGTGCAGGTAACGCTCCTCATCGGCGCGGCCGGTACGAATTAATTCGAGGAAATAACGGCCTTCAAAATGCTGCTGATAAAACTCGCACAAGGACTCAACTTGCGTATTGTTACCCTTGAGTAATGCCTTACCCACATCCCCTTCTTTAGCCCCCGAGAGCAATAATATGCCCTCGTTATAGGTCACCAGCCACTCTTGATCGATTACCACACGACCTGCAACTTGGCCACGCAGATAGGCCTGACTAATGATTTGGGTGAGGTTCTGATAACCTTCATTATTCATCGCGATAATCGTTAAGGCACAAAACTCGCCGTCAAAGCCGGGCACTTGCATCCAAAAGTCAGCACCGATAATTGGCTTTATCCCCGCCCCATGGCAACCACCATAAAACTTCACTAGACCACAGAAGTTATTTTGATCCGTCAATGCCACCGCGGCCATTCCCATCGCCTCGACTTGGCCAAGGATGGGTTTTACTTTGGCCACGCCATCGGACATGGAAAAGTCACTGTGGACACGAAGATGCACAAAACGAGGATCGGACATAATTAGAATTATCTTAGAATAACGGGTTAACAAACACTAAAACGCAGACTAACAAAGTCACAGGCCTTGGGCTAGTGACTTTGTCCTTATCGAAGTAACAAGCAACAAATCAATTATCGTTCCAATATCTCTTTGACGGGTTTGAAACTTTTACGATATTGATCAAATACCCCGTGTTCGGCAATCGCCTCAAAATGCGCCTTTGTCGGATAGCCCTTATGCTTGGCAAAACCATATTGGGGATAGGCGACATCGAGGGCATCCATTTCACGGTCACGGGTCACTTTCGCGATAATGGAGGCTGCACTGATGCTGGCGATTAGGCCATCACCTTTAACGATACTGTGGCTCGTCAGCGCCTTGCCTTGATGATCAAAAGCAGGGCTACGATTGCCATCAACGAGCACAAGCTCAGGCGTCAACTTAAGCCCTGCCACCGCGCGCTGCATGGCAAGCATTGTCGCATGCAGGATATTGAGCTCATCGATTTCGGCTGGGCTTGCGCGCCCCACATGAAAACTTAACGCCTGGTCACAAATCTCATCGAAGAGCGCGATACGACGCTTTTCGGTGAGTTTTTTGGAATCGTTTAACCCTGCAATCGGGCGATTAGGGTCGAGGATCACTGCTGCAGTGACAACATCGCCAACTAGCGGGCCGCGGCCCACCTCATCTACACCGGCAATCAAACCCGTATGAAAGGATACCAGATCGGCCTCAGTTAATGTCTTAAACACTGCCATCAATGGGCTTCCTTATCATTGCTAACAGGCTCTCCATGATGCACCAGCGCCATAACGGCCTCTGCCGCCTTTTTGCTGGCATCGCAGCGAAGCATTTGGTGCAGACGTTCAAACTCGCTGTGAAGCGGCGTGAAGTCCCGATTTAGCTCAACAGCAACCGCTGCGGCAATGTTCTCAGGCGTGCAATCGTGCTGGATAAGTTCAGGCACAACATCCCGCCCTGCCAATAAATTAGGTAAGGAGAATCTATCGACCTGCATCATGCCCTTGGCGATACGGTAAGTAATGGGGCTCACGCGATAGGCCACCACCATAGGACGTTTAATCAGCATGGCCTCAAGAGTTGCAGTGCCGGATGCCAATAAAATCCCATCGGATGCGGCCATCACTTCACGGGATTGACCTTCAATCAGGGTAATTTCTAAATCAGGCGCAAAGGTCTTCAATGCCAGCTCAAACTGTTCGCGACGCTTTTGATTCACAAGCGGCGTGACAAAGCGAATGTCGGGGAATTGCTGCTTGATCAGCAGCGCCGCCTTCACAAAAGGCTCGGCGAGCTGTTTTAACTCACCGCCGCGTGAACCAGGAAGAATGGCTAAGTATTCTGCGTCGGCATCTAAATTCAATTGCTTGCGGGCAGCAGCCTTATCACTCTCCAACGGAATATCGTCCGCAAGCGTGTGGCCAACGAAAGTGCAAGGCACTTGGTGTTTATCGTAAAAGGCCTTTTCAAAGGGCAGCAGAGACAACACCATATTGGTCGCCTTGGCGATTTTAAAAATGCGTTTTGGTCGCCATGCCCATACCGATGGACTCACGTAGTGCACGGTTTTAATGCCCTGCGCCTTGAGTTTGAGTTCCAGCCCGATATTAAAATCCGGCGCATCGATGCCGATAAAGCAATCGGGTTTTAGCTCGGTCATGGTTTTGATTAAAGAGGAACGCACATGCAAGAGGCGTGGCAGGCGCGACAAGACTTCGACAATCCCCATCACTGCGAGCTCTTCCATCGCGAAAAGGGACTCAAAGCCAAGTGCTTCCATTCTTGGGCCACCAATGCCAACAAAGCGGGCATTAGGATGTGTTTTTTGCAGTGCAGCCATTAACCCTGCACCTAAAATATCGCCGGAGATTTCCCCGGCGACCATGGCAAACACTAATTGCGAATTTTTGCTCATAAATTATTCACATCTAAAAAGTGAATGGCAAAGCTATGCCGTAAAGCCTCAAACTAAAAACCTATGTTTCATTATGGCCATTAGTTTATATCTAAAAAATTAGCGAAGCGATTCAATACTGTCAGTATCTCAGCTTGTACTATGAATAAAGGGATGAAACGCCTAAACGCTTCATCCCTAGTATTTCATCACGCGATGTGGGTAGCTAAAAACTAGCGAATAATACCGCGATCCGATGATGTCACAAAATCCAGCATTGCTTTCACTTGTGGGTCGTTTTGCGCATCTTCGGCTAATGCAGCAACCGCTTCATCCACAGTCAAGCTACTACGATAAAGAGTTTTGTAGGCACGGCGAACCGCCAGTTGCGATTCCTTAGAGAACCCACGGCGCTTCATGCCTTCGCTATTTAGACCACGTGGAATCGCTGGCTGACCCGAAGCCATCACGAAGGGTGGCACGTCCTGCAGCACTAGTGAGCAACCCGCTGTGAATGCATGGGCACCGATTTTAACGAATTGATGAACCCCAGTCATACCACCGAGGATTGCCCAGTCGCCCACGTGCACGTGACCTGCGATAGACGCATTGTTTGCCAGAATCACGTTATTGCCAACCACACAGTCGTGGGCAATGTGCACGTAGTTCATAAACAAGTTATTAGAACCGATGCGAGTTTCGCTGTTGTCTTGAATCGTACCGCGGTGGATGGTCACGTGCTCACGAATAACGTTATTGTCTCCGATGATCAGACGTGTGGGCTCACCTGCATATTTCTTGTCTTGACACTCTTCACCCACTGAGGCGAATTGGAAAATGCGGTTGCCTTTGCCAATCACCGTTGGGCCCTTCACCACGACGTGGGAACTTAACCAACAGTCATCGCCAATTTCAACACCGGCGCCAATATAGCTCCATGGACCTATGGTGACGTTTTTACCAATTTTTGCATCGGGATGCACAAACGCTAATGAATCTATCACTGATTAAATCTCTCTGCGGGCACACATGATTTCAGCGGAACACGCCACTTCACCATCCACTTTGGCCTCACCGTAGAAAACGCCAATCCCGCGGCGTTCTTTAATCATTTTCACTTCGAAGTGAATTTGATCGCCAGGCACAACAACACGTCTAAAACGGGCATTATCGATACCGGCAAAGTAATACAACACACCAGGAGGCGGCACGTCATCACTCATGGTTTTAAAGGCAAGCAATCCTGTTGCCTGAGCCATAGCTTCTAAAATTAATACGCCTGGCATCACAGGCTGAACAGGGAAGTGTCCCTGGAAAAACGGTTCATTAATCGACACGTTTTTAATCGCATTAAGGGTCTCACCTGGGGTGTAATCCAATACGCGGTCGATTAATAGAAATGGATATCGGTGCGGCAGATACTTAAGGATCTCCGTAATATCCATAGTGTTCATTTGATTAGGCACGAACCTGATTCCTCAAATTGCCTTACGCAATTAGTCTGGTGTAGTTGAATTCTTTTCCAGCTTTTTCACACGCTGGAACAGTTCATCCAATTGACGGAAGCGAACTGTATTTTTACGCCACAGCTTGTTATCCATTGCGACTGTTGCCGAAGAATATAAACCTGGTTCCTGCATACTACTGGTGATGTTAGTACCACCTGACACATGCACACCATCGGCAATAGATAAGTGACCCGCAATCGCGCTGCTACCACCAATAATACAATATTTACCAATGGTGACACTGCCAGCGATTGTGGTGCTACCGGCAATTGCGGTATTTTCACCAATAATATCGTTGTGGGCAACCTGCACTTGGTTGTCGATGATCACACCGTTGTGAATTTCAGTATGGCCTAATGCGCCGCGATCAATCGTGGTATTTGCACCGATTTCAACGCGATCGCCAATACGTACACCACCGGTTTGCGGGATTTTAACCCACTGACCACGCTCGTTAGCATAGCCAAAACCATCCGAACCTAAAATAGCACCCGAATGGATAATACAATCTTGTCCTAATTGGACATTATGGTACACAGTCACATTGGCCCATAAACGGCTGTTAGAACCGATAATAGAATCTTGTCCAATCACAGAACCTGGACCAATCTGCACGTTTTCACCGAGGATCACATTCGCCCCGATAACTGCATTAGCACCAATGGCAACCCCCTCGCCTAACTGCGCGGATGGGTCAATCACTGCCGTTGGATGAATGCCTGATGCCGCTTTAGGCGTGGTATCTAACAATTGTGCCACTCGAGCAAAACCCACATAGGGGTCTTTGACGACTAATGCCGTACCCGAATAGTCCTGAGCATCTTTAGCCGACAATAACACCGCGCCAGCTTGAGTAGACTCAAGCTGAGCACGGTATTTGCTGTTGGCTAAAAAAGAGATTTGACCCGCTTTGGCGTGCTCTAGGGTTGCAACGCTGGCTATCACCATCGTTTCATCGCCCTGAACCACGCCATCTAATAACAGGCTTAACTCTTTTAAAGTCACACTTTTCATTAATTACTTGCCTTTGCTTAAGGCTTCAACCACTTTGGCACTGATGTCAGCGTTTGGCTTAACATAGATAACCGCACCACGTTGTAAAACGAGATCGAACTTCTCTTTTTCAGCGATAGTGTTAATGGCTTTTTGCACCTTAACTAATAGTTTGTTTTGCTCTTCACCTTGGCGACGACGTAAGTCTTCATCCAATGCTTTACCTTTTAGCTGATAGTCAGCTTTTAGGGAGTCCATTTTACGTACCAGCTCAGTTTTTTGCGTGTCATTCATTAACGCGCCATCACGTTGCTGCTTCTCCATCAGAGAACGCATTTCTTCCTGCATTTTCTGAACTTCAGCCATACGATCGCCAAACTCGGCTTTCAGCTCTTTAGAGATTTGCTCACGTTGTGGTAACTGTTCAAACACAGCGCCCATATCAACTACAGCAATGTTTTCTGCCTGCGCCGCTAAAGGTGCACCTAATAAAGCTAACGTCACTAGGGCACGATTTACCATCTTGTTCAAAATAGACTCCTTGTTACCTTTTGTTATATTCAGCAAAACTTGCCGAGTGTATGCCTTTTAAAAAGTTTTGCCAATATTGAAGGAGAAGATCTCTGTGTCATCGCCTTCATACTCTTTTAATGGCCAAGCTAAGCTAAACACCATAGGTCCCATTGGGGATAACCACTGTAAACTCATCCCCCAAGACGCGCGGATGCGATTTGGATCGCCGTAGTCCTGTAGCTTATCAAATTGGTCTGCTGGCAAGGTCATATAGGACGCGTAATCAAACTCCGTATCCCATACGTTACCCGCATCGACGAAGAAGCTGGTACGAACCGAATTAGTATAAGCCTCATCGAGGAATGGCGTCGGTACAATCAACTCTAAGCTTGCAGTTGCAATGGCGTTACCACCAATAGAGCGACCAGAACTGACACCCACAGTGCTTGGATCACCGGCTAAACTACAGCTCTCGCCGGTTGGATCCGGGGCGCAAGGCTCGATATCACGGTCAATGTAGAATGAACGAGGGCCGACCGAGTTAGATTTAAAGCCACGCAGTGAAGTGCTACCGCCTGAGTAATAGTTTTCCCAGAATGGCAGGATTTGGTCGTTATCATTGTACTGACCGTAACCGTTACCATAGCCTAAACGACCACGGGCCAAGAACACAAAGCTGTGACTACGGTTGATTGGGAAGTAGAAGTTAGTATCAAAATCGGTCTTGAAGTATTGCAGATCCGAACTTGGCACTGTCATCTTGCCACTTAAGCGCTGTGACGAACCGTCCGTTGGGAAGGTACCGCGGTTCAAGGTGCTACGATACCAGCCTAAACTCAGCTCAAAGTTATCGAAACTTAAATCCGAATTCGGGTCATCTTCACGATAAATATTGTAGAAACGCAGCGCCTGTTCGTAGGTCGAGATTTCCGAAATCGAGTTGTGGCGATAGCCTATACCACCGTTAATACGGTTGTATTCGTTAATCGGGAAGCCAGAGTTTAACGCCACACCGTAGGAGCTGTTTTTATAACGCTCAAGGTTAGCTTCGTTAGCATCAAACTCGCTCCAGTAAACGCTGCCACCTAAACTCACACCATCCTTAGTCCAATAAGGGTCGGTATAAGATAAGTTCACGTTTTTAGAGTACTTGTTAGTGCTGATGCTCACCCCAGCTTGGTTACCCGTGCCAAGGAAGTTAGATTGCTGCACACCAAACTGCAAGCTTAAACCCGATTCAGTACCATAACCGACACCGGCGTTAAATGAGCCCGATGGCTGCTCTTTTACCTTCACCGCCACATCGACTAAATCGTCAGTACCTGGCACTTGAATGGTTTCAGTGTCCACTGTTTCGAAGAAACCTAAGCGGTTTAAACGCGATTTAGACTGCTCGATTTGCGCTGAATTTAACCATGCACCTTCCATCTGACGCATTTCACGGCGCATCACTTCGTCTTTGGTCACGGCGTTACCGGTAAAGTTAACCGAACGTACATAGACGCGTTTACCCGGTTTAATGTTGATGTTTAAGGTCACTTCCTTAGTTTTATCATCAATCTCTGGGTAAGTTTTAACTTCTGGATAGGCATAGCCAAAACGGCCTAGGTACTTGCTGTACATTTCTTCGGTGAAGGTCACATCACCGCCGTTGTACATATCACCGGCTTTAATTGGCAGAATGGACTTCATTAACTCTTCACGGCCCATTAAATCACCGGTTAAGTTAACGTCTTTAACTGTGTATTTTTCACCTTCATTGACGTTGATGGTGATGTATAAACCTTTACGGTCAGGTGTCATCGCCACTTGAGTCGAAGTGACTTCAAAGCGGATATAACCCTTATTGTGGTAATAGGTTTTAATGGTCTCAAGGTCAGCTTGCAGCTTTTGTTTCTGATAGCGACGCTCACCAAAAAGATCCCACCAAGCGACGTAATCTTTGAGCTCTAGCATGCCGATAAGCTCAGCATCGGTGAATTCTTTATTGCCGACGACGTTAATTTGGCGAATTTCCGCCGCCAAACCTTCGGTAAACTTGAATTTTAATTCCACGCGGTTACGGGGCAAGTTAATGATTTGCGCTTCCACTTTAGCGCCGTATTTACCCACACCGTAGTAGAAATCTTGCAGACCTTTTTCAATGCCAGAGAGCATAGTACGGTCTAAAGACTCACCGACTTTCACGCCGCTGCCGTCCAAACTTTCCTGTAACTGCTCGTCTTTAATATCTTTGTTGCCTTCGAAGGTCACGGCGCTGATCGTCGGACGCTCGGTCACTTTCACAATCAAGACACCACCATCGTGGCTGATGGAGATATTTTCAAAGTTCGTTGAACCATACAGGCTCTTAATCGCCTGCTGAATTTTTAACTGGTCAACAGTATCACCCACTTTCACTGGTAAGCTTAACAAGGCAGCACCCAGTGCGACTCGCTGCAAACCTTCAACTTGGATGTCGGTCACTTCAAAGGGTTGGAAAGATTCAGCCAACACATTCCCTGAAAACGACGCACCGACGAATAACATCGAGGCAAAAAGTTTATTCAATCTCATAGAGCACTTCTAATTATTAGTCTGTCCTTGCTCAGAGTCGGGCAAAATCGTTGAAAAGCGCAATGCTCATCAACATCAGCAGTAGCGCTGCCCCAAATCTGAATCCTATTTCCTGTACCTTTTCTGATACAGGTTTGCCAGTGATTACTTCAACGAAGTAATACAGCAGGTGTCCCCCATCGAGCACAGGCAACGGCAGCAAATTAATGATGCCTAAATTGACACTGATAAGCGCGAGGAAACCGAGAAAGTAGACCAAGCCATAGTTTGCACTATTGCCCGCACCCTGTGCGATGGAGATAGGTCCACTCAAATTCTTCACCGACACATCGCCAGTAAATAATTTGCTAATCATCTTAAAGCTCACGGCAACAAGTTGCCATGTTTTATCAACGGCGATACCGATTGCATCGATTGGGCCGTATTCCAACTGTAACTTCATGTTCTCAGGCCACTGTGCCTGTGTTGGACTCACGCCTAAAACACCGGTAAGTTTGCCTTCACTGTTTTCAACGCCCGTTGGTGTCACCGACACACTAAGCTGATCTGCGCCGCGACGTACCGTTAAATCAATAGCCACATTGGCAGAATGTTGAATAATGTCAACAAAAGCAGGCCAATCAGTGTAATTTTCACCGTTGATTGCCACGATTAGATCGCCCACTTTCAGTTCACTGTTCGCGGCAGCACTGTTCTGACTAATCGATGCTATCTTTGGTTCAATCTCAGGACGATAAATCCCTAACCCTAATGTCGTAATCGGCGATTCTTTCTCCGGATCGAAGCGCCAATCGCGGGTATCTAAGGTATAAGTGCGCGCTGGCGTGTCCAAACCTTCGAGTGCATTTAGCGGAGCAACCGACACACTTAAACTATCATCACCGATATGGCCTACGAGGGCTAAATTCACTTCTTCCCAGTTACGAACGGTTTGCCCTGATATTGCAGTCACCTTCAAAGGCTCTGTCACTTGAATTTGTGCGGCAGCGGTATTTGGCGTTGTAGAAGTGATAACAGGTTTAAGTGAAGGCACCCCAATCAGATACATCAGATAAAGGGCTGCAATTGCAAAGATAAAGTTTGCGATGGGGCCAGCGGCGACAATGGCAATCCGCTGCCACACGCTCTTGCGGTTAAAAGCCTGGGGCTTTAATTCCTCGGGGACATCCTCGACACGCTCATCGAGCATTTTGACATAGCCACCAAGCGGGATCATGGCGAGCACATACTCAGTGCCATCCTGCCCCTGTTTACGCCATATCGCTTTGCCGAAACCGATGGAGAAACGCTCGACTTTTACGCCGCAGCGGCGAGCAACATAGAAATGACCGTACTCATGGGCGGTAATTAACAACCCAAGTGCAACGATGAAAAAACCTAAGTTCCAAAAAAAGTCTAACATTCCGCTCCTTACGTCGTATTACTTCCCTAAACTCGACTGATTTAGGCAAATTTGGCTAACAGTTCACGGGCATATACCCGAGTCTGCGCATCTAAGGCAATAATGTCGTCAATGCTGCCCATCGCCGTTTTAGGCAAAGCAGTTAAGCAGGCTTCATTGATCTTGGCAATCTGGGTAAAACCAATCAGTCCCTTCAGGAAGGCATCAACGGCAATCTCATTGGCCGCATTTAGCACTGTCGTCGCCTCTTGCCCCTGAGCACAGGCTTCGATGGCAAGGGCTAAACAGGGGAAGCGATTAAAGTCGGGTTCACAAAAGCTTAACTGTCCGACTTTGAAAAAATCCAAAGGTTCAACACCAGAGAAAATTCTTTGGGGATAGGACATACAGTGTGCAATTGGTGTACGCATATCAGGATTACCCATTTGGGCAATCACGCTGCCATCGCGATATTGCACCATCGAATGAATCACGCTTTGCGGATGAATAACGACCTTCAATTGATCTTTTTGGGTATTAAACAACCAGCGGGCTTCGATAAACTCGAGCCCCTTATTCATCATGGTTGCCGAATCGACCGAAATCTTAGGCCCCATGGACCAATTAGGGTGTTTGCAGGCCTGGGCTGGTGTCATCGAGGCAAGGCTTGAAAGCTCTGCCGTCAAAAACGGGCCACCGGATCCTGTGAGCAGAATATGGGAAATACCTGAAGCGGCTAAATCACAGCGTCCTAAATTGGACTGAACTTCCTCGGGTAAACATTGGAAAATGGCATTGTGCTCACTGTCGACAGGCAGCAAGGTGGCACCAGAGACTTTAGTGGCTTCAATAAACAATTCGCCAGACATCACCAGTGCTTCTTTATTGGCAAGTAAGACTCTTTTACCAGCCTTGACTGCGGCCAAGGTGGGGACTAAACCTGCTGCCCCCACGATGGCCGCCATCACAGTATCCACCTCAGGGGCAGTCACGAGACTGATAAGCTCGTCTTCACCACTAGTGACTTGGATGTTAAGGCTCGAAGGTAGTTGGTCGTTCAGTGCTTTAGCCGCGTTTGAATCGACCATGTGTACGACTTGCGGCCTATGGGCTAAGCATAATGCGAGCATCTTATCGACACTGGCATTTGCCACAAGTCCATACACCTGATAAGCCTCAGGGTTCGCGGAGATCACACTTAAGGTACTTGCACCGATTGAGCCGGTCGCGCCCAAAATCACCATATTTTGCATAGCATTACATCCAGAAAGCAATGTAGATCAGCGTGAATACTGGCAATGCAGCAGTCAAACTGTCGATTCTGTCTAGCACGCCGCCGTGACCTGGCAGAATAGTGCCAGAATCTTTGATGCAGGCAGCGCGTTTAAACATACTCTCGGATAAATCACCCAGAGCCGAAATCAGCGCCACAAAAATCGTAACAGTAATCACTAACCCCAGCTCTTGCTCTGGTGAAACGTACATCACCCCCGCCGCAACGACTAACGTTGTCGCTAGGCCGCCCATCAATCCCTCGAGGGTTTTAGCAGGGCTAACGGCTGGCATCAGCTTTGTTTTACCAATCGCTTTACCCACAAAGTAAGCCCCCGAGTCAGCGGCCCACACTACTAACATCACTAAAAACACCAGTGATGCTCCATAGTATGGTGATAACTGCGAGCTAATCGATTTAAGCGCGATTAAGGCCACAAAACATGGCACCAGAGTGAGCTGCCCAAACATGGATTTGAGCATGGGATTGTTTTGCCATAACTTGGCGCTTTTAGGGTAAGTCAGCACTAACAATAAGGAGAGTACCCACCACATAGCACCAATCGCCATGACCGCAAAATAGATGGGATGAATTTGCCCCCGAAGCCAAATGGTGTCGGCGGGCACTATCAGGTTTAATGCGACGAGTAAGACCCCGACCGTCACTGTAAAACTCCACTGAGTCACATGACATTGACTGTCAATAATTCTGCCCCACTCCTTCGCTGCGATCAGAAATACCGCCACTAATGCCCAAGCAAAATACTGAACTGGGAGTATGAAAATGGCTCCCAACACCAATGGAATCAACCAAATTGCTGTTATTATACGTTGTTTTAGCAAAAAAAATTCCTCACGATGTTTACAATGCGCGCATCTCTTCAATTTGACTGCCCGTCAAACCGAAACGGCGCTGGCGACTGTTAAAAGTGGCAATCGCTTCATGAAATGCCTGTTCATCGAAATCAGGCCAGAGGGTGTCCAAGAACACTAACTCTGCGTAGGCAGCCTGCCAGAGTATAAAATTGCTGATCCGATAATCACCGCCAGTGCGGATCATTAAATCAACTTCACTCTGATTTTGCATGCATAAATGCTCATTTAAGGCCTCTTCGGTGAACTGACTGCTGGTCATTTCGCCAGTTTCCACCTTTTCAGCTAACTTTTGAGCAGCTTGCAGAATATCCCATCGACCACCGTAATTGGCGGCAATATTAAGAGTTAACCCCTGATTGGTTGCTGTCTTTTCTTCAGCAGCCTTAATTTGTTTTTGCAAGCGCGCAGAAAAACGACTGATATCTCCGATGATATTGAGTCGTACTTGGTTTTTATGCAGCAACTTGATTTCCCGTTGCAAGACTGTAAAAAACAGTTCCATCAACAGGCTGACTTCTTTATCGGGTCGGCGCCAATTCTCGCTTGAAAACGCAAACAGCGTCAGCGACTCAATGCCTAGTTGACTCGCTGCACTTACCGCGCGACGAACCGCCTTAACTCCCGCTTTATGCCCCATCACCCTGGGTTGACCTTGGGTTTGGGCCCAACGACCATTACCGTCCATAATAATGGCGACATGTTTAGGTAATGACTGCTTAACCCGTTCGGGCAAAGCTTCCGGTAAGGTTGTCTGTCTGCAGGCATCCTGCTCAGACGGCCTTGTCTGCGGCTCAAATTCCACTGTGGATGACATCTATTACAACCCTTTAAAATAGACAAACGCCGTGTAGTATACCCCTACACGGCGCTGCAACTCTAGCTTAACGAAGCTGAGATTAGACTTCCATCAACTCAACTTCTTTCGCTGCTAAAATTTCATCAACTTTCTTGATGTTAGCATCGGTGAGTTTTTGTACTTCATCTTCAAAACGACGTACATCGTCTTCAGTACATTCTTTCGCTTTTTCAAGCTTCTTCACTTCAGAAATCGCATCACGACGTACGTTACGGATAGCCACACGGCCACCTTCGGCTTCGTTACGCACCACTTTGATAAAGTCTTTACGACGTTCTTCAGTCAGTGCCGGTAATGGAATACGTAAAGTCGCACCAGCAGACATTGGGTTTAAGCCCAGGTCCGAGCTCATAATCGCCTTTTCAACCGCTTGAATAGCGCTACGGTCGAACACAGTCACAGACAGGGTGCGCGCGTCTTCAACACCCACGTTAGCCACTTGGTTCAGTGGTGTCATGGTGCCATAGTAAGACACTTGGATAGAATCCAGTAAGCTTGGGTGTGCACGGCCTGTACGTACTTTAGCCATTTGATTTTTGGTTGCTTCTACGCACTTACCCATGCGCTCTAGAGCATCTTGTTTAATATCTGCAATCACGTTAAATGTCCTTCTTGGTCATTAAAAACTTATTTAGCTCGGATCAGCGTGCCTTCTTCTTCACCCATGACCACACGGCGTAATGCGCCTGGTTTGTTCATGTTGAATACCAAAATCGGCATGTCATGGTCACGCGCCATAGTAAAGGCAGCTAAGTCCATTACTTTTAATTCTTTGTCGAGTACTTCAGTGTAAGATAACTCGTCGTATTTAACCGCTTCAGGGTTTTTCATCGGGTCGTCTGAGTAAACACCGTCAACTTTAGTGCCTTTTAGCACGACTTCTGCTTCGATTTCAATGCCGCGTAAACAAGCAGCTGAATCGGTAGTGCAGAATGGGTTACCCGTCCCTGCAGCGAAAATCACTACACGGCCAGATTTTAATAAACTGATTGCTTCAGCCCAATTGTAGTCATCACACACCCCTTTTAACGGGATAGCAGACATCAGGCGAGCATTAACATAGGCACGGTGCAGGGCATCACGCATGGCGAGGCCATTCATTACCGTTGCCAGCATACCCATGTGATCGCCCACCACACGGTTCATACCGGCTTTTGCCAAGCCTTCACCGCGAAATAGATTGCCACCACCAATGACCACACCCACCTGAATGCCTAACTCTACCAGCTCTTTCACTTCTTGAGCCATGCGATCTAACACTTTTGGGTCGATGCCAAAGCCTTCGTCGCCCATTAATGCTTCGCCACTTAATTTTAGAAGGATGCGTCTAAATGCAGGTTTTGGATTGGTGCTCATAATTTTTATATCCTGGTCATAACAAGACCGCAGCGATGGCTGCGGTCTTGGGGGTATTTAGCGTTGGCGATTAAGCCTTTTTAGAAGCGGCGATTTGAGCAGCAACTTCAGCTGCGAAATCTTCTTCTTTCTTCTCAATACCTTCACCAACTTCTAAACGAATGAAGTTAGTTACGCTAGCGCCTTTCTCTTTCAAGAATTCGCCAACAGTTTTCTTTGGTTCCATGATGTAAGCTTGACCAGTCAGAGAGATCTCACCGGTGAACTTCTTCATACGACCAACAACCATCTTCTCAGCGATGTCAGCAGGCTTGCCTTCATTCATAGAGATTTCGATTTGCAGAGCTTGTTCGCGAGCAACTACGTCTGCTGGAACGTCTTCTGGGTTAACGTATTCTGGCTTAGAAGCGGCAACGTGCATTGCGATGTGCTTCAGAGTTTCGTCATCAGCGTCACCAGTTACAACAACACCGATACGCTCACCGTGACGGTAAGAAGCTAATTTAGCGCCATCGATGTACTCAACGCGACGAACGTTGATGTTTTCACCGATTTTAGCAACTAGAGCAACACGCGCTTCTTCGAATTGCGCTTTTAAGTCTTCTAAAGCAACTTTAGATGCTGCAGCAACATCTAATACAGCGTTAGCGAAACCTAAGAAGTTAGCATCTTTAGCAACGAAGTCTGTTTGACAGTTAACTTCTAACAGAACCGCGAAACCTTCGCCGTTCTTGATCAGAATAGTACCGTCAGCAGCGATGTTACCAGCTTTCTTGGCAGCCTTAGCAGCACCAGACTTACGCATGTTGTCAATTGCTAACTCCATGTCGCCGTTGGTTTCTTCTAACGCTTTTTTACAATCCATCATGCCTGCGCCAGTACGGTCGCGCAGTTCTTTAACTAGGGCAGCAGAAATTGCCATTGTTAAATCCTCTCTAAAAATTCGACTAATTTGCAGATATAAAACAGGGGCCGCATGGCCCCTGTTAACCAATCATAAATCTTGGTTAATAAGGGTGATGAAACTCATCCCGCCTTATTATTATTCGGCTTCTACGAAACCGTCTTGCTCAGCTTGAACAGCTAAATCTTGACCACGGCCTGCTTTAGCAGCTGCAGCAACAGAAGTAGTGTACAGGCGAATAGCACGCATTGCGTCGTCGTTACCAGGAACGATGTAGTTAACACCGTCTGGAGCAGAGT
Organism: Shewanella acanthi; assembly: GCF_019457475.1. Classification (NCBI taxonomy): domain Bacteria; kingdom Pseudomonadati; phylum Pseudomonadota; class Gammaproteobacteria; order Alteromonadales; family Shewanellaceae; genus Shewanella; species Shewanella acanthi. The sequence goes on from NZ_CP080413.1 coordinate 2,715,643, forward strand.
TAGTATCAACAACTGCAACAACAGGGATACCCAGGTTGTTAGCTTCTTTAATAGCGATGTGCTCGTGGTCAGCGCCGATAACGAATAATACGTCTGGCAGGCCGCCCATGTTCTTAATACCGCCTAAAGATTTTTCCAGCTTTTCAAGCTCACGAGTACGCATCAGCGCTTCTTTCTTGGTCAGCTTGTCGAAAGTACCGTCTACTGATTGGCTTTCCAGCTCTTTCAAACGTTTGATTGACTGACGAACGGTTTTCCAGTTAGTCAGCATACCGCCTAACCAGCGGTGATCAACGTAGTACTGATCGCAAGAAATTGCAGCTTCTTTGATCGCTTCGCCAGCAGCACGTTTAGTACCAACGAATAATACTTTACCTTTCTTTGAAGCTACGTTGCTGATGAAAGCCAGCGCTTCATTGAACATTGGCACAGTATGCTCAAGGTTGATGATGTGAACACCGTTGCGAGCACCGAAAATGAATGGCTTCATTTTTGGGTTCCAGTAACGGGTTTGGTGACCGAAGTGTACACCGGCCTGGAGCATATCGCGCATTGAAACTGTAGTCATTTCTATTACCTTACAATTTAGGGGGTTAGACCTCCACGTATCCCATGTCTTCGACCCCGCAGATTTAGGCTGAGGGCACCCCGAAGAATGTGTCGACACGTGTGTGATTTAGTATTTAGATAAATTGCCATGTATAATGGCGGTCATCTTTAGTCTTGGTATCGATTAAGGAAGCAAATGCTGACCTTAGACAATCTTGCAAGACTTAAACATAACGGCGCGCTTTATACCATAAATCACCCTGAAGCACAAATTTTTGCGCTGGGTTAGCGTGTCCAACAGACATTGAAGACACAAGAGAAAACGTAATGAGTATAGTCATCAAGACAGCAGAAGAAATTGAGAAAATGCGTGCCGCAGGTAAATTGGCTGCGCAGGTGTTAGAAATGATTGCGCCGCACATTAAAGCGGGCGTGACGACTAACGAGCTCAACGATATCTGCGCTAAATATACCGAAGAGCAAGGCGCAATTTCCGCGCCGCTTAACTATCACGGTTTTCCAAAATCGATTTGTACTTCGTTAAACAACGTCATTTGTCACGGTATCCCAAGCGATCAAGTGCTTAAGGATGGCGATATTCTTAACGTGGATATTACCGTGATTAAAGATGGCTACCACGGTGACACCTCTAAAATGTTTTTGATTGGTGAGGTGAGCCCGAAAGATAAGCGTCTGTGCCGTATCGCCCAAGAAAGTCTGTATTTGGCCATTCGTAAAGTACGTCCTGGCTTAAAATTAGGCGAAATCGGTAATACTATCGAAAAATTCATCAAAGCCAGCAAAACAGGTCTTGAGAAATATTCCATCGTACAAGATTATTGTGGTCACGGTATTGGCGCGGGTTTCCATGAAGAGCCACAGGTCATGCACTATCGCAATAGTGACAACACGGTTCTACGCCCAGGCATGTGTTTTACCATTGAGCCGATGATCAACGCAGGTCGCCACACCACAGTGCTGGATCGCAATGATAACTGGACAGTAACCACCTCAGACGGTAAAAACTCGGCCCAATGGGAACACACATTACTCGTGACCCAAACCGGTGTAGAAGTACTGACCCTTCGTGATGAAGAGGATTTCCCACGCATTATTAATCACTAGTCGATTAATAAGCATAAGGAGAGCGTCATGTCGGGACGCCTTGGATAACCGACAAAAACCATTCTAACAAGGGACTCGATGAATACAGCTCTGCTCGCTAAACAATCATTAATCGAACAGAATCAAGCGCTTTTAGCTAGATTCAAGGCTAAAACCCCGATTGAAGAGCTAGTGAGCCAGCGCTGCCAGTTCGTCGATGCCCTCGTCAAACAGGCATGGTTGCAACACGGCCTCGATACTTACCCCATCGCCCTTATCGCCGTAGGCGGATATGGGCGAGGTGAATTACACCCCCACTCCGACGTCGACCTGTTATTTTTATTCGAGGGTGATTTGTGCCAAGCTGCAGAGGCTGCGCTGAGTGAATTTATCGCCTTTTTATGGGATGCGAGTCTTGAAATCGGCCACAGCGTTCGCACACTCGAAGACACCTTAATCCTTGGTCGTAAAGACATCACCATTGCGACCAACTTACTTGAAGCAAGGTTACTCTCAGGGCCCGAGCCCCTCTTTGACCAGCTTTACGATGCGATTCGTCAAAGTGACTTTTGGACCTCGAGTGAATTCTTTATCGCTAAACGTGATGAGCAAAATGCCCGCCATGCCAAAGCTAGCGCCTTCGATCTTGAGCCAAATATCAAAAGCTGCCCCGGCGGCCTTCGAGATATTCAAACCATCGCTTGGGTCGCCATGCGTCACTTTGGGGCCTCTCGATTAGAAGAACTGGTTCAATACGAATTTTTAGAACCCGCCGAATTGGAAGAGCTACTCGAATGTCAGCATTTTCTGTGGAAATTACGGTTCGCCATGCACATGGTGGTTGGTCGCGACGAAAACCGTTTATTGTTCGATGTGCAGCGCCAAGTTGCCGAGATGATGGGCTATGAAGACGCCACTCAGTTAGCCGTCGAGCAAATGATGAAACGCTATTATCGCACGGTGCGCCGGGTGATGGAGCTTAACGAGATGCTACTGCAACTCTTTAAGCGGGCAACGCTCGGGCACATTAAGGCATTAGAAATCCAAGCGATTGACAACAACTATCAACGTCGCGGTGCCTTTATCGAGGCCTTGAGTGATGACCTATTCGATAGCGGTGAAGAAATTGTTCGCCTGTTTGTACATGTTGCCAAAAACTCAAACATTAAAGGCATTTACGCACCGACACTAAGATCGCTGCGCCGCGCCCGCCGAGCACAATTGCAGCCTTTGCAGGAAAATCCACAGTGCCGCCAAGCCTTTATGGAAATTTTAAAGCATCCTCGTGGTATCACAGCCCTCTCATTGATGCACAAACACGGGGTACTGTCGGCCTATTTACCCGCTTGGCGTAATATCGAAGGTCAGATGCAGTTTGATCTCTTCCACGCCTATACCGTGGATGAGCACACCCACAGACTTCTGCTCAATATCGACCGTTTTTCCCAGCCCGAACAGCGGGAAGAATTTCCACTCGGTTCTGTACTGATCAACCAGCTGCCCAAAAAAGGGTTGTTGGTGTTAGGCGCGATTTTCCATGATATCGCCAAGGGTCGCGGCGGCGATCACAGTAAACTCGGAAGCCGTGATGCGCTCGATTTCTGTAAGCTCCATGGCTTAAACGACCACGATGGGCGCTTAGTGGCATGGCTTGTTGAGAATCACCTAGTGATGTCAGTCACTGCACAGCGCCGCGATATTTCAGATCCCGATGTCGTTGCAGACTTTGCCAGCAAGGTGCGCGATGCGGTGCATTTAAGCTATTTGTATTGCTTAACAGTTGCCGATATTTGTGCCACTAACGAAAAAACTTGGAACAACTGGAAAGGCTCGCTCCTGCGGGACTTATACTTTTCTACCCAAAGGGTGCTCGCTCGAGGTAAGGAAAAACCCGTCGATATTCGCGCTCGGGTCCGGGAATATCAGGCCAAGGCGAAAAAGGAACTGCTTCGCCGCGGCATTAAGGAAAAAGATCTCGATACCCTGTGGCAACGCTTTAAGGCGGATTATTTTTTACGCCATCAGCCCAATCAGGTTGCCTGGCATGCCGAAGCGATTCTTAAACATAAACAGCTTGATGAGCCTTTGGTGCTTATATCAAAACACACCACCCGCGGCGGCACTGAGTTATTCGTCTATTGCCAGGACAGGCCAAAGCTGTTTGCGACCGTAATGGCGGTGCTCGATAATAAAAATATTAATGTCCATGATGCGAGCATTATGACGTCGAAGGATAATTATGCGCTTGATACCTTCGTTATCCTCGAGCAGGATGGCGAGCCTGTCAGCCAATTATCTCGGATTCAAAGTATCCGTAAGGCACTTGAAAAAGCGCTGTCGAGCGATAACCCTAAATTGCCACGTTTTAGAAAATTATCCCGTAAAATGAAGCCTTTTAATGTACCAACTCAGGTCAGTTTTCTCGAAAGTACCCGCCACGGGACTAGCATGATGGAACTTATCGCCTTGGATACGCCGGGATTATTAGCTAAAGTGGGTGATATTTTTTATCGCTGTAACACCACATTACTGTCTGCAAAGATCACCACCATTGGAGAACGAGCAGAAGACTTTTTTATATTGCAAACCAACGACGGTTTACAATTAAATGAAACCCAAGAAAACACCCTTAGGGAAGCATTGATTAGCGCACTTAGTGCAATCAATACAGAATCAACTCATTAACTAGCACAAATTGGAGAAGTAATATGGAGGCTTTACGCCAACGTATTGAGGCCGCTTTTGAAGCGCGCGCAGACATCAGCCCTAGCACAGTCGACGCCAGCGTGCGTGAAGACGTGCAAAATGTCATCAATATGCTCGACAAAGGTGAACTCCGTGTCGCCGAAAAAATCGACGGCCAATGGCATGTACATCAATGGTTGAAGAAGGCGGTATTACTGTCATTCCGTATTTTCGATAACGCAGTTATTGACGGCGCAGAGACCAAATATTTCGATAAAGTCCCTTTAAAATTTGCTGAGTACGACGAAGCTCGCTTCAAAGCTGAAGCCATTCGTGTTGTACCATCTGCAACCGTTCGTAAAGGTTCTTTCATCGGTAAAAATACGGTATTAATGCCATCTTACGTAAACCTAGGTGCTTACGTTGATGAAGGCACTATGGTTGACACTTGGGCAACCGTGGGCTCATGTGCACAAATCGGTAAGAACGTTCACTTATCGGGCGGCGTAGGCATCGGTGGCGTACTTGAGCCACTGCAAGCGGGCCCGACTATCATTGAAGATAACTGTTTTATCGGCGCACGTTCAGAAATCGTTGAAGGTGTTGTGGTTGAAGAAGGCTCTGTGATTTCGATGGGCGTTTACATCGGCCAAAGCACCCGTATCTATGACCGTGAAACCGGCGAAATTCACTACGGCCGCGTACCAGCAGGCTCTGTGGTTGTCTCAGGCAACCTGCCATCGGCTTGCGGTAAATACAGCTTATACGCTGCAATTATCGTGAAGAAAGTGGATGCGAAAACCCGCGGTAAAGTGGGCATCAACGAACTATTACGTATCGTTGACTAAGCAACGCGCCCAGCGTGATATTTTCCCAAAAATGCCAAGCCTAGAGCTTGGCATTTTTATATTTTATTGTTAGGAGAAAGCCTAAAAATCACTTTCATGACACATCTGGTTACGCCTAGCAACATGCTGATCCAAACTCCACATTTCGATACACTTACGCGCCGAAACACCTCTGCAAAGCCATATAAATGCAGCTTAACTAAAAGTGCATACTCACTCGACAAGGAGCTAAAGATGAAATCATCATTCGCTAAATTTGGAGGTGTAGCAGTACTCTGCGGATTAGGCATGTGCAGCCAAGCTTTTGCAGCAATGGACCCTCAAATCGAAAAAACACTGGTGGCAGTTTGTAAAGCGGGCGCCAGCAACAATCTAGTGACCTTCGGTAGCACAATGCGTGAATATCGAATTAACGAAAATCGGGTGTTCCCACGCCTGATGTGTAATGGCGAAAACTTCCATCAATTTGCCATTAGCCAAGGGGCAGATAAAACTGCCGCGCGGATCGGTCGGTATTATAAAGGCACAGTCACTATCAAAGATTTGGCAATGAATTCAATGGATGAAGTGTATGCCGTGAATTTTTAGGCCATTATGTTTTGCAAGCATAGGCACCATTTGGTGCCTTCTGTATTGATTGGGAGCTTAGGTTTTAAGCAAAGTGAACTATGCACCTAGAAGACAATAGTCTTATTACCGTACACGACCACTTGCTCATTGAGTACCAATTGCAATGCCTTACTCAGCACGCTTTTCTCGACATCACGTCCTGCTTTTGCCATCTCAAGGGCGCTATAGCTATGATCGACTGGGATGACATCCTGCTTAATAATCGGCCCCTCATCGAGGCAATTATTCACAAAATGGGCGGTCGCCCCGATAATTTTCACTCCGCGCTCCCAGGCTTGGCGATAGGGCGCAGCGCCAATGAAAGCGGGTAAGAACGAGTGGTGAATATTGATGATCCGATTGGGATACTCGGCAACAAAATCCGGCGTGAGTACTCGCATATATTTGGCTAACACAAGATAGTCTGGTTCGTATTGTCCGACAGCTGCCAATAAGGCTTGCTCATGTTGCGTCCTATCCAGCCCCTCATGGCTGACTAAGTGAAAGGGAATATTAAATTTTTCAACCAGTTCCCTTAACACCTCATGGTTACCCACAACGGCGGCAATCTCTACATTCAAGCCACCGTAATAGGCTTTCATTAGCAAATCACCAAGGCAATGCGCTTCTTTAGTTACCAGGACCACAATGCGTTTTTTACCCGCACTCACCAGCGTCATATGGTTCTGAGTTGGGAGTACACTTCGCAAGTCTTCAAGGAGTTGCCCACTATTGAAATGGCCTTCGAGTTCGGTGCGCATAAAAAATCGCCCTTGGTCGTTATCCACAAACTCACTGTTTTTAATGATATTGAGCCGATGTTGAAAGCAGACACTGGTGATTTTAGCAATTAGCCCTTGGGCATCGGCGCAATCTGTCATCAGGATTTTGCGCTCAATGGGCGAGCGGGTTTGAGCAGGTTCGTGCTGTGTATCCAAAATAACATCTCCTCTAGGCGGCATTCTCTAAGCAGCATGAGTTTGAGTGTGCCATAGGGAGCATAATTACACAGTATTTAAGGGGGGAGATTCTAAGTTTCAGTCCAAAAAGTTATGTGCTAGACGGATGATATTTAAAAATTTGGCGTTTAAATTCAATAAACAACAATTTTAACCGCACCATACGCCGATAAGATTATCGCCGAGTGTCTAAGTAGCGCTGTAACACTTTACGCAGGGTTTCAGCCTTAGTGCCGTACACCACTTGTACACCCTTCCCAATCACAATCACCCCCTTTGCACCCAGCTGGCTTAGTCGCACTTTATTGACTAACTCAGGGCTGTGAACACTTAATCGAAGGCGAGTCAGACAAGCATTAAGCTCAACGATATTTTCACGGCCACCTAAGGCCGCAATTATCGCCCTAAGGCTTTCTTTGGCCTGTATCCTTTCTCCCTGTTCAAGTCGGCCTGGGGTTTTTAAGTTGAAGGCTAAAATACTGCCTCGAAACAGAATGTAGTAAATCACTGCCGTTATCGGGCCGAGTATCACAAACCATCCGCTATTATGCGACAGTGAGAACAACAAACTGAAATCCACTAGCCCGTGGGAAAAAACAATGCTGTGGTGAATATCGAGCATTATGCACACAAAGTAGGCCAAGCCAGAAATTAAGGCATGAACCAAAAACAGCAATGGCGCCACAAACATAAACGCAAATTCAATCGGTTCAGTTACACCTGTCAACCAGCTTGCGGTCGCGGCGGATAACATAATCCCTGCAACACGATTACGCTCGGCGGGATCGGCGCAGCGCCACATCGCCAGCGCTGCTGCGGGCAGTCCCCACATTTTAATCAAATAGCCACCCGCAAGGTTACCCGCCTGTGGATCGCCCGCTAAATAGCGTGCCACTTCACCACGGATAACTTCACTACCTTGAATTTGATATTGGCCAACTTCCAAGTAGAAAGGGGCATTCCAAATATGGTGTAGGCCCAATGGGATGAGTAAACGCTCAAGGGCACCATAAACGCCAAAGGCAACGGCCGGTTTTTGATAAACCGCCCAATCTGAAACCCGTTCTATCAACAGTGACATGGGTGGCCAAACTTGGGAAAGCACATAACCTAGTGCCATAGCCAGAGGAATAATCAACAAGGAAGCACTGCGCCGTCCCTCAAAAAAAGAGAAAATAGCTGGTAGACGAATATGTTGACTTAAGCGTACCGCTAAGCAGGTAATAGCACCGATTAGCATCCCTCCAGCAATGCCAGTATCTAAGGTATCCATGCCAAGCAGCGATTGGGTCGGCAACTGATATAAATCGGCAAGCGCGGCTAAAGTGGCCGTCATCACCCCATAACCAAAGACCGCTGAAAAGGCGGCAATGCCCTGATCACGACAAAAACCAATCGCTACCGCTACGGCAAAGAGGATGGGCATAATCGCAAAAATAAGTTGCCCTACAGCCATCATCAGCACGTTAAGCACTTCCGGCATAAAAGGAATACGGCTGACTGTTAAACCAAGCATCACCCCTGCGGCGGGTAAAATCGCAATGGGAATTAGCAGCGACTGACTCAAACGCTGGGCAAATTTAAACCACTGTTGAGTAATATAGTGGCCTAAGCGGCGAGCTCGGATTGAACGATTTTGTTCCAGCTTTCCAGCCATTTTATCGCTTCTACCTCAGGTTCCATGGTTTCACAGGCATCAATTTCAAGGCGTGGGACAATACTCTTTGCACCAAGTTCGGCAAGTAATTCATCCACCGATTTGCCACCGCCGCAGAAGGTGTCGTAACTCGAATCCCCAAGGGCAATCACACTGTATTTTAATTTGGGCAAATAGGGTGCAGAGTTTCTTAAGTTATAAAACCAAGGCAAAATGTCTTCGGGTAAATCCCCCTGCCCTGTGGTCGAGGTGACCACAATCAATAACTCGTTCTCAGGAGGAACAAACTGACCAATCTCATTGGGCTGCCATAATTTGGCATCAAAACCGAGTTCGATAAGCGCTTTTTCAAGAGTTTCTGCCGTAAACTGTGCGCTACCATACACTGTACCAAAGACCAGATTAACTTTTTTCATGATATACTCCGTACCACGTGCGTAATCGCAATTGAGCAAAAGTTACTTTATTGCGGCATCGCAGGGCAAGCAACTAAGTTATGATTTATGAATCAAGTTATTGAGCATGGGGAAACGAATTAATGCGCCGCAGCAACAGGCAAAATCACCTCAAGCAACAGCACAAGAACACGAAAATCAGACGTAAGCATTACTTCCATGCGGCTCAACAACACTTACCCTCTCCACTGCCTTCAAGCCCCGGTTTTTCGACTCTCGCGGCATTAATGCTACGCATTCGTCAAAAACCAAGCGATATCCCAGATATCCAAGATTAGAAAGACTCGCGAACCCTATTGCCGACGAAATTAGTTATCCTCTGCAATCAATAGGCTTGGCACTTCACTAAGTACATCATTATTCCATCCAAGCCCTTCAAATACTTGTTCCCACTCTGACTCCAGCTCAGTTTCAATATTGAGTCTTAGTTTTGTAACTGGATGAGTAAAAGTGAGTTTTTTCGCGATAAGCCATAGACGATTTATCTTGAAATGATTCCTAAAGAAAGCATTTTGCTTGCCATCGCCATGGGTTGTATCACCAATAATTGGATGTCGTAAATGAGCCATATGGCGTCTTAGCTGATGTTTACGGCCGGTTTTTGGGCTGAGTTTCACCAAAGCAAATCGACTGGTAGCATAACGCCCAGAAGGATAGGAAATTTCAGTATTTAGTAGCGGTTCGTACAAAGTCACAGCATCTTGGGCAGCTTTATCTTGACTGGCAAATTTATCACCCAGATCATCAAGCTCTACTTTTAATGCGTAATCCAATACCCCGTGCTCGTGCATATTGCCACGTACTAACGCCAAATACTGTTTTTCAATACTGTGGGATGCAAATTGCTCACAGAGATCACTGGCTACTTCGCTGCTTTTGGCAAAGAGCAGCACGCCGGACGTTGGTCTGTCTAAACGATGAACCGGAAACACATGGCAACCAACCAGATCACGGGTTAATTGCATCGCAAAAAAACGCTCACGACGGGCAAGATAGCTTCGGTGAACCAATAATCCCGCCGGCTTATGGATAGCCACAAGATGCTCATCCTCAAAGAGAATCGTGAGCTCAGGCGCTTGCTCATCGCTCTCTTCCATGGCACTGAGTTCAGATTCGGGTATTTCAAGGTACAAATCATCTTGGTTCATTGAGCAACATATCCAATTCGTTTAAAACACATATCAAGGGCAGTAAATCTGGGTTATCTTGCCATACATGTTGCGCCATTGGCGCAATCGCAATGCGCGAAGGCAAGGGCTGACCCGCATCGATTAACGATTGCATCCGAGGAATAAATATAAACTGCAGCCATTGCTCAAGTGGCATCAAATCGCAGGCAAAGGGAGCAGTACTGGCCATAGCAGCATCGGAAGGTGTTGTTGCTGACCACATCCCCGCGTCGTTAAGTAGTGTGGCAATCTGCGCTAACTTGGATTGGGTTTGACTATATAACATCGATGGGGCTCCAGGCTCACAGCGAGAAATCAGTAACAAAGGCCGTGTATTGGCTCGATAAAAGTTCTGCAATCATACCATCGCAGTCCACTTCCCCCTATAATGTCGCCAATTTATTGAGCCTTTTTTGATTGATATGGCAGCCAAATGACTGAAATTACCACTCTGAGCCAATTTTTAACCACAGCCAAAACCCAATTCCAAGTGTATGAATTAGGTCGTCGCGTGCAGCACATCGACATGCTGGCGTTCCATCAAATTGAATCTTTAGTCACGCCTTACCCTTACCCGATTCAAGGCCATGCCCAATTCGCCATCGTGTTTTGGAATGAGAGTCAGCAGCATTTTATTTGGTTCTTAAAATTACAATTAGATGAACAGGGACTCCTATCACCTGCACCGCGTTCACAATTTATTGAAATGGTACTCAATGCGCTTGGCCAAGACCCCACTCAACCTTTGAGTGAAGAGCAGCAAGATAGGCTGGCAAATAACCCCTTCAGCTTTAAACCTAGCCAGGAAAAACTGGCGGTCTTTAATGCTCTAGTGCGTAAGCAGTTAGGCCAGACGGCGTCTTCTCAGTACGAATTTGCGATGCAGTATTTGTCAGGTCAAATCGATGCTAGCCACTGGCAACATGTGGGTCTGCAGGGTATTGCCGATGTATGCGTGCGAGTCAATGAGCTTGACCATGAGCAGCATATTCTGAGTTGCTTAGAGAGCGGTGCGATTGAGGTGCAAATAGCCCTTTGTCAGAGCCTCGAACATATGCATATCAGCGCCGCCTTAGCCGATAAACTGTTTGAGCGGATGCAGCAAGTAGACAACGAATATCGTGCCTACTTCCTACGTGCATTGGCATCACATACCGAACTCAGTCAGCAGGCGTTATCTTGGCTGCAACAGAATGCACTACTCGATGCCACTGCGCTTATCAGTATTGCTGGGCGAAACTGGACCGTTTTAAAGCAGGAGCTGTGTCGCAGTATTTACTTAGAGGCACTCGCACTTCAGCCCCAAGCCTTTTTCAATCAGGTCTTTGCTGATATCGTGGCCATACCAAGTTTACGTAATTACTTATTGGGCGAGTTAAGAAACCCTAATCGTAGTGCTCAACTATCTCAGGCCATTGGTGGCCTGTTTAAGGCTGCAACGAGATGATGTCAGATTTACTGTTAATTATTGCTTTAGTCGTGGTTGCTGCATTTTTCTGGCAACTGCGCCAAATGGCCGAACTAAGCCGAATTTTTGCTGAAAAAGAATGTGCCAGACAAAAAGTGCAACTTTTAGCAATCGCGATGGAGTCCGCCTATCCCTATGTGGGCGGTACGACTGGCATTTGCTGGAAGGCAAAATATCTGTTTGAATTCAGTAGCGATGGATTAAATCAGTTCCGTGGTCATATCTGGATGACGGGCAATAAAATTCAAAAAATTGAATGGCCGATTTTCCCAGAGCCAGAATGGATGGAAGCACCAACAGCGAAGGGGAAATTTGGCAGCTGCGGTGGTAGCAGCCAAAGTAGCTGTAATTCAGGAAAATGCCGTTAAGTTTTACAATTCCTAGGCTGAGCTTAATTAGGCATGAAATTTAAGCCAAAAAGAAAGGGCGTGGTCCAAAGTCCACGCCCTCCTGACTGCTTGTAAGCTATCCTGCTATTTGAGTGCTCCCTGCACCATCCATGCGTTTATGCGCGTCCTGCTTCATCCTTGGTCTATTCCTTGATGGTTCCCTTTACCCTAAGGTACTTCCCTACCTCTTGGCAATCCATTTACCAAGCTTGCTCTTTCCTGAGCGGTTCCCACATCATCCATGATTAGGTGATTGGCTTCCCTTCGGCTGCACTCCTGTGCCATTGCAATCCTCTGCAACTAGGCTATCTTTCCGTGATAGTCAGCCTCTCCCTAGCGTATGATTGCTTTCATCCTGAAAGACATATCCCTATCAATCCTTAAGTGTTAATCCATTTAACACTGACCAGTCATCCTGACCGACAACGTCCTGTTAGGTGCATTTCCTTGTGCAAATAGATTCTACGCCAGGCCACAGTTGCTAATAGCGCTTTAGCACAAAAATGTCAGCTGAAATATTAAATACATAATCAAAGACGACCTGTAACATATTGATTCAAATTAACTTACCACTTTATAGGTAGCAAATCCCTCAAGAATGACTTACAAATAACTTACAGCCTTGTGAGATATATCTCACACGATATCGGGCACATCTACCATATTACCAATTGAGTTTAGCAATAACTCAATCAACTGCAGTTAACCGTAGTTACAGGGAAAATTTGATAGTATTCAGAGTGATTGCAAGAAGGTTAATTTGAGTAAACTGAATGGCACACAGTAAAATGACTGTCTACGGGCAAATAGATGGTAATAGAAATAAACAAAAAGAAAAGGGCGCAACCAGTGCGCCCCATTTGTTCCGTTTAAGCCTTCCTGCTCGATTCGTGCTCCCTGCACCGTCCATGCGTATGATTGCGTCCTGCTGTCCCTTTTCCCTGCATTTCCCTGTGCTAACAAATTAATTAACACTCAATCCCTTGAACCAGACGTCCGAATCTGGAACCTATCACATCCTGTGACGTATCCCTTCGTCTTCCTTAGACTTAGCCATCCCTAGATTGAGTACAAGCTGTTCACCCTTATACCTATCCTGTTACTCGACATCCTTTACGAGCAGCAGCCAATCCCTCAGCCTGTCCAACATCTTCCCTGAGCCCCATTATCCTAACAGTTGATGTCCGATATCTTCCTTGAATAAGCAGCCCTGCTTTTCCTTAGCCTATCCTAGGCAGTTGACAGTTTTCCTACTGTCAAAGATTCAATCCAAAGAACCTAAATCCAAATAACCTAAATGAGTAGCCTCCTGCTTCCCTTTCGCCCACTTTGCTATCCTTGCAATCCATTGATATTGGCGATGAAATAATTCTACGACAAAACCACGGCTTTTGTTTTTTTTGGATAAACATTCTGTGAGCCGTGGCTCAACTTTTGGCGCCAACAGATTACATAATACACTGTTTTACAAAAGATTAATAAAAGATATGTTTATGAAACAATCAATACATAATCCATTTGTCTTACAGGCTTTGTAAGCAATATCTCACACACCTGTAAGCCGATAACGGATAATCAATCCTTGTGCTTCAGGGAGTTACTTTTATGAGAGGTTAATTTACCGGTCAGTATCTGTACAAACATCACCCAATCCCCCATCAGGCTGTAAATAGGGTACTTAAAAGTCGCAGGTCGATTGTGCTCGAAAACAAAATGGCCAATCCATGCAAATCCATAACCCGCAATGGGCATTAACCAATACAACCAACTTGCCTGCGTCACGATTGCTGCAATCAAAATGAATAAAACTAAGCCGCTACCAAGCACATGCAACCAACGACAGGTCTTATTTTGATGCTGAGAAAGGTAAAAGGGGTAAAACTCAGCAAAGGTTTTATATCTCTCATTCATCCTGTTGGCCTGCATAAAAAAGTAATTGTCCCGCGACACTCCCGATTTCAAGTTCCCCAAGAGAAACAAAATCATGCTGAGTGAATAAATGAGTATGCGATTCTTTTGCACTAAATACACCGACGCCATCGAGATCAGGCTGCTCATCACACCAACTCACAACCGCCTGCACCAATTGATGGCCTAAACCTTTATGCTGCTCTGTCGGTGCAAGGGCGATAAATTGCAAAATAGCGCAGTGGTTACTCGGCAATAATTCGACAATTTTTGATTCCTTGTGGATCAGTGCTTGCGTCGATTGCCAACCAGTCCCCAACAACATCTTTAAACGCCAGTGCCAAAAGCGAGCTTCACCTAGAGGGATTTCTTGAGTAATAACGCAAGCCAATCCCACTAATCGCTCCTGCTCGAATAAGCCTATCAGCGCCTGCTTTTCCTGCCACAGGGTGTTTAATTCCTCGCGGATGGCTGCACGCAATTTTTGCTCGTAGGCAGCTTTATCGGATGCACTAAAAGCATTAACAAAAAAAGGGTCGTCGTGGTAAGCGTTATACAGAATTGAAGCAGCAATACGTAAATCTTCGGCGGTGAGATATACGGCGCGGTACTCATCCAAGGCATTATTGTCCATTATTAGAATTCCTTGTTTTAGATCACACTCTTATGAGTCTTTATCAATGTAACAAGGAAAGCCAAAAGTGCAAATGTTAATCATTAATTGCATTTTTGACAGACTGGCATAACCTAGTTTGAGGAGAGCAATTAAGGAGTCACAAATGGATACCACCCCCGTAGACCTAAGCCACCTCTTTGAGCAGTTAGGATTAGATAACCAGCCCCAAGCCATGTCGACATTTATTGCCGGTCATAAACTCAGCGCCAAAACTCATTTGAGTGACGCGACCTTTTGGAACGAAGCCCAGCGCAATTTCATTATTGAAGCCCTAGAAGCTGATGCCGAATGGACGGAATTAATTGAGCAATTAGATACCCAATTAAGAAAGCCCTAAGACAAATGCAAAGGGCTTTAGGCTAAAGTTCGATAGCAACTTACCGCAGATAGTGGCTTACTACTGCACATGAAATAAGTCAAAAATCAATTAACAGCTCAGTAAGCAGGCTTTGCCCTTATATTTTGCTGTACGCCGTTTCGCCCCAGCCCACTAGTGCATTATTACTTAACACAATCGGTGTGCACTCATCTTTAGTGGTCTTATTATCGCTACGGCTATGCTGGGTGCGATAAAACAGCACTAGCACTTCCTTATCCGCTTCAGCCATCGCCTGTCCTTTTTGAATATAGGCTTCGCTAAAATCGGCGGTTCCCATCAGGGTCATCACCTGATCTTTACTCATGCCTAGGCTGAGTTTGACTAAGTTATTTCGATTCTTCTCTTGGGTTTTCTCCCAAGACTCCTTACGATCCCAATCGGTCTCGCCATCGCCAACATTGACCACACAACCACTAAGACCTAAGCTTGCTAGCCCCAAAAAGGTAACGGCGATAAATTTGCGAGTAAAAGTAGCGTTCATCTTATAACTTCCTGGATAATGATTTTTGAAGCTCTTTAAAAGCAAAATAAATGCCAAAGATTAACCTTCTGTTTTATATAAATAAAACTAATATCGATTCGGCGCGTTAGTAAAAATCACCAAATGATGTAAGGAATTTCACTTAATATGAGTCCAATTGACCAAGTATTAGCGGCGGCGCGCGCCCTCGAAGAAAGCGGTAAAGTGCCAAGCCTTGCGCTGATAAAACCCCGTATCAGCAACAAGATCCCTATGCCAATGATTATTCAAGGTTTACAACAATATAAGTCCATGCCAAAGGCTGAGCGAGAGCGTTTATCGAAACTGCAATCCCCTGTAGTAGAAGCGTCATCAACTGAATCAAGCATCACCCTCGATACCTTGGCTGAAAAAATGGCCGAGCAATTCGCTTATCAGCAGGCACGTTTTGAGCAGCTCATCACTCAAAAAAATAATGAGCTCACTCAACTTCACAACGAATTGCTCGAACTTAAACAACGCGTACAACTACTCGAATCCCAAGGAAATGACCGTTAATGTTTGTGACTGAACTGCGTTTTGAATGTTTTGCCGATACAACAATTAGCGCGGCGGAACGGGCAATAAATCAGTTGCTTGAAGCCTACCGAGCCAATGGCCAAGTACTTGGGCGGGAGTTTGCCGTCGCCTTTAACGAGGGCGAATTCAGAGTGCGATTATTAACACCTGAAAAAACCAGCCTCGCCCACCGCCATCACAGTGCTTGGGTGAAAAAAGCACTTGCAGAATTGACCGATGCGAAGTTACTCGCTCCACGTGAGAAATTCATTGGTCAGGACATCAATTCCGAGGTCAGCAACACTGAACCGCCAAGCTGGCAATTACTCTATACCAGTTATGTGCATATGTGCTCCCCCTTGCGTAGCGGCGACAATTTACTGCCTATTCCGCTTTACCACATTCCGCCGACATTCAATGGCGATCATAAACGGGTGATCCGCTGGCAGACGGAGTGGCAGGCCTGCGATGAACTGCAGATGGCGGCGGCAACTAAAGCGGAATTTGCCGCCCTTGAGGAGCTATCCAGCCCGCAAAGTGATTTATTTCGAAGAGGTTGGGATTTGCGTGGTCGCATAGAATACTTAACTAAAATCCCGACCTACTATTACCTGTACCGCGTGGGTGGTCAGGATCTGCAATCCGAACTCGCACGTCCTTGCCCACGCTGTGGCAGCCACGAGTGGAAACTCGACGAGCCTTTGCTCGATATGTTCCACTTTCGCTGTGAACCTTGCCGGATTGTGTCCAATCTTTCCTGGGATCATCAGTAAACAGTGATTAAAAAGCCCTAAAACGTAGAACTCTTTAGGGCTTTTTAACACTCAAGCTAAGTACGATGACTTATTGAAGATGCCTAATTTCTTTATTTTCAGCGCTTAATGCTTACCCATTAAGTTATGCCACATACGTTTAAGACTGGCAAAAATCCCAGGATGCTCAACCTCAGGCATGGGCAACTCCTCGTGCTTCACGGGTGGTGCAATTCTGGGTGACAGCGATGCTATAAACTCCGCTAAACTTGGCGCTAATTGCTGTGAGGGTAACTGCCCAGGGATTTCAATCCACACGCTGCCATCGCTATTATCGACGGTAAGCATCTTATCTCCTTCGTCAAGAAGTCCAATAAACCAGGTCGGTGGCTGCTTGAGCTTTTGCTTCATCATTAAGTGCCCAATGATATTTTGCTGCAGGCTATCAAAGTCGTCCTCATTCCACACCTGTAGCAGTTCGCCGCTGCCCCACTCAGAATCAAACAATAAGGGTGCAGCAAAAAATTGCCCGTAAAAATCATTAATTTCAGGGAGCAGCGTTAACTCAAGTGCATGCTCAATATTGGCAAAGCTGCCTTGCGTTTCACGCTTTACGGGTTGCCAAAATACGGGTTCATCGGAGTCGACATCAAACTCCCCTTGAATGCACAAAGATGTCTCCCCCTGCGGGTAATATCTCGGCAATTCACCTAAAGTTGATAGGTAGGAGCGATAATAGTTATCTAAAAATTTATCGAGAGCAGGCTGACAAGACACTTAAGCACAATCCATTTTCGGGTATAATGTGCACCTATTTTGACATGGAAACCGTATTGATGACACACAATCACGATCCCTATAGTGATGCAAAAGAGCTTGCTGGCTTAACCTTAGGTAAAGCGACAGACTATCAAGCCGAATATGATGCATCGCTGCTGCAAGGGGTTCCTCGCTCACTCAACCGTAACGCTATCGACCTCAATGAAGGCAACCTGCCCTTCCATGGTGTTGATATTTGGACGGCCTTTGAGTTGTCTTGGCTAAACGCTAAGGGCAAGCCTATGGTTGCCATTGCTGACATTCAGCTTAGCTTTGAAAGCCAGAATCTGATCGAGTCAAAATCCTTTAAACTTTACTTAAACAGTTTTAACCAGACGAAATTCGATAGCGTCGATGCAGTGCAAAAAACATTAGTTCAAGACCTAAGTAACTGCGCTCAAGGTGAGGTGAGTGTTCGAATTATCGAGCCTAAGCAATTTGGCATTCAACGTGTCGTCGAGCTGCCTGGCACCTGTATCGATGATTTAGATATTGAAGTCAGCGACTACGACTTTAACCCCGAATACCTTGAAAACAGCACAGATGAAAAGCAGATCGTTGCCGAAACATTGAATTCTAACCTGCTAAAATCTAACTGTTTAATCACCTCTCAGCCGGATTGGGGCAGCGTGATGATCCGCTACCAAGGTCCTAAGATTGACCGTGAGAAACTGCTGCGCTATTTGATTTCTTTCCGTCAGCATAATGAGTTTCACGAGCAATGTGTTGAGCGCATTTTTGTTGATTTAAAACACTACTGCAAATGCACTAAATTAACTGTGTATGCCCGCTACACCCGTCGCGGCGGTTTAGACATTAACCCCTACCGCAGTGATTTTGAGCACCCAGGTGAAAGCCATCGCTTAGCAAGACAGTAATCCGTAAGCATTAATGTCTGCATTAAACGCCCCGTATTTTTAAAGGCACTCTTTTCAAGAAAACCTTAAAAATACGGGGCGATGTTGTTTCTGGATGTTACTCAAAGGTCATTAGTACTTTGCCAACAAACTTTCAATATTGACCTGAAACAATGACAAGTCTTCAAGCGAAAAGCGGTTTGTGCAGTGTGTTCTATCGCTCTTATATTCAGTATCTTGAGAACCTGCTTTAGACCCGATAGTGAGAGCAAATCGATATTCCTCTGTTAATCGGCCAAAAACACTCTGCCACTGCAAACTCGATTGGCTATTTAGTGATAAGTCTGCATGCTTAACCGTACTATCGGGGTTAACGCTAAGCCCCGTTTCCAGCTCAATTTGAGAAAATAGTGGCAAATGGTTAGCTGTACTTTTAGCAATGTCAGCACCATTTTCTGCTACATCATCAAAGCGCTGTAATGGCGGCAAAGTTGGAGATTTCTTGCCAAGGTGATTAACGTCATTTGCTGCAGTTGAATCAGTTTGCTCGTTAGTATGTAAACTGTCCGGTAGCAGCTTAAAGGCAAAGGATTTGAGTGACTGCGCGAGCCCCAGCCCCGTCGCTTTAATGTAAGATTCTTTTAGTGCCCATAAATCGAAAAATCGCTGCCGCTGCAATTTTTCATCCCCTAATGCTAACAGCGCATTGGTTTCAGCGGGGGAAAAATAGTGGTTTAAAATCGGATGGATATCGGTTTTAACGCGCTCTCGCTCTATATCCACACCAAACAATAAAGCTGACTTATCCTTGCACTCAGGCTGAGTAGACAACGCAATTAATAACCAGTCTCCACTGTGGCTTAGGTTAAAATCGAGTCCCGTGAGTTTATATTGCTCTTGAGTAAGGCTAGGTTTGCCACGATTTCCATACTCAAAACACCACTCATTAGGTTGAAGCGGCGCGCTAGTTGAGAGTAAAGAGCGCAGCGCTGCCCTTACCACTAGACCATTATTTTGCGCCTGGGGAGAACGGTACCGTGCCACTTTAGTCCGCTCATCCTCGCTTAAAAGCGCTAACGCCTTATCGACTAAAGCGGGCGGCATTGCTGTTAAAGGGATGAAAAATAATTTGAACTTCATCTCTATATTCAAACCTTTGGGATGGATTTTGGTAAGTCAGCGCCCATAGAGCGTTATGCTCGTTATCCTACCTTAATTCGAACGGCTAAGATATCCATTCGCATTGCTAGCATGAGATCACAAAATACCATTTACCCCATAACAACACATTTTTGCTCCCATTTCGACATTTTCCGCTCATAAGAGCCTCAAATTTTCCCTTATTAGTCCCATATGATTGTATCGTCCCGAAACCTCAGGTAATCTGCTACACCATTGTGCCCATTCTCTAATAGAACTGGCGCTAACAATGGGATAAAGCCCATATTTTGCTAAGGTTTTAGGCTGAGGTTTTAAACCAAAGTCATAAGGCAGGGAGTACCGATAGATTATGCAGGATGATAATAATTATTAATGGGCAGTCGCAGCACAGAAACTCAGCCTCGCAAAGCCGCTAAAGCCTCCCCAAAAGCTGCCGCGAGACATGGTAACGCCACCACAACTCCCGAAATGCGTCACTTTATTCAGCAATCTGAATTGAGTGTGAGCCAACTCGCCAAGATTTTAAATATCACTGAAGCCACTGTGCGCAAATGGCGAAAGCGACAATCCGTGAATGATGCATCCAACACCCCGCACCACCTCAATACGACCCTTACGGCGATGGAGGAGTATGTGGTGGTTGGTCTGCGATATCAGCTCAAACTGCCGCTGGATAGACTGCTCAAAGCGACCCAAACTTTTATCAATCCGAATGTCTCCCGGTCTGGCCTTGCCCGCTGCCTCAAGCGTTATGGGGTATCTCGACTGGACGAATTCGACCTAAGCCTGCTCCCTAAGCAATATTTTAATCAATTGCCCATCACCCAGGGCAGCGATGTGCAAACCTATACAGTCAATTCCGAAACCCTTGCCAAAGCGCTCGCCCTGCCCAGTACCGATGGCGATACCGTAGTGCAGGTCGTGTCCTTAACACTACCGCCGCAGCTGAGTGAGACAGAAGCCGGGGCTGAACCCAAATCCGTACTGCTGGGTATTGATACCGCAAGTGATTGGATTTACATCGATATTTATCAAGACAGTAACACTCAGGCGGCCAATCGCTATATTGCCTATGTGCTTAAAGATGGCCCATTTCACCTGCGTAAATTGCTGGTACGCAACTATCACACATTCTTAGCCCGCTTCCCCGGTGTGCAATCCCCTAAGGAAGTCGCTAAATCCCTAAACAAGGCAAGCCCACACCGCTTTGCCAGTGGAGATCCGCTATGAGCCATAGCCCAACCGATGCACAGTCACCTTCGATGAATGACGAGGCGACAAAAACGGATAAGCGCCTAAATAAGAGATTAAAAGATATGCCGATCGCCATCGTCGGTATGGCTAGCATTTTCGCTAATTCCCGCTATCTGAATCAGTTTTGGGATTTAATCTGCGACAAGATTGATGCCATTACCGACGTGCCAGAAACCCATTGGTCGGCCGATGATTACTATGATGCCGACAAGTCCAAAGCCGATAAAAGCTACTGTAAACGCGGTGGTTTTATGCCTGAGGTTGACTTCAACCCGATGGAATTTGGTCTGCCGCCAAACATTTTAGAACTTACCGACAGCTCGCAGTTACTGTCACTTATCGTCGCTAAAGAAGTGCTGCAAGATGCTAACTTGCCTGACGATTACGACCGTGATCGCATCGGCATCACCCTAGGGATTGGTGGCGGACAAAAGCTCAGTCACAGCCTAAACGCGCGCCTGCAATATCCAGTACTAAAAAAAGTATTTAAAAGCAGTGGTCTCAGTGATGAAGACAGCGAGCTTCTCATCAAAAAATACCAAGACCAATATGTGCACTGGGAGGAGAATTCCTTCCCTGGCTCCCTTGGCAACGTTATTGCAGGCCGCATCGCTAACCGTTTCGACTTAGGTGGCATGAACTGCGTGGTGGATGCAGCCTGTGCAGGCTCACTCGCGGCAATGCGCATGGCACTGACCGAGCTGACCGAAGGTCGAAGCGACATGATGATCACAGGCGGCGTCTGTACCGACAACTCGCCCTACATGTACATGAGCTTTTCAAAAACCCCTGCCTTTACCACCAATGAGCAAATTCAACCCTTTGATATCGATTCAAAAGGCATGATGATTGGTGAAGGCATCGGCATGGTGGCGCTAAAACGCCTCGAGGATGCCGAGCGCGATGGCGACCGAATTTATGCCGTTATCAAGGGGGTTGGCGCCTCATCGGATGGCAAATTTAAGAGCATTTATGCGCCGCGCCCAGAGGGTCAAGCCAAGGCATTAGAGCGCGCCTACGATGATGCGGGCTTTGCGCCGCACACAGTTGGCCTGATTGAAGCCCACGGCACGGGCACGGCGGCTGGGGATGTGGCCGAATTTAATGGCTTAACCTCAGTATTCTCAAAGGATAATGAGCAGTTACAGCATATTGCACTGGGCTCGGTAAAATCCCAAGTCGGTCATACTAAGTCTACCGCTGGCACTGCCGGGGTGATTAAGGCCGCGCTTGCACTGCACCACAAGGTGTTGCCGCCGACCATTAACGTAAGTCAACCCAACCCTAAGTTGAATATTGGCCTATCGCCATTTTATCTTAATACCGAGGCGCGCCCTTGGATCCAACGCAGCGACAATACGCCGCGCCGCGCAGGCATTAGCTCCTTCGGTTTTGGCGGTACTAACTTCCACTTAGTGTTAGAGGAATACAGTCCAGAGCATCAGCGCGCAAGCACTACTCATACAGCCTATCGCCAGCGCAGCGTGGCACAAAGCTGGTTATTTGCCGCCACAGACAAAACTGCGCTCCTTGGCGAGTTAAAAGCCGCGCTTCAGCAAGCCACTGCGGCCAAGGCTGATATTTCGAAGGCCCACTTTGTTGCCTTTGCAAAATCCTACGCCCTGCGTGAACTGGCGCCGCAATCGGCCCGCCTTGGATTTATCGCCAAGGACTATACCCAATTACAGACTCTGTTAACTCAAGCGATAGCGCAGCTAGAATCCAATCACGCAGAGAGCTGGCAGTTACCCTCAGGGATAAGTTTCCGCGCCCAAGCACTGGTCAAGGATAACAATAAGGTCGCCGCACTCTTTGCCGGCCAAGGTTCACAGTACCTGAATATGGGGCTGGAAATCGCTAACAACTTCCCAGAACTGCGCCAACAAATTTTGGCGAGTGATAAAGTGTTTAACGCCCACGGGCAAAAAGCGCTTTCAAGTGTGCTTTACCCCATTCCCGCTTTTGATGATGCAACCCGTAAGGCACAGGAACAGGCACTCACCAATACCCTCTATGCTCAAAGTGCGATTGGCGCCATTTCTATGGCTCAATACTCCCTGTTTACCCAAGCGGGTTTTGTGCCGAATATGCTGGCTGGACACAGCTTTGGTGAACTGTCAGCCCTTTGCGCCGCTGGTGTGATTTCAATGGATGACTACATCAAGCTTGCCTTTGAACGTGGTCAGGCAATGGCGCAGTCACCACAGGATGCGCTTAATCAGTATGGGATTATAGATAGCGGTGTGATGTACGCCATTATCCTTAAGCAAAAACAAGACATTGATACCATTAATGACTGCTTAGCCCAATTCGATGGTGTGAAGATTGCTAACTACAACTCGCCAACCCAATTGGTAATTGCAGGCGCAACCGAGCAGACCCATGGGGCCGCTAAGGCCATTGGCGAATTAGGCTTTAAGGCCATTGCATTGCCCGTATCGGGCGCCTTCCACACACCACTTGTCGCCCATGCACAAAAGCCATTTAGCGAAGCCATTGATAAAGTTAAGTTTAATACACCAACAACTGCGCTTTATGCCAATGGCACAGGTCAATTACATCCACTGGATGGCGATGCCATTAAAGCTGCATTTAAAGATCACATGCTGCAGTCGGTTCACTTTAGCGAGCAGCTTGAAGCCATGTATGCGGCGGGGGCGCGGGTGTTTGTCGAATTTGGTCCTAAAAATATTCTGCAAAAACTCGTTGAGAACACCCTAAGCCCATACTTAGACGAGCTTTGCCTTATTAGCATTAACCCTAATCCGAAGTCCGATGCCGATAGCCAGATGCGCCTCGCGGCAGTACAACTTGCCGTTGCAGGTGTAACGCTTACCGAGTTAGACCCCTATCAGGCACCGCTGATGGCACCCGCAGCAAGCTCGGCCATGAACATTAAGCTCAATGCCACTAACTACATCAGCCCTGCTACCCGCAGCAAAATGGTCGATTCGCTGCAATCGGGCAAAATTACCTGCCAAGTGCAGTATGTGGATCGCCTAGTTGAAAAAGTGGTTGAGAAAATCGTTGAAAAACCAGTGATTGTCGAAAAAATTCAAGAAAAGGTTGTCGAAGTGGAAAAGCCAGTGGCACAAAATAACAATAATATTCAACAGCAAACGCCTGTACAGCCAGCCAGCTTTACCGCAGGACAGGTAAATCAAGATGCCCTGAGCGCCTTTTTTGCCGCTCAAACCCAGGCGGCGCAATTGCACCAGCAATTTTTAGCAATCCCGCAGCAATACGGCGATACCTTTAGCGCCCTGATGGCGGAGCAGGCAAAAATGGCCAGTCTTGGCATTGCCATTCCTGAGAGCCTGCAACGCTCAATGGAGCTTTTCCACCAACATCAAGCACAGACCCTAAAGAGTCATACCGAATTTATGCAGCTTCAAAGCAGCACCAGTCAGGCAGCCTTAGCCCTGTTAGGTCAAATGCCAGTTCAGACAGTTCAAGCCGCGCCAACGCCAGTCGCTTATTCAACACAGGCAGCAACCACAACCCTTACAGCTCCCGTGCCGCCAGCGGCGATAACGCCACTGATGCCACAAACCCCACACCAGCCAACGATTGTTGAACCTACAAAAGTTGAACCTCAACATGTGGCCACGACGGTAATCCCTGCCCAGCAGAGCACTCTCGCACCAGGCGCGTCAAATACCGGATTAGCGGCACAGCAAATTGAGCAAGCTATGTTGTCTGTTGTAGCCGATAAGACGGGTTACCCTGTAGAGATGCTCGAACTTAACATGGATATGGAAGCCGATTTAGGTATCGATTCCATCAAGCGGGTGGAGATTTTAGGTACAGTGCAAGACCAACTGCCTAACCTGCCAGAATTAAGCCCAGAAGATTTAGCGGAGTGTCGCACTCTAGGTGAGATTGTGGCGCTCTTTAGTCAAACACAACCTAACCAAGCATCAGCGTCAACGGCTTCAACAGTAACTCATCAGGCTTCAGCCCAAATCAGCCATCAAGCCATTGAGCAAACCATGATGACAGTCGTGGCCGACAAGACGGGTTACCCTGTCGAAATGCTCGAACTTAGTATGGATATGGAGGCCGATTTAGGTATCGATTCCATTAAGCGGGTGGAGATTTTAGGTACAGTTCAAGACCAACTGCCAAATCTGCCGGAATTAAGCCCTGAGGATTTAGCGGAGTGTCGCACCCTAGGCGAGATTGTGGCGCTTTTCAATCAATCACTAGCTAGCCAAGCATCAAACGTAGCTGCCCCAATAACAGCTTCAATTCCAACCCATCAGGCTTCAACCCAAATCAGCCATCAGGCCATCGAGCAAACCATGATGACCGTTGTTGCCGATAAGACAGGTTATCCCGTTGAAATGCTCGAACTTAGCATGGATATGGAGGCCGATTTAGGTATCGATTCTATTAAGCGGGTGGAGATTTTAGGTGCGGTTCAAGACCAACTGCCGAACCTGCCAGAATTAAGTCCAGAGGATTTAGCAGAGTGTCGCACCTTAGGTGAGATTGTCGCGCTTTTCAATCAATCACTAGCTAGCCAAGCATCAAACGTAGCTGCCCCAATAACAGCTTCAATTCCAACCCATCAGGCTTCAACCCAAATCAGCCATCAGGCCATCGAGCAAACCATGATGACCGTTGTTGCCGATAAGACAGGTTATCCCGTTGAAATGTTGGAACTTAGCATGGATATGGAGGCCGATTTAGGTATCGATTCCATTAAGCGGGTTGAGATTTTAGGTACGGTTCAAGACCAACTGCCGAACCTGCCAGAATTAAGCCCTGAGGATTTAGCGGAGTGTCGCACCCTGGGTGAGATTGTCGCGCTTTTTAGTCAATCACAACCTGAAAGCCAACACTCTGCAACGGCTTCACTATCAACTCATCAGGCTTCAGCCCAAATCAGCCATCAAGCCATCGAGCAAACCATGATGGCGGTCGTGGCCGACAAGACAGGTTATCCCGTTGAAATGCTCGAACTTAGCATGGATATGGAAGCCGATTTAGGTATCGATTCCATTAAGCGGGTTGAGATTTTAGGCACAGTCCAAGACCAACTGCCGAATCTGCCGGAATTAAGCCCTGAGGATTTAGCGGAGTGTCGCACCTTAAGTGAGATTGTCGCGCTTTACGCCGATAACCAAAACGCAGACGCGCAGGCAACTGACAGTTCCAGTGCTAAAACCAATACCGAGTCTGATCTAGGCGAGCTTAATCACCCCATTGTACTGCCGCCCCATAGCGAGGTCATGCTAAAAAAGTTGCCAGCGGCGGCTGAGTTAGCGCACATTTTAGGCAGCAGCAAAGTAACACTTACAGCCAACAACTGCGTGGTCATCATAGATGATGGCCACAACGCGGGCGTACTCGCCGAAAAACTCCATGCCCAAGGCTTGACTGTAGCCGTAGTACGTTCGCCTAAATCGGTCGTAACCAGTGCATCGCCGCTTGATAGTCATATCGCCAGTTTCACCTTGGAGGCTATTGACGATGCCAACATTCTTGACGTCATCAATGACATTGAAGAACTGGGTCAAATTGCCGGTTTTATCCATTTGCAACCGCAACTTAAGTCTGCACTTAATGCTTCAGATAGTTTGGATGCTGATTTTACCGCTGGCTTAGTACTTTCAAACGAGGCGAAATCCAGTGTTGAGCAGGCCTTCCTGTTTGCCAAGCACTTGCAACCTTTGCTGACAGAGCGAGATCACTGCCGCTTTATGACGGTAAGCCGTATCGACGGTGGCTTTGGTTATCACAGCATTGATCCTAACAACCAAGGCGACAACGGTGAGTATAACTGTGATGAGCAGCCGCTTATCAAACACGCTGAACTAAATCAGGCGGCGCTGTCTGGACTGACCAAAACCCTCAATCATGAGTGGCCGGGTGTGGTTTGCCGCGCACTGGATTTAGCCCCCCAGCTTGATGCTAAAAAGGTCGCCAATGCCATTGTGCAGGAATTCTTTACTGAAGATGCGCCGGTGGAAGTCGGCATCAACAGCCATCTTGAGCGCGCGACCTTAGTCGCAGGCGATGCCGCTATTCAACATCAAGCGGCTGCACTTAGCGCCACTGACAAAATTCTGGTGACAGGCGGCGCTAAGGGCGTGACTTTTGAATGTGCGTTAAGCCTGGCTAAACGCTCTCGCGCCCATTTTATTCTGGCGGGTCGCAGCGCCCATCAGGCCATTCCTAACTGGGCGCAGGGTAAAAATGCCAGCGAGCTAAAAGCCGCGGCCATCGCTCATATTCAATCCATGGGCGAGAAACCTACGCCAAAACAAGTGGATGCCTTAGTATGGCCGGTGCAAAGCAGTCTTGAAATCAGCCATGCCCTAAAAGCATTTGAAGATGCAGGCGCCAGCGCCGAATACCTAAGCGTGGATGTGAATAATCCCGACGCCATTGCGAGCACAATTGCCCCTATCAGCGCCCTATCACCTATTACTGGGATTATCCACGGCGCAGGAGTGCTTGCCGATAAACATATTCAAGACAAGAGCTTAAATGAGCTTGAACGTGTTTATGGCACTAAGGTCACAGGTTTACATAACCTGCTTGCAGCTTTGGATTTACACCAGTTGAAACTCGTCGCCCTGTTCTCTTCGGCGGCGGGATTTTACGGCAATACCGGCCAAAGCGATTACGCCATGTCCAACGACATCCTCAATAAGGCTGCGCTGCAATTGTCGCAGCAATTACCTTCAGCCAAGGTGATGAGCTTTGACTGGGGTCCTTGGGATGGCGGCATGGTTAATCCTGCGCTGAAAAAGATGTTTGTTGAGCGCGGCGTCTACGTAATTCCACTCAAAGCGGGCGCTGAGCTTTTTGCCAATAAGTTACTCAGTACATCGGGCGCACAATTACTCATAGGCACCGATATGCAGGGCAATTCGGGCACTGTCGCGACTGAGTCCGATGTGACTAGTACCGATAGCGCCGTTATTGCTGCAACGACCGGTATCAGCCATGAAGAAACAATTATCGCTGCAAGAAGCGCCGATGTAAAAAAGCTTAAAGCGGATCTAACTTCATCGTTGGATCCGCAGGCTATGGCACATCAAGCCACCAATTCAGTTGAGGGGGCTATATTCACCCGCACGCTGGATCCTAAAGCCATGATCTTTATTGAAGATCATTGCATTAATGGCAATCCCGTTTTGCCAACGGTGTGCGCCATTGACTGGATGCGTGAAGCCGCCCGTGAGCATTACGGCGAATCATTTAAGGTACAGGACTATCAATTACTTAAGGGGATTATCTTCGATGAAACCTTATTAAGTAGAGCTGAGAATGAGCCTATCGAGCTTGAACTCTCGCTAACGCCACTACTAACAAATGCAGAGGGATATCAAGCGCTGATAAGCTTCGAGGGGCGCCCACAATATCAGGCGCAACTCATCCCAGATTCAGTCGAGGCACAAACGGCTAGTCGATTTTTGCCATTGGTAGAAAATCAAAGTCTGGGATCATCAACGGTTATTGCCACAGGCGAGTCACTCTACAGGGATGGCACCCTGTTCCATGGTCCTAGATTGCAGGGCATCAGTGCTGTAACGGCCTTCGATGACAATGGCTTAATGGCAAAAATAGAGCTACCGTTAGTGACATTATCCGACTGCGGTGAATTTGCGCCCATCCTAGAAGATAAAGGCTCACAACCCTTTGCCGAAGATCTGCTGCTGCAAGCCATGCTGGTTTGGGCACGCTTTAAATATCAAGCGGCGAGCCTACCAAGCGCCATTGGCGAGTTTATCTCCCATGCACCGCTTGCCTTCGGTGAAAAGGGTGTATTAGTGCTTGAAGTGATAAAACATACACCGAGGCAGGTAGAAGCCAATATTGCCCTCTACCATCAGGATGGCCGTTTAAGCTGCGAGATGAAACACGCCAAGGTTACCATCAGCAAAACGCTTAATAGTGCGTTTCTAAACAACAAAGCTGTATCGGATGTGCTGCAAGCTGATGTTCAACAGTTCGGAGAAAGTGTGCTTTGACACCGACATCCGAAGCGCTGAAATTAGGCGCGCATAACAGCGAGGCACAAGATGCCAAGTCACTGCGTATCGCGCTGTTTCTTGGCAATACCTTGCTTGATGATGCTAGGCTTGGCGATGCTGGTCTTAGCGGATTAAGGGATGCTCAAGCGCAACATGCCATTGCGCTACAGGCACTGTTTGAATCAAGAGTCCAAATCAACATCGATGATACTGACAGTGCTGAAACAAGAGCAGCTGAAACTACAGCTCCTGAAACAGACGTTCAAGTAAAACAAGCTGTTAAGCACTCACTTGTGGCTTTGCTAAATGCCCTGCGCCCAGACATTGAAGCGAATAAGCTCATCGAGATAAGTGCATCTGCGCATATTCAATCTTTGGCTCATTCTTCAACTAAGGGTGCAAATCAGGCTCAAAAACTTTATTTACTTGATGGGCTGCTTGCTGCCCAATTATGCCTTCATCCAGAGGCCTATATTTCGGCGTTCAATGAGACAAGCCTTGAAACAAACGCCGAAACGAGCACCAAGGCTTTAGAATCCAGTATTAAAAGCGCCTTTGCCATGGCCAAGCGCAAGCGCTTTGATGCCATGCATTATTCATTCGAAGTGGGCGGTCTTAACAGCCAGCTTGATACCTTAATTCAAGGGGTGAGCGCCTTAAGTCTGCGCTCTGTAGAAAATTTAGCGTCACAGGGCTCATTCTCACAGATACAGACACAAACACAGTCACTTGGGCAATCAACCCAGAACGAGCTAAATAGCGCCCAGGGATATTGGTTTTGCAGGCAGCATCAAGCGCGGGTATTAGGGTTAACCTTGCTCAGTAAAAGTGCCGATCCAACTAGCAATGAAAAAACCGCTGATAACGATGCCAATGCTCAAGCTGAAAGTGCTCAACCCGCAATTACTGAAACGGTGCAGAGCCTTGTCCTGACCCAGGGCAGTCAACTAAGCGCTAAGCCATTGCTTACTCAACAGCGTTTATTTATTCCCATCAGTGGCGATAGCATTGAGTACCTTAAGAGTGAACTCCTCAATCTTATAAACCAGGGCCTTGTAAAAACGCTACAAGGGGAAATGGATACAGATTTCCCCTTAGCCCTCTGCCAGACATGGCTATCGCGCTATCGAGCAAGCGATAAACTCGCGCTAGTACTGATGGCAACATCTGCAAAGGAATTAATCCAAGAAGCCAACGCCATGCAGGCCTTTATTGAGGGGATTGATGAGAACACCCCGAAAGCATGGAGCTTCAAAACCCCTGCGGGCAGCTATTTCGCTCATAAGCCACTTGGGGATAAGGGACTGGCCTTCGTTTATCCCGGCGTTGGCACTGTGTACCCCAATATGTTCAACGACCTGCATAGCTACTTTCCAACGCTTTACCGTGAGCTGGAGCGCGAGGGGGATTTAGCTGCCATGTTGCAGGCTGAAGCCATCTACACGGCGGATGTAACAGACACAGACAGGAAGGACATGAGCTTAAGCGAGCAGGCCATTAGCGGAGTTGGCGCAAGTTATGTCTTTACCAAGCTTCTAACCCAAATCTTTGGCATTAAGCCGCAATTTGCGCTCGGTTATTCCATGGGCGAAGCCGCCATGTGGGCCAGTTTAGATATCTGGCAAACACCCCACGCGCTCATTCACGCAACCCAAAACAGCGATATTTTCAACCAGCAGATTTCGGGCAAACTCGAAGCCGTGCGCCATGAATGGGGGCTAAGTGATGATGCGCCTGTGCAGTGGAATAGCTTTTTAGTGCGCGCGACTGGTGATGAAATCAACGCCGTTTTAACTGAATTCCCGAGGGTGTATCTTGCCATCGAGCAGGGCGATACCTGCATTATTGCTGGCTGTGAGACGAGCTGTAGACAGCTATTAGCCAAACTCGGAAAGCGCGGCATTGCCAGCAATAAAATAACCGCGATGCACACTGCCCCATCGCTTTCGCAGCATGCCAAGCTTGAGCAGTTTTATAACCAAGCCATTAAGGATGGGGCAAAACGCAGTCAGATTCGATTTATCAGCGCTTCACAGTCCCAGCCCGTGACTGTGGATAGCCACCGCATTGCTAAAAGCATTGCCGATACCTTTTGTGCGCCGCTTAATTTTACCGCGCTTATTCAAAATACCTACGCCCAAGGTGCTCGGCTCTTTGTAGAGGTCGGTGCAGATAGGCAAACCAGTACGCTTATCGATAAAATTTTTCGCCAGCTTGAGCAAAACGCGACACATCAGATTGAACCTGAAGTTGAACAGCAACATGAACAGGCGATTGCGCTAGCAACCAATGCCAAGGGTGCTGACACTATCACCACCTTGCTCAAGTGCTTAAGTCAGCTAATCAGCCACAGAGTGCCTCTTTCAATGACACCTTTGTCACTTGAACACTTGTCACTAAAACATATGTCACTTGCGCCTTTGTCGCCCGCCGCACCGATTTGTTCTTCAAGCCATTTTTCAAACGTATTTCAAGAAGGAGAACCCCTTTGAGTTCTCAGCAACATGTCCCGATTAGCTCACTAGAGAAAGCGCCAAAGGCAGCCCCAAAGATTGCCATCGTCGGCCTTGCCGCCCAGTACCCCGATGCCGATACGCCGGAAAAATTCTGGCAGAACCTGCTCGATAAAAGGGATTCCCGCAGTCAAATTGATGCGGCTAAACTGGGCGCCAATCCAGAGGATTACCAAGGTGTTCAGGGCGAGAATGACCGTTTTTACTGCGACAAAGGCGGTTATATTCAAAACTTCCGCTTCGACCCCACGGGTTATCAGCTGCCAGAAGCGCACTTTGCTGGGTTAGATGAAAGCTTTTTATGGGCGCTGCAATGCAGTAAAAAAGCGCTTATCGATGCAGGCGTGAACTTAAATAACCCAGTGCTTGTACGCACTGGGGTGGTGATGGGCACCCTCTCCTTCCCAACGGCGAGTTCAAACGAGCTGTTTTTACCGATTTACCACCAAGCCGTTGAAAAGGCCTTAAAAACCAAACTTAAGCAGCCTAAGTTTGAGTTAACGCCCTTTAGCAATAACGACAACATTGCCCCACAAGTGACAGGGCAGCAAAAGGCGGCAAATGGCGCCATCGCCCATACGGCATCAAAGCTGTTGAGTGACGCCTTAGGTCTTGGCGGCGCGCAGCTTAGTCTCGATGCGGCCTGCGCAAGCTCAGTCTATGCCCTAAAACTTGCCTGTGATTACTTAACCACGGGCAAGGCGGATATGATGCTCGCGGGCGCCGTCTCGGGCGCAGATCCCTTCTTTATCAATATGGGATTCTCGATTTTCCACGCCTATCCCGACCATGGCATTTCAGCCCCCTTTGATCGCAATAGCAAAGGCTTATTCGCGGGTGAAGGCGCTGGCGTATTAGTGCTTAAACGCTTAGAAGATGCACAGCGCGATGGCGATAAAATCTATGCGGTGGTAAGTGGCATTGGTCTATCAAACGATGGAAAGGGGCAGTTTGTGCTTAGCCCCAACAGCAAGGGGCAAGTGCAGGCTTTCGAGCGCGCCTATGCTGCGGCCAATACTCACCCAAGCTCCATCGAAGTGATTGAATGTCACGCAACCGGCACACCGCTCGGCGATAAGGTTGAGCTGACCTCGATGGAACGTTTTTTCGAGGACAAACTCGAAGGCTGCAAGGCGCCATTGATTGGTTCAGCCAAATCGAACCTTGGACACTTGCTGACCGCTGCTGGCATGCCTGGGATCATGAAAATGATCTTTGCGATGCGCTTAGGAATCCTGCCGCCAAGTATCAATTTATCAGCGCCAATTTCATCGCCCAAGGGGCTCTTTAGCAGTAATAATCTGCCGACTGAGCTGCACGCTTGGCCTGATAAAACGGGGAACGACCGTCGCCGTGCAGGGGTATCTGTCTTTGGTTTTGGTGGCTGTAATGCCCACCTGCTGCTCGAATCCTACAATGCGAACGACGCAGAGAAAGCCGCATCTAAAGAGAGCACAGCCAAAGGCGAATTTAAGCAAACGCCGCTCAATATCATTGGCCTTGCAGCCCACTTCGGTCCATTAGCCTCCATCAATGCGTTGGATAATAGCCTTAAAGCTAAACAAGATGCCTTTATCCCGCTGCCGCCAAAACGCTGGAAGGGACTTGATAAACACCCTGAAATCCTTAAGCAATTTGGCCTTGAGCCAAGTGTAGGTATTAAAGGCGCCTATATTGAGCAATTCGATTTCGATTTTCTGCGCTTTAAGGTGCCGCCTAATGAGGATGACAGACTGATCTCCCAGCAGCTGCTGCTGATAAAGGTGGCCGATGAGGCGATTCGCGATGCTAAGCTCGCCCCAGGTAGTAAAGTAGCTGTCTTAGTTGCGATGGAAACCGAGCTTGAGCTGCATCAATTCCGCGGCCGAGTGAATCTGCATACCCAGCTGGCACAGAGTCTTTCAAAGCAAGGGGTTAAGCTCTCTAATGAGGAATACCAAGCCCTCGAAGCCATTGCGATGGACAGCGTGCTCGATGCCGCCAAGCTCAATCAATACACCAGCTTTATTGGCAATATTATGGCGTCTCGCATCGCCTCGCTTTGGGACTTCAATGGGCCTGCATTTACCATTTCAGCGGCGGAGCAATCGGTCGCCCGCTGTATTGATGTGGCGCAAAACTTACTCTCCCAAGAAGCCCTCGACGGAGTCGTCATTGCAGCGGTGGATTTAAGTGGCAGCATAGAACAGGTGGTGCTGAAAAACGCCATTGCCAAGGTGGATTTGAGCGCAAGCGTGGACCAATCGAGCCAAAATAAGCACAAAGCAAACCAATGGAAGACCGGTGAAGGAGCTGGTGCCATAGTCCTCAGTTCCAATCAAAAAGCCCTAGGCTATGGCCAAATCAATGGCCTAGTATTTGGCGCTCATCATCAACTCGCTAACAGCTTAGATAGATTACTGACTGAAACGACTCTGGCAAGCCATGCTGGTGAGAATGTGATTAACCTTGTCGAACAATGTATTGCGCCTGAGGAATTGCTCGAATCAACTCAAGGATCATCCCAATTAACGCTCCCCGATGCTCAATTCAGTCAGGTCGCCCATACCCTAGGGCATAACTTTGCCGCCGCGGGGATGGCCAGTATATTAAGTGCCCTCCTAACTCTTAAAATTCAGGCTCAAAAAAATCAGGCTCTTAACTCACAACGTCAAGCATTGGTATCGACCCAAAGCCCAGGCGTGAGTTCCTTACTGCTCTTAAGTCAGGATGCTATTCAAGCAAAGCAGCTTGAGCAGCGCCTGACTCAAGACTTAAGCCATAGCGAGCAAAAGCAGCTGATAAAACAGGTGACCTTAGGCGGCCGCGATATCTATCAATATATTGTCGATGCGCCACTTGCACGGCTCGACGCCATTCAACTCAAGATGCAGCAGTTACAGCCCTTAAAACAGATTGAAAGCCCTGCGGCTTTAGCAACGAGCACTGTAACAACGAGCGCGTCAAATGCAGCTGCAGATATTCAAAAAGCAGATTCTATAAAAACAGATAGTGAAAAAACGTTTATAACAGAGACCTTTAGCGGTATGTCATCTTTCCCAACTCACTTAACAAATACAGCTAGCACTGAAGGCACCACAAGGCTTGCGCCGCAGCCCTCAGACAGCGCTGCATTTTTGCAAAATCAGCAACTTGCCCGTGAGGCGCATTTGGCCTTTTTACAGAGCCGCGAACAGGGGCTTAAATTGGCTGATGCACTGTTAAAGGCACAATTTGCCTCTGGTACCACTGCAAGCTCATTTGCAGCGCAATCTGTGACGAACAGTGCGATAACTCATGCGATAAAGAGTGAATCAAACTGTGCTACGCCAATCCCAGCGCATAAATCCACGAATACCTCAGAGCTTGCACCTAATCATGCTAGAGTGCAGCCCTACACGCCGCCTATTCCTGCGCTTAAGCCCTGCATTTGGGATTACCATGACTTAGTGGAATACGCCGAGGGTGATATTGCCAAGGTCTTTGGCAAAGACTACGCCATTATTGACAGTTATTCGCGCCGCGTGCGTCTACCGACCTCTGACTACCTGCTGGTGTCGCGGGTGACTAAGCTCAACGCACAGATGAATCGCTATCAGCCGAGCACTATGACGACCGAGTACGACATTCCGGTGGATGCGCCCTTCCTCGTCGACGGTCAAATCCCTTGGGCGGTTGCGGTGGAATCCGGTCAATGCGATCTCATGCTCATCAGTTACTTAGGCATCGACTTTGAAAACAAGGGCGAGCGCGTCTATCGCCTGCTCGATTGCACCCTGACCTTCCTTGGCGATTTACCCCGTGGCGGCGATACCCTACGTTACGATATTTCCATCAATCACTTTGCCCGAAATGGCGATACTCTGCTGTTCTTCTTCTCCTACGAATGTTTTGTGGGCGATAAGTTGATCCTAAAAATGGATGGTGGCTGCGCGGGCTTCTTTACCGATAAAGAGCTCACCGATGGCAAAGGCGTTATCCGCACCGATGCCGAAATCAAAGCAAGGGATGAGGCACAATTAGCCCTTGCAAATGAATATGCCCGAACTGGCAATAAGCCACGCTTCAAGCCGCTGCTTAATTGCGCGCAAACGGCCTTTAGCTACAGTCAAATCCATCGCTTACTTAGCGCCGATATCGGCGGCTGTTTTGGTGGTGAGCACGCGGCCTATCAGGCGAAGTTTGGTGTTCAACCTTCGCTGTGCTTCGCCTCAGAAAAGTTCCTGATGATTGAGCATGTGAGCAGACTCGAGGTCCACGGCGGCGCTTGGGGCTTAGGCTTTGTCGAAGGCCATAAACAATTAGAGGCCAACCACTGGTATTTCCCTTGCCACTTTAAGGGCGACCAAGTCATGGCAGGCTCATTGATGGCGGAAGGCTGCGGCCAGTTACTGCAATTCTTTATGCTCCATACTGGTATGCACGTGAATGTTAACAATGGCCGCTTCCAACCCCTTGAAAACGCATCGCAAAAAGTCCGTTGCCGCGGTCAAGTGCTGCCTCAATCGGGTACGCTCACCTATCGCATGGAAGTCACGGAAATCGGCATGAGTCCACGCCCCTATGCTAAGGCCAATATCGATATTCTGCTAAATGGCAAAGTGGTGGTGGATTTCCAAAACCTTGGGGTGATGATTAAAGAAGAAGCGCAGTGTACCCGTTACTCGTCTCCCGCTATGCAAGCCACGTTGACTCCGGAAACTGCAGAACTAAACGCTCAGGAAAACAAACACATAAACAACCCTGTAAATAACGAGGCCAACATTCAAGTGGCCCCACTAATGGCGCAAATTCCCGATCTCACCGCTCAAAGCAATAAGGGCGTTATTCCCCTTAAGCATGTGGCGGCACCGATTGCACCGCAGGGCTCAAAATATGCTAACCGGGTACCCGATACCCTACCGTTTACCCCCTATCATTTGTTTGAGTTTGCCACCGGTGATATCGAAAACTGCTTCGGCGAAGATTTTAGCATTTACCGCGGTTTAATTCCGCCGCGCACGCCGTGTGGCGATTTGCAGCTCACCACCCGTGTAGTCGCGATTGAAGGTAAAAGGGGCGAACTGAAAAAACCGTCTTCCTGTATCGCAGAATATGAAGTGCCAAGGGATGCGTGGTATTACGCGAAAAATAGCCACGCAAGCCTGATGCCCTACTCTGTGCTGATGGAAATTTCTCTGCAGCCCAATGGGTTTATCTCGGGCTATATGGGCACGACCTTAGGCTTTGTGGGGCAAGAGTTATTCTTCCGTAACCTCGACGGTAACGGCACCTTGCTACGTGAAGTCGATTTACGCGGCAAAACCATTGTCAACGACTCGCGCCTTCTCAGCACTGTGATTGCGGGCAGCAATATCATTCAAAACTTCAGCTTTGAGCTGAGCTGTGATGGTGAGCCCTTCTACCGCGGCAATGCGGTGTTCGGCTACTTTAAAGGCGATGCACTTAAGAATCAGCTAGGGATTGATAACGGCCGAATTACGCAGGCGTGGCATAGGGAACGTGGTATAAAAGCCGACTGCCAAATCAATCTATTGGATAAAAATGGCCGCAGTTTTGTCGCCCCAGTTGGTAAACCACATTACCGCCTCGCGGGTGGCCAACTTAACTTTATCGACCATGTTGAAATTGTTAATAGCGGCGGTAAGGCGGGCTTAGGTTATTTATATGCCGAGCGTACCATTGACCCGAGTGATTGGTTCTTCCAATTCCATTTCCATCAGGACCCTGTAATGCCAGGCTCCCTCGGGGTGGAGGCGATTATCGAGTTAATGCAGACCTATGCCATCGAAAAGGATTTAGGCGCGGGCTTTACCAATCCCAAATTTGGCCAAATTCTGTCGACCATAAAATGGAAATACCGTGGTCAAATTAATCCCTTAAACAAACAGATGTCGCTGGATGTCCATATCACCAGCATCGAAGATAAAGACGGAAAACGCATTATTAAGGGCGATGCCAACCTGAGTAAGGATGGCCTTCGCATCTATGAAGTGACCGATATCGCTATCTGCATTGAGGAAGCCTAACTCGGCTTAACTTAAGCTGATTTAACGCATTCGACTTTAACCACTGCGGCATAACAATTTAGGCCCCAAACACGCAAAAGTGAAAAGCCCAACATGACAAACGCAACACTCGATAACAATAAACTCAGTCCTTGGCCATGGCAGGTGAGCGATGCCGCCATTAGCTTCGATGCCGAAACGTTAAGTAAAAAACTCAAAGATCTCAATCAGGCCTGCTACTTGGTCAATCATGCCGAAAAGGGCTTAGGCATTGCCCAAAGCGCCGAGGTTGTCGGCCTTGCTGAGCCTCAAAGTGCTAAGGAACTTGAGTCAAATCATGGATGGCACCCAGTGAGCGCCTTCGCCCCCGCCCTTGGCACCCAAAGCTTAGGTGACAGTAATTTTCGCCGCGTGCATGGAGTAAAATACGCCTACTACGCGGGCGCGATGGCCAATGGTATTGCCTCGGAAGAGCTAGTTATCGCCCTAGGGCAAGCAGGTATATTGTGCTCCTTTGGCGCGGCGGGACTAATCCCATCTCGAGTCGAAGCGGCCATTAACCGCATTCAAGCGGCACTACCCAATGGCCCTTACGCCTTTAACTTAATTCACAGCCCGAGCGAACCCGCCCTAGAGCGTGGTAGCGTTGAGCTATTCCTCAAGCATAAAGTGCGCACGGTTGAAGCCTCCGCCTTCCTCGCCTTAACGCCGCAAATCGTTTACTACCGCGCCGCGGGGTTAAGCCGCGATGCCAATGGCGAGATTGTGATTGGCAATAAAGTGATAGCGAAAATCAGCCGCACCGAAGTCGCCACTAAGTTTATGGAGCCAGCTCCAGTCAAAATGCTGCAGCAATTGGTCAATGAAGGGCTTATCAGCGAAGACCAAATGGCGATGGCGCAATCAGTGCCTATGGCCGATGACATTACCGCAGAAGCCGATTCCGGTGGTCACACCGACAATCGCCCACTGGTTACTTTGCTGCCCACCATCTTGGCCCTTAAGGATGCAATCCAAGCCAAATACCAATACAAAACCCCCATTCGCGTCGGTGCGGGCGGTGGTATCGGTACGCCCGATGCGGCGCTCGCCACCTTCAACATGGGCGCGGCCTACATAGTCACAGGCTCGATTAACCAAGCCTGCGTCGAAGCGGGCGCGAGCGAGCATACCCGTAAGTTACTCTCGACCACGGAAATGGCCGATGTGACTATGGCGCCAGCCGCCGATATGTTCGAAATGGGCGTTAAATTACAAGTCGTTAAGCGCGGCACCCTGTTCCCTATGCGGGCCAACAAACTCTATGAGATTTACACCCGCTATGACTCAATCGAAGCCATCCCCTTGGATGAGCGTCAAAAGCTTGAAGAGCAGGTTTTTCGCGCATCCCTAGATGAAATTTGGGCGGGCACGGTTGCCCACTTTAATGAGCGCGATCCTAAGCAAATCGAGCGCGCATTGGATAATCCAAAACGCAAGATGGCACTGATTTTCCGCTGGTATTTGGGTCTTTCGAGCCGCTGGTCAAACACGGGCGAAATCGGCCGTGAAATGGATTATCAAATTTGGGCTGGTCCTGCACTTGGCGCCTTTAATGCCTGGGCCAAGGGCAGCTACTTAGACGATTACCGCGAGCGAAATGCGGTCGATTTAGCGAAACACTTAATGCTCGGCGCCGCCTATCAGGCGCGAATTAACCTGTTGTTATCCCAAGGAGTGACAATTCCTGTGAGCCTGCAACGCTGGAAACCATTACAGCGCTGCTAACTGTTGTATCAGTTTTAAGATACCATAATCAATAAAACCAGCTGCGGCTGGTTTTATTGTTGCTAAGCATGAAATACTCACCCAGCGCTTAAGGTCAAACCTATCACATGGGCTCTTCTTCCTTGGCCATACTGAAGCTAAATTCATAGAAGTGCTGACCATTTTCGATGGTGATGGCCATATTGCCGTAGAGTCCGGTTAATTCCCCCGCCCCAGAGTTAGGGATAACCTCAAGGTGCAAGCGGTTTTGACCATCGGTCATAATGCCAAAGTGTTGCAACACAAAACTGCCCTGCTTACCACAAAGTTTGCCGACAAATTGCTCTATCGCCACATAGCCTGCAGAGCCCTTTTTCGCGGTCATGGCGCTTAGCATTTCCCCTTGGCTGCGCCCTTCGAGCTCCCCTATGAAGGCTTTATCTAAGGTCATGCGGCCAAGATTCATCCCGCCCACACCCGTTGCATAGGCAGAGTGTGGTTCAAGCTTTACCTCGAATGTCCCGCTGACTTTAGTGATATCTGCATTGGTCATATCCATGACACTCTCCTTATCGTGTTATTAATTGGCATTATCAAGAGATATTCACTTCCCAAGCCCCCAACAGACTCTGAGCCATTGCTTATTTCGAATCACCTACTCGCCACCACATATGCGCTTTAAGGCTATCAAGTTAAATCAACTTAGTTCAGGGTTTAAAAAAGCAAATAACACAACTAGTTACGCAATACAGTAAACGCGGGTAAATTGCCATTTTTAAACCTTGCATGCTCGGGGTATAATCCCAGCATTAGGTCAAGCTTATTGCTACCTTTATCAGATTTTCAGCGGGAAGAATGACAATTCCATGACAAACCCAAATACCAGCACACCATCTAATCCCTTCGGCGTATTAAATAAGAGCACAGCTGCGTCGTTTAATGAACAAAAAAACCTGATCAAACGTGTGTTGAAGGGACAAGCCGCCCAATGCCCCAGCTGTAAACAATCACTAAAAGTGATACTGCCCGAGCAGGTGAAGGCGGAGCAACTGGCGGGCATTTATTGCGCTAAAGGTTGTACGGATATCGAACTGGATATGGAAGCGATAGCGCAATAATCCATTGCACTCGCGCTTCTTTTTCACCTAAAACAAATTAAACAATCAGTTAGA